>NZ_JBHLYT010000018.1:0-105374 GCF_042431665.1 Mesorhizobium kowhaii
TTCAACAAGTCCAGCCCAAGTCGCGGTGAAAAAGCCGCCTCAACCATCCGCGCCGGCTCGCTGGCGGCAAACGCGCAATCGCGCTCATGAATAAGACGGGCTAGATATTGCATGCCGTGCTGTCGCAACATCCTGAATTCGTGCCGCATGGAAAGTTGGTATACGCGCCTCGCTTCGCACCACGCCGGCGAAATCCAGATGCGGTGCCGACCGAGCACCC
Source organism: Mesorhizobium kowhaii (assembly GCF_042431665.1). Classification (NCBI taxonomy): domain Bacteria; kingdom Pseudomonadati; phylum Pseudomonadota; class Alphaproteobacteria; order Hyphomicrobiales; family Phyllobacteriaceae; genus Mesorhizobium; species Mesorhizobium kowhaii. The sequence goes on from NZ_JBHLYT010000018.1 coordinate 221, forward strand.
ATGCTGGGAATGACGTTGCTCAGGCCTGCATCAGTGGCTGCATGTCCTCGAATGACATTGATGAAATCTATCAATCCGGAAGCGCTTAGGCGTCGGGCGATCTCGATACCTTCTGTTGGCTCCAGGCCGCTATCCCACTCTTCGTCGCAAACGGCCCGGACGCCGACGACGAAATCCTGACCCACCCGCTCGCGAACGGCAGACAATATCCGCATGACCAACCGCATACGGTTGTCGAGTGAGCCACCATACTCGTCTTCGCGACGGTTCGTTCTGGGTGACCAAGATTGAGCGATGATATGAGACGCACCCTCGAGTTCCAGTCCGTCCAAACCCGCTGCTTTTACCTTTTCGGCACAGTCTGCGTATGCGGTGACAATCCGCTCAATATCCCAGTCCTCCATAGCCTTCGGATATGCGCGATGAGCCGGCTCGGGTATCGGTGACGGCGCGACGACCGGCAGCCAGTCGGCCTTGTTCCAATTCGTTCGGCTGCCGAGGTGCGTGATCTGGATCATCACGGCTGCACCCTTGTCATGGACATCATCTGCCAATTCGCGCAGCCAGCGGACGCATTCGTCCTTGTAAAGCGTGATGTTGCCGAAGGCCTGAGGACTGTCAGGCGCGACGACGGAGGACCCTCCGATCATCGTCATGGCAATCCCGCCCTTGGCCTTTTCCGAATGGTACAGACGGTAGCGTTCCTTCGGGAAACCATCTTCGGTGTACGAGGGCTCGTGCGCGGTGGAGAGAAGCCGGTTGCGCAGGTGCAGGTGCTTCAGTTGAAAGGGCTGAAGCAACGGGTCGTTGGTCATGCGGAATGACTTCCATAACCGATGTTGACCTATTCCCGTAAGCGCTGAGACGGCTTAGGGTTGGGGTTCATCGTGAGGTTCTCGGATGGGGCCTGCCACGTAAAGGCTAATTCTGTTTATGGTTGTATGAGTAATCAACGTCGTTCCTCGCTCAGGCGGACACTCCCCTCGCTTCACAGCTTGATGGTGTTCGAGGCCTCTGCGCGGCATCTGAACTTCTCGAAAGCCGCGGAAGAACTTTCGATTACTCAGCCTGCCGTGAGCCACGGAATTCGGCAATTGGAAGCAAGCCTTGCTCAGTTGTTGTTCGTCAGGGAGCGACGCGCCTTAAAGCTCACATCACACGGACAGAGATTGTTCGCTTCCGTATCGGGAAGCCTCACTGCTATAGCCGACACCGTCGACGAGATTTCGGGGGCGCCTCAGCGAAATGTGGTGGTCGTCAGTACATCCACAGTAATGGCCAACGAATGGCTGCTGCCGCGACTCCCTCTACTACGCGAACATGACCCAACCTTGATAATAGATCTCCGGTGCACCGACCGCGATCCCGATCTAACGGCCGATGGCATAGATTTACACATCCGAATTGGAGATGGAAATTGGCCAGGATACGAAACGTCGCGCCTGTGGCGCGAGACCATAAACTGCATCTGCAGTCCAGAATACTTGCAACGGTATGGTCCTATCACCCTGCCTAGTGACCTTCTCGAACACAGACTCGTTCACTACGTGGACGCACACCGATATCGCCTTGGTTGGGGCGAATGGTTCAGGGCAAGCGGGATCTCCGTTCCACTAAGCCTACCCACAACCCTGAAGGTGAACGATTCACTGTTGGCTTTGAGGGCTTCGGAAAATGGTGAGGGTATCTCTTTGGGAACGAGACCGGTGATCGACCGATCGCTTGCCAGCGGTCTTACTGTCCTGGCTCATCCTAATGTTGTAACCACAGGCCGATATTTCTACTCGGTTTCCGTCTATAATTCGTCGCGTCGACGTCACATCGCCCTATTTCGTGATTGGTTGACCGAGCAAGTCCGACAGTTCGATGAGAACCAGCTGCCAACTAAGGCAGGAGATAGAATGGACTCGCAAGAGCATTGATTTTTCTACTTTTCGGCACGAAGGGCGCTTCACGTTCTGATCAGGTGCTGGCATGCGAAATGAGCCGGTAGTGCGCGGAGTTTACAACCGAGCGGCGGCTGGTTGTCCCGCTACTTATGCATGTCGCTCAAAAGTGGCCCCGGTTTTGAGACAACGACATGCATACAAACAAAGACTTAAAGCGCGTCGCATGAATCCGTTTCGACGCGACGCGCTTTTGACCTTTATGCCGGCTTGTCGTCCGGGTGGCCGAGTTCGCAGAACCAGCCGCCGAGATACTTCACCGATGGCTTTGTCGGATCGGGAACGGGTGTTTTCGCCTCGACGGCAGCACGGAATGGCTCGGCACTGTCTTGCGGGATGAACCCCAGATGGTTCGCGCCGCTGTTGTCGACCATCTTCAGCTTGTTGTCGGAGATGCCGAAGGAGATCGTGTGGCCGACACGCGGCGCGGTCAGCGAAGCCTCGACCAAGCGCACGCAGTCGGCGAAGGAAAGGTATGACCACAACATGCGGCGGTCGGCCGGTTCGGGAAAGGACGAGAAGATGCGCAGGCACGCCGTCTCGATGCCGAACTTGTCCCAGTAGAGCCGGCTCAGGCTCTCGACGAAGTTCTTCGACACGCCGTAGAGACTGTCGGGGCGCACTGGCGCGTCGACGCCGATATGGGCTTCGACTTCATGGTAGCCGATGGCATGCACTGAGGAAGCATAGATGACGCGCTTCACGCCATGCTTCCGCGCGCCTTCATAGATGTGATAGGAGCCGCGAATACTGGAATCCAGGATCGTTTGCCAGGCGCATTCAAGCGGCGCGCCGCCGAAATGCACGATCGCGTCGCAGTCCTTGGTGGCGGCAATTGTCGCCTCCATGTCGGCGAGATCGAAGATCGCCTCTTCCTCGTGCGCGGCAAGGTCGCCGAACGGCTCGCGGCCTGCTACGCGGATCGTTCCTGCCAGTGGCACCAGCCCCTTTCGCAGTTCCGAGCCGAGCCGGCCGGCGGCGCCGGTGATCAGGATGCGTTCGTAATGGGGCATGATCTACTCCACTTGCGCGACGGCGGCATTGATCCGCGCGATCGCCTCGGCAAGCACCTCCTCGCTGGTGGCGGTGGAGATGCGGAAATACGGTGAAAGCCCATAGGCAGCTCCCGGCACCGATGCCACGCGGCCTTCGTTCAGGAGATAGGTCGCCACCGCCGTATCGTCCTCCAGAACGACGCCTTTGGGTGTCTTGCGGCCGATCAGGCTGGCACAGCCGATATAGGCATAGAAGGCGCCTTCCGGCGGTGGAAGGGTCAGGCCGTTGATGCGCCTGATGCCATCGACCACCAAATTTCTGCGCGCCTCGAATGCCTTGCGGAAACGGGCCACCTCGTCCTGCGGGCCGTTCAGCGCCGCGACCGTCGCCACCTGGGCGATCGAGCAGACCGAAGTGACCGACTGACTTTGAATCGTCGCCATCGCCTTGACGAGTGGTGTCGGGCCGGCGGCGTAGCCAACACGCCAGCCGGTCATCGCATAGGCCTTGGCCACGCCGTTGACGATGAGGCTTCGGTCCTTCAGTTGCGGGCAAGCCTTGCCGAAGGATACGAATTCGCGACCATCGAAGATGATGTGCTCATAGATCTCGTCGGACAGCACCAGCACCTGCGGATGCCTGGCGAGGACCGCCCCAAGAGCCTTGAGATCGTCGGCCGAGTAGACAGCGCCGGACGGATTGCCGGGCATGTTCAGGAACAGCCATTTGGTCCTCGGCGTGATCGCTTTTTCCAAAAGCTCGGGCGTCAGCCTGAAGCCGCCGCTTTCCGGGCATTCGACCGTGACTGGCGTGCCGCCAAGCAGCTTCACCATCTCGGGATAGGACACGAAATAGGGTGCGGGCAGGATGGCCTCGTCGCCGGGTTCCAGCGTGGCCATCAGCGCGTTGAAGATGATCTGCTTTGCGCCGTTGGCCACGACGATGTCGTCGGCCGTATAGTCCAGCGCGTTCTCGCGCCTGAACTTCCCGGCCGCAGCCTCGCGCACTTCCGGCGTGCCGGCCGCGGCGGTATAGAGGGTTTGGCCCGCCTTGGCGGCCGCATAGGCCGCTTCGATGATGTGGGCAGGCGTCGGAAAATCAGGTTCTCCAAGGCCAAGGTCGATGACGTCGACGCCTTTGGCCCTCAGTGCCTTGGCGGCTTGCGAGGCCGCCATCGAAGCCGACGGCTTGACCACGGACAGGCGCGAGGAGATGTAGCTCATTTGCCGTCCTCCGTAACATACCCCCTGGATTGATCCTGCGCCTTCGCCTCGGCACTGCGTTTGGCCGGGTCGCCATAGCCGCCGCCGCCCGGCAATTCCAGTATCAACCGACGGCCGGCTGGAACGTGCTGCCATCCCTTGGGCCGCATATGAGTACCATCGTCCAGCTTGACCACGCCCGCGATGCCGGCCTTTCCACCGTTGCGTCCGTGGGCAGGGTGCTTGACGCGGTCGAACATGGCCGAGAAATCGAACTCGTGGCCTTCGGTCGCCGCGATCTCGAGAATCTGTCCAAGACCGCCGCGGAATTCGCCGTCGCCGCCGGAATTGGGGCGCAACTCCTTGCGCCAGATGACGATCGGACCGGTATGCTCCGTCGCTTCGATCGGCATTGTATGAACGCCGGAGGGGAAGGCCGTCGCCGACAGTCCGTCGAGTCCAGGGCGCGCGCCCATGCCGCCGGAGTTGAACATCAGCACTTCGGCGCGACGGCCCAAACCGCCGGCGACCGGCCGCACCGAGATATGGATGTTCCACAGCGCGCCGGCACCTTCTGAAAGGATCGTCCCGGGCAACGCCTTGGAAATCGCTCCAAGCACGAGGTCGGGAACCATGTGGCCGAAGATGTGCCGCAGCGCCACGGGCGCCGGCCGCACGGCATTCAGGATATTGACCGGCGACGACACAGTGAAAAAGGCAAGCGAGGCGGCATTGTTCGGGATGTCGGGCGCCACCACGCACTTCAGGGCGTAGCAGGCGTAGGCCTTGCTGTAGATGATCGGGCAGTTGATGCCCCACCGGCTCATCGGGTCGGTGCCGGTGAAATCGACTTCGACGCCGTCCTCGCGAACCGTAACAGCTGCCGCAAGCTTCACCGGCTTGTCGTAACCATCAGTCACCAGCTCGTTGGACCAGCTTCCCTTCGGCAGCGCCTTGATGCGTTCGGACATGGCGTCGCGGGTTCGCGAGAAGATGAAGTCGCCGAGCCCGTCCAGAGACGTCAGGCCGATCTCCTTCATCATGTCGACAAGGCGTCGATGGCCGACTTCGTTGCAGGCGGCCAGGGAATAGAAATCGCCGACGACCTGGTTCGGCTCGCGGACATTGGCACGCAGGATCCTGACGAGGTCGAGATTGACCTTGCCCTTCTCCGCGAACTTCATGATCGGGATCTGGATGCCTTCCTCGTAGACAGACTTGGCGTCGGCGCCAAAGCCGCGTCCGCCGACATCGACCACATGGGCAGTACAGGCGAAGAATGCCACGAGTTCGCCGTTCAGAAACGACGGCGATACCATGGTGATGTCGTGCAGGTGGCCGGTGCCCAGCCACGGATCGTTGGTGACGTAGGTATCTGCCTCGAACATATTGTCGCGCGGGATTTCGTTCATGAAATGCAGCACCGCCTCGGCCATGGTGTTGACATGGCCGGGTGTGCCGGTGACCGCCTGTGCCAGCATCTGGCCGCTGGGATCGAACACGCCCGCCGACAGATCGCCGGACTCGCGCACGGAGGTCGAGAAGGCCGTGCGCAGCAGGGTGAGCGCCTGCTCCTCGACCACCGAGATCAACCTGTTCCACATGACCTGCATGCGGATTTCGCCAATGTCGCTCATGCTTGGCTGCCTTTGCGGATCAGAAGGATGGCACCGTCGCTCTGGATAACGGCGTCGAAGCTTGTGGTGACGACGGTGGAGGTCTCGCGCTCGACGATGACCACCGGGCCTGCCACGCGATCGCCGGCGCAGAGCAGTTCTCGTTCGACGATGCCATAGGTCCGCGGTTCGCCGCTGGCCGGATCGAATACCGCTCGGGTCGTGGCCGGCTCATTGGTGCGGTGGCCCGTCGTCAGATCGTGCCGGGCGGCGGTGGGTCGAACATCCGTGGCCTTGACCGACCAGGTGACGATCTCGACTTCCAGCCCGTCGAGCCCTTCGATGGCGCGACCGAAGAAGCGTTGGTAGTTCGCCTCGAACAGATCCTTGAGGCTGGTGGCGGCATCGTCGCCGAACGGCGTGTCCTGCAGCGCCACGGGGATCTCCCAGCCCTGACCGGCGTAGCGCATGAAGGCGGTGATTTCGCAGACGATCGTGCCGCTGGCGCCGGTCCGCACGAAGCCCTCGGCCGAAGCCTTGAGCTCGCCAAGCAAGGCGTTGATCTCGGCAGGCTTGAATTGCGAGAGCCGCGTGAGCCTGGACGCCAGAGCCTCGTAGCCGAAGGGAGCCTTGAGGAAGCCGATCGCCGATCCGACGCCCGCGCCCTTGGGAACGATGCACCGGTCGATGCCGAGTTTTTCGCAGAGCCTTGCCGCGTGAAGCGGTGCCGCGCCGCCGAAGGCGATCATCAAATTGTCGGAAATGTTCTTTCCGTTCTCGACGGCATGGACGCGAGCGGCATTGGCCATGTTCTCGTCGACCACCTCGCAGATGCCGAAGGCCGTCGACATGGCATCGAGCGACAGGCGCTCGCCCAGGTCGCGCAGGATGGCCAGTTCGGATGCGGACGTGTCGAGCCGGATGGCGCCGCCGGCGAAATTGTCGGGATCGAGCTTGCCAAGCACCAGATCGGCGTCGGTGATCGCCGGACGCTTACCGCCGCGGCCATAGCAGGCCGGGCCCGGCTCTGATCCAGCACTTTCCGGTCCGGTCTGGATGCGGCCCATGGCGTCTACCCAGGCGATGGAGCCGCCGCCGGCGCCGATCTCGATCATCTCGATCACCGGGATGGAGATCGGCATCCCGGAGCCCTTGCAGAAGCGATAGGTGCGCGCGACCTCGAAGGTCCGGGCCGTGCGCGGCACATAGTCCTCGATCAGGCATATCTTGGCGGTCGTGCCGCCCATGTCATAGGATACGACCTTCTCCAGGCCGAAGCGCCTGGCGATGTCGGCGGCAAAGATTGCGCCGCCCGCCGGACCGGACTCGACCAGCCGCACGGGGAATTCCGAGGCGGTTTCCACCGAGATCAGGCCGCCGCCGGAATGGATCATGAAAACCGGGCATGCGGCGCCCATTTCCTTCAGGCGTATCTGCAGGCGGGCGAGATAGTCCGCCATCTGCGGTCGCACATAGGCGTTGGCACAGACCGTGTTGAAGCGCTCGAACTCACGCATCTGCGGCGATACTTCAGCGCTGACCGAAATCGGAATGTTCAGCTTCCGGGCGAGAATTTCGCGGGCTCGGAGCTCGTGAGCCGGGTTGGCGTAGGAGTGGATGAAACCGATCGCCACCGAGCCGAAACCGCCGGCCGCAATCCGTCCGGCGATATCTTCCAGCGCTGCTTCGTCGAGCGGCTGCAGTTCCTGGCCCTGGGCTCCGATCCGGCCCTTGACCGTAAAGCGGTCCTCGCGCGGGATCAGCGGCGGCGGCAGTTGGAGATTCAGATCATACTGCTCGAAGCGGTTCTCCGTGCGCATCTCGATCACGTCGCGAAAACCTTCGGTCGTGACCAGTGCGGTCTTCGCGCCACGGCGCTCGATAAGCGCGTTCGTCGCCAGCGTGGTGCCGTGGATCACGATGTCGACGTCCGCCAGCGAAATGCCGGCGTCGCGCACGACGATCTCGATGCCGTCGAGGATCGCCTGCTCGGGCGCGGCATAGTTGGTCAGGATCTTGGTCGAGAAGATCGTGCCACGCACATCGAGCGCGATATCGGTGAAGGTGCCGCCGATATCCGCGCCGAGACGGATGTCATTTGCCGTACTGGTCATACGTTGGCCTTCTGCGAAGCGAGCGCTGCTTCGCGCATCTGGGACAGGGTCTGGCGCGGCGTGAGGGCTTCCGGGGAAATATCCAGCTCCAGGACTGCGCCGGTCGTCGACGCGAGCGCCCTGCCGAAAGCGCCGGCGAAATCAACGGTCGCGCCGACCCGCTCGGCGTGGAAGCCGTAGGCCCGGGCGATGCCTACGAAATCCGGATTTTCGATCGTGGTTCCCGACACGCGCGCCGGATAGTGCCGCTCCTGATGGGCGCGGATGGTGCCGTAGATGCCATTGTTCAGGATCAGCACAATCGGCTGCGCGCCGGCCTGCATCGCCGTTCCCAGTTCCTGGCAGTTCATCTGGAAATCGCCGTCGCCTGCAAAGCAGACCACGGTGCGGCCGGGACACGCAACCTTGGCCGCGATTGCCGCCGGCAGGCCGTAGCCCATGGCGCCGGATTGCGGCGCAAGCAGCCGTGCCTTTGGGCCGAATTTGAAGAACTTGTTTGGCCAGACGGTGAAATTGCCGGCGCCATTGGTCAGGATGACGTCGTCGGGCAGCGTCTCGCGCAACCAGCGGCTGACCTCGACCATGTCGACGGGGCCAGGCTGGGCTGGCGCCGTGAACGTGCCTTCGTAGCTTTGGCGCGCCTGTGACCGCCACTCGGCCCAGTCGCCCTTCACCGGCGACAGCGCTTTGGCGAAGGCGTTCGGTCCGGCATGGATGCCGAGCGAAGGCACATAGATCTTGCCGATCTCGCGATCCGACCCGTGGACATGGATCAACTTCTGCTTCGGCTCGGGCACGGACAGCAGCGTGTAGCCGTCCGTGGTCATCTCGCCAAAGCGCACATTGATCGCCAGGATGACGTCGGCGTCGCGGATCAGTTTCTTGACATGGGGAACCATGCCGACGCCCGCCTCGCCGACGAAGACTGGCGAGCCATTGTCGAACTGATCCTGGAAGCGAAACGCCGCGACCACCGGAATGTCGGAGGATTCTGCGAAAGCCTGGAGCGCGGCGCGCCCTTGCGCCGACCAGTTGGCGCCGCCGATCAGGATGACCGGCCTGCGGGATGCGGCAAGCATCGACCGGGCCTCGGCCAGCGCATCGGCGTCGGCAGCCGCCTCGAAAACCCTGGCCGGTCCGCTGAGTGCGGCAACATCGGTCAGCGTCGTCAGCATGTCCTCCGGCAAGGCGATCACGACCGGGCCGGGCCGCCCGGTCAGCGCCGTCGTCCAGGCCCGCGCAACGATTTCCGGCAGGCGCTCGACATCGTCGATCTCCACCGCCCATTTCGCCATCGTGCCGAACACGGCGCGATAGTCGATTTCCTGAAACGCCTCGCGGCCGCGCATGTCGGTGCCGACCTGGCCGACGAACAGAAGCATCGGCGAACTGTCCTGCATGGCCGTGTGCACGCCGATGGACGCATTGGCAACGCCCGGCCCGCGCGTCACGAAACAGATGCCCGGAGAGCCCGTCAACTTGCCATAGGCCGAGGCCATGAACGCAGCACCGCCTTCATTTCGGCACAGCACATAGTCCAGCCTTCCGGCCGTGTCGTGCAGCGCATCCAGCACGGCCAGGTAGCTTTCCCCCGGCACGCCGAAGCTCTTGCTTGCACCGAGCGCCATCAGGCACTCGACAAGAAGCTGGCCCCCATTGCGCATCATCCATCCACTTCTTGTTGGCCCGGGCGAAACGCCAAGGCTGATTGCAGCCGAACCTGCACTTTGGGGCCTCGCGGCGAAATCAAGAAATCCCATTCATTGGAAAGTTTTTCTTTCTCGACGGGTTCGCGACGATGACGCCGGGGTTCATTGTGTTCAGCGGATCGAGGGCATGTTTCAGCCGGGCCATCAGGTCCCGTTCGACGGGACTGCGATTGCGGTCGGCCAATGCGATCTTTGCCCGGCCGAGGCCATGCTCAGCGGCGAAGCTGCCGTTCATCTCGGTGGCGAGCGCCGCCAGCGCCTGTGCGATCTCCGTCGCCTTGCAGTCGAAATCGGCACGACCTACCGGCGGAGACAAATTGTAGTGGATGTTGCCGTCGCCCAGATGGCCGAAGGGATTGATGCGCACGCCCGGCAGTATGCCCTGGCAGAGCGCCTGCCCCTTGTCGATGAACTCGGCGATGCGGCCGACCGGCACGGAGATGTCGTGCTTGAGCTGCTCGCCCTCCAGCCGCTGGCCCTCCGGCTGTTCTTCCCGCAGACGCCAGAAATGGGCTCGCTGCGCGTCCGACATGGCCAGCGCCCCGTCCAGGATCAGCCCTCGCTCCATCCCCCATTCCAGAGCCGACGCCAGTATTTCATCCAGCGGCACGCGCGTGGAGCTTGACGTCAGTTCCACCAGCACATGGACATCGCCCCGGCTTTCCAACGGGAAGCTCAGCCCGGGCAGATGCTTCAAGGCAAGCGAAAGTCCGAAATCGCAGAAGAATTCAAGACCGGTCAGGAATTCACCCGCCTCCCCCCGCAGATACGTGCCGAAGGCAACCGCGGCGGCGCTGTCGCCCAAGGTGATAAGCGCCGTCGCCCGCTGCCTGGGCGCTGGAGAGAGCTTCAGGACCGCACGCGTGACGACGCCCAGCGTGCCCTCCGCGCCGCAAAACAGCTTGCGCAGTTGATAGCCGGCATTGTCCTTCAGCACCGCCCGCAATCCGTTCCAGATGGAGCCGTCAGGCAGCACGACCTCCAGGCCGAGGACGAGGTCCTGCATCACGCCATGGCGCAGCGCATGGCTGCCGCCGGCATTGGTGCCGATCAGCCCGCCGATCCGCGCGCTCCCTTCGGCACCCAGATGCATGGGAAAGACCAGGCCATGCGGCGCCAGCGCATCATGCAGCGCGGACAGGATGACGCCAGCATCGACGACAACCGAGCCGCTTGCCGCATCAGGCTCGCCGATCGCCGCCATGCGCGAAAGCGACAGGATGATGCCTCCGGCTCGTTCGACGACGGCGCCGCCGCACAGCCCGGTATTGCCTCCCTGCGGCACCACGTTCATCCCTGCGTCGCAGCAGAGCGTCACAATTTCGGCGACCTGCGCCGTGCTGATCGGCCGGGCCACGCCAAGCGGCGCGATGCCGTAGCGCTTCAGCCAGTCCTGGCGATAGGGCTCGGCCTCTTCTCCCGAAAGCCAGCCTTTCGGGCCGAGCATTTGGGCCAGCGCGGCGGCAGGATCAGTCATGTCGACCCCATCAATGGTCAAGCACTTGCGACAGGAACTGGCGCGTCCGCTCGTTCCGCGGCGTGGTGAAAAAGGTTTCCGGCGGCGCCTCCTCAACGATCTCGCCGCTGTCCATGAAGATGACCCGGTCCGCCACGCGGCGCGCAAAGCCCATCTCGTGGGTCACGCAGATCATCGTCATGCCTTCGGAGGCCAGCGTAACCATGACGTCCAGCACCTCGGAGACCATTTCCGGATCGAGGGCCGAGGTCGGCTCGTCGAACAACATGATTTGCGGCTGCATGCAAAGAGCGCGCGCTATCGCAACCCGCTGCTGCTGACCACCGGACAGTTGGCCGGGATATTTCATGGCCTGCTCGGGAATGCGCACCTTTTCCAGATAGCGCCGGGCCGTTGCCTCGGCTTGCGCTCGCGGCTGCTTGCGCACGATCATGGGGGAAAGCATGCAATTCTCCAGCACCGTCATGTGCGGAAACAGGTTGAAATGCTGGAACACCATTCCGACCTCGCGCCTGATCTCGTCGATGTTGCCGACGTCGTCGTTGAGTTCGGTGCCGAGTACGGCGATCCGGCCGCCATTGTGCTGCTCGAGGCGGTTGATGCAGCGGATCATGGTGGACTTGCCGGATCCGGAGGGTCCGCAGACGACGATCCTCTCTCCCCGCTCCACGGCAAGGTTTACCCTCCGCAGCGCGTGGAAAGTACCGTAGTACTTATCGAGGTTTTCGATGCGGAGCGCCGGCCCACCGGGTTCGGTCGAATTGCCTGATATCACTTGCGCGCTTCCTTACCGTTCGCTGATCGACATGCGGCGCTCGAGAAAGGCCCCATAGCGGGACAGGCTAAAGACGAAGACGAAGTAGATGAAGGCGATGAAGGCGTAGACCTCGACATAGGCGAAGCGCCATTCGCCGGTTCCGTAAGCGGCATTGCCGGAAGCCAGTATCTCGAAGAAGCCAACGATGATCACCAGTGAGGTCTCCTTGAACGAGATGACGAACTGGTTGATGGTGGCCGGCAGCGCGTTGCGCATGGCCTGCGGCAGAAGGATGCGGCCGATGCGTTGCCAATAGCGCATGCCAAGCGCCATGGCAGCCTCCTCCTGTCCTGTCGGAACGCCCTGCATGCCGCCGCGCACGATCTCCGCCTGATAGGCGGAGAAGAACAGGGCCGAGCCCAGGATCACCCGGTACAGCTTGTCGCCCTGCAGCCATTGCGGCAGCGCGAACGGCAAAACCACTGCAAATGTAAAGAGGATCGATATCAGCGGAAGCGAGCGGACCCCGTCGATGATGAGGCCGGTGGTGCGCGAAATCCAGGGCAGCTCCGACCGGCGCAGCAAAGCCAGGCAGATCGCCAGCGGGAAGCCGACCAGGCAGGTCGTCACGAAGATGAAGAGGGTGAGCGCCAGTCCTCCCCACGCTTCCTCGCCGACATGGGCGAGGCCAAGCACGCCGCCTTTCATCAACACGTAGAAAAGGGCCGTTCCAGCGCCCCATACGAGCGCAATTCGACGGCCCGTCCAGAATGCCGGGATGCAGCTCAACACCGTCATGACCACCACGACCACACAGGCCAGGGCCGAGCGCCATTGTTCTTCATAGGGATAGAGGCCGAAGAAGATGATCCGCCATCTGGCAGCAATGACCGACCAGCAGGCTCCCGCTGCCGCCTGGCAGGCTTCCGGCCCGCCGCTGGTCGTGAAGACAGCTGAGAAAACCGCCCAGTTCAGGAGCTTCCAGGCCAGGAAGACCATGATCGTCAGGCAAGCCAGCGACAAAACTGCCTGAAGCGGCGTCGCAAAGAAGCGTCGCCTCAAATCCTCGAGCCTGCCGGGAGCGGGCGGAGCGACAACGACCATCTCCATTTCTCAACCCCTCAGTTGATTGCCCTTGAGGGCGATTGCTTTGTTGATGCGATTGAAGACGGCGGCAAGGCTTAGGTTGATGGCAAGGAAACCCGCCATCAGGATGCCGATCGCTTCGAGGGTCTGGCCGGAATGGTTGATCGTCAGCGCCACGATCATGAAGAAGTCGGTGAAGCCCACCGCGATGCCCATCGTGGTCGCCTTCATCAGCCAGACGTACTGGTTGGCGAGGATCGGCAGCATGGCGCGCAGCGCCAGCGGGAGCCGCACCAGCGTGAAGACCCGCCAGGGACTGAGGCCCAGGGAAAGCGCTGCCTCGACCTGACCCTTGCCGACAGACTTGAAGCCTCCGCGTACGATCTCCGCGATGTAGGAGCCGCCATAGATCGCGATGGCGATGGCGAGTGTGGCGAACTCCGGTGGAATGCGCAGGCCGCCTCTCAAATTGAGCCCTTGCAGTGCCGGGAAGTCCAGCAGCGGCAGATCCGGCAAACGTCCAACGGCCAGACTGATAGCCGCGCTGGCAAGTGCCGCTGCCGCGGCGGTAAATTGGATGGCGCGCCGCTGACCAATTGGTTGGCTAAGGCGCGACGTCCTGCCCAGCCAGGTCGGCAGCACGATGGCCGCGACCACAGCCAATGTGGCTGCGGCAAACGCCGCATTGCTGACATTGGGAAACGGGATGTAGAGCCCCCGGCTGGTGAGCAGAAAGCCCCAGGCTTCATGCGCGCTGCGCGGCGTCGGCAGATGCGTGATGATCGCGTACCAGAAGAAGACCTGGAGGATCAGTGGGATGTTTCGGAAGATGTCCACATAGGTGCGGCCGAGCAGCCGCGCCAAGTCGTTCGAGGACGTCCGCGCCAGACCCACGATCGTTCCGACGATCGTCGCCAGCATCAGGCCGACGCTGCCCAGAAACAGCGTGTTGATGATGCCGATGAGGAAGTACCACCAATAGGGATCGTTGGCCGTGGCGGGCAGCAGCGAGAAATTGACATCCCAACCCGTCGACTTGAACAGGAAGTCGAATCCGGAGGTGATCCCTTGCGCGGCCAGGTTCCGGCGAGCGATCACGATACCGGCAAGCACCAGCGCGGCGATCGAGCCGACAAACAGGACCTGCAACACCGCGTTGCGGACCTTTTGATTTCTCAGCAGGCTGACCATCCCAAGATCCTTCCCGAATTGTCGCCGGCCCCGCCCGGCAGAAGCCGGGCGGGGCTTGGAGCGGGATGCGTTAAGAACGGATCAGTCGATCACCAGCGGGAACAGGACACCGCCATTGTTCCACAGGTTGGTCAGTTCGCGGTCCATCTTGTAGGGCGAGTCCTTGCCGAGATCGCGATCGAAGATTTCGCCGTAATTGCCGACGTTCTTGATCACCTTGTAGGCCCAGTCGTCATCGAGACCGAGACCCTTGCCCATGCCTGGCGTGACGCCGAGGAATTTGGCGACTTGCGGCGAAGTCGGCTTGGCCTTGATCTCGTCGACGTTCTTGGACGTGATGCCTTCCTGCTCGGCGAAGATCAGGGTGCTGAGCGTCCAGTTGGCGATGTCGACCCAATTGTCGTCGCCTTGCCGCATGATCATGACTTCAGGCTCGACGGCGAGCACGTCAGGCAGGATGACATGGTCTTCGACCTTGCCCTTGGCGATGCGCGCAATGGCCAGAGTCGGCCCCCACTGCGCATAGAGATCGCAGCGCCCTGAGAAATAGGCTTGCTCCAGCTCCTCCGTCTTTTCAATCAGCACGGGCTCGAGCTTAATGCCAAGCTTGGCCGTATAGGCCGCGACCTGCTGTTCCTGCGACGTCCCGGCGGGAATGCAGATCGTGCCGCCGGCGGCGTCCTTGAGCGACTTGAGATTGAGCTCCTTGTGCGCCATCACCTTGGTCGTGCCGAGGTAATAGGAGGTGGAGAATTGCAACCCGAGCTCAGTGTCGCGGCTGAGCGTGCCGCCTGATGCCTTGATGATGATGTCGACATCGCCCGACTGAAGAGATGGCCAGCGCTGGGCCCAGCTGATTGGCACGATCTTCAGCTTTGCCGGATCGCCGAAGACGGCCGTGGCCACCGCCCGGCAGAGGTCGATGTCCATGCCCTTCCAGTTGCCCTTGTCGTCGACTTCGGCGAAGCCGAGATAGGATCCGTCATGGCCGGTGCAATTGAGCACGCCGCGAGCCTTGACGGTCTCCAGCGTCTTGCCGCCCGCCGCTTCGGCCGTCGCCGAGAAATGCACGAGGCCAAGGGCCATGGCAGCGGCCCCCCATTTCATCATTTTCATGTTCCGTCTCCACTGTTGAGGTTGTTTGGTTTCTTGTTTTTGGAGGTCCGAAACGTTTCTTTCGGAACTCGGTCTCAAAGCCGCTCCTAGTCGGAAAGCGGGGCCGGTTTCGGCAGGGAGGAAATCTTCAGATCGCTTCCCCAGTCCTGCTGGGCGAGCCATCGATGAAGGGCGGCGACCGCCTTCACGCGCAGGTGCCCCCGCGGGACGATCAGGTAGAATCCAGGGACCTCCTCCGGCCGCATATCAGCAAGGGCGTCGCGGCCAACTGGCGCGACCAGCGCGCCCGACCTCAGGTCTTCCTCGGCGTCGATGACGGAAACGAGACCGACGCCGATGCCTTGCAAGGTTGCACGGCGCATGGTTGCCGCATCGTCGAAGCTGATGCTTCGGTTGCCATCCGTCTGCTCGACGGCAAGATGCCGTAAAATGTCTGGCCAAAGTCGCTTCGACTTGACGGTGTCCAGCAACGTGAACAGTGTCAGGTCCTGCGCCGACTTGATCTTCTCGCCGATGGCCGGAGTGCAGCAAATGACCTTCGGATCCGGCACCAGCAGCGTGGTCTCGTAGTCCGGCCAATTGCCGTAGCCCCACTGGACGGTCATATCGATGTCGTCGCGTCCGAAATCGGGCAGGTCGACCATCGTCGTCAGGCGCAGATCGGCGCCCGGCAATATCTCCCGGAATAGGGATAGCCGCGGCAGCAGATAGTGGGTCGCGAAGTAAGGGCTCGCATTCAGGTTGATGCGGTCCCGGTAGTTCGACTTGGTGACGCGGCGAACGCCTTCCGAGAACTCGTCAAATCCGGCTTTGACATAATGCGAGAGAAGGATGGCCGACTCTGTCAATTCGACCGACCGGCCCTTGCGCTCGAACAGCGTCACCTGAAGCGTATCCTCCAGAAGCTTGATCTGCTGTCCGACGGCCTGCGGCGTGACCAGCAATTCATCTGCCGCCTGCCGAAAGCTCTTGTGTTGCGCGACGGCGTGGAAAACGCGAAGCGCATTGAGCGACGGAAGGCGCAGCTTGCCGGTCATTGTAAATTTCGCTCCTTCTCGCTTGAGGTTCGGTTGATCGTGCACCGCTGCAATTCAGTCGCCGTCGGCGCCAGAAACAGCTCAGGCATATATGTAACAACCTGAAACTATTATGTTTTCTCCGGTCATGTAGGTGTTCTTCGGGCCACCGGTCATGAGCACCCACTCGGCAATCTCGGTGGGTTCGGCGCCACGCCCGAGCGGGCTCGCCTTGGCCAGTTCCTCGAGGAAGCCGAGGGCTTTTGCCTTCTCCGTGGCCATGCCGGCCGGGGCTACCGAATTCACCAGGATCCCGTGCTTTGCCACGTCATGAGCGAAGGAGCGGGTAAGGCTGACCACCGCGGCCTTCGTTGCCGCATAGTGGGCGTTCTGCGGATGCGCCTTGAACGCGTCGACTGAAGTCAGGTTTACGATGCGGCCGCGGACATGGCTCTTCGGCTCCTGCGATTGCATGTGGCGAACGGCAGCCACCATCATGTGGTAGGTGCCTTTGATGTTGATGCCATTGGAGGCATCCCAATCGGCGTCGGAAATCTCGAGGATCGGGCGGCGCGGGTAGATTGCGGCGCAATTGATCAATGTGTCGATGCGCCCGAGCTTGGCAACGATGGCGTCGAAGGCGGCGTGGCACTGAGCGCCGACCTGAATGTCGCACGCAGCGGCCGCAGTCGGCAGGCCCTTGGCCTTTGCCGGTGCGAGCGCGGATTCGGCAGCTTCCTGGTTGATGTCGATGATGCCGATCTTTGCCGCCCCGGCCTCGACAGCCATTCGGGCCAGAAGGGCACCGAGGCCGGCGCCGCCACCGACGATCAGAACGGAAAGATCCTTCATTCCAGTTTTCCTTACTTGGTGCCGCTCGGCGAGGTCGGCCAGGTCGGCATGATGTCGAAACGGGTAACGTCGGCCCATGTGGGCAGGGTGAGTACCGCGACGACCATCCTGGCCACGTCATCAGGCTGCACCACCTTGCCGGCGTACATGGCCGCGCGCGCCTCGGCGTCTAGGATGTCGTTGTAGAGCTGCGTCTCGACACGGCCGGCGACGATCTCGGTGACGCGTATGCCTGATGGGGAAAGGTCAGCGCGAAGCGCGGCGGCAAAGCCCGATATCGCCGCCTTGGTGGCCGAATAGACGGCAATGTTGGAATACGCAGCGTGGCCCGCGGTGGAGCCGGTGAACAACACGTGGCCAGACTGCCGTTCGCGCATCCGCGGGACAACGAGGCGGGTGAGCAGGATTGCCGCGCTGAGGTTTACCTCCAGCGTGGTGTCGATATCGGCGATCGTCATATCGGCAAAATTGCCCAGCGGCGGCATGATCCCGGCATTGTTGATCAGCACGTCGATGGTCAGATCCGCCAGAACCGATTCCAGCGCCTCGCGGTCGGTGATGTCGACGGCGATCGGCACGATGCTGGCCCGCTCGGCCTGCAGCTCCTTGAGCGCCGCCGGGCTGCGCCCGACCGCATAGACGTCATAGCCAGCGTCGCTCAATGCGATCGCTATGGCCCGCCCTATGCCACTCGTAGCTCCGGTGATGAAGGCTGTCGTCACGTGGGCTTTTCCCGTTTGCCTGGTTTTCAGTGTGCGGCCTGGACCGATGCCGCGAAACCAAGAAAACCAGCAAAAAGGAAAGATTAACTTTCGAAAGATCGCCTTGCCTCCGAAATCTCTCGCGGGGTTTGTACGGTCGCGGAGGCCGCAAACTCAAGGAAACAGCGAGAAGGTGGTGCCATCTGCCCACTGGAAACGATCCCTGCTGGCCGGCGGAGCAAAAACATGGCTTTCGCAATGCGTGGCTAATTTGGTTCCGGGCGAACGGCTATATGATCGAAGTCGCCAGGCCCTATCCGCCGGTCGGGACGGGCCTTTTCAGATCGGTGAAGAGGGAGGCCGCGGCGGCCTTCTGTTCCGCATCGGTTGCCTCGACACCCGAAGCCCGTGCTAAGGCGCGCACGCGGCCGAGGCTGTTGTGCAGGTGCTTGCGCATGGCCTGCCGCGCGGCGCGGCCGTCCTGCCTTTCGATGGCGTCGACGATGGTTTTGTGCTCGTTGTGAATGCGTGCGTAGTAGCTGTCCTTGAGTGCGGGCGTAACCACGTAGCCCAGTTGAAAGCGTGGAACGATCATCGGCCTGAGGTAACTCAGGAAACCATGGATGAATTCATTGCGTGCCGCCTTGGCGATCGCCAGGTGGAAGTCGTAGTCGTAGTGTATCTGGACCATAGCGGGATCCGCCTGCTGAGCGTCGACCTGTTCCATCAGGGCACGGATAGCACTCGCCTCCGCGTCGTTTCGCCGTTCGGCGCAGAGCCCGGCGGACTCCACCTCGACGCTCAGTCTGAGTTCGAGCAAGGCGATGGTTTCCGGCAAGGTTCTGAGCGCCTCGTCGGGTATCGAGAAATTGCGTGGCGCCGGCGTTTCGCTGACGAACATGCCGCGTCCCTGCTGCGGCACCACCAGGCCTTCGGAGCGCAGCCGCGCCACCGCTTCCCGCACCACCGTGCGGCTGACGTCGTATTCGGCGCAAAGCTCCGCCTCGGTCGGCAATTGCGCACCGGGCAGCAGCGATCCTGAACGGATCTTTTCAGACAGGCTCTCCGCCACGACGGTGGACAGCGGCTTGCGCTTCGTCATCAGTCTCCCTCTCGCCAGATTCGGGATGATGCCCGAACCGACAGGACCATTCAAACCGCCGCGGTGACGATCAACTCGACCAGCATTCCGGGCTTGGCCATGCGTCCTTCACCGGAAGAGCGCGCCGGTGCATGCTCCTTCGGCATCCAGGCGTCCCAGACCGTGTTGACCTCGTCGAAATCCCTGACGTCGTCCAGCCACATCTGGACGTGGAGGATGCGGGTCTTGTCCGTACCAGCCTTGGCAAGGAGCCCGTCGACCTTGCCGAGCACCTCGCGCATCTGGTCGGCCGCGGACTGGCCGGGTCTGGCGACCTGGCCGGTGAGGTACAGCGTGCCGTCGTGGATGACGCCGTGGTGGATGCGGGTGTCGAAGTCGAAGCGCCTGATATCACTCACTGGATTTTCCTTGTCAGATTGCCGGCGTCTGCCGGATGGGGTTGCCCTGCAGGTACTGCGCGTAAGGGGCCTGAACGAGCCAGCCGGCATCGACGGGCAGGGTCACGCCGGTTATCGACGCGGCACGCTCCGAGCAGAGGAACAAGGCCGCCTCGGCAACGTCGCGCGGCTCGACGAAGCGGCGCAGCGCCGTGGTCGCCTGTATGGCTTCAGGGTTGCGCTCGCCCTTGGCGATCCTGGCCTTCAGCCCATCGGAAAGCGTGTAGCCGGGCGCCACCGCATTGACGCGCACCCCGTGCGGGCCGAGTTCGGCTGCAAGGATCTGGGTCAGCGCTAGAACGGCATGCTTTCCAGGAGTGTAGGCGGGCAGCGACAGCGGCGCGAAAGAGGCAAGCGAGCCGACATTCAGGATGGCGCCGCGACCGGCAGCCGACATCAGCCGGCCGAAGACCTGGCAACCCAGCAGGGTGCCGCGATAATTCACCCTCCACATCCTCTCATCTTCGTCCAGGTCCTGGTCGAGCACGTGCTTGCCGCTCTGCAGGATACCGGCACAATTGACGACGACATGCGGCGTGCCGAACGCATCGCTGACGGCCTGCGCCAGCGCTTCCACCGAGTGGGCATCGGCAACATCAGTCTGGGCAAACAGAGCGCGCGGCGCGCCCGCCGCGCCGCAGGCGTCGACCGCCTGATTGCCTCGTGCCGCATCCCTGCCGGCGACGACCACATGGTAGCCGTCCTCGGCGAAGCGCAGCGCTATCGCGCGTCCGATACCGGAAGTGCCGCCGATGACGACGGCCGTCAATGTCTCAGCCATTGCCGCCGTCCTTCTGCTCGATGTCGAAGAAAGCGGACATTGCTTCGACCTGGAAATCCATCATCGGGCGCCCCGGCTGGATGCGGCAGCCGATCTCCTTCGCTGCCCTGAGCAGCGCCGTCTCGGCCGGGTCCATGATGATGTCGACGACCGTCATGTCCGGTGTCAGCTTGGTCACATCCATAGGCAGCGGATCGTTGGCCTTCAGCCCGGAAGGCGTCGCGTTGATCGCCATGTCCATGCCAGACGGATCGGGTTGGCCGACCTCGATACGGCATTTTGGAAACGCCTTGCTGACGAGCGAAGCGAGCTTCTCCGCGCGGCCACTGTCGATGTCGGCCAAGCGGATCTCCGCAGCGCCCTCTTCGGCCAGACAGTAGGTCAGCGACGCGCCGGCGCCGCCGGCGCCGACCTGGAGGATGCGGCGGCCGGCAATCAGATGCCCGCCCGCCTTGAGCCCTTCGATGAAGCCGACGCCGTCGAAATTGTCGGCGTACCAGCTTCCATCCGGCAGCCGGCGGACCGAATTGGCGCTTTGGACTCGTGCGGCGCGGTCGTGGGCGGCGGAACACTTGTGGTAGACCGCGATCTTGTAGGGCACGAGATGATCACGCCGCGGATGTTCTCGGCCGCCGTGATGCCGGCCCAGAAGGTTTCGAAATCCTCCGGCCGGCAGCTCAGCGGTACCATGAGGCTGTCGAGGCCCTTCTGCTCGAAGATCTCGTTGAATATGCCGGGGCTCTTGGCATGTGCCACTGGATGGGCCAGCATCACGAAGATGTCGGCCTTGCCGGTTCCGCGCATCGGTTCACTCCTTTTCTTTTGACTGTTCATGATCGCTCAGGATTTTGGGCGCCCGGACGTATCTTGCAGCGAATTAATGTCATATGATATAGGACATCATACAAATTTCAATGAACCGTCTTTCACGGGAGACCGATCGCAAAAATGCAGGAGCGCCGCAACACATTGAAGGCCGCCATGGCGGCAGGCCGGGCTCACATCGGCATCTGGTGCTCGCTAGCCTCGGCCCTGACCACCGAGATCGTCGCGGGCTCCGGCGCCGGCTGGGTGCTGATCGACGGCGAGCACAGCCCCAACCATCTGCGCAGCATCATGGCGCAGCTGCAGGTCATGGGCGGCTTCGATAGCGAGGCGGTGGTGCGGCTGCCGTCCGACGACGCCAATTTGATCAAGCAGGCGCTGGACATCGGCGCACGCAGCCTGATGATCCCCAATGTGCGGACGGCGGAGCAGGCGCGCACCATCGTCGCCGCGATGACCTATGCCCCGGGCGGCGTCCGCGGCTTCTCCGTCGGCCATCGCGCCAACGCATTCGGCCGCATCACCGGCTATCATGCCAATGCGCGCGCCCAGCAGTTGCTTGCCGTGCAGATCGAGGACGAGACCGGCGTCGCCAATGCCGCCGAAATTGCCGCGGTTGACGGCGTCGACGTCCTCTTTGTCGGTCCTGGGGACCTGTCCACCAACATGGGTGCGATGGGCAACCCCGGCGCGGCGCATGTGCAAGAGGCAATTTCGTCCGTACGCAAGGCCGCAACGTCGGCAGGCAAGGCAAGCGGCATTCTGGCGCCAGTCAAGGCAGACGCCGACCGCTATCTCGCCGACGGCTTCACCATGGTTGCCGTCGGTTCCGACCTCGGCCTGCTGGCGCGGGGTTCGGATGCCCTGGTCGCTTCGTTCAACCAATAGACCGGAGACAGACTGTGGCAATCCCTCCTTACAAGGCGCCGTCGCGCACGAGCTATGACATCGTCATCGTCGGCGGCGCGGTCATCGGTTCGTCGACGGCCTATTGGCTGAGCCAGGCGCAGGGCAGCGGCGCCTCGATCCTCGTGGTCGAACGCGACAGCAGCTACGAGTTCTCGTCGACGGCGCTCTCCACCAGCGCCATCCGCCAGCAATATTCCAATCCGATCAATGTGAAGATCAGCCAGTTCGGCATCGAGATCATTCGGACCTTCCAGGAGCGGATGGCACCCTTCTACAAGGACGAACCGGCGCCCGACCTCGGCTTTCGCGAGCATGGCTATCTCTACTGCTGCTCACCCGATGGCGTGGAGGCGGCGCGTGAGCGCGTCGATCTGCAGCGTAGCCTTGGCGCCCACACGGTCTTCCTCGAGCCAGGTCCGCTGAAGGAGCGCTTTCCCTGGTTGAATGTCGAGGATCTCGGCGGCGGTTCCTGGGGGGCGCGGGAAGAGGGTTGGTTCGATTCCATGGGCATGATGAACGGGTTCCGCCGGGCCGCCCGCGCCAGCGGTGTCGAGTATATCGACAATGCCTCGACGGGACTGGATGTTGCCGATGGGCGGGTCATCTCGGTGCGCCTCGCGACCGGCCAGACGATCGGCTGTGGAACACTGGTCAACGCCGCAGGCCCGCGCGCGCAACAGGTCGCCGCCATGGCCGGCCTGTCGATCCCCGTCGCGCCCTACAAGCGCTACAGCTTCGTCTTCGCCAGCGCCAACCCTATCCCCGGCCGGATGCCCAATGTCATCGACCTGTCCGGTACGTTCGTGCGTCCCGAAGGGGAGCTTTTCCTCACAGGCAACACGCCGCAAGGCGACGGACCGGCCGACTACGACGACTTCGAGATGCACCATGAAGAGTTCGACGACTACATCTGGCCGGCGCTCTGGCACCGCATTCCAGCCTTCGACGCATTGAAGGTTCAGACGAGTTGGACCGGCCATTACGAGTACAACATGCTCGACCACAACGGCATCGTCGGTTTCCACCCGGAGGTGACCAACTTCATGTTCGCCAACGGGTTCTCCGGGCACGGCCTGCAACAGTCACCGGCCGTAGGCCGGGCAGTATCGGAGCTGATTATCCACGGGGCTTTTCAGACGCTCGACCTGTCGCCATTCAGCTACGAACGCATAGAGCGCGATGAACCGTTCCTGGAAGAAGCAGTGATCTGACCAAGTTCCATCCATTCTCGACTTGCTTGGATTGCGCCGTGTGAAGCGCCAAGAGCATTCATGATTTGCCTAAAAATGACTAATCGTCCAAAGGCCGAGGGCAATGCGAACCACTTGCAGAATGTGGTTCGCAGTCGGGCAGGTGACGGTCGTAAGAACAGGCGCTGACACAGTCGACTGCCCCTCATTGCTGCACTTGCCGTAGCGCTCGGGAACTGTTCGATGGCTCTCTGGAGGTGATCGAGGGCCTTCGATTTCCGGCAGAAGAAGAACCGCAACCGTCACGGCGGCCGCGAGATGTTTATCCCCATCGTCGACAAGCTGGCGCAAGCGTTGGCGCCGCTCGATCGTTCGAAAGGCGGGACTGTGCTGAAGAATGCCTATGGGCGTCTATTCGCGGAAAAGAGCCTCACCGGCATGATGGCACATTGGAACAAGCAGGCCGGCATTCCGGAGGGCTACACTCTGCACGGGCTACGCCGTACTTCGGCACATATCTCGCCGAATGCAACGTCCAAGCGCGCGCCATCATGGAGGCGATGGGGCATTCTTCCGTGACGGTCACGGACGAATATGTCCGAGAGGCCAACAAGAAGCGAATGGCTGTCGACATAGCCCGCGCCATCAACGAACGTGCGATGAAGCAGCGAGCGGCACTGCGCGTCGTCAAGTAAGTGAAATCAACCGACCATGCGCAGGGCGGCATATCGGCCGCCCTTTCCTTTGGGCCCACAATGGGCCCAAAACGTTTTGGGCCGAGGCATATTTTTATCAATAAAATCAATAGTTATGGCGGGTCCGGAGGGACGTCGTCTTTTCAACAAAAACAATCGGTTAGCGGGTGGTTCGCCCAGCCATATCCTTCGTATGTTCTCGTATTCGGTGGCGAACGCAGCGGTGATGACTCCGAATAAATGCCCGTCCGGCGTCACTTTGCCGAGGCAACATTAACGGCAGACCAACTTCGGGGACACGCAATCACTGATACCGACATTCGGCGATCGCGGCGATTTGACGGAATTTTGCCGCATCTCGTCGCCTGCACTTTTCAGCACACGGCGACGGATGTCGACACTCCTCGCCATCTGCTTCATTCCGCCGCTCGGAGCGGCCACAGGATTATTCGCCTTGCCAACGTCGATGCGCTGACCCCACTGAGATCGCGCGCTGGCTCAGCGGCAACTCTTTTCTACCGGTCCATCGGCCGCCCTCGCGAGTCAGGAAAATTGCGCATTTACATTCCAATTGATTTTTGGATACTAATTGGCATCTGAGTGATTTTTCACGCCGTGGATCTGTTCTGAAAGTCGCCCCTGAGGCGCATGGTCAGGGCCGGATCCGGCCGCTGTATTGACACTCATTGGGAGGACATCTTGGCTTTTCCCGCACGGGCCCTCACCGCGCGAAGCGAGCGCCGCTCTAGCGCCGCGACGGGAAGCCGCGTCGGAAATACGCTCCTGCACGCGGCGGCCTGCGACCTGGTTTCAGGTGAAGCTCGCTAAAGCCCGTGTCACCAGCCGGGCCGCCAAGTGAAATAACGAAGACAAAATGGAGGAAGTGACATGGCAACGACGAATGAGGCACCGAAGAGCCTCGAGAGCATCCTGGAGGCGGCGGGAGGTCCGGTAAATCTGCTCCGCGGCTCCAACCTCGGGCCCTACCGCTTTCCCGTCATTCCGCCCGAGTTCACGAACTGGCGCGACGAAGTGCGTGCGTGGAAGGATAGCTGCGCGCTGCTCGAGCAGTCCTACCACATGACTGAACTGCACCTGCGCGGGTCGCAGGTCATCCCCTTCCTCTCGGAGATCGCTGTCAACAAGTTCGACCCGTTCCCGGTCCTGCGCGCCAAACAGCTCGTGCTGGCGGGCCACGACGGGTTCTACATCGCCGACGCCATCATCTTCCGTGAGGCCGAGGACTTCTTTCGCATCGTCGGCGCTCCCTTCGCAAGCGACTGGGTGCTCTACAATGCGGAGAAGAGCAACTATGATGTCGAGGCGAAAAAGGACGACAATTTCTCGATCCGCTCCGGCACACGCGAGGTGTTCCGCGTCCAGATCCAGGGGCCGAACGCCCTTGCGCTGATGCACGAGGCGAGCGGCGGCGGCCTGCCGGAGATCAAGTTCTTCAACATCGGCGAGTTCCAGATTGCAGGCAAATCCGTCCGTGCCCTCCGGCACGGCATGGCCGGCGAACCCGGATTCGAGATCTACGGAGCCTAGGACGACCAGCAGGCGGTGCGCGAGGCGCTGGAGAAGACCGGCGAGAAATACGGGATGCGCAAGATCGGCGCCCTTGCCTACTCGACCACTGCACAGGAGTCCGGCTGGGTGCCGATGCCGTTGCCGGCCATCTATCACAGCGATGACATGAAGCCCTACCGCGAGTGGCTGAACAACTACTTCCTGGAGGCGGTCGCCTCACTCGGCGGCAGTTTCGTGTCGGACGACATCACGGACTACTATGTCGACCCGATCGAGCTCGGCTACAGGAACGTGATCGACTTCGGCCGCGACTTCATCGGCCGCGACGCCTTGCTGGAGAGGGCGAACAACCAGCGCCGCACGAAGGTGACGCTTGAGTGGAACGACGAGGATGCGGCCGCCGTGATGCAGGACTCCATCTTCCCGGCCAACGGCACCCCCGCCAAGTTCCCCAACATGCCGATGCCCATGTACGCCACATTCCAGGTCGATGCCGTCATGAAGAAGGACAAGGTTGCGGGGATCTCGACCTGGCCGTCTTTCACGGCAAACGCCAACCGCTTTATCTCGCTGGGGCTTGTCGAAATCGAGCATGCACAACCGGGAACCGAAGTCACGCTTGTGTGGGGCGAGCCTGATTCGCGCCGCAACACGGTAGAGAAGCACCAGTTGCGCGAGATCAGGGCGAAGGTTGCACCGGCACCCTACTTCGAAAAGGTCATCAAGACCGGCAAACATTGACGCGCTGAGCACGCCAGCATGGCTCGGATCGAGCTGAGTGCCAGCTGCCAAACATTTCACCTTGGAATGGGCCTCGACATCGAGGCCGCAGACCAGATGGCCGTGCTCTCAGAGCGACCGCGGCACCCCGGCGGATGAGAGAATATCTTCTGACGCGTCGCGGCAGGAACCGCCCGGGCATCGTCGCGGCCGTCGCCTCGCGGTTGGCCGCGCATGGATCGCCGGCCACGGGTGATCAGGCGGCGCCTTCCAGATAGCGCCTGTCGAAGACGCCTTCCGCCGCGCCGCGCTTCGACTTGTCGAGCAGGTTGGCCCTGACCATCAGGTCGATCGTCGTCCTGAGCGCCTTGTCCGGTACGGCAAGGCCGTCCGGCCACATGCCCATGCCGCGCATGTATTCCAACCCCCGCCGCGCCAGGGATTCACTGTCGGGCGTGGTGATGCGCTGGAAGATCGGCAGGGTGATGCCATGGTTGGCCGCATCATTGGTGACCGCATGCGCTTCGATCAGCGCCTTGAGGAAGCTGGTCACCACATCGCGGTTCGCGCCGAGCCAGGGAGCCTTTCCGATGATGGCGGTGAAGACGATCTCGGGGATAGCGGCGCAGACCTCCCCGAGCAGGCTGTAGCCCTGGTCCTGCGCGAGGAAGTTCCACGGCGCGGGCTGCGGAGCGCAGTCGATATCGCCCGCCTGGAGCGCCTCCCACCGCTTCGTATGAATGCCGGCCAAGGCAAACTCATAGTCGCCGGGATAGTGCAGCCCTTCCGCGGCCAGTATGACCTGCGTGTAGATCGCAGTCCCCTCCGTCAGCGAGGAGGTGCCGATCCTTTTCCCCCTCAGCTCGGCGAGCGAGTTGATGCCCGAGCGCGCCACGATGGACATCGGCAGGCGCACGGCGTTGGCTGCCACGATACGCAACTCTCCTCCCCTGACGAAATCTGCGACGGCGCCTTCCGGCGGCGTGATCGCCAAGTCCGCTTCGCCTTCGAGAACGGCCGTGGTTGCCTTTTCGACACTGCCCATCCGCTTGTAGACGATGCGGATGCCGTGCTTTTCGAAAAGGCCCTGTTCGTCGGCAACGAAGACGGGGAGCCAGTTGAACCCCTGCGCGCCGCCCGCGAGCCGAAGATCGACTGGGCCGGCGGGTTCCAGATTGGTCATGACGATGTCCTCCCTTGAAACGTCCGGCGCGAGCACCGGCTTGCTCATCTGTCTGGCGAGATGTGGGTCGCTACTGCGACCTTGGCGCCATTCACATTGACAGGCATATCAGATCGAGATACTAATTGGTATCTAAAGAACAATTGGTATGTCAATATATCGATCGGTGAATCGGCTGATGCAACATCAAGCCGAGAGGGAGGACGTATGCACATTACCAAGAGTATTGCCGACGGCCGGCGGTTCGAAGCATTGACGGACTGCTGACATGAGCGGCCTCGCGCGATCGCCACAGGAAGCGCTGATCCTGGGCATGGCTGTGCTGGGTTTGCTGGCGCTTGTCGCTGCTGGACTGCTGCGCTGGCTGCGCGCCGGGCGGGTCTGGACAGACCTCCTGGTGCCGGCCTCCTTCCTGGTCGCCTACTGGCTCGCCTACAACAAGGTGCCGTCCTTTCCGCCCGTGGGCGCGGTCAACAAGATCTTCTTCGTGGCCGTGATCGGAACGGCGCTCGGTGTCCTGGTCGAGGCCGCCGGCCGCGGCGGGCTGGGTCGTGCACTCGTCCTTGCCCAACCGATCGCGTCTGCCGCGTACATTGGAACGGCTCGGCTGCCCGATGCGCTCCTAGAAGTGGCGGCGGCTGCGCTATGGGGCCTGCTGGTGATGTATGGCCTTTCCAATGGAAAAGGTCAGTCCAAGGACGTGTCCAGCACAAGACGCGCCACACTGCTCGGCATTGCATGCGCCGGATTCGCGCCGATCGCGCTGTTGGGCGCATCGTCCTCGAGCTTCCAGCTCAGCCTGCTTTTTGCAGCCGCCATCGCGGCCATTGTCGCCGCCAACATTTCAAATCCGAACTTCGGATTTCGCTCCGCATCCCTTCTTGGGGGAGCAGGGGGCACGATCGCGGCCGCGCAAACCGTCACGCTGATCACGCGCAAGACCGACATGCTGGCGCTGGCCGTGCTCACCTTGGTCTTTGTCACGCCTTTTGTCGTCGATCCGATCCTGCGCCGGGTCCGCGCCACGAACAAGGTCGTTCAACTCGCCGCATTTGTCGGGATGTGCCTGCTGCCTGTCGGTGCATCCGTGGCGACTGTGATTGCGCGGTACGGCTCAAGCTTCCCGGTATGACCCGGGAAAGGACTGTCAAAACCATCAACAGGGAGGAACTACAACCATGTCGAAGCTACTGCGCACCACCTTGCTTGCCGCTACCATCGCCTGGCTGCCGCTGACCGCCGAAAGAGCGGCGGCCGGGACATTCGATATTGATCCCGTGCATTCAGGGATCGCATTCTTCATCGATCATCTCGGCTTCTCGCAGGTGATCGGGATCGCGAAGGAATTCTCGGGCTCGTTCGAGTTCGACGCTGCCCGACCGACCGAAAGCAGCCTCGATGTTTCGGTGAAAGTTGCCGGCATCTCGACCAACAATACCCAACGAGATAGCGACATCCAGGGCGCGGACTGGTTCAACGCAACAGAGTTCCCCCAGATCACCTTTG
The DNA here is from genome assembly GCF_042431665.1 of Mesorhizobium kowhaii. NCBI lineage: Bacteria > Pseudomonadati > Pseudomonadota > Alphaproteobacteria > Hyphomicrobiales > Phyllobacteriaceae > Mesorhizobium > Mesorhizobium kowhaii. The sequence goes on from NZ_JBHLYT010000018.1 coordinate 28,878, forward strand.
TCGGGCACGAATTCAAGGCGGTGGACGCCAAGTCCGGCACGATCGCCGGTGATCTAACCATCGCCGGCGTCACGAAACCCGTCACGCTGGACGTCACCTTCAACAAGGAAGGCCAAAACCCGTGGGACAAGAGCCACGTCGTCGGCTTCAGCGCTCGCACTTCGATCAAACGCAGCGACTTCGGCATGAAAGCCGCGCTCGGAATGATCGGCGACGATGTGAGCCTCGTTGTTCAAGTTGAAGGGCGTGCCCGTTCGTAGGCCAGCGGTGACGTACCCGGCAGGCAACAAGCCTGCCGGGTACCTCGATTCCGCGCAATGGCAGGAAGCGAAGCGCATTGGCGCGGTCCGCCTCCTTCCGGCCAATTGAGAAACTCTCGTCGGTGTATCGCGCCCGATGAAACGTTCAGTGGCCTATTCCGCCGCCACGGGATCCCTTCGCCCGAAAGAATCGCCACCTTGCGCAAAAAGGTGGCTTGCATGAGCGATGACATTCTCGGTCGTCTCGCGGATATGCCGCTCGATCAGATCCTGGGCCGTGGCCGTGTCGCGGGCGATGACCCGATCCATGATCATCTTGTGCTCGACGTCCTTTGCGCGCCATTGCGGGCGAAACTGCGAGGACATCCTGCGGTAGCGGTGGGCGCGCTCGAAGAGCTTCTGCCTGATTTCGAGCAGATTCGGCGAGCCGCATGCAACGACCAGCGAAAGGTGGAAAGCACCGTGCAACGCAGCCCAGTCGTCGGAGAGATAGTAACTCGCGCCAAGCCGGCTCTGCAGGCGATCCATCCGATGGAAATTGGCCATAATGTCGGCCTCCCAACGGTCGTCGCCGTGATCGATCGCCAGCCTGATACACTGCCGTTCTATGAGCACGCGAACATCCGTCAGATCGTTGAGATCAAAGAGCGAGACCGGCGCGACCAGGAAACCGCGCTGCCCCTCCGCGACAACCAGACCTTCGGCCACCAACCGCGAGAGGGCCTCGCGCAAGGTGGAGAAGCTTACTTCATACAACTCCTTCAGCGTTTCGAAGCGCAGCTTGGTTCCCGGCTTCAAGGCGCAGCTGATGATATCGCTCCGCATGCGCGCCAACACATCCCCGGCGCGTGTCTCACCGGCAGGCCTGAGGGTGGTGCTCATGCATACGACTCCGCATTGAATTAGAGCGGAGATTACTGCGGATTTTCGAAATAATCAAACCTGTCGCCCTGAGGGTACGGGTACCGCCGTCCGGCGGGTGAACAACAGGGCGTAGGTCTTAGCGGTCGGACAATAGCCTCTCGGCATGCCAGCGCAGATGATCGTCCATGAAGGTCGAAATGAAGAAGTAGGAGTGATCGTAGCCCTCCTGCATGCGCAGGACGAGCCTGATGCCCGCCCGGTCGCACGCCTCCTGGAACAGCCACGGCCGCAGACCGTCCTGCAAAAACCCATCGGCCGTGCCCTGGTCGACCAGGAATTCCGGGAAGCGCTCACCGTCCTCGACGAGCGCGCAGGCGTCATGCCCGCGCCATGCCGCCTCGTCGCCGCCGAGATATTTTTCGAACGCCGGCCGCGACCAGCCGGCGGTGGTCGGCTGCACGATCGGCGCGAACGCTGAGCAGCTTCGGAAGCGGGCGGGATTTCTGAGCGCAATCGTCAGCGCGCCATGCCCGCCCATCGAATGGCCGAAGATCGCCTGGCGCGTCATGTCGGCGGGAAATTCCCGTGCGATCAACGCCGGCAATTCCTCGGTGACATAGGAATACATGCGATAGTTCCCGGCGTAGGGCTCTTGCGTTGCATCGACATAGAAGCCTGCACCGTTGCCGAACTGCCAGTTGTCTTTTTCATCCGGAACGTCGGCCCCGCGCGGACTGGTATCAGGGCAAACGACGATCAGGCCGAGTTCGGCGGCCATGCGCCTGTACTCGCCCTTGTCCATCACGTTGGCATGGGTGCAGGTCAATCCTGACAGGTACCAGACGACCGGCAGCGGACCTTGCGCCGCCTGAGGTGGCACGAAAACGGCAAACGTCATTTCGCAGGCGCAGGCATCCGAAGCGTGGGAATAGACACCCTGGATACCGCCATGTGATTTGGCGGCGGAAATCGGCTTCATCTGTTCTGGCATGTGTTCCTTCTCCGCCAAACGCCAACCATGGCCGGTGTATCTACCGCAGCGTTTGTGATTGCAGCAAGCTTGGTGGACCGACCAACGGGCATTCCGGAACGCCCGTGTGGCTTCCGCCGACCATAGAGCTTTCAGCGCGGCGTGTGGCTCATACCGATCAGTAGACCACGACGCTGCGAATGCTCTCACCGGCATGCATGAGGTCAAAACCCTTGTTGATGTCCTCGAGCTTCAGCGTGTGGGTGATCATCGGATCGATCTGGATCTTGCCGTCCATGTACCAGTCGACAATCTTCGGCACATCGGTGCGGCCGCGTGCGCCGCCAAAGGCGGTGCCCATCCAGGTACGCCCGGTAACGAGCTGGAACGGCCGCGTCGAGATCTCCTGGCCGGCGCCGGCAACGCCGATGACGACCGATTTGCCCCAGCCGCGATGCGAGGCTTCCAGCGCCTGGCGCATCACCTTGGTGCTACCGGTGCAGTCGAAGGTGTAGTCGGCGCCGCCGATCTGGTCGGCGCCGCGCTTGGTCATGCTGACCAGATGCGGCACCACATCGCCGTCGATCTCCTTCGGATTGACGAAATGCGTCATGCCGAACTTCTCGCCCCAGGCCTTCTTGTCGTTGTTGAGATCAACGCCGATGATCATGTCGGCGCCGGCAAGCTTCAGGCCCTGGATGACATTGAGGCCGATGCCGCCGAGGCCGAACACGACGGCGGTGGCGCCTTGCTCGACCTTGGCGGTGTTGATCACCGCGCCGATGCCGGTGGTGACGCCGCAGCCGATGTAGCAGATCTTGTCGAAGGGCGCGTCGGGGTTGACCTTGGCCAGCGCGATCTCGGGCAGCACGGTGAAGTTGGAGAAGGTCGAGCAGCCCATATAGTGAAAAATCTTGTCCTTGCCGATCGAGAAGCGCGACGAACCGTCCGGCATCAGGCCCTGGCCCTGCGTGGCGCGGATCGCAGTGCACAGATTGGTTTTTCTGGACAGGCAGGACGGGCACTGGCGGCATTCCGGCGTGTAGAGCGGAATGACGTGGTCGCCCTTCTTGACCGAGGTGACGCCCTTGCCGACATCGATGACGACGCCGGCGCCTTCATGGCCGAGGATGGCCGGAAACAGACCCTCTGGATCGGCACCCGACAGCGTGAACTCGTCGGTGTGGCAGATGCCGGTCGCCTTGATCTCGACCAGCACCTCGCCATCGCGCGGACCATCGAGGTCGACCTCCATGATCTCCAGCGGCTTTCCGGCGGCGACAGCGACAGCGGCGCGGGTTTTCATGCGTGTTCTCCAATTTCGATCAGCATCGGCCCACGACGGCAGGCCGGTTCTCCAGAGTTCGCGGCGAGGCCGTTGCTAGCCGGCCGCCTTCGCGAGCTTCACCTTGTGCCAGGCGATGATGTCCATCAGTTCCGGCGAGAACGCGTCATAGGCGGGAATCCCGGCCTGGACCAGTGCGCCGCGCACGCTGGCCATGCTGGTCGCCGGCGTCCCGGTCTCGACGAGCGAAGACACAAAGGCCGCGAACTCGATCTTCGGCTGGTGCCCATCCGTCGCCAGTTCGGGATGCACGAATTCGAGGCCGTAGAAATGGTGATCCGGATCGGACACCTTGCCGACCATATGCGTCCCGCAGGATCTGCAGCGGTGGCGTTCGATCTTCTGGGTGGCGTCCACGGCCTCGAGTTTGCTGCCATGCGCCTTCACCTCGACGCAGCCCGCCGGCACGACCGCGATCTGCGCGAAGGCGGCTCCGGCAGGCTTCCAGCATTTCGAACAGCCGCACAGATGATTGTGCGCCACGGCCTGATCCACCGTTATCTCCACCGGCTCGCTGGTACACTTGCAGCGCGCGGTGAATGCGCCGACCGGCGCAGCCGATAGATCCCGCTCGACGGCCGGGTGCAGCGCGGTCGTCTCGTCGCGCAAGGCCTCCGCCCGCGCCTTCAGCGCACGGTTCAAGTCGAGATAGGCCGTTCGCAAATTGGTATCGATGCTAGGCCAGCGCTCGTCTGCCATCGGGCCGTCGAAGACCTCGTTGTGGCGCACCCGCGTGCCGCCGTTCCCGGTCGGCCCCAGGATGAAGATGTGCTCCGCGCTGAACACACCGCCGGGCGCCTGGCTCAGCCAGCGCAGTTCCCGCGCCCCCACGATGCGGGTGATGGTCGGCGTGACCTCGCGCTCGGGAACATTGGGCTGGCGCAGCGTTCCGACGACACGCTGACCGACGGTCGTGCGTCCGCGCAGCGCCGGCAAGGCGGGGTTCCATTCTGGGTAACGCCCGATGTCGTCCAGCACGGCCCAAACGGTTTGTGGCGGTGCGTCGATGACGATCTCGGTTTCAAGCAAGCGCATGGAGCATCCTCATTCGTTGAACCAGATTTGTGTTTTGGCGAGCCGCGGCGCGCTAATGCGCGACCGTCGTGGCGGAGACGCCGAGATAGGCGCTCATGACCTTTGCGTCGTTGAGCAGGTTCGGCGCCGTGTCCTCGCCGACGATCCTTCCCGTCTCGATCAGGTAGCCGCGATCGGCAGTCTTGAGGCTCAGCCGCGCGTTCTGCTCGACAAGCAGGATGCCGAAGCCTTCGCCGGCGATGATAGCCAGTGACTTGAACAACTCCTTGGACAGCAGCGGCGACAGCCCGAGGGAGGGCTCGTCCAGCATCAGGATGTCCGGCTTGGACATCAGCGCCCTGCCGATCGCGACCATCTGCTGTTCGCCGCCGGACATGGTCTGCGCCAGTTGGCGAGGGCGTTCGGCAAGCCGGGGAAACAGGCCGTAGACGAAGTCGAGCATCTTGCCCGCATCGGCTTTCGCGCGCCTGGCATGGCTTCCAAGCCGCAAATTCTCGGCCACGGTGAGTTCGCCAAAGATGCCGCGGCCTTCCGGAACCAGCGCGACCCCCTCCTCCACCATCAGATGGGCGTCGAGTTTGGTGACATCCTTGCCATTCATGACGATGCTTGTGCCGGGCTCCGTGCCGACAAGCCCTGCGACGGCGCCGAGGAAGCTGGACTTTCCAGCGCCGTTGGCGCCCAGGATGACGCAGATCTCGCCCTTGGAAACACGTGCGGAAACACCGTCGAGCGCGACGTGCCGTCCGTAGCGGACGCCGAGATTGGACACCTCAAGCATCGTCATCTCCCAGATAGGCACGGACGACCTCCGGGTCGGCCAGGACATCGGCCGATCGGCCATCGGCGATCTTCGTGCCGGAATTCATGACCACGCAGCGTGTACAAAGCGAACGGATGGCATCCATCACGTGCTCGACCATGATGATCGTCCGGCCCTGTTCGCTGATCTCGCGGATGAGTTCTATGCCGACCCTCAACTCACTCGGGTTGAGGCCGGCGAGCCATTCGTCGAGCAGCAGGACATGCGGGTTTCCCGCAAGCGCACGGGCGAGCTCGATCCTCTTCTGGTCGATGTAGGTCATCGCCGCGACGGGAACCTCCTCGCGACCTTTCAACCCGACCCGCTCCAGCAGATCGCGGGCGAGCGCCAGCGCCTCGGCGCCCCAGAGCCTGTTGTGCCCGTAGACGGCACCGGCTACGACGTTCTCCAGCGCGCTCATCGACGGCAGGACGCGCACCAGTTGGAAGGTTCGGGCGACCCCGATGCGGGCGATCTTGTGGGCCGGGCGTCCGGCGATGTTCTGACCGGACAGCAGGATATTGCCCGATGTCGGCGATAGCGCCCCCGATATAAGGTTGAGCATCGTGGTCTTGCCCGAGCCGTTCGGTCCGATCAGCCCCAACAGTTCGCCTTTGGCGACTTCGAAGCTCACGTCGTTTATGGCGACAAGGCCGCCGAAGGCTTTGCGTACCCGATTGATGGTCAGGAGAGGAACGCTCATCTGCCCTCCTCGGCGGTCGTTGCCGGCAGGCTTTTGTCGATGGAGCGGCGGCGACGGAACAGGGTTTCCAACTGGCCCGTGACGCCGTCGGGAAGCACATAGACGATCGCCAGAAATGCGAGTCCCATGATCACCGCCGTCTGGTTCGGGAAGTGGCCAGAGATAAAGTCCATCACCACGGTGAAAGGAACGACGCCGACCAGGGGGCCCCAAAGGCGGCGGGTGCCGCCGAGCAGCGCCATGATGACCACGAGGAAGGACGTCATCGGGTTAAACGCTGCGTCCGGCGTTATGTAGCCGTAGCGAGGCGCCATGATCGCGCCGGCTACGGCAATGAAGGCCCCCGAGACCGCGAACAGGATGACCCTGGTGCGAGCGGTGTCGACGCCGATATGGCGCGCCACGGCTTCGTCATTGCCGATGATGCGCAAGGCGAGACCCAGCCTCGACCTGTTGATGAGCCATCCGGTGACGAACACGACCACCGTCAGCGCGAGCAGCATCCAGTAGAGATGCGTCTCGGTGAAATCGGTAAAGACGTAGAGCCCGATCGTGCCGCCGAAATTGGTCTGCACCCAAGTGACGATCTGGCCGAGGAGTTCGGCGAGGCCGAGGGTGAAGATCACGAAATAGACCCCCGAGAGCCTGAGGGTCGCCAATCCGACCAATGTGGCCAGCAAGGCGCCGGCGACGACCGCGATGAGGATAAGCGCAGGGAAAGGCAGGACGTCGATGAAGATCGCGACCGAATAGGTTCCGACTCCGAAGAAGGCGGCGCTGGCCAGCGAGACAAGGTACGTCGGCCCGGAAAAGAGCGCCCAGGCCGTGCATATGGCGGCATAGAGCATGATGTTCACGCTGAGCGACAGCCAGAACCCCTCGGTGACCAAGGGGAGAAAGGCCAGCACAGCCGCGCCGGCAAGGCCGGCACCAAGAGCCAGGAGTTCGTTGCGCGGGATGTTCATCATGCCGGCCGCTTTCCGAAGATGCCCTGCGGCCGGAACAGCAGAACGACGATAAACAGGGCGTAGTTGGCCGCCAGCGTCAGTCCGGGGTCCAGCAGGCTGGCGACGAGCGTCTCGGTCACGCCCAGGACGAGAGCGGCAAGAACCGCACCGCGAACGTCGCCGACGCCGCCCATGATCACGATGATAAGCGCCTTCATCGTGAAGATCACGCCCATAGACGTGTTGAACGTGTAGAAGGTTGACAGCAGCGTGCCGGCGCAGGCCGTGATCGCTCCTCCGAGCGCAAAGGCGAAGGCCGCGGTCTTGCGCACGTCGATCGCAACGAGCCGCGCGGCGCGCGGATCGACGGCGACGGCGCGAACGGCCGTGCCGCGGTCGGTGTGGTAAAGGAAGACATAGAGACCCGTGGCGATCACGGCGGCGGCGACAAAGGCCACGACGCGGTTCAGGCCGAACGAGTTGCCCATGATGGAAAATGGCTGGGCGAGGAACTCGTAGTTGAAATAGGACCCGCCGAAGGCCTGCAGCATCAGCCCCTGGAACAGGAACAGCAGCCCGAAGGTCGCCAGGATGGAATCGACCTCGAGCATGCCGCGATTGCTGGCCCGCTTCACCAGGGGCTGCATCAGCCAGGTATAGATCAGCCAGTTGACGACGAAGGCGCCGGGGCCGATCACCAGCAGGCCCAGCAGCGGATTGATCCCGAAGCCTGTATACAGCCAGAAGGTGACGAAGCACGCGGCAACGAGCGTCTCGCCATTGGCAAGGTTCATGATCCGCGCCACGCCGTACTGGAGCGTGAGCCCGAGCGCGATGAGCGTATAGGTGCCCCCAAGGAGCAGGCCTGTCAGCAGGATGAGCATTGTACTCTCGCAGTCACGGGCCCGGCGTCAAGAGGACGCCAGGCCGCCGGGAGGATCGGATCAGTTGCTGGGCCAGGCGGGTTTGAGCACCGGCGGCTGCGCGCCCTGGATGTTACCGGTCGCCCTGACGCCATGCACGACGCCATCGCTCCACTGACCCACCGTCCAGTTGTTGTTGTTGATGTTGTTCTCGAAGTGGATATCGCCGATGACGGTCTTGAAGGTGCCCGACTGGATTTCCTTGTTGAGCGCTTGCTTGTCCAGGCTGCCGACGTGCTCGACGGCCTGCTGCAGGATCTCCAGGCTGGCATAAGCCACCGGGCTCGCCCACCAGTCGGCTTCCTGACCGGTCACCGCGAGGTGCTCCTTGCGATAGGCCTGGAAGACGGGGTCGCTCGCATTGACGCCGCCCATGATCAGGACGCCGTTGGCTGCGGCACCAAAGCGCTTTCCGTATCCGTCGAGATTGCCGCCGACACTGACGAAGAACGCCTTGACGTCGAGCTTCTGCAACTGCGCCTGCTCGGTGAGAGCGAAGGTGTCCGGCGGATAGGAATAGGCGATGAAGGCGTCGGGATTGGCCGCCTTGGCGCTGGCGATCACCGGAGCGACGTCCTGATTGCCGAGCGGATAGGAGGTCTCATAGACGATATCGAAGCCGGCCTGCTTGAGCGCGGGCTTGCCGGTCTTGATCATCTCGAGGCCGAAGGCATCGGAAACGTTGATCACCGCGACGCGGTTGCCGATCTTGCCGGCGTCGCGCAGATCCTTGAGCGTGCCGACGATGCCGTCGGCGATGCCCTGCGCCGGGCCAAGCAGCCAGAAGGTGTTCGGCCAGCGCTTGACGAATTGATCGAGATCGTTGGCATTGCCGGTGGAGACGATCTGCGGGTAGCCATATTTCGCGATCAGCGGAGCGGTCGCGAGATTGAGGCCTGTCGAATAGGGCGGAATGATCAGATCGACCTGGTCCTGGGTGGCGAGACGCTGGATGTTCTTGACCGCCTCTTCCGGCGACGACTTGTCGTCATATTCAACGATCTCGATCGGCCGCATCTGATCGCCGACCTTAAGGCCACCGGCCTTGTTCACCTTCTCGGCCCACAGCTTGATGTTCGGCCAAAGCACACCTGACGCGCCGCCCGCAAGCGGACCGGTCTTGGATGCGCTGACACCGATTCTGACCGGGTCCTGCGCAAAGGCCGCGCTGAACGTGCCGGCCGCCAAGGCCGCCGAAAGCATGAGTACGTTGAAACTGCGTCGCAACATCGAAATTCCTCCCAGTTCTGGTTGTTTTTGGCCTCCCCTCGCCTCCCAGCGAGTTGGTCGACCGATCCCCTAGCGTAATTGCTTAGGTCATTTTCCTCCGATGATCCAGCAAATTTCGTAAACTTACATATTTTCGTTATTTTCTCTTAGTGACGATATTCCCAGTCGGCCCGGGTGCCGACGTTGGCCCCGAACGATGCTGATTTGGCCGCACTGCGGAAAACCGGTCCCGCACTGCATCATTTAAGATACTTTATAGTATGCAGATACGCTTTAGAATGTCAATGCCGAGAAGTCCGCCGGTTCGTCCTACTTGTCTGCCTCAGGCGGATGGAATGCCGCCGCCCCGCCCGGGCGCAGCCTCATTTCGAAGTGCTCGCCAGAGCCTCGAGCGCCAGCACCGGATCCGCGACCTGAGCGGGATCGGGGCTGGCCGACATGGCAAGGAGGCGCTTGCCGATCAGATAGTCACGCGGCGCATTCAGCCCATCGACCGCGACAAGCTGCCCTTCGCGGTAGTACCAGTGCGACCGTCCCGGTCCCGCCCCCTGCCTGACAACCACCGTATCGTCCGGCCGGGACAGGCCGGCGATCTGCAGCTTGAGATCGAACTGATCCGACCAGAACCAGGGCTTTGGTCTGTAGGGCTGGCGCGCGCCCATGATGTTGCGGGCGACCAGGTCGGCGCTGTCGATCGCGTTGCCGACGCTCTCCATCCGCAGCCCGCCTCCGGGCAAGGAAAAATTGGCGCAATCGCCTGCGGCCCAGATGAACGGGTCGTCCGTGCGCCCGTAAGCGTCGGCGGCGATGCCGTTGTCGACTGCGAGACCCGCCTCAGCCGCCAGCGCCGTTTCCGGCATACCGCCGATCCCCGCCACGACAACGTCGGCGGTGACGATCGTGCCATCGCTGAGCCTGGCGCCGCCAACCCGGTCTGCGCCCAGCAACTCGCTCACCGATTTGCCGAGATGAAACGCCACGCCCCTGGAGCGGTGGAGCGCCTCGACCGCTGTGGCGGTTTGCGCCGAGGCCACGCGCGCGAGCGGGCGATCGGCGGCTTCCACCACATCCACCGTCATGCCGAGCCCGCGTGCGACGGCGGCGATCTCGAGCCCGATATATCCGCCGCCGATGACAAGGAGCTTGCCTTGCTTTTCAAGCGCCGGCCGCAACCCATCGATGTCGGCGAGCGTTCGGATGGTGAAGATACCCGCAAGACCGCGCGCAATCGCCTGCGGCAACTTTCGGGCGGTCGCTCCGGTTGCGAGCACCAGACGATCGTAGGCAAGCATGCCACCATCGGCGAGACATACGCACCGCCGGGCGCGGTCGATGGATGCGACGCGCGCTCCCAGTCGCAACGCGATCCGGTTCTTTGCGTACCAGTCCTCCGCTTTCAGCTTCAGCCGGTCGCGTTCAAGTTCGCCCAGAAGATAGGCCTTCGACAACGGGGGACGCTGGTAGGGAGCATCCGGCTCTTCCCCGATCAGGGTGATCGATCCCGCGAAGCCGTTCGCCCGCAGCTTCTCTGCCGTCGACAGGCCGGCCTGTCCGGCGCCAACGATGACGATGCTGGTTTCGTTGCCAGGCTCGGCCGCGGCGGGATGATCGGCGTGAAGGGACATGGTCAGCCTCAACCGCTAGGCGGCCGGAACGCGGACGGAAATATTGTCCAGCGCATCGCTGACCTTGACCTGGCAGCTCAGCCGGCTTCCGGATTCGCGCGGCGCTTCGGCGAAGTCCAGCATGTCGTTTTCATGCTCGCTGATGGGTCCGAGCGCCAACATGATTTCCTCGGGAAGCACAACATGGCATGTGGCGCAGGCCGCCGAGCCGTTGCATTCGGCGATGATGCCGGGAACGCTGTTTTCAAGCGCGGTTTCCATCAAGGTGCGGCCGTTCTGGGCCTCTACGGCGAGTTCGGCGCCGTCCGCGAGCAGAAACCTAATCGTTGGCATGACTCTCTCCCTCAAGCGTCCCAGACAACAGGCATGTGCGTGGGGCCACGAAACACCCAGCCCCGGACGCGGACGAGTTCCGGATCCTTGAGCCGGAGATTGCGCAGCAGCTCGAACACCATCGGCACGGCGATCTGGCTCACCAGCGCGCGCGACACCCACGTGCCGGCGCAGAAATGCGAACCGGCGCCGAACGCCAGGTGGGACTTCTTTTCCCGGAAGACATCGAACTTCTCCGGATCGCTGAAACGGCGGTCGTCGTGATTGGCGGCGCCGACGCATAGACCCACCTGCTCGCCCTTGCGGACTAGCGTGCCCGAGATCTCGACGTCGCGGGTCAAGCGGCGAGGATACATGCCGATCGGCGAAATCCAGCGCACCGCTTCTTCGAAAGCCTGCCCCCAGAGAGAAGGCTCGGCGCGAACGCGAGCGAACTGGTCCGGGTTCTGCAGCAGGCCCAGGATCAGCGTAAGGATCGAGTCCCGGGTCTCGTTCAGCCCGCCCCCGATCGCGACCTTGATGTTGGCGTAGATCTGCTCGACCGTCTGCGCAGGATCGGCCTGAAGCATCGATGACAGCATCGAAGGATTTGGATTGTCCCGATGATGGGGAAGCATCCTGTCGACGGCGCTCTCGACGCCGCTGGCAGCCTCCCTCGCCTTTCGCGCGATCTCCGGGTTGTGCGAGTAGTTGCCGGAACCGTCGATCAGCGACTGCGACCACAGCGCCATCGTCTGCCAGTCGACGCCGTCGAAACCCAATATGTCGGCCAGCGCGCGTGCCGCGATCGGCGCGGCGAGTTCCTCGAAAAGTTCGGCCTCGCCCTTGTGCTCGATCTGCGAGATGACATCGTCGCAAATGGCGCGCATGGGATCGGCCCAGCACCGCTTGACGACGCCAGGCCGCAGGCTCGGATCCATCGCCGCCCTTTCGCGGGCATGGTCATCGCCGTCCTTGCGCATCAAATTCGGCCCGATCACTGTGTTCAGCAGCGACTGCGGATTGATGGAGGAAAACGTCTCGGGGTCGCGTTCGATGGCCATGATGTCGTCGAAGCGCGTGACCATCATGATGTTGGCCGCCTCGACCTTGACGACGGGCCCGAGGTCGCGGACGCGCTTGAAGACCGGATACGGATTGGCAAGCAGCTCTTCGAACGCAACGTCGTCGACCACTTTCACGGCTTCGCTCATGATTTCCTCCCTGTCGGCAGACGAGGTACGAAATCGACGTGTATTCAGCAATGCGATGGCTTAAATAGATGTCATCGAAAATTTGCATGGAGGTGACGGTCATGCTCTCCGACGAACTTGCCAGTGTAGACCTCGCCACGCTGCAGACGCTTGTCGCCGTGCAGGACCGCGCCTCGTTTTCCGACGCCTCGCAACTTCTCGGCGTCAACCAGTCCACCATAAGCTACGCTATCAAAAGGCTGCGAAAGGCCTTCAACGATCCGCTGTTCGTCCGCCAGGGCAATTCGATCGTGGCAACCGACAAAGGCGAACAGCTCGCCCAGCAGGCGCGCGGCATCCTTGAGCAGATGGCCGCGCTTTCTTCGCCGTCGGGTTTTGACCCAGCCACGGCCGAGGGAAGCGTGACGGTCTCCTGTAACCACCACGAGCGCATGTTCGTCATTCCCGACTTCGTGCGCAGGGCGCAGAAGGAGGCGCCGAAAACGACGATCCACATCTTCGAATCCGCTGTCGACGGCAAGCAGCAGTTGAAGCAGAACACGTGCGACATCGTGCTTGGCCCGGTCGCGATCCTCGGTGACATCTACTACCGCAGGAAGCTGTTCACCGATCACTATGCCTGCGTCATGGACCCGGCGCACCCGCTGGCGCGGGGAACGCTCACGCTCGATCGCTACTGCGCCTCGCGGCATGTCGCGGTCACGCATAACGGACGCTGGGAGGCCCTCTATTTCGCCGCGCTGCGCGCAAAGGGCATCGAGATGCAGCCGGAGGTCACCGTGTCGAGCCACGACATACTAGAGCGGCTCATTCCAGGCTCGGAGCTGGTGGCGACGATTCCGTATCGGCTGGCGCGTCGCCTGTCGGACAGGCTCGCCCTGCGCCCTTTCCCGATGGACGTCTTCATCCAGGTCGACATCTACTGGACCGAGCGCACGCACCACTCCGGACTGCACCGCTGGGCCCGCCAGATACTGGCAGAGGTCGCCGAAAAAAACCTCGGCGGCGGGCACGCGCACGAAGCAGGAAGAGACGACCACTTACCGGGCCGACAGTAGGCCCGGAGAGAAAAAACGGAGCCGCCCAACGGATTGCCGGTGGGCGGCACATGCGACGCGGCCTAGTCCGCAGTCGCACCGAGCATGACGACCGAGACCGTCACGGGCTCGTCGAAGGGGTTGCGCCATGCATGACGCGCGCCCTGCTGCACGACCGTATCGCCTTGCTTCAGCTCAACGGTCTTGCCGTCGTCGAGTTCGATGACAACCCGGCCCTTGACGACGGTCACATAGTCGACCGTCGGCGTCTGGTGCATGCCGGGATTGTCCATCTCGAAGCACTCGGCGATGCCGGGCGCCGCCTTCAGATGCTCCGGACCCGCCAGTTGGGGCTTCCAGTCGGGTGACATCATCACGCTGTCGGGCGGAAAGGTGATCATCCAGAACACCGAGCCTCCGACCGAAGCGAGCATCGTGCCCTCGCTCGCCATCGGATCGGCGCCGTCCCGTTTGGCCAGATCCGGCGTCCCGTCGATCTTCCACTGCGGGGAAGAAACGAAACCGGGCGTGTGCTGCAGCGCCATCTCGCGCGGCGAGGCGCCATCGCTGATGAATACGGATTTTCCTGCGGCGTTCTTTCCGGTGACGACGCGGCGAATGCTCATGTCTTATCCTCCCAAGGAACAACTCGAATACCATTCGGTATCAGCATACCATGAAGCACACAACTATGGATGGATCACAAAATTCGAGAAGCCGCCATGACGCACGGCGATGCCCGAAATGGCCTCGTTGACCTTGTCCATCGGCGTCGCATGGGTCTCCAGGAGACCCAGGCTGACCTTGCCGATCCCGACGAGGTCAGCCATTTCCTGGCCCTCTGAGGTCGTCAGCCATGCGGAACCGATGAGCCGCTGATTGCGGTCCATCATCGTGTGCACGTCGATGGAAACCGCGCCCATGACGGCGCCAATGTCGACGGCGATACCGCCACGGCGCAGCGCCTTGAGGCCCGCCAGGAAGGGCTCGTGCGACGTGCCGGGACCGTTGCAATCGATGAAGGCGTCGACCCCCTCGCCTTGCGCCGTCCTGGAGCGCGCCCATTCGTCGGGCATTCCGTCCTCCAGCGAATGCGTCTCGATGATGCCGGGGGCAAGCGCTTCGATCTCCTTCAGCAGCTTCCTGTCGCGACCGGTGCCGAGAATCTTCTTGACCCCGAAGGACGGACCGAAGACCGCGATCGATATGCCGAGCGTGCCGGAAATGCCGTTGACGAGAACCGTGTCGCCGGGGCCGACCTGCGCCTTCTTCAGAGCGGAATAGCCGGTGCCCATGTAGCCGAGCCGTGCCGCCTGGTCGAAACTCATGTTGTCGGGAAGCGCCACGATCGCCGATGCCGGCGCCGCCATGTACTCGGAAATGCCGCCGACCGGGTAGTCTTCGAATGTCTGCAGGGCGTTGTGACTGAAGCCGAAATAGCCCTGGAAGGCGTAGTGGCGGCAGGAGATCGTGTCGCCACGCCGGCAATGGCGGCAGCTGCCGCAGGAGCGCCCCGGATTGACATAGACGCGATCGCCGGGCTTCAGATTGTGGACCTGGCTGCCCACAGCCGCGATCTCGCCGGCCGGGTCGAGGCCGAAGATCGCTGGCAGCGGCGGCTGCGGCATGTGGGGAAACCAGGTCGGCCACATCGCCAGGATGTTGGCCAGGTTCGGAACGATCCCGCACGAGCGGACCCGCACGAGAACGTCCATCGAGCCAAGTCTGGGAAGCGGCACCTCTTCGATCTTGAGCTGGCCGCCCACTTCATGCATGCGCGCAGCCTTCATCGTCGCCGGAATTGCGGTCACGTGGATACCTCCCTTTCGTTCCAACCCAGTGCACGCCGAGCTTTTCGGCACGCAAATGAGCCTCCTCCCGAGTTCATCTCGGTGGTCGCACAGTTTTTTCGAAATATCAAGCTTATTTCGTAACTTTATTCGAAACGCGACCGCTGCCGTCGCGCTCAAGCAGCCACCCGGCGTTGGACGGCGCAAACAAATGGCCTGCATGTTCGATCACGTTTTCGGTCGTTTCCCGGATGTGCCGGTCGATGAGAGCGAGCGCCTCGCCTTCGTCGCGGGCGACCACAGTCTCCATGATCGCCTTGTGCTCGACGTCCTTCTCGCGCCATCTCGTCCGGAGCTGCGAGGACATGCGCCGGTAGCGATGGGCACGCGCGAACAGTTTCTCGCGTATCTGCAGAAGATTGGGCGACTGGCATGCGCTCACAAGCGACAAATGGAAGGCGCCATGGATCGCCGACCATTCCTCGTCGAGATAATACTGGTTGCCGACGCGCTGCTGGAATCGTTCCATGCGATGGAAGGTCCCGATGATGGCCGCCTCCCAGGCATCGTCACCGCGTAGCATGGCGTGCCGAAGCACTTCCCGTTCGACGAGGACCCGGACATTGGTAAGGTCATTGAGGTCATCTATGGATATGGGAGCGACGATGAAGCCACGCTGGCCTTGCGCCAGCACCAGTTCTTCCGCCACGAGGCAGGACAGGGCTTCGCGCAAGGTCGAGAAGCTGACCGCGTAGCGATCCCGCAACGCCTCGAACCGCAGTCTCTCTCCAGGCCCGAGCACGCAACCGACAATGTCCAGGTCCAGCCGCATGCGGTGAAGGACATCGCCGGCGCGGGTTTCGCCTTTCGGCCTGCTCGTCTCTGTCACGTGGTTGTTCCGCGTCTCATTGCATCCGTCTCGGCAGCCCGGGCGGCGACGCGACCAAGCCGCACCCTAGCAACTATTTCGAAATTATCAATTCTTTCGATGAAAATCCCGAGCGCCGCATCAGCTAAGCGCCGCAGCGCCGCTTTCTGATGAAGATCGCACCGAAAAGCCAAAAATTCTGCGAGAATTGCCATTCCGGCCCGATATGCGACCAGATTTCCGATCGCCTCTCATAGCCAGCGGCTTGCATATTTTCGAAAATTTTGTTTACTTCGAGCCGTAATCGCCCGCTTTCCGGGCATTCCAGGGGAACGGGTGAACCATTGAAATTCGCTTCTTTCGTTGATCACTCCGGTGCCGGTTATGGAATCGTCCAAGGCGAAACGATCCTGCGCCTGGATACCGTTCCCGGCGCGCCGCCGGATCTCAAAGCCTATCTCGGTAGCCGGTTTCCCGACCTTGCACCCAGCGAGCGCGATCTCGAAACCCTGCGGCTGGCCGAAGTCGGCCTGCTCCCTCCGATTCCCAACCCGGGCAAGATCTTCTGCGTTGCCACCAACTTCCACGAGGATGGCAAGCCGGCGCCGCAGTTCCCGCTGCTGTTCACGCGGCACGCGGAAGCACAGATCGGGCATGGAGGCGCGATTTTGAAGCCGGCGATTTCCGAGAAGCTGGATTTCGAGGGCGAACTGGCGGTGATCATCGGTCGCCGCGCGCACAAGATCGCGCGCGCCGAAGCGATGGCGTACGTCGCCGGCTATGCATGCTTCAACGAGGGGAGCGTACGCGACTGGCAGAAACACTCGAGCCAGTTCACGCCCGGGAAGAACTTCTACCAAAGCGGCGCGTTCGGCCCGTGGATGGTCTGTACGCGCGAGATCCCGGACCCGGCGCGGCTCCTTCTGGAGAGCAGGGTCAACGGCGTGACCAAGCAGTCGATCGCGATCGACCGCATGATCTTCGACATCCCCTGGCTGATCTCCTACATCTCGACTTTCACCCCGCTCGACCCTGGCGACGTTATCGTTTCGGGCACGCCATCGGGCTTCGGCGCAAGCCGCAATCCGCCGGAGTTCCTTTTTCCTGGTGATGAGGTCGAAATCGAGATCCAGGGCATTGGAACGCTGCGAAACACGGTAGTCTCGGACAGCTGCCTCTGATATTTCGTAATAGTATATTTTTTTCGAAAATTGTTGCCGCCGGGCTGAATTTGCTCTAAGGAGGTCGCCAGGGCCATGCTGCGACCGCAAGAGGAGAATAGTGATGCACCTGGTGTTTGGGGTCGGTCACATAAAGCTGAATGTCCGTGACGTCGGGGCCGTGATCCATGACTCGACGGAGATTCTCGGGCTGCGCGTCACCAAGCAGGCGGCGGGCGAGACATGGCTGAGCTCGAACGGCCGCAAGGCCGAACTTGTGCTTCTCCAATCTGATGAGAATTCCTGCCACACGATCGGGCTCGAAGCCCTGACCGCCGAGGCTGTCGCGGAAGCCGCCTCGCGCGTGGACGGCGCCGGCTGCCGTGTCCTCTCGCGCGACCCCAGCCTGGCCTGCTGCGATGCCGGCGTGACCTTCGCAACGCCGGAAGGACTGCGCTTCGAGGTTCACACCCCGGCACGCGACGACATGTACAATCCGCGCTACCCAACCAACGGCATCAAGCCGCGACGGCTCGACCACCTCAATCTCATCACGCCCGACCCGGTCGCCACAAGGCGGCAGCTCGCCGAGATCTGCGGCATGCAGCTCACCGAGCGCATGGTCAACGAGGCTCTGAGCTGGATGCATGGCGGCAACCGCCAGCATCACATCCTGGGTCTGGTGAAGGGCCCGATCGGGCTTCACCACTACTCCTTCGAATTCAGCCACTTCAGCGACTACTGCCGGCTCGGCGACATTCTCGACGGGTTCGACCGCCAGCTCCTTTGGGGGCCGGGCCGCCATCGTCCGGGCGACAACACCTACGCCTACTACCTGGATGCCAGCGGGGCGATGGTCGAGTGCTCCGGCGCCATGCACACGGTGGCCGACGACACCCACTTCGTGCCGAACGTCATCACCAACCTGGAGCGCCCAGGAAACGTCCGCCAGATGAATGTCTGGGGTTCTCCCGCCCCCCAGGAATGGCGCGAGCACCATTTCCCATTCGCCAGGGTCGCCTAATCAGGAAGGCGCGGCGACCGGCCGCGCTTCGGCTGACCGTACAAGGATTCAAAGCGAAGCGGCTCGACCGGGTGGGGCGCTGCTTCCGATAGGAGACTGCCATGCAGGAAAAACTGACGTTCGAATCCGACGGCCTGAAACTGTCGGCGATTCTGCACATTCCCGACAGCCACCGTCCAGGACAGAAGCTGCCGGCGTTCATCGTCTGCCACGGCTTCGTCGGTTCCAAGGACGAGTCGCACGCCCAGATCCAGGCGGAGATGATGGAAGCGTTCGGCTATGCCGCGCTGCGCTTCGACTTCCGCTGCTGCGGCGAGAGCGAGGGCGAGCGCGCCCAGGTGCGCTGCTTCGATCAGGTCGCCGACGCAAAGAACGCGTTGACCTTCCTCGCCAGGCGTCCCGAGATCGACCCGAAGCGAATTGGCATCACCGGCCACAGCTTCGGCGCCGCGGTTTCGGTCTATACAGCCGGGGTCGACGAGCGGTTCGCCTGCGTCATCTCCTCATGCGGCTGGGGTCATGGCGAACGGAAGTTCCGCGGCCAGCATCCCACGCCGGAGGCCTGGGAGCGTTTCATGGGTCTCCTCGAGAAGGGACGCGAGCACAAGCGCGCGACGGGCGAGAGCATGTGGATCTCGCGCTTCGACGCCGTGCCGATCCCGGAAAAATTGCGCAAGAACCTGTCGCCCAAGGCGATCATGGAAATCCCGACCGAGACGGCATGGAGCATGATGAACTTCAGGGCGGATGACGTGGTGGCCAACATCGCGCCGCGGCCGGCCCTGTTCTTCCACACCGCCGACGACATCATCACGCCGACCGAGCAATCCATCCGCCTGTTCGAGAAGGCCGGGCAGCCAGCCGAGCTGATGCTGATCACGGGCACGGCCCATTTCCCGCTCGCCCCGGAGGACGCACCGCGCACCAGGATGATGATCAAGGGCTGGCTCGACAAATTCTTCCCGGCAACGCCGGTCGCTTGAGGTCAGCGCAGCCAGACCAGGAGACATCAGGCATGCCCGTCGCCCAGGAAACCGAACTGACCGATTTTGCCACTGCGCTCCTGCATGCTGCCGGCTATACGCCGGACGAGGCGGCACAGACCGCGCGGCTGCTGGTGTGGGCCAATCTGCGCGGCGCGGATTCGCACGGTGTTCTCAGGATCCCGCGCTACATCGAGATGATCAAGACCGCTGTCGTCCACACCGGTCAACAGCCGAAGCTGATCCGGGAATTCGGATCGACCTGCGTTTTCGACTACGGAAAGGCGCCGGGCGCCGTCGCGATGATGCACGCGGCCGGCAAGGCCGGCGACCTGGCGGAAAAGTTCGGCATCGGCTGGTGCGGCGCCCGCGCCATATCGCATGCCGGCGCAATCGGTTACTTCACGACCCAACTGGCCGGCCGCGGCCTCATCGGCATCGCCATGACCGCGTCGAGGCCGCTCATGAGCTACTTCGGCGCAAAGGGCGAGGCCCTGTCGACGAACCCCCTGTCGATCGCCGTTCCGCGGCCTGATGGCGCCGATCCGATCGTGCTCGACATGTCCACGGCCGCCGTCGCGCTCGGCAAGATCATGGCGGCGAAGGATTCGGGCAACCCGATCCCCAACGGCTGGGCCATCGACGCCAACGGCGTCGAAACGCGGGACCCGCATGCGGTGGCAGCCATACTGCCCATGGCCGGCCCAAAGGGATCCGGCCTGTCGTTGATGATCGAGGTTCTGTCGAGCGTGCTGGTGGGCAACGCCGTCATCGCCCCGTTCCTGCGCGGCGAGAAGAACGGCGGCTTCAATGGCCTTATGCTTGCCATCAATCCGGCGGCCTTCGGCGACACCGCGTCCTTTCTCGCCTCGGTGGAAAGCCTCGCCGGCGCGATCCATGCGCTCGATCCGGCAGCCGGCTCCGATGGCGTGAAGCTACCCGGCGAACGCGGCTTCCAGACCGGGCGGGAGCGCATGGCCAACGGCATCCCGCTGGCGAAAGGCACCGCCAGGAACCTCGCCGATGCCGCCGTTCGGCTGGGGCTCGCGGTGCCGGCTTTCCTACAGTGATGCCGCGCGACAGCCGCGGCGCGCCCTATGCGCGGGCCGCCGGCCGCTTCATGTGCCTGTAGAGATGCGCCTCGTGCATCGAGGTGAGCGTGGCCCTGACCATTTCGCCCGGCGAATCGTCCTTCATGAAGCTGGAGAGGCCGCCGTAGATGAGTTCGAGAACGACGCCGCCCACATAGAGTGGTTCAATATCGGAACCGCCGTAGGGGAAAAGCTTTCCGGACAGCAACTTGCCCAGACCCACCCACTGGTCCTTGAACAAGCGCAGATGCCGCTCTTCCAGTGTGTTGTCCCGGCGGGCGATCCGCAGCAGGTCGATGGCAAGTGTTCCCCACCGCTTGTCCTTCGCCCGCTGGTTGGCCCAATTGCACATCGCGTCGATGATCTCTTTCGGATCATCATAGCCGTCGAGCAGGCCGGTGAGCTCGACCACGTCGCCGCCGGCATGGCGCTCAAGCAATTGAAGGAAGATCTCTTCCTTGGTGGCGAAGTTCGAGTAGAAGGCGCCCTTCGAATATCCGGCCTCTTCCGCGATGCGTTCGATGGTCGCGCCGGAGTAGCCGTCGCGCGACACGACCTCGCTCGCCGACAGCAAAAGCTTCTCGCGGGTCAGAGCCTGGCTCTGTTCGCGTGTCAGTCGTGCCATCTTCAGTCCTTCCAGTCCACCATCGGGATACCTTTGGTATCCGAATCGGCCGAAGGTTAGAAGGCCGAAACAATACAGGCAAGCGCCCAGAAAATCGGGTATTCGGGGCCCATCAGCTGCCAGCGCCAGCGCGGGCCATTGATGCGCACCACCGCATAGGCCGCCCCCAGCAAAACAGCCACGGCGCACGCAGCCGCCCAGCGCGGATGAATGTTGAACACCATTCCAACGGCGGCAAGAACCTCCAGCACTATCGTCAGCACGATGAAGGGTTTTCCAGGTTTCAGTCCGGCGGCCTCGAACGTCTTCGTCGCCTTTTCGAAGTTCCTGATCTTTCCGACGAGATGTGGAAGGAACCAGAGTCCGCACAGAATGCGCAGCAGATCGATTGGCGTTAGCGTAAACTCTGGCACTGATCCCTCCGTGTAGGACGCCGAACGGGCCTTCGATGCCCTTCATCTGTCCTTGTTGCCTGGCTGGCGCGACGTTCCCTCGTTCAGCGAGCGAAGTTCGCGGCGAAAGCGTTCGTCGCCGGGTCGCAACCGGCCAGCGTACGCCGAGATCTCCTGCAAATGCTGTCGTCAGTGGAAATCGGCTCTTGCGTCACCCAATCCAGATACTGTACGGTATCCGCAGTCCGATGGGAATGTCAATGAGGCATCTCCGCGAACCGACATACTGGGAGGAACAGACGATGACGATCATGATGCGGGCGGCACGGCTGCATGCCGTGAACGAGCCGATGCGTGTCGAGCAAGTGGCGAAGCCGGTGGCGTCCGGAACGGATGTGGTCGTCGAGGTCAAGGCCTGCGGGATGGTGCCCAACCTCGCGAACGTGCTGAACAACTGGGAAACCTGGTACCCACATCAGCCGCTGCCGATGAAGCCGGCGATCTTTGGCCTCGACCCGGCGGGCATCGTGCATCAGGTCGGCAACCAGGTCGTGGCGATCAAGCCTGGCGACCGCGTGTACGTTAATCCGCTACGCTCCTGCGGTGCATGCCATGCCTGCGTCAGCGGCCATCAGGCGAAGTGCGAGTACTTCACCTTCAATGGCTACTTCGGCTTCAACAGGAACAGCCTTGAGATCTACAAGCGCTATCCGGAAGGCGGCTTCGCCCAGTTCATGTGTGCACCCCAGAATTCGATCGTCAAGATCCCCGACAACATGACCTTTCCGCAGGCCGCCCGCATGGGTTACCTCGGCACATCCTATTCCGCGATCAAGAAGTTCGGCATACCGACCGGCAAGTCGCTGATCATCAACGGCGCGACGGGCACGTTGGGCGTCGGCGCCACTCTCTTCGCGCTCGCCATGGGCGTCTCGACCATCTACGCGGTGGCCCGCGGCAAGCCCCTGCTTGAGCGGCTGAAACAGCTAGCCCCGAACCGGATCCAGACCTTCTCCAACCAAGACGGCAAGGTCGCCGACTGGGTCCGCTCGCAGACCAACGGTCTTGGCGCCGACTTCATGCTCGATTGCCTCGGCGCGGTCGCCGACGTCAATGCCATGAAGGACGCCATGATGGGCGTCAGGCGCGGCGGCCGCATCGTCAACATCGGCGGCACCGGCAGCGACATGCTGTTCAACACCAAGTGGTGGATGGACAATTCGATGGAGCTGATCGGCTCGGCCTGGCTGACCACGGCCGAGGGCATGGAGATCGCCGAGATGGTCCGCTCCGGCACGGTCGATCTCTCGGTGCTGGAGGCTAGGACGTATCCGCTCGAGCAGATCAACGAGGCCATCAACGGCGTCGCTTCCGGTGACGGCGGCTTCACCAACTATGTGCTCGAACCGTAGGCGCAACAATCGGCATCGGCGGACCTCAGCGTCCGCCGCTGGCCGATCGCGTCGCGAAGAGAATCGAAATGATCATTGACTGCCACGGCCACTACACGAGCGAACCGCAGGACCATCATGCCTTTCGCAAGGCGCAGGTCGAGTTCGTCGAGGGCACGCGCCAAGCAAGGCCCGCATACCCTGACATCGCAGACGACGTGCTGAGGGCAACGATCGAACAGAAGCAACTGCGACTGCAGCGCGAGCGAGGCTCGGACCTCACCATCCTGTCGCCGCGAGCTTCGGGCATGGGCCACCATATCGGCGGCGCCGAGATCAATGCCGAATGGTCGCGCATCTCCAACGACTTGATCGCCCGCATCGTCGACATGTTCCCGGCCAACTTCGCCGGTGTATGCCAACTGCCGCAATCGATGAGCGGCGAACTGAAGCCGGTCCTTGCCGAGCTTGAGCGCTGCGTCGTCGAACTCGGCTTCGTCGGCTGCAACCTCAACCCCGATCCGTCTGGCGGCTTCTGGTCGGCGCCGCCGATCCACGACCGCTACTGGTATCCGCTCTTCGAAAAGCTGGTCGAGTTGCAGGTGCCGGCCATGATCCATGTCTCCGGCTCCTGCAGCGCATGCCTGCATACGACCGGCGCGCACTACATCAACGCGGACACCGCGGTGTTCATGCAGCTGATCCAGGGCGACCTGTTCAGCGCGTTTCCCGATCTCAAGCTGATCATCCCGCACGGCGGTGGTGCGGCGCCCTATCATTGGGGACGCTATCGCGGCCTGGCGATGATGTTGGACAGGCCCGGACTGGGCGAGCACCTGCTGCGCAACGTGTTCTTCGACAGCTGCGTCTATCATCAGGCGGGCATCGACACTCTGTTCCGCGTCGTTGGTCCGGCCAACATCCTGTTCGGATCCGAACTGCTCGGAGCGGTCAAGGCCATCGACCCGGAAACCGGCTTCGACTTCGACGATACGCGGCGCTACATCGATGCACTTTCGCTCGGCGAGGCCGAACGGAAGGCCGTTTTCGAAGGCAATGCCCGAAAGGTCTATCCAAGGCTTGATACGCGGCTGAAGGCGCAAGGGCGCTAGGCCACCCAGTGAGCACCGTTCGGGCCCGGGCCAGACACCGCGCCTCATCTTTCCAGGAGAACACCGATGGCCAGAGTCGTCACGAAAACCGAGCGCACACCAATCGAGACCTGCGAGGCTCTTGGCCAGCTTGGCGTGGCCACGGTTCACGAGGCGCAGGGACGGACAGGCCTGCTCGCCGCCCGCCTGCGGCCCATCTATGATGGCGCCAGGATTGGCGGCAACGCGCTGACTTGCGAAGTCGCGCCGGGCGACAACTGGATGATCCACGTCGCGCTGGAACAGGCACTGCCAGGCGACATCCTGGTCGTCACCCCGACCTCGCCCTGCGAGGACGGCTATTTCGGCGACCTGCTGGCCGAGTCGGCCAAGGCGCAAGGCATCAGGGGCCTCATCATCGACGCTGGCGTGCGCGATGTTTCGACCCTGCGCTCCATGGCTTTTCCGGTCTGGTCGAGGGCGATCAGCGCACAGGGGACGGTCAAGGAGACGCTCGGCAACGTCCAGGTGCCGATCGTCTGCGCCGGCGCCCATATTCGGCCAGGCGACGTGATCGTAGCCGATGACGACGGCGTGTGCGTGGTGCCGCGCGAAACCGCTGCAAAGATCCTCGAAATCGCCCGCAAGCGCGAGGCGATGGAAGAAGAAAAGCGAAGCCTCTACGCCGCGGGCAAGTTGAGCCTCGACGTCAACGACATGCGCGAACGCCTGCGGCGCAAAGGCCTTGTCTACGAACAATGACCGCTTGCCCGACGCGCGACTGATAAAGTCGGCGATCCAGGCGCGCCTGCGCGACCCCGCCGAACCGTTTCGTCACGGACGCCGGAAGCGTAGCGCTGCGCAAGGCTTGAGGCCGGCCGCTGGAAGGATCTTGGGCGTCGCGAGACCCTCGGGAGCCCACCATAAATCAATGAATTCAATAGGATCCACCTAGGTTCGCCAGTTCGACTTGGCTAACTAGTCCAAGAAAATTATATAACTTATTGATAAATTAAGATAATTGTTGGCCCAGAGGGTGCATTAACATCGTTGATTTTGTTGGCTTTTTCGTGGGCCAAAATCAGAAATCTTCCCGTATCGTTCCGCATGCTCCCGTGACGCCAAACAGTCGACTGTAGCTAACCTCGTTTGCGAACGTTCGGAGACATGCTCCAGAACGGCGGCAATTGGGCCGTGTATGGACGGCTCTCCGTTGGCAAGGGTTCTATTTGAGCGCTCTGCAGTTGCTGGTTGGTGCGGCCATGTATCCGACCTGTAGGTGCGGCTCTTCATATGCCGCTGGCCATAGTGCCATTCGCGCGGCTCAGGTCCCGATCGAAAGCTCGCACTCGAAGGTGCACGGCCCAATTGGGTTCTCCTGATCCGGCGGTATCAACCGGCTTTGTGCATTAGCTCCTGTCCGCCCTTTCCAACCTCGTTGGCGTTTGCTCGCCTCGTCTCGTTCTATGCGATGACCGGCTCCCTGTAGCGCTCGCCGCTTGTCATCAACGCCCAGACCATCCGGGCGGTCTTGTTGGCGAGCGCAACCGCTGCAACCTTGGCCGTTCGCCGGGTCATCAGTTGCACGAGCCATGGCCGCCTGGTCCCGTTCCGCTCGGCATATCGGATGACCGCCATCGCGCCGACCACGAGCATCTGGCGCAAGTAACGATTGCCGGCTTTGGAGATGCTGCCGAGCTTCTCCTTGCCTCCGCTTGAGTTTTGCTTCGGCACGAGCCCGATCCAGGCCGAGAGGCAGCGCCCCGACTTGAAGGCATGCGCATCGGCGATGGTCGCCACGAACGCACTCGCCAGCAACGGGCCTACGCCTGGTATCTCCATCAACCTGCGACCAAGCTCGGTCTCTCTCGCACTCGCCCGGACCCTTCGATCATTCTCGAGTATCTGCGCCTTCACGACCATGAGCTGCGCCTCGAGCATCTGCAGGCAGAGCCGTGCGTCAGCTGGCACCCTCGGGTCATTCTCGTCGTTGATGACGGCAAGCAGCTGCTCGATCCCGCCCCGACCGATCGGCGCCACGATACCGAACTCCGAGAGATGCGCCCGCAACGCGTTCGATAGCTGGGTACGCTGGCGGTTGAGCATCAACCGAACCCGGTGCAACATCATCACACTCTGCTGCTCGGGCGTCTTCACCGGCACGAAGCGCATGGTCGGCCGGGTCACGGCCTCGCAGATGGCCTCAGCATCGGCCGCATCGTTCTTCTGCCGCTTCAAGTAGGGCTTCACATACTGCGTAGGAAGCAGCCGCACATCATGGCCTCGTGCAATCAGTTCTCTAGCCCAATAGTGCGAGGAGCTGCATGCCTCGATCCCGACGAGGCATCGGGGCAGATTCTCGAACAACCCCAGGACCCGCCCACGGGTCAGCTTCCTCCGGATGACAACCTCGCCAGCCGCATCCACACCGTGCACTTGAAAGACCGACTTCGCGATATCCAGACCAATCGTCGTAGCAATGCCCATGGCAGCTCTCCTCCAGCTCTAGCCCCGCGACTATAGCCGCAAGGGGGTGGAGAGCCGTCCACCGCATCAGAAGCGGACGGTCCGGTTCTCGCACGAACTAGCCAGAAAGGTGCCATTCCGCTGGCGCCTCATCTTGGCCGCAACGACGTTGCTTGCGATGCCGCAGTGTTGCAGTCCATTTGAATCCGGCCGGCGTGGTAATGCCCATACCGGTCTCCTTCGACCAATATGAATCATAAACCGTCCATCAAAGGAATCCTGAATCCTTTAAATCGCGACTGGCTTTAGCCCGGTGGCGGGGCAGCCACAGGGTGGACATTTCAGCCCATATGGAAAATGATCCTGTTGCCATGCACAACACTGCAGTGCTCTGATCTCGACGAGAAGCCTGAGCGTAGAAGCGGATCAACCGACCCTCCGGGTCCAGCGAGCGAGGACGCAAATGGACACCCCCGAGAATGGGCAATTGCATCGCGACACGGGCGGGCGACCCCGTCGATCGGCCGGCTGGCTTGCCCGCGCCGCCGTGTCGGCGGCATTACTGCTCGGCATGGCTTTCAGCAGCACTGCGTTTGCGCAGGACCAGCAGCTACCCGTGGTGACGGCGGCCAAGCCGGTGGTCCGTGAAATCGTCGAAGACGACGAGTTCGTCGGGCGCTTCGAAGCCGTCGACCAGGTCGCCATCCGTTCGCGCGTCAGCGGCTATCTGGACAAGGTCAGCTTCCAGGACGGCGCACTGGTCAACAAGGGCGACCTGCTCTTCACCATCGACCAGCGTCCGTACCAGGCGGCTTATGATGCCGCCAAATCGCAAGTGGACGTCGCCAAAAGTCTGCTCGAATTCTCCAAGATGCAGCTGGATCGCGCCGACGAACTTGCCAGGACCGGCAATATCTCAACCGCGACGGTCGACGACCGCCGGCGGGAATACCTTTCGGCGCAGGCGCAGATGCAGGGCGCGACGGCTGCGCTGACGACGGCCAGCCTGAACATGGAATTCACCGAGATCAAGGCGCCCTTGTCCGGCCGCATCGACCGCCGGCTGGTGTCGGTCGGCAACCTTGTGCAGCCGGATTCCACCTTGCTGACGACCATCGTTACGCGCGATCCGATCGACTTCTATTTCGACGTCGATGAGCGCCTGTATTTCAGCTACGCCCGCGACGCGAAGGAGCGCGGCGGCAGCATGCAGGAAGGCGCCGGCGGGCTCGAGGTGGTGGTTCGCGTCGCCGACCGCGCGGAGGCGGTATTCAAAGGCAAGCTCGATTTTGCCGAGAACCGGATCGACAACGCGACCGGCACCATGCGGGTGCGTGCAAGCTTTCCCAACGCCGACGGCATTCTCCAGCCAGGCATGTTCGGGCGCATCAACGTGCCGGGGTCGCTGCCGCATGGCGGCGTGCTGGTGCCCGACGAGGCGATCGGCGCCGATCAGGATCGCCGCATCGTGTTCCTGGTGGATGAGGCCGGGATGGTGTCGGCGAAGCCCGTGCGCACCGGCCCGCTTCTCGACGGCTACCGTGTGATCCGCCAGGGCCTGACCGGCGACGAGACGATCATCGTCAACGGGCTGATGCACGCCAGGCCCGGCACCAAGGTGAAGGTCGAGATGGTCACGTTGCCGCCCAAGGCCGACACCGCCGAGTTGCAGCAATGAGGTTCGCACATTTCTTCGTCGACCGTCCGATCTTCGCATCGGTCGTTTCGATCGTCCTGCTGATCCTCGGCGGGATCGCTTATACCCAGCTGCCGGTCGCGCAATATCCCGAGATCGCGCCGCCGACCATCGTCGTTCGCGCGCAGTATCCGGGCGCCGACGCCGAGACGGTCGCAGCGACGGTGGCAACGCCGATCGAGCAGGAGATCAACGGCGTCGAGGGCATGCTCTACATGTCGTCCTATTCGTCGGGCGACGGGGCGATGGGCCTGACCATCACCTTCAAGCTGGGCACCGATCTCGACCAGGCGCAGGTGCTGGTGCAGAACCGCGTGTCGGTCGCCGAGCCGCGCCTGCCCGAAGAAGTCCGCCGCCTCGGCATCACCACCACCAAGAGCTCGCCCGACCTGATGATGGTCGTGCACATGCTGTCGCCCGACAATACCTACGACCAGCTCTACGTCTCGAACTACGCCCGCTCGCAGGTGCGCGACATACTGCTCAGACTCGACGGCGTCGGCGACCTCACCATCTTTGGAGAACGCGAATATTCGCTGCGGATCTGGCTCGATCCGGAAAAACTGTCCGCCCTGGGGATGACCTCGGGCGATGTGGTGCAGGCGCTGCGCGACCAGAACGTCCAGGTGTCGGGCGGCTCGATCGGCGCGCCGCCGACCAGCACCGGCACGGCATTCCAGTACACGGTCACCACGCAAGGCCGCTTCAACGACGCACGCGACTTCCGATACGTGATCGTCAAATCGACCGACGACGGCCGCCTGATCTCGCTGCAGGACGTGGCGCGCATCGAGCTCGGCGCCAAGGATTACGTCACCAACTCCTATCTCAACGGCAAACCGGCGGTGGCGCTCGCCATCTTCCAGCGGCCGGGCACCAATGCGCTCGCCGCAGCCGCGGAGATCCAGGACAAGATGAAGGAGCTTTCCCGCGACTTCCCGAAGGGGTTGAGCTACGACATCGTCTACAATCCGACCGAGTTCGTCGCCGAGTCGATCCAGGAGGTCTACAAGACGATCCTCGAGGCGATGCTGCTGGTCATCATCGTCATCATCGTCTTCCTGCAATCGTGGCGCATGGCGATCGTGCCGATCGTGGCGATCCCCGTGTCGCTGATCGGCACGCTGGCGGTGCTTTACGCCGCCGGCTTCTCGCTCAACATGCTGACGCTGTTCGGCCTCGTTCTGGCGATCGGCATCGTCGTCGACGATGCGATCGTCGTGGTCGAGAACGTCGAGCGCAATATCGCCAGAGGGCTGGCGCCCAATCCGGCGTCGCACCTGACCATGGACGAAGTCGGAACGGCGGTCATCGCGATCTCGCTGGTGCTGATAGCCGTGTTCGTACCGACAGCCTTCATCCCCGGCATTTCTGGGCAGTTCTACCTGCAGTTTGCGATCACCATCGCGGTGTCGACGGCGATCTCGGCATTCAATTCGCTGACGCTTTCGCCGGCGCTGGCCGCGCTGCTGTTCAAGCCGCACCACGCCGCGGCGGCGCCGCCGCGCTTTTTCCTGGCGCGGTTCGGACGGGCGCTCGCCGACGGCTTCAATCGCGGCTTCGACAGGGTCGCCCATTGGTATTCGAGCATCATCCGCGTGCTGGTCGGCTCGTGGATAACGATCGCCGCCATGCTGGCCGTTTTCGCGGCCCTCATCTGCGCCACGGTCTACATGGTGCAGGCGGTGCCGCGCGGTTTCATTCCGTCGCTCGACCAGGGCTATGCGATCATCGTCGTCCAGTTGCCGGACGGCGCCTCGCTGTCGAGGACCGATGCGGTCATCCAGCAGGCGTCGCAGATCATCCAGAAAACGCCAGGCGTCGACTACGCAGTCGCCTTCGCCGGCTTCTCCGGCGCGACCTTCACCAACGCCAGCAACGCGGGCGTGATCTTCGCCAGGTTCAAGCCGTTTCACGAGCGACTGAAAGCCGGCCAGTCGGCGACCCAGGTCATCGGCAATCTGTTCGGCAGCCTGCAAAGCATCAAGGAAGCCTTCATTATCGCACTGCCGCCGCCGCCGATCCGCGGCGTCGGCAATGCCGGCGGCTTCAAGCTGCAGATCCAGGAGCGCAAGAGCGCCGACATGCGGCAGATCCTGGCACTTGCCAACGAAATCGCCGGCAAGGCCAACAAGACGCCGGGGCTGACGGGCGTGTTCACGACGTTCTCCGCGTCGAGCCCGCAATTCTTCCTGGCGATCGATCGCGACAAGGCGCGCATCCTGAACGTGCCGATCCCCAACATCTTCGAGACGCTGTCGATCAATTTGGGCACCGCCTACGTCAACGACTTCAACGCTTTCGGGCGCGTCTACCAGGTGCGGGCGCAGGCCGACCAGGCGTTCCGCCTCGATCGCGCCGACATCTTGAAACTGAAGGTGCGCTCGGCGACCGGCGCGCTGGTTCCGCTCGGCACGTTGATCGAGATCCGCGACGTCACTGGCCCGGCGCTGGTCCAGCGCTACAACATGTACGTCTCGGTGCCGCTGCAGGGCAACGCCGCGCCCGGCGTTTCCACGGGCGACGCGCTGGCATTGATGGAAGGGATCACGGCAAAGACGCTGCCGGCCGGTACCTCCTATGAATGGACCGAGCTCGCCTATCAGGAGCGCAACACCGGCAATGCCGCTGTCTATATCTTCGGACTGTCGGTGCTGTTCGTGTTCCTGGCGCTGGCGGCGCAATATGAAAGCTGGGTGCTGCCGTTTGCCATTGTGCTGGTGGTGCCGCTCGGCGTGCTCGCGGCGTTGCTCGGCGTGTCTTTCCGAGGGCTGGACAATAACATCCTCGTGCAGATCGGCCTCATCGTGCTGATCGGGCTTGCTGCCAAGAACGCGATCCTGATCGTCGAGTTCGCGCGGCAGGCGCAGGAACGCGGCCTGACGGCCGCCGAGGCTGCCGTCGAAGCCTGCCGGCTCAGGCTGCGGCCGATCCTGATGACCGCCTTCTCGTTCATCCTCGGCGTCGTGCCGCTGATGATCGCAACGGGCCCGGGCGCAGAAATGCGCCAGTCGCTCGGCACCGCGGTGTTCTCCGGCATGCTCGGCGTCACCTTCGTCGGCCTGTTCCTGACGCCGGTGTTCTACGTCACGCTCAGGTCGCTGTTTTCACGGCGCAAGCCCCGTGCCGAGGCCGAGCCTTCGGGGCCGGCAGAGGCGCCATCGGAGACGGCCGCCGAGTAGGGTTACGAATTCGCCGCGTCGGGCGCGGCTTATCACTCCAGAAAATCGGCGCGGCGCGCTGCACACGACCCCAACAAACGATCAGATTGGGGTCAGTTGTCTGCCTCAACATCTTCGTTACTGGCGGACGTGAGACCAATAAGTGCTTGGTCAGAAATAGGGGGTTCGAGTCCACGTCGTGGGCCCCTTCAGAAAATGGTATAAAAATCAGCCACTTACGCGGTCGTTTTGGTGGGCCCGGAGGGCGTATTAAGACCGTTGATTTTATTGAGTTTTTCGTGGGCCAAAACCAGAAGTCTTCCCGTATCGTTCCGTACGGTCCCGCGGCCAATGAGCGACGTCTGGTCCGCAGGTTCAAATCATGGACATGCAACCACCGATACCGGCATTCGCCGATCGCAGCAATTGAGAGCGTTGCCGATCAAGATCCCAATCAGGCCGGTGCGTACTCATTTGCCTCGAACACATGGTGATGAACACGGCCGGTAAACATCTTCAGCAGATCACCGGTCACGTCCCTACTTTGAAATCTTACATCGGATTGAAGCGCTCGGTTGCAGGCGTCCATGTCGGGGTAGCGAATGGCGAGTGCCATGGCATAGACGGGAGCGCCTTCGTCCCGCGTCGTGCCATCCAGAACGCGCACTTCCTCCGCTCCGGGAAACTGTGTCCACAGCGGCACCAGCCTTTCCCTGACGAAGCGCCGGAACTCGCTCTCTTGTCCGGGGTGGATTTCACCTTCGAAGAGGGCGTAGCGAATGATCATGACGAGGGTTTCCTGACTTTTCTGCAGTTGATGCGACTTGCCGCCGCCGGCGGCAGTTCGCGGGCCGGACACTTCCCGGATTTGCGGTATCGAATGACGCCGGTTTTGGGGGCGCATCGGGTGATGCGCCCGCCTCCTTGCATGCTTATTTGCCCCAGATTTTCTTGTACTGGTCGCGGTAGCCATTTTCGGGGTCGAACGCATTCTTCGGGCCACCGTCGAACTCGACATTGTCGGCCGTCACCACATGCAGGGGCGACAGGTAGCCCGACCATTTCTCACCGGCGATGGCGCGGTTCAATTCGTCGACCAGTTGCCAGCCCTGCAGGTTGAGCGGTTCGGCGACCGTCACCTTCTGGAACTGGCCGGCGCGGATGCGCTGATAAGCTGATTCCGAACCGTCGCCGGCGGCGACATTGATCGGTGCGTCGGTGCCGGCTTTGCCGGCCGCCGCAAGCGAGGGTCCCATGAAGTCGAAATAGAGATCGTTGATCGCCAGCGAATGCGTCCAGGCATCGCCGTATTTCTGCAGCAGCGAGGTGGTGAGCTGCGGCATGCGCTGCGAGGTCTCGGCGATCGGCGTGTCGACATATTCGAGCACCTTGCCGCCCAGCCGCTCGATCTCCGCCTTCATCTTGTCGGCCTTGGCGATGGCGATGGCGTAGGTCGAATCGGTGAAGATGACGACGCCGGGTTTGCCCTTGGCATCGGCGTAGGCCCAGTCGGCCGCCGCCGTGGAGACCTGCATGGCGTCGGTGGAGACATTGGCGAAGACGCCGCTCTTTTCGTCAGGTCCGATCACCGGTCCGGCATGCCAGGAAACCAGCGGGATGCCGGCAGCCTTCGCCTGCTCCAGCGCCGGCGCCTGCTCGATGGCGTCGAAACCGTTGATGACGATGCCATTCGGCTTCAGCGCCATCGCCTGGCCGAAGGCGGCGGTGCGGCCACCGATCGAGCCGGCGCCGTCGATCACCTTGACCTCCCAGCCGATCGCCTTGGCCGCTTCCTCGACGCCGGTGGTGACGCCCAGAATGCCGCCATTCTTGAGGTCACCGGCGAGCACGACGATCGTCTTGCCCGGCTGCGCCTTCGGACCGGTGGTCGGGCCGT
Organism: Mesorhizobium kowhaii; assembly: GCF_042431665.1. Lineage (NCBI taxonomy): Bacteria > Pseudomonadati > Pseudomonadota > Alphaproteobacteria > Hyphomicrobiales > Phyllobacteriaceae > Mesorhizobium > Mesorhizobium kowhaii. The sequence continues at coordinate 61,780 of NZ_JBHLYT010000018.1, forward strand.
CCCAGGCGGTGACTTTCTGGGCATATTTTTCGACCACCGCCATGGCGTCGGCCATCGCGTCCGCCCGTGCATGGCCGGCGAACAGGACTGGAGCAGCGATTGCGATAGTCATCAAGGCGACGGATGATTTCAAAAATGTTCTGCGTTGCATGTTGGTACCTCCCTTGGTTTCAAAAAAATTGTCTGGTCTTCCGGGACTCGACTTCGGGCGCCAGGTCACTGGCTGATGTGCCCAGCCACCGGGCCCAAACCGGCCGGATGCGCGTCGACATAGATGGAATAAAGCGACGTCTGGGCGGTGATGTAGAGGCGGTTGCGCTTCGGACCGCCGAAGCACAAATTGGAGACGATTTCGGGAATCAGGATGCGCCCGATCAGCGTCCCGTCCGGCGCGTAGACGCGAACCGCATCGGCGCTGGAGGCCCAGATGTTGCCATCGCGATCGACGCGGAATCCGTCGAAGAATCCTGCCCCGCATTCGGCCAGGGTGCCGCGCGACCGCAGCGAGCGTCCGTCCTTAGCGACGTCATAGGTCTTGATCGCACGCGGCAGGCCCTGAACATGGCTTGCGCCGGTATCCGACACGTAGAGGATGCTCTCGTCGGGCGAAAAAGCCAGCCCGTTCGGCTGCACCAGATCGGTGATGACCGCACCCACCTCGCGGGTTGCTTCATCGAACCGGTAAACATGCGACGCGCCGATCTCCGGCCGGGCAATCATGCCTTCATAGTGGCTGTCGATGCCGTAGACCGGGTCGGTGAACCAGATCGTCCCATCGGATTTGACCACCACATCGTTCGGCGAATTGAACCGCTTGCCATTGATGGCTTCGACAAGCGGCTGCCAGCGTCCATCATGCTCAAGCCGGGAGATGCGCCGGCCGCGATGCTCGCAAGCGACGACGCGGCCCTCGCCATCGAGCGTGTGACCGTTCTGGTTGTTGCAAGGGGTTTCGAAGACACTGACCGAGCCGTCGCTTTCGTCGTAGCGCAGCAACCGGTCGTTGGGGATGTCCGACCACAGCAAATGCTTTGCCGCCGGAACATAGACCGGTCCTTCCGCCCAGCGACTGCCGGTCCACAGCCGTTCGAGCTTGGCATGTCCGATCGTCAGCTTTCGGAAGCGATCGTCCAGAATCTCGTAGTCGCTCATTCCATTATTCCCGGATGGGTTCGGCTGGTCACTTCGAGGACTGCGCTACGGTCTTGGTCCTGGCTCTGCGAGCCGCGCCGCGCTTGCGCTGGGCGTAGCCGGCGATGCCGATGGCGACGAGCAGCGTCACGCCGTTGAACAGCGGTTCGACGAAGAACGAGCCGCCGAACTGCTGGATGCCGGAAATGCCGACCGCCAGGATGATGACGCCGGTCATCGTGCCCCAGACATTGACGCGTCCGGGCTTGATGGTGGTCGAGCCGAGAAAGGCGCCGACCAGGGCCGGCAGCAGATATTCCAGCCCAACGCTGGCCTGGCCGATGCGCAGCTTGGAGGCAAGCAGCACGCCTGTCAGCGCCGTCAGGAAACCCGACGAGATGAAGGCGCCGATGACGAAGCGGCGCACCGGAATGCCGTTCAGCGCAGCGGCTTTCGGGTTGGCGCCGATGGCATAGACGTAGCGACCGATCGGCAGATATTCGAGGATGATCCACAGCGCGACGGCGATCGCCAAAACATAGAGGCCGGTGATCGGCAACCCGAACACCATCGTGCCATTCAGCGCGTAGAACCCGTTCGGCAGCACGCCAACCACTTGCCTGCCGCCAGTGTGCCATAGCGCCAGCGCGTAGAGCACGGTGCCGGTGCCGAGCGTGGCGATGAAAGAGTCGATGCGGGCGACTTCGACCAGCAGTCCGTTGAGGAAGCCGGTTGCAGCACCAAGAAGCAGCACGATGATCACCGCCAGCGGCCACGGAACGCCGAACATGGTCTGCAGGCTGATAGCGAGGATGTGCCACAGCACGATGCCATAGCCGACGGTGAGGTCGATACGGCCGGACGCCATCGGGATCATCGCCGCCAGCGACAGCAGCGCGATGATCGCCTTGTCGGAAATGATCGAGCGCAAATTGAGCATCGTCGGAAACGTGTTCGGCAGCAGGATCGAAAACAAAAGGATCAGCAGCGCCGTCAGGATCACCAGCCCGTACACCGGCAGCAGCCGGATGATCTTCTGCCCCAACGATAAACCCGCCATTTCGCCGCGGGTCGGTTCGAGTGCGCTGGATTCGATCGATTGCATGAACTCGCTCCCAGAAAAATCAGGCGGCTTCGGAAGCCGATGCCGCGGTGATCACGGCGGATGTGGTCAGTTTGTCGCCGGTGAGTTCGCGCACGATCTGTCCGCGCGAAAACACCAAGGCGCGGTGGCAGATATGGGCAATCTCCTCGAAATCGGTCGACACCACGACGACGACGAGGCCGGCTTCGAGCGCCCGGCCGATCAACCGGTAAATCTCGGCCTTGGCGCCGACATCGACGCCGGCCGTCGGATCCTCGGCGATCAGCAAGGTGCGGCCGGTGTGGAGCCAGCGGCCGACGACCACCTTTTGCTGGTTGCCGCCCGACAACGCCTCGATCGGCAGGTTCGGATCGTTGGGGCGCAGCCCGACCGAGCCGCCGATCACTTGCGCCAGGGCGGCCTCCTTGTGTGGCGCCAGAAAGGAGAACAGGCCGCGCTTGCCGGCGCCGGGATTGAGAAAACTGTTTTCGCGGATCGACAAGGAGGCCGCGATGGATTCTTCGGTCCGGTCGCGGGCGATGAGCCCAACACCGGCCGACATCGCCGCGATCGGGCTCGACAGATCGGGCGTAACGCCATTGATGGCCACCGAGCCGGAAAAGGCCTGGCAGCCAAACAGCGCCCGGCCGACCAGTTCTTGCCCGGCGCCGCGCAGGCCGACCAGGCCGAGCAACTCGCCTTTGCGCACGTCGAACGACACCGGGCCTGCACCGGCGCAGACCAGGTTACGGACGGCGCACACCGTCTCGCCGGCCTGCGTCTGGGCTTTGCTGAAAACCTGGCTGACCGGCCGACCGACGATCATCTCGACAAGTTCGTCCGGCCTTGTATCGGCGACCTTCTTTTGACCAACCAGCCTGCCGTCGCGCAGCACCGCGACGCGGTCGGCGATGCGAAAGATCTCGTCGAGGCGATGCGAGACATAGATCATGCCAACGCCGCGCTGCTTGAGCGGGCGGATGGCGTCGAAGAGGCGGTCGACCTCGTCGGCCGGAAGGCTGGCGGTCGGCTCGTCGAGCACCAGCACATCGGCCTCGGTGGCCAGAGCGCGGGCGATGGCGACCAGCGATTTCTCGGTGCGCGTTAGATCCTCGACGCGCGTCGTCGGATCGAAATCGCAGCCGACCAGCTTTAGGGCCTCGTGCGCCCGCTTTTCGGTGGAACGCCAGTCGATGAGACCGGAGCGCCGCGAAAATCCCTGGGCGAGGCCGACATTTTCGCCGACCGTCATCCATTCGATCAGGCCGAGATCCTGGTGAATGAAGGCGACGGATTGGCGCTGGTTCGGCCGCGGCGGGCGATGATGATAGGGCTCGCCGCGAAACAGGATGCTGCCGCCATCGGGACGGTAGATGCCGGCGAGCGTCTTGATCAGCGTCGACTTGCCGGCGCCATTCTCGCCGAGCAGTGCCAGGATCTCGCCCTTGTGCAGATCGAGCGTCACGTCGGAGAGCGCGCGGGTGCCGCCGAACTCCTTGGTAATCGACTTGAACTCGATCAGTTTTTCTTCGGTCACAAAGCGTTCCTCCCGAGATCGCCAAATGATGTTATCGATAACATTTCTGAGCGTCAAGCGACAAAATTGGCTCTCCGCTTAGCTGGTCTTGCCGTCGAGCAGCCGCATCATTTCGGCGGAATCCCTAGGCCCCAGTCCAGCGGCGCAGAGCAGGCGGTGGATCTCAACCACCTGCCCGGTCATCGGCATCGGCGTCTTGGTCTTCAGCGCAAAGGCCTGCAGCGAATCCAGGTCCTTCAGCATGTTGTCGATGCGGCCGGTGGCTGAAAAATCGCGGGCGGCGAATTTTGCCATGAACTCCTGCATGATGCTGGAATCGGCCCGCCCGCCCTTGAGTGCGGCCGGGATGGCCTTCGGATCGACGCCGCCGGCTTCGGCGAGCTTCACCGCTTCGGCGACGGCCTGGAACAGCACCGCGCAGAACAGCTGGTTGATCAGCTTGGTCGTCTGCCCTGCCCCGCTCGGGCCCATCAGCGTGTAGTTGGCGCAGAGATGCCGCATCACCGTGCGCGCGTGTTCGAAGTCTGCCGGCTCACCGCCCGCCATGACGGTCAGCCGGCCGGCCAGCGCGCCGGGAACGCCGCCCGAAAGCGGGCAGTCGAGCCATTTCATGCCGGTCTCGGCCGCGAACTTCTTCGCCATCTCAGCGGTGTCGGCCGGGTCGATCGACGACATGTCGATCAGCAGCTTGTCGGATGATGCCGCAGCCGCGACACCGGCATCGCCGAACACCACCGAACGCACGATATCGGCATGGTTGAGGCTGAGGATGACGAAGTCGCTCGCTCGCGTTGCCTCGGCAACCGACGCGGCGACAGCCGCGCCCTTCGCGGTCAGGGCAGCAACCTTGGCCTTGTCCAGATCGAACACGGTGACGGCCTGGTTGGCCTCAATCAGGCGGGTAGCGATCGCCGATCCCATGATGCCGGCACCGACAACGGCGACTTTTGCAGCTTGCGTCATCTCAACGAGCCTCTTTCCTTATCCTGGCGGGGGCGATCCCGAAGGCGCCCAGGCCCTGCAACGCCGCATCGGCGATGCTGTCGACGGGGGCGTCGATGTCCACTGTGACCACCAGCTTTTCGTCGTCAGGATGTTCCAGCGCGGCGAATTGGCTGTCGAGCAGCGCCGGCGGGAAGAAGTGGTCGCGACGCGCGGCGAGCCTGGCTTGCAGCAGCGAGCGCGACCCCTCCAGGAATACGAAAAACAGCGGCCCGCCTGCCGCATGGCGAAGCCGATCGCGATAGGATTTCTTCAGCGCCGAGCAAGAGACGACGAGCCCGCGGCCCTCCTCACGCGCCTGGCGCAAGGCCGCGCCGACCAGATCCAGCCAGGGCCAGCGATCGTCGTCGGCAAGCGGTATGCCCGCCGACATTTTTTCGACATTGCCACGCGGATGCAGCGTATCGCCTTCGACGAAGGCAAGGCCAAGCCGCGCGGCGATCTCGACGCCAACTCTGGTCTTGCCGCAGCCGCTGACGCCCATCACGACAATGAGCGCGGGTTCAAAGACAGGTCGTGATGCCGCCATCGACATAAAGCGTGTGTCCATTGACAAAGGATGAGGCCGGTCCGGCCAGGAACACTGCCGCGCCGACCAGTTCGCCGACGTCGCCCCAGCGTCCTGCCGGCGTGCGGTTGGTCAGCCAGGTTGAAAATTCGGGATTGTCGACCAGCGCCTGGTTGAGCGGCGTCTTGAAGTAGCCCGGTGCGATGGAATTGATCTGCAGGCCATGCTTGGCCCAGTCGGCGCACATGCCGCGCGTCAGGTTGCGCACCGCGCCTTTCGTGGCCGTATAGGGCGCAATGTTGGTCCGTGCCAGCTCGCTCTGCACCGAAGCGATGTTGATGATCTTGCCGCGTCGCCGCGGGATCATGTGGCGCGCCACCGCTTGCCCGACGAAGAACACGCTGGAGATGTTGGTGCGCAGCAACTCGTCCCATTTGTCGGCGGGAAAATCCTCGAGCGGCATGCGGAACTGCATGCCGGCATTGTTGATAAGGATATCGATGGCGCCGATCGTCGTCTCGATCTCGGCGACACCGTTCGCCACCGCAGCATGATCGGTGACGTCGAAGACGGCGCTATCGACCTTGTATCCCTTCGCGGTCAGCGCATCCGCAGCCGTTTTGACTTTTTCGGGGCTGCGGCCGTTGAGCACGATTTCGGCGCCGTGCTGCGCCAGCCCCTCCGCCAAGGCCAGGCCGATGCCCTGCCCCGAACCCGTGACCAGCGCCCGCATGCCGGTCAAATCGAACAACGAACTGCTCAAGTGCTCCTCCCGAGGAATGTCCCTGAATCGGGATACGATTTCCACCGCTCCGCCGCCAGTGCCTATTGACATGAATGTTATCGATAACATAGTCAATGGAAAAATGCAGTAGCGCGGGAGACGATGCCGTGACCGACATATTGATGACCGGACCCTATCCGGAATGGGACATGGCAGACCTCGAAGCGAAATATCGCGTCCACAAGCTTTGGCAGGTCGACGACAGGGACGCGTTGATTTCAAGCCATGCCGATGCCATCCGTGCCATCGCGACCCGCGGCGAACTTGGCGCCAGCGCTGCGCTGATGGCGAAACTGCCGAAGCTCGAAATCGTCTCCTGCTATGGCATGGGCACCGACGCCATCGACCTTGCCTACACCAGGGAAAACCGCATCCGCGTCACCAACACGCCAGACGTGCTGACCGAGGATGTGGCCGATATCGGCATCGGGCTGCTGCTCGCCGTGGCGCGCCAGATTCCGCAGGCCGACGCCTATGTGCGCGCTGGCAGCTGGCGCAAGGCCAACATGCCGCTGGTGACGCGCGTTTATGGGAAGAGGCTGGGCATTGTCGGCATGGGCCGCATCGGCAAGGCGGTGGCCCGGCGCGCGGCTGCCTTCGACTGCGAGATCGCCTATTTCAGCACCCGCAGACACGACGACCTGCCCTACGACTTCGTCGGCAATCTGGTCGAGTTGGCGCGCCAGAGCGAGTTCCTGATCGTGACGCTGGCCGGCGGCCAAGGCACGAAGAACATCGTCAATGCAGAGATTCTGGCAGCGCTCGGGCCGGATGGCATCCTGATCAACATCTCACGCGGCAGCACCGTCGACGAAACGGCGCTGCTCACCGCACTGGAATCCGGCGCGATCAAGGGCGCCGGACTCGACGTGTTCTGGAACGAGCCGACGATCGACGAGCGCTTCGGAAGACTTTCCAACGTCGTGCTGCAACCGCACCATGGCAGCGGCACGGTGGAGACCCGCAAGGCCATGGGTCAGTTGGTTCGCGACAATCTCGCGGCCCATTTCGGTGGGCGGACCTTGCTGACGCCTGTCGTCTGAGAGAGGATCATCTTCATGAAGTCCATCGTTATCCACGCCGCAAAGGACCTGAGGATCGAAGAGACCGATCCGGGCGTCCTCGGCGATGGGCAGGTCGAAATCGCCGTCGAAGCCGGCGGCATCTGCGGTTCGGATCTGCACTACTACAATCATGGCGGTTTCGGCACTATCCGCCTGCGCGAGCCGATGATCCTCGGCCACGAGGTTGCCGGCACGGTGAAGGCCATCGGCGGCGGCGTTTCCGCCCTTGCCATCGGCGACCGCGTCGCTATCTCGCCCAGCCGCCCCTGCAATGCCTGCCGCTACTGCCTGCAAGGCATGCAGAACCAGTGCCTCAACATGCGCTTCTACGGCAGCGCCATGCCGATGCCGCACATCCAGGGCGCGTTCCGCCAGCGCCTGGTCGCCGAGGCGTGGCAGTGCCACAGAATAGCCGACCACGTTTCCATCAACGAAGCCGCTTTCGCTGAGCCCTTTGCGGTGACGCTGCATGCCATGAACCGCGCCGGCTCGCTGCTCGGCAAGCGCGTTCTGGTCACCGGCTGCGGGCCGATCGGCGCGCTTTGCATTCTCGCCGCCAGAGCCCACGGTGCGCGCGAAATCGTCGCCACCGATGTCATGGACGGCGTGCTGGCCAAGGCCCTGGAGATCGGCGCCGACCGCACCATCAATGTTGCGACCAACAGTGAAAAGCTCGCCGCCTACAATGTCGACAAGGGCAGTTTCGACGTGATGTTCGAGGCCTCGGGCAACGAACGCGCCGTGCGGGCCGGCCTCGATGTTCTGAAGCCGCGCGGCGTGCTGATGCAGCTCGGTCTCGGCGGCGACGTGTCGATCCCGCAGAACCTGATCGTCGCCAAGGAGATCGAGATGCGCGGCAGCTTCCGCTTCCACGACGAGTTCGCGCTCGCCGTCGATCTGATCAATCGCCGCCGGGTGGATGTCAAACCGCTGCTGACCGGCATTTATCCGCTCGACGAGGCGGTTGCGGCTTTCGAGATCGCCGGTGACCGGAACAAGTCGATGAAGGTCCAGATCGCGTTCTGAACCGACGCGGCAACGTCAGGTGCTTTCGCGCTCGACGACACGGTAGCCGGTCAGGACGATTTCTTGACCGTGCCGTTTCCCGTCGCCGCGGATCACCTGGATCAGTCTTCGGGCAGCCTGTTGCCCGATGCCGTAGCAGTCGACATTCACGGTGGTGATGCCGGGATGGCAGAAGGCGGCGACCTCATAGTCGCCAAAACCGGCGATGGCGATGTCCTGCGGCACCCGCATACCCCGGCGCTTGCATTCCATCAGCGCGCCAAAGGCCGAGAGATCCGAAACGCAGAGCACGGCCTCAGTGTCCGGCCAGCGCTCCAGCATGCTGACTACGGCTTGGCCGCCCTGCTCGATGGAGATCGGTGGCACGCCGAAGGAAACGAGGCGACCGGGCGGCAGGCCGAGTTCCTCAATGGCTCTTATGAAGCCTTCACGCCGCTGGCTGCCGCGCGTGTCGCGCGAGGTCGTACCACCGATGTAGCCGAATTTTCGGTAGCCCTTCCTGGCGAGCGTCTTGACGAGAAGCCCCATCGCCTCTTCGTTGGAGAACCCGACCACCTGATCGATCGGCTTTACCGGCAACTCCCAGGTTTCGACCACGGGAATGCCGGCGCTCTTCAGAAGGCGGCGGGCGCGATCCGTATGAGCGCCGCCGGTCAGGATGATGCCTTCCGGCCGCCGGCGGAACATCGCCTCGATCAGCCTTTCTTCCTTCTCAGCCGTGTAGTCGGTGTAGCCGAGCAGAAGTTGCAGCCCCGTGCTTTCAAGCTCGTCGGTAATGCCGCGAGCAGTGTCGGCGAAGTTGGAATTGTTGATCGAAGGGACGATAGCGGCGACGAACCCCGTCTTGCGCGAGGACAGGCTGCCGGCTGACTGGTCGAGCACGTAACCAAGGTCGTTGACCGCAGCCATGATCTTTTCCCGCGTGGCCTTGGACACCCGGCTGCCCTCCTTCAGGGCGCGCGAAACCGTCATGGTGGACACACCTGCCCGCAGCGCCACGTCAACCATAGTCGGCGCATGGCTTTCGATGGGCCTCGATGAGGCAGCCTTGGCCATCATGCCGCTCCACCGGCCGGCTGCGGTCTGCCCGAGGAAAGCGCTAGACGCTCGGGCACACTGTCTCTGCGGCGTCCGGCATCGCTCATGAACCACCCATTGGAATCAACTTCACGCAAAGGCATGTTATCGATACCATATCAACAAGACAACAGCCACATACGAGGCCCGATTGTGTGTAGACATGGTCATGAGCACTGGTTTGGGCCGCGGTCACACTTTTGATCTGCTACCAGGTCTTCCCGCGCCGTCCTGGTGCCTAGGTGGATTCCGTAAAAGACCCAGAGAGGTTCGAGTCCAAAACGCAAAAACAAAACGAGTAAAAAATTCAACAAAATCAGATGTTTAATACTTTGGTGGGCCCGGATGGCGTATCAAAATCATTGATTTCATTGGCTTTTTCGTGGGCAAAAATCAGAAGTCTTCCCGTATCGTTCCGCATGGGCCCGCGAACCCGTACAGTCGACTTTAGCTAACCCCAATGCCTCCTTTGCGAACATAAGTTGCCTTCAAACCAAGGTCTCGGAAAATCCTGATCGAGGTGGGAGGCAATCAGCGCCTGGACCGCATCGAAGCCGGACATTCGCCCACCGCTATCATTTCTTCGTGGCCTTACGCTGCTCCGACTGCGATGAACCAAGCGCGCGCAGCACCGCCTCGACAGCCTGGCGTATCAATTCGGGCCGGGCGCCTCGTTCGAGGATGCCGCGCGTCACCTGCAGCCATATACCGATCACGATGTCGACTGCCAACTCTGCGTCCCGAACGCTCAGGCGGCCCTGAACAATCGCCTCGGCAATATCCGCCTTGAGGTTATTCCGGATCCCTCGCGCAAATTCCGTTGGTGAGTGAGAACTCTGAACGACCAGCCGGGCCCAGTTGGGGTCCGAGATCGCCTTTTCCAAGAATTGCGTGAAGGCGAAGGAGAGGCGTTCTATTGGATCTTGTAGTTCCAGGCGCGCAGGCGTCAGCACGGCGTCAAAGCTCTCCCCGAGCTTCTCGCCTACGGCTGAGGCCAATTCATCGATGCTCTGGAAGTGATAGTAGAAGGTGCCCTTCGCGACACCTGCTGCCTCTACCACTGCATCCACCGTGAGGGCCTCGCGAAGCCGCTCAGCCAGCAGCATCGCCCCTGCGTCCACGATCAGCGTGCGCGTCCTTTCCCGCTTCTCGCGTCCGATCTCCGCCCTGCGCGCCAAATCAACCTTCGCCATCCGTCATACCTTTTTTGCATTGCACCATTACTAAAATCTCATATTGACCATATAGTCGATTTGACCTAAAGATGCAAATTGAAATTGAGCCGGCGAATTCGACCGGCCCCACTCGGGCTCCCCTGCAGCCCTATCGCTTTCAGATGAGAAGGAACAGCATCCCCATGAATGTACTGTCCCGAAAAGACTTCAGAACAGCAAAACGGCCTCTCCCGTTCGAATGCGTTGCCCTGGTGTTGCAGGGTGGCGGCGCGCTCGGAGCCTATCAAGCTGGAGTCTACGAGGCTCTCGCCGAGGCCGATATCCATCCAGACTGGGTCGCCGGGGTCTCGATCGGTGCCATCAATGCGGCCATCATAGCCGGCAATGAACCCACCGAACGGGTTCAGAAGCTGCGGGCCTTCTGGCGCGAGATCACGGCGAACCCACTTCTCGATTGGGCTGCCGCCGCGCCCACACTCGCTCCGAAAGGAGACCTGCCCCGCTCGCTCTTCAATCAGTTCAGTGCGGCCTGCGCGCTCGTCGCCGGTGCCCCAGGCTTCTTCAGCCTGCGGCAGCCCGTTCCCTGGCTGCAAACGGACGGCTCCCTCGAAGGAACGAGCTTCTACGAAACCAAACATCTGAAGAGCACACTAGAGCGGCTCGTCGACTTCGACCGGATCAACGCCGGCCGCATGCGCTTCAGCGTCGGTGCCGTAAACGTGCGCTCCGGAAATTTCGTCTATTTCGACAATGATCAGCATACAATCCGCCCCGAGCACGTGATGGCCAGCGGATCGCTTCCGCCTGGCTTCCCCGCCGTCGAGATCGACGGCGAATTCTACTGGGACGGCGGCCTTATCTCGAACACGCCGCTGCAATGGGTAGTCGAACATGGGGCACGGCAGGACACCCTCGCCTTCCAGGTGGATCTCTGGAGCGCGCGCGGCGAGTTTCCTCGCAATCTGTCCGAGGTCGCGACGCGGCAGAAGGAAATACAGTATTCGAGCCGCACACGCGCGCATACCGATCAGTTCAAGCAGTATCAACGTGCCCGACACACCCTCGCGAGCCTTCTTTCAAAACTGCCGCCCGAGTTGCTCGACAGCGAGGAAGCAACCGCACTGAGCTCGATCGCGGACCATAAGGTCTACAAACTCGTTCACCTGATATATCGCTCAAAACAGCATGAGGGGTACTCGAAGGATTATGAGTTTTCGAGGCTGTCCATGGAGGAGCATTGGCGCGCCGGCTACTTCGACGCCGTGCGCACGTTACGCCATCCCGAGGCATTGCAACGGCCCGACAATCTGGAAGGGGTGAGCACCTACGATCTTGCCGAGGACGGGCGGGAATAGGCGCCTGCAATGGGAGATGCCTGACGTGCTCAGTCCAATCGCAAGCCCTGTGCAACTCCTTTCAATGCAAGCCATCCACTTCAACAATTGAAGGAACTCTTCAACCATGCATCAAGACACCGTCCGGGCAACGGCTTTCGCCATGCCCCTGACCAGTCCAGCCTATCCGGTCGGTCCGTATCGCTTCCGAAACCGCGAATATCTGATCATCACCTATCGGACCGATCCGAAAAAGCTGCGCGGTCTTGTGCCGGAGCCACTCGAACTATCCGAACCCCTCGTGAAATTCGAGTTCATCCGCATGCCGGACTCGACGGGCTTCGGCGACTACACGGAAAGCGGACAGGTCATCCCTGTCACGTTCCGCGGCCGCAAGGGCAGCTACACCCACTGCATGTTTCTTAACGACCACCCACCGATTGCCGCAGGGCGCGAGCTGTGGGGATTTCCCAAGAAGCTTGCGAGTCCGACGCTCCGCACTGAGACTGACACCTTGGTGGGTACGCTTGATTACGGCCCGGTCCGTGTTGCTACGGCCACCATGGGCTACAAGCACGAAGCAGCCGACCTCTCGGCAGTGAAGAGTTCCCTCGCGGAGCCGAACTTCCTCCTCAAGATCATTCCCCATGTCGACGGCACGCCGCGCATCTGCGAGCTCGTGGAGTATCACCTGGAGGACGTCGATCTGAGAGGCGCCTGGACCGGCCCGGCATCCCTGAACCTCTGGTCGCATGCGCTGGCTCCTGTCGCCGAGCTGCCGGTGCTGGAGGTGGTTTCGGCGATGCACATCGTCGCCGATCTCACACTCGCACTCGGCAAGGTCGTTCATGACTACCTCGCGAAATCCGAGCCTGGCGATCTGAAAGGAAGAATCCATGCGTTCGCAGAATGAAGCTCTATCTAACAATTGGGCAGGTGACGCCGGTGGTCGGCTCATGGACAAGGTCGTGGTAATCACCGGAGCTGCGAGCGGCATTGGCAAGGAGATTGCCCTTACCTTCGCCCGCGAGGGGGCAAAGGTGGTCATCGCGGATCTTGACCTGAAGGCGGCCCAGGAGACGGCCCTTGAGATCGATCCAGCCGCTCAGCGGGCGCTCGGGGTTGGCATGGACGTTAGCAACGAGGAGCAGGTCGAGAGCGGAATGGCGCGGGCTATCGAAACCTTCGGGCGCCTCGACGTCCTTGTCAGCAACGCCGGCGTCCAGATCGTCGCGCCGCTCGTCGAGTTCGATTTCGAGAAATGGAGGAAGTTGCTTTCCATCCACCTGGATGGAGCCTTCCTGACCACCCGTGCCGCCTTGCGGCAGATGTACCGCCAGAACAGCGGCAGCATCATCTACATGGGATCCGTCCACTCCAAGGAGGCGTCTCCATTCAAGGCTCCATATGTCACCGCCAAGCACGGCCTGATAGGCTTGGCCAAGGTCGTGGCCAAGGAGGGGGCCGCCCATGGCGTCCGCGCCAACGTGATCTGCCCTGGATTCGTCCGCACGCCGCTGGTGGAAAAACAGATCCCGGAGCAGGCGCGCGAGCTCGGAATCTCCGCAGCGGACGTGGTCAAGACGGTGATGCTGAGGGAAACGGTCGACGGTGAGTTCACGACCGTGCAGGACGTGGCGGAAGCAGCGCTGTTCCTGGCGGCGTTCCCGTCGAACGCGCTGACCGGCCAGTCGATCGTGGTGAGTCACGGGTGGTTCATGCAGTAGGCGCGTCAGAGAGGCGTGCCTTTGCCCGTCTTTCGCTCTGCCCTGCCTACAGATCAATCTTTACAATCCCCCTATCTTTTTTGCATTGCACAATTGCGCAAATCTCATATTGACTATATCGTCGATTTGACTTAAAAGTTTAAAATCAAATTGGGCAATGGCGAACTCGCCGCGCTAGCAAAACCATCGATCCCTTCAACCCACCGTTCCAACGGAGGCTCTCATGCGCCTGCCCTCAGGTCTGTTCCTTTCTGCCTGTATCGCCTGCCTTTGTCTTTCCGGCTGTTCTGAAGAAGAAACTGCCGCACCATCAGCGCCACGGCCGACACGGGTCGTCGTGGTGACGCCTCACAAGCTCGCCCTGGTGGCGCAGGGCGCCGGCCGCATCCGATCGCGTTATGTGAGCGCGGTTGGCTTCGAGGTCGGCGGTCGAATGCTCTCGCGCGAGGTCGACATGGGCGCAATGGTCAAGAAGGGCCAGAAGCTCGCGGAGCTCAGTGCCGTCGACTACCAGAACAAGGTGACCGCGGCCGAGGCCGACGTCGATGCAGCAAGGGCCGCGCTCGCCCAAGCATCCGCACAGGAGGAACGCTTCAGAATCCTGCTCGGCAAGGGCTTCGCCACACATTCCCAGCACGATGACGCGCTCAAGTCGCTGCAGAGCGCACGAGCGGAGGTCCAGGCGACCGAAGCCAATCTGCGTATCGCGCGGAACCAGCTAAGCTATACCCAGCTCCTTGCGCCCGACGATGGTGTGGTGACGGCGACCGGAGCCGACCCGGGTCAGGTCGTGGCTGCGGGCCAGATGGTCGTCGAGATTTCCGGCAATGACGCACGCGAGGCGGTGTTCGCGGTGGCCACCAATGATGTCACACGGGCAAAGCTCGGCATGGCGGTGAACGTATCGCTGCAGGGTCGTCTCGACATCGCCGTCACCGGCACGATCCGCGAGATTTCGCCAGAGGCCGACAGCGCGACAGGCACCTATCAGGTGAAGGTGGCGCTGGCTTCGCCGCCGGCGGAGATGCGCCTCGGGGCAGTCGTTGTCGGTCGCGTCGAAAGCGAAGGAGGTCAGGAGGTTGCGACATTGCCACCGAGCGCGCTGCTGCAGTCCGGAGGCCAGCCGCAGGTTTGGGTGGTCGGCCAAGACGACAAGGTGCAGCGCCGCGAGGTCAAGCTTGTCGAATTCGATGCGGACTCGATCGTGGTGAGCCACGGACTGTCCGCTGGGGAGAAGGTGGTGACCGCCGGCGTCAATTCGCTCGCCGACGGTGACCTTGTGAACCCAGAGACGGAGGTCAAGTGATGACACGCTTCAATCTCTCCGAATGGGCCGTCCACAACCGCGCCCTCGTCGTCTTCCTCATGCTCATCTGCGTCATTGGCGGAGCGAGCGCCTACGAGCGGCTCGGCCGCCAGGAAGATCCGGATTTCACCGTACAGACCATGGTGGTCCAGGCAAACTGGCCGGGGGCCACCACGGCTGACACGCTCAAGCAAGTGACGGACAGGATCGAAAAGAAGCTCGAGGAGACCCCGAACCTCGATTACATCAAGAGCTACACAAAGCCCGGTCAGGCGACGATTTTCGTCTACATCAAGGAATCGACGCCCAAGCGCGACCTTAGTGACATCTGGTACCAGGTCCGCAAGAAGGTCAGCGACATAAGGGCGACGCTGCCGCAAGGCGTGGTCGGGCCCTTCTTCAACGACGAATTTGGCGACGTCTTCGGAACCATCTACGGCATCACCTATGACGGCTTCACCGCACGCGAGGCGCGCGACTTCGCTGAGACCGCGCGGGGCGAGTTCCTGCGTGCGCCCGACGTCGGCAAGGTCGACATCTATGGCGACCAGGATGAGAAGGTCTATCTGAACTTCTCGCCGCAAAAGCTCGCGAACCTCAAGCTCAGCCTGGACGACGTGCTGGCGGCGATCGCCCGGCAGAATGCCGTGGCGCCTTCGGGCATCATCAACACGCCTCAGGAGACTATGCTCGTCGACGTCACAGGTTCCCTGCTGTCGCCGGACGGCATTGCCAACCTCAACCTCTGGATCGACGGGCGCTTCTACAAACTGACCGACATCGCCCAGGTCCAGCGCGGCTACAGCGACCCGCCCAGCAAGATGTTCCGCGTCAACGGCAAGCCGGCGATCGGCATCGGCGTCAACATGCGGGAGGGCGGCAACAATCTCGACTTCGGCAAGGGCCTGCACGAGGCGGCCGAACGCCTGAAACAGCGCTTTCCCGTCGGCATTGAGCTCAACCTCGTGTCGGACCAGCCCGAGGTCGTGCACGAAGCGATCGGCGGATTCACCGAAGCACTTTTAGAGGCGATCGTCATCGTGCTGGCGGTCAGCTTCCTCAGTCTCGGCTTCAGGGCCGGGCTTGTGGTCGCTCTCTCCATCCCCTTGGTGCTTGCCATCGTTTTTGTGGCCATGAATGCGCTGGGCATCAGCCTGCAGCGCATCTCCCTCGGCGCCCTGATAATCGCGCTCGGGCTTCTCGTCGATGACGCCATGATCACCATCGAGATGATGATCTCAAAGATCGAAGAAGGTATGGAGAAGATCAAGGCGGCAACCTTCGCCTACACCTCCACCGCCTTCCCCATGCTGACGGGAACGCTGATTACGATCCTCGGCTTCCTGCCGATCGGCTTCGCCGACAGCAACACAGGACAATACTGCTTCTCGCTGTTTGTCGTGATCGCGGTGGCGCTCGTTGCCTCATGGTTCGTGGCCGTCGTCTTCGCGCCGGTGATTGGTCTCTCTCTTCTGCCGTCGCACACGAAGAAGGCGCACGGAAACGTCGAGCCGGGCCGCTTCATGCGCGCTTTCGAACGCCTGCTTGGCTTCGCCATGCGGCACCGCTGGCCCACCATCGCTGCGGCGGTCATCCTCTTCGGCGCCTCCCTTTATGGCATGGGCTTCGTGCAGCAGCAGTTCTTCCCGACGTCCAACCGACCCGAGCTCCTCGTGACGATGACCCTGCCAAAGAATGCCTCGATCGCTGCGACCGAAGCGCAGACGGAGCGGCTGGAGAAGGCGCTTGCCGGCGACCCCGACATCGCCCGCTTCTCCTCCTATGTCGGAGGCGGCGCCATCCGCTTCTACCTGCCTCTCGACGTGCAGCTCGACAACGACTTCATGGCCGAGACCGTGGTTGTCACCAAGGACCTCGAGGCGCGTGACCGGGTGCAGGCCAGGCTGGCGACCCTGTTCGCAGGCAGCTTTCCGGACGTGACTGTTCGCATCTCGCGCCTTGAGCTCGGACCGCCCGTCGGCTGGCCTGTGCAATATCGTGTGAGCGCCCCGACCACTGAGGAGGCGAGGCAGTATGCCGAGCAGGTCGCGCAAACTCTGCGAGCATCGGGGCTCGTGCGTAATGTCAACTACGATTGGGCCGAGAAGAACAAGGCGCTGCGCATTGTCGTCGACCAGGACCGGGTTCGCCAGGCAGGCCTGAGCTCCGAGCAGCTTGCCCAGGCGCTCAACCGTGTGATCAGCGGTTCGACCGTTACACAGATCCGCGACTCGATCTACCTCGTCGATGTCGTGGCGCGGGCCGAGAGCGACGAGCGGTCAAGCGTCGAAGCCTTGCGCAATCTCCAGATCACGACGCCCACTGGTGCCTCAGTTCCGCTGCGCGAGCTGGCGCAGTTCCAGTACGAACTCGATGAAGGCTATGTCTGGCGCCGCGGCCGTCTGCCCACCATAACCGTGCAGGCGGAACCGCTGCCTGGGCTGCAGCCAGCGTCCGTGCACGGGCGAATCGCTGGCGCAATCGAGGGGCTGCGCAAGTCGATGCCGGCTGGCACGTTGCTTGAGACGGGAGGCACGGTCGAAAAGAGCGCGCAGAGCAACGCCGCGCTGCTGGCCCAGTTTCCGCTCATGATCACCCTGATGCTCACCGTGCTTATGGTGCAGCTCGGAAGCTTCCGCCAGCTGGCGATGGTGATCAGTGTGGCGCCGCTCGGCCTCATCGGCGTCGCCGCCGCGCTGCTCACCACAAACACGCCGATGGGCTTCATCGCGACACTCGGCATCATTGCGCTGGCCGGTATGATCATCCGCAACTCGGTGATCCTGGTCCACCAAATTGAGCACGAGCGGGCGCAGGGTATCGAACCCTGGAGGGCGGTGATCGACGCGACCACCCACAGGTTCCGGCCGATCATGCTGACGGCGGCCGCCGCGATCCTCGGCATGATCCCGATCATGCACGACGTGTTCTGGGGACCGATGGCCTACGCCATCGTCGGAGGGCTCGCCGTCGCGACCGTGCTGACGCTGGTCTTCCTCCCGGCTCTTTATGTCGCTGTAAACGGCATACGGGAAAGGGACGAAACGATAGCAGCGCCCGCCGTTCCGGCAATCCCCATTCTCGCCCTCCAGCACTGAGAAAGGGATAGCCATGCCGGTTCGGGCCGGAAGCGTGACATCGGCAGTGGTACGCCTGAACATTTCAAAATCGGTGAGAGTTTCGGCTTGGCGAGGATCCACTTCACCAAGCCGGCGTCGACCGGAAACTTCAAGAGCAACTCCATGACTTTGGACCCCGCGACCATCTCAGCCCTATCGGCATTGGCCGGCTCGGCCATCGGTGCCCTGGCATCCGTCGCCACGACCTGGCTCACCCAGTATCAAAAGGATCATATGCAGCGGCTCGAACAGAAAGGCTCGCATCGCGAGCGGCTGTTCGGCGAGTTGATCGACCAGGCATCCAAAACCTATGCAGATGGCATCGTCCAGGAACGGCTGGATGACCCAGCCAAGCTTGTTCCCATGTATGCCACCATCAACAAGCTACGCCTCTTTGCCACGCCCAACACGATCGGTGCCGCCGAAGCGGTACTCGAACGCATCATAGAGACATACGAGTCGCCTTCGACTGCTCCGGAGGCGCGGAACACGCATGTCGCCGCCCATGACATCCTGCGCACATTCGCGGAGTCCTGCCGGGTGGAGTTGGCTCACCTGCGATGACATCCAGAGGAACTTCCATGCCACTTACCTATGAGGGTCCGCGCATGCGCTACGTTGGATTGGCAGCCATCCCATGCATTCTGAGGCGAGCGAGAGAGGTAGTGCGCCGCTTCAGGACACCGGAAGCTCTGCTTAGGTTTACCCTCCTTGGCCTGTGTGTAACCCAGCTTGCAGGCTGCATTGCAGCCTATCCACGCGACGGCGTGCCGACAAAACACATGGCCACAGCCGAAGTGAATGGCTTCCCCGGCGACATACGTGCCTGGGGCGATTCCTATGCAAGTGTCCCGGCCGATCGGCTCGTCTTATTTCGCAACGAGCGGTTAGAGGCGGCCAAGACCGACCCATCCATAAAACCGCGAGAGCTCAATGTGCTGACGCTTTCCGGCGGGGGCAGCAGCGGCGCCTTCGGAGCCGGAATACTCGCCGGATGGACCAAGGCCGGGACCAGGCCCAAGTTCGACATTGTCACCGGTATTAGTACCGGATCTTTGATCGCGCCATTCGCGTTCCTTGGGCCAGCCTACGACGATCAACTCAAGCAAAGCTTCGCCACAATCAAGGATGCCAACATCTATACCAAGCATAGCATCCTCGGCGTGCTGTCGAGCGCCTCCTTCACAAGCAATGCGCCGCTCGCCAAGATGCTTGACGAATACATAACCCAGGACATGCTCGATCAGATCGCCCGGGAGTCAGGGAAGGGACGGCGACTCTTCATCGGAACAACCAACCTCGATGCGGACCGAGCGGTAATCTGGGACATGGGTGCTATTGCTGCGAGCAATCGGTCGGACCGGTTGAAGCTCTTCAAGCAGGTCATCCTGGCTTCCACATCCATTCCCGGCATTTTTCCCCCGGTCGAACTGGAAGTGACCGCGGCGGGCAAGACCTATCACGAAATGCATGTCGACGGTGGCACCAGCAACGAGGTCTTTCTGATGCCCGCTGGGCTGAGCCTGCGCGAGCTCGACCAGACGTTCCACGCTCGGGTCAAGGCGCGGCTTTATATCATCCGCAACGGCCGGACGACGCCGGAACCGAGCATCGTCAAGGCCACACTGCCTGACATTGCCGAAAAGGCGGTCTCTTCCCTCATCAAGACGCAAGGGATTGGCGATCTCTATCGGCTTTACGCTGTCGCCAAGCGCGACGGCATCAACTACAGCTACATAGATATCCCGACCGACTTCACGGTCGAAGCAAAGAGCCCGTTCGACAGCAAGTTCATGCGGGCGCTGTACGAAAAAGGCTACGAAATGGGCCGCGACGGCGTACCGTGGAAAACGGTGCCTCCCGGATTTTCGAAATGAGTAGGTTCGGGCCGGCAGACGATGTCGAATCTGGCCGGACCCAACCGAGTCGGAAGCCGCCCCACGTCCCGCTGATTAGCAAGGACTGCAATGGACAGTCGACGTTACCGCCAACAGCGGTCATCGGAGTCTGTACCTTCGGAAGGACTGGATTTGGCCCAACCGCGACCTCCAACGTGTTCGCCGGAGATGTCTGGCTTCGGGCAACCCAAAATTGAACTCTACGGCCGAGATGAGGCGCAAACGGTCATCATCGCATGACCCCTTCAATGGCAGCTTCGGGTCACGACGAGAAGTCCGCGGTGACGGCGCCGGCATTCTCCTCAGGTCTCGATCCGATGGGGTCGCGGGTGCAACAAGCTGTTGCACAACTCTGCTATCTATAACGCCCATGCCTGACCCGAACTACCTCACCCCTAAAGAAGCCATCGCTGCAGCGACCTTGTCGATCCATTCGTAGTCGAGAGCTAAGATCGACCCCGAGGCGGTCATTCAGGATGCCAATTTGCGTGAAGCGGTCCGCGTGGTGCAGAGGGCGAAAGAAGGACTGTTCAGTCGAAGAAGCCCGCATCCTCTTCCCTGAGATACTTCCTGGCTGCTTCGGCGTCGATATCGAGCCCCAACCCTGGCGCTTCCAGCAGGTCCACCATGCTGTCCTTCACGATCTGCGACGGCAGGCCGATGACGATGTCGTTCCACCACAGGTCCGAGGCGCTGGGATATTCGAACGCCACGTAGTTGGCGGGCAAGGTGGCGCAAACATTGATCAGCGCGCCGAGGCCGAGCAGGCCATTCGCGGTACCGTGCGGGGCCATCAGGATCGAGTGCATGTAAGCGTGCTCGGCAATCCATTTGAGCTCGGCAATGCCACCGACATCGGCAGGGTCGGGGCCGATGACGCGCACCGCCTGCGTCTCGATCAGTTCCTTGAAATTGTGCCGCAGGTAGATCTGCTCGCCGGTATGGATTGGTGTCGAGGTGGATGTGGTCAGCTCCCGATAGGCCTGCGGATTGACCCACGGCACGTAGTCGCCGGTCAGCATGTCCTCGAGCCACATCAAATTGTACTTCTCGACTGCGCGAGCGAACTTGATCGCATCAGGCAGCATCCAGCCCGGGCCGCAGTCCAGCGCCAAGCTGACCTTGTCGCCGAGCACTTCCTTCATCGCGATCACGCAGTCGAGCATATGGTTGAAACCGCGCTCGCTGATCACGCCCTGATCCATGGCACCGTGGTAGCCGGCCTTCTTCTGCGTTACGCCATAGTGGAAGTCCTCGACAGTGTCCTTCATGTTGGAGTGGAACGAGATTCCTTGCTTGACCATGAAGAAGTTCTGCGGCTGCTCCATCATCCATTTGACATCAGTGGCATAATCCTCCGGCCGGTCGCCTGAGCGTTTCTGGCGGATCGAGCCGTTATAGACGCGCACCTTGTCGCGCACCTTGCCACCGAGCAATTTGTAGACCGGCACGCCTGCGGCCTTGCCGGCAATGTCCCACAGCGCATGCTCGATCGCGCTGACCGCCGCGCCATAGGGCTTGAAAGAGCCGCGCTGGCGGATCTTCAGCATCACGCGCTCGACGTCAGTCGGATCCTCGCCGATCAGTGCCTCGCGGAAATGCAGCACCCAAGGCTTGAGGTAGGTCTTGGTGAACTCGACCTCGCCCAGGCCATAGAGCCCCTCATCGGTAACGATGCGGACGATGGGGTGCCTGCCGATAACGGCACAGCGCAGGTCGGTGATCTTCATGCTTTCCCTTTCTTACCTTCCCTCAAAAGGTGAGGCGGTCAGCTCCAGGTCCGGTCCCAGGAATATTCGTCATCCCAGTGATCGGTCGGTTGCCACATGCCCTTGACCCCTTCCTGCAGGTGCTGGCCGATGACTTTATCAACCACGTCGTCGATGCCCAGACCTGGCTTGTCCGGCACTGTGATGAACCCGTCCTTGACCAGCGGCTTGGGCAAGCCCGTAACGATATCGTCCCACCAGTCCACTTCGACGCTGTGATACTCGAGCGCCATGAAGTTTTCCGTCGCCACCGCGACATGTGCGGCGGCCATCGCGGCGATCGGGCTTTCCGCCATGTGAATGGCCATGGCAACGCCGTGGTCTTGCGCCATGTCACCGATCTTTTTGGTCTCGAGGATGCCGCCGGTGGTAAGCAAGTCCGGGTGGATGACCGAGATGCCTGAATTGAGCAGCGGCTCGAAACCTTCCTTGAGGTAGATGTCCTCACCCGTGCAGATCGGCACCGACGTTGCCTGCTGTAACTGCCGATACTGCTCGGTGTACTGCCAGGGGATCACGTCCTCGAGCCAGGCTGGTGCGTATTTTTCGATCCGCCGGGCGAGACGGATGCCGTCCTGCAGCGAGACGTGGCCGACATGGTCGATGGCGAGCGGGATCTCGTAGCCGATCTCCTCGCGGACCTCGTGGATATATTGATCGAGCAGATCGATGCCCTTTTCGGTAAAGTGGAGCCCGGTGAAGGGATGCGGCACGTTCTGCGCGTCATAGACGGCATTGCGCGCCCGGCGCTCGTCCGGCGTGCGTGCCCGGCCGCGACCGGCATGCGTGCGGAAACCATCGAGCACGCCAGCCGGCGCGACCACCGTGCCCGGGATGTGGGAGATCTGCGCCAGCCCGAGGTCCATCTTGAGGAAAGTGAAACCGAGATCCATCCGCGCCTTGAGCCGCTTTCCGGACTCGGTGCCACTGGGCTTCTCCGCGTCGGTGTCGCAATAGACACGCACCTTGTCGCGGAACCGTCCCCCGAGCATCTGGTAGATCGGCACGCCATAGGCCTTGCCGGCGAGATCCCAGAGGGCGATCTCGACTGCCGAGACACCGCCGCCCTGCCGCCCATGGCCGCCAAATTGCTTGATGCGGCGGAACAGTCGATCGATGTCGCAAGGGTTCTCGCCAAGCAGCCGGCTTTTCAGCATCAGCGCGTAGGTGGCGCTGGCGCCGTCACGCACCTCGCCAAGCCCGACGATGCCCTGGTTGGTGTAAATCTTGAGCAGCGCCGAGGTGAATGGCGCACCGACGATTTCGGCCACCCGCATGTCGGTGATGCGAAGGTCGGATGGTTTGGAGCTCGTGTTCACCCGATTGAGCGCCTCGTCGGCTCCGCCCGTCTTTGGCATGACTTATCCTCGTTCTGGTCGGTTGGCTTGTCGTCCGGCATGCCGGGCCGACGTAGAGCATTGCTAGCCCAGCTCAATCTCGTGGGCCTGCAGGTAGTCTCGGTTCATCTCAACGCCGAGACCAGGCTTCGACGTCAGTTTGAGGCTGCCGTTCGAAACGTCGAGTGGACTGTCGATGAGGTGATCGTATTTGCCCAGGTTCCACTCCGACGTTTCGAGTTTGTAGAAGTTGGGAACGGTCATCATCACCTGCGCGCCCGCGACCACGTTGATCGGCCCTGCGGCGTCGTGTGGCGAAACCGGGATGTAGTAGGCTTCGCACAGGGCGGAAATCTTCTTGAGTTCGGTAATGCCGCCGGTCCAGGTGACGTCCGGCATGATGTAGTCGGCGAGCTTGTTCTCGAGCACCGGCACGAAATCCCACTTGGTGTGGCCGCGCTCGCCCCACGAGATGGCGGCACTGACCTTCTCACGCACCTGCTTGAGGGCGTTGAGGCTCTCTGGCGGGCAAGGCTCCTCAAACCAGTCGATCTGGCCGGCCTCCTCGAGGCTACGGCAGAGGCGAATGGCGGTGGGAACGTCGAAGCGGCCATGCGCGTCGATCAGGATGTCGACATCGGGCCCGGCCGTTTCGCGGATCAGCGCCGTGAGTTCGGCCGCTTCGCGCTCATCCTTGCGGGTCATGCTGCCATCGAGGTAGCCGTCCCGCTGTTCGCGGGACAGGCCATCGGCGGTGCGACCCTGGTGGGGGAAAGGGTCAAACTTGAGCCCGGTGTGCCCGGATTCGACGATGTCTCGAATTTCGCGGACCACAGCCTCCTTGCTGGTAAATTTGGCCTGGTTGGGATGGGTGTAAAGCGCGATTTCATCGCGTACCGGTCCGCCCAGCAGTTCGTAAATCGGCTTACCGAGGACTTTGCCACGGATGTCCCAGAGGGCGATGTCGATGGCGCTTACGCATTCGACGGCGGCGCCGCGGCTGCCCATATAGGTGAAGCTGCGGAAAATCTTGTGCCAGAGATGCTCGATACGCGCTGGATCCTCGCCTGTCACGGCGGCACCGATCTGCCTTAGGATCGTGCAGAGAGCGCGGTTGGCGAGCCTTGTCGTGGTGGTGATCTCTCCCCAGCCACTCACCCCCTCGTCGGTCATCACTTCGACGAACAGGAACTCGCCCCAATAAGAAGCATCGGACTCGATCAGCCACGGCCGAACGCTCGTGATTTTCATCTCTCAACTACCTTTATCTGATGGTCAGGCTAACGATGTTCCGGATTGGCGATTCTATCCGGCCCGAGCGGCGTTGCGCGCACGCATCTGTTCGAGAACATGCCGGCCGGAACCCTCGACATGGCGGGAAATGAGGTCGGCGGCCTTGTCTGCCTCTCCCGCCTTCACGAGTGCGATGAGTTCGCGATGCTCGCGAAGGATTGCGGCACGCCGTGCGAGCGTGAAATTGAAACGCCGGCTCACGGCTCGCAGCACTTCGCGATGCTTCCACCAGAGCTCGGCGGCATGGCGGTTATAGTGCCGCTGGTACATCACGGTGTGAAAAGCGGTGTCTAGTTCGCTGTGCCTGAACGTGTCGGCAAAGTTGTTCTCTTCGATCAGGCCCTGGAGACGTTCGAGCTCGGCAATGTCCTCGACGGTGGCCATGTTCACAAACCATCGCGTCAGGGCAGGCTCGATCAGGACTCCGATCTCGTAGATATCCCGGACAAAATCCTGATCTATAGGCCGAACGCGCGCGCCTCGGTTGGGAACGAAGGTGACAAAGCCCTCGCCGCGCAACAGCTGCAGAGCTTCGCGCACGGGATTGGTCGAGGTGCCGTGACGCCGGGCGAGATCGGTTACCACAAGCCGCTCGTTGGCGGCGAGCCGCCCCTCAATAATGTCTTCCCTGATCCGTTCATAAAGCGAGGCGCCCTCGCTGGAGGCCCCGATGGGGTCAATCCCCGCGGGTGGCTCTGCTTTAAAATCGCTTGTTTCGGCCAAGGCCGGCTCCCCAAATCAATACACGCTTTAATCGATATCACGCACGGTTTCCATAAACAATGTACGATTTATCGCGTTGACAGACAATCCGCGATCTGAAAACGTACAAAGTGCTCGAAGGGATACACAGAACAGGAAGACGTTCCGCGATCGAACGAGCAAAGACCGCTTGCCTCGATGCAGAGCGGCATGGGAGAGAAACCTGGAGGATACCTATGACGAGGATTACACTCGGCGGTGCCGTCCTGCGCGGCACTGTCTCCGCTGCTTTAGTGGTATCGCTAATGTCCGCGTCGGCGCTGGGTGCGCCGCCGGTCGATTTGAGCAAGTGGTCGCCGGAATATGTGCGCTCCATTGCGGGCACACAGGATTTTGATACGGCGGCCGATTGCGGCAAGGTCACCCCGCTCGACTACAAGGGACGGCTGACTTTCTGGTATCAGGGCGTGTTCGAGGGCGACCCCGACCTCCTGCGCCAGTACTACAAGGAGTTCTTCGAGACCTTCCGCAAGACCTATCCGAACATCCAGCTCGAGGAACAAGCCCTCACCTACAACGACCTTCTCGACAAGTTCCGCACGGCGCTCCTGGGCAATGCCGCGCCGATGGCGGTCCGCCTGCAAATCCTGGGTGGTACCGAGTTCGCCGCAAAGGGCTATCTGCAGCCGCTCAAGCCCGAGGATGTGGGGTATTCGACCGAGGATTTCTGGCCCGGCGCCATGAAGGCGGTGACCTGGGACGGAGTGACCTACGGCATTCCGACCAACAACGAGACGATGGCGTTCATCTGGAACGCCGACATCTTCAAGCGTGCCGGCCTCGATCCGGACAAGGCTCCGGCGACCTGGGACGACGTGGTCAAGTATTCCAAGCAAATTCACGATAAGCTTGGCATTTCCGGCTACGGCCTCGTGGCTCGCAAGAATGCCGGCAACACGCCATACCGCTTCATGCCGCAGCTATGGGCCTATGGCGGCGGCGTCTTCGACGAAGCCACCGCAAACCCGACCTATAAGGAGGTCGAACTCAATAGCCCGCAGAGCAAGGCGGCGCTGCAAGCCTCGTACGATATGTATGTTCGCGACAAGTCGGTTCCGGTGTCGGCACTCACCAACCAGCAGGCCGATAACCAGCCGCTGTTCCTAGCCGGCCAACTCGGCATGATGGTCTCGCACCCGTCCGACTACAACGTCATGCTAGATCTGCAGAAAAAGGCGACGGGCACCGACAAGGACAAGGCGCAGACCGTCATCGACAACATGCGCTACGGTCTCATTCCGACTGGCCCAGACGGCAAGCGCGCCGTTGTATTCGGCGGCTCGAACATTCACATCCTGAAGCCCGAATATGTCGAGGGCGGCAAGGTGGACGAGCCGGCTGCAAAGGCCATCATCTGCATGTGGACGAGCCCTGAATGGTCGCTGAAGATGGCCTACGCCGGCTCGAACCCGGGCAACCTCAACGGCTTCAAGACCAAATGGATGAAGGAACGTCTGGACAGCATCAAGTTCCTCGATGTCACGACGTCGATGCTGCCATACGGCATCCCGTTTCCAGCGCTGCCGCAGTCTCCCGAGATCATGAACATCATCGTCCCGGACATGCTGCAGAATGCCCTGACCGGAGCGATGACCGTCGACCAGGCAGCAGACGACGCGGCCGAAAAGGTGAAGAGCCTGGTAGAGGGTAAACTCTAGTTTGAACCTGACTTACGATCCGACCGGCCGCACCGATGGTGCAGCCGGTTCGTTCCAAAGAAAATAAGGGCGCGCCACAGTGACGATCGTGACCGGTAAGGCCGAGGCTCGCCGAACATTGCAGTCCGGTAGGTCAGGCGTGCTGTGGAAGATGTGGGAGCATCGCGCCGACTACGCCTACGTGCTCCCGGCGATCGCCGTGATGCTCATCGTCATCGCCTATCCGATCTATTACACAATCGAGCTGTCATTTTTTAAGACGCCGCCTGGCCTACAGCTGCGCGACAAGATCTACGTCGGCTTCGACAACTACACGAACATCCTCACCAGTCCGGTGTTCTGGAAAGTCACCTGGAACACTATGATCTGGACACTGGCATCGACTTTCATCTCCTTCGTCCTGGGGTTTGGCTCCGCGCTGGCGCTCCACCGCGACTTTATCGGCCGTGGCGTCCTGCGCGCTATCCTGATCATTCCCTGGGTTATCAGCGCCGTCGCCGCCTCCTACATCTGGAAGTGGATCTACCATTCGGACTTCGGGGTCATCGGTGCGGTGCTGGTCGGTCTCGGATTGGCCGACCGGCCGCCGAATTTCATCGACAACGTCAGCACGGTGCTGCCCTCCCTGATCGTCGTCAACATCTGGCGCGAGTTTCCCTTTGCCATGATCATGATGATGGCCGGCCTGCAGACGGTCCCCGAACAACTGCTGAGCGCCGCAAAAGTCGACGGAGCCAGTGCGTGGCAGCGCTTCTGGCACGTTACCTTCCCGCATCTGAGCAGCGTCTCGACGGTGACCATCCTGCTGCTCGCAGTGGCCAACTTCAATTCCTTCATCATCCCTTGGATCATGACCGGCGGCGGGCCATCCAACGCATCGCATATCTGGATCACCCACATTTATGAGCTCGCCTTCGGACGACAGCTCTGGGGCGTGGCATCGGCCTATTCGGTGCTCCTGTTCCTCATCCTGATGACGCTGGGCTACTTCTATGTCCGCGCGCTAAGCGGCAACGAACGGAAAGAGGGGAGCGCATGAGCACGATTGCCGGGACAGCCCCTCGGGGTCAGACCCGTCGCCGCATCCGCGTCGACGGATGGCGGTGGGCCGGGCGCATCTTCCTTGTGTTCATGCTGCTTTACACCGCGTTGCCGATGATCTGGATGCTGATCACTTCGATCAAGTCCGGCTTCGCGGCGATGCAATTCCCGCCGCAATGGTGGCCAGACGAGCCTACCCTTGCCAGTTACCAGAAGCTGCTCGATCCGCAGAACAGCGTCGGCCAGGACTTCCTCCGCTTCTTCTGGAACAGCCTTTTCGTGTCGACCGTCACGACAATCCTTTCGGTGATCGTGGCTGTCCCGGCGGCCTACGCCTTCTCGCGCTTCCGTTTCCCCGGCCGAAACTTCCTGTTCTTCGCCGTGCTGCTGCGCAACATGTTCCCGGCGGTGATCTTTCTCGTGCCGCTGTTCATACTGATGCGCATGCTCGGGCTGGTGAACACGCATGGTTCGCTGATCCTCACCTATCTCACTTTCGGCCTGCCGCTGGCGATTTGGCTGCTCAAGGGCTTCTACGACAACATTCCGGTGCAGCTCGAGCAGGCGGCGCGCATTGACGGGGCAACGCGGTTCCAGGCCTTCATCCTGATCGTGATGCCGCTTTCGACGCCCGGAATCATCGCCACCGCGATCTATTCCTTCATCGGCGCGTGGAACGAGTACATCTATGCCTACACCTTCCTCTCCAAGAACGAGCAGTTGACCCTGCCGGTCGGCATCCAGCGCTTCTTCTCGGAAAATACGACGGACTTTCCGGGCCTGATGGCGGCCAGCTTTATGATGAGCGTGCCCGTCGTCGTGTTGTTCCTCGTCCTGCAACGATACTTCGTACGCGCCCTTACAGAAGGCGCGGTCAAGCACTAGGGAGTTGCCGATGGCCCACGTGGTCCTCAAAGATCTCGTCAAGACCTATGGCAGCTTCAAAGCTGTCAACGACGTTTCGCTGACGGTCAATGACGGCGAGTTCGTTGCGCTGGTCGGCCCTTCAGGCTGCGGCAAGACAACCACCCTCAATCTCGTCGCCGGCCTGATCCCGATCACATCGGGCGACATCGTCATCGGGGACCGGGTGGTCAACGACCTCGACCCCAAGGACCGGGACATCGCAATGGTGTTCCAGAACTACGCGCTCTATCCGCAGAAATCGGTCTACAAAAACCTGGCGTTCCCGCTGCAGATGCGCAAACTGCCCAGGGACGAGATCGACAAGAAGGTCAAGGAAGCGGCGCGGGTGCTCGACATGACGCACCTGCTCGAGCGCAAGCCGCGCGAACTTTCGGGCGGGCAGCAGCAGCGTGTGGCCCTCGGCCGTGCCCTCGTCCGCGACCCCGCTGTTTTCCTCATGGACGAGCCGCTCTCCAACCTCGATGCCAAACTGCGCGTGCAGATGCGGTCGGAGATCAAGCGCTTCCACCAAGACCTCAAGGCGACGATCGTCTATGTGACGCACGATCAGCTCGAAGCCGTGACTATGGCCGACAAGATGGCGGTGATGAACGGCGGCCTGCTGCAGCAGTACGATTCGCCGGCGCAGGTCTTTGCCCATCCGGTGAACATGTTCGTCGCCAGCTTCATCGGCAGCCCGGCGATGAGCCTTATTCCGCTGGAGGCATCGACGGCAAACGGCAACACAGTGTTGACCGGCGCGGAGGGCTGGAGCCTTGAGCTCTCGCCGCGCAACGCCCAGAAGGTTGCAGGGGCAACGACCAGGAAAGTCGTGCTCGGCGCACGTCACTCAACGATCAAACTCCACAAGAGTGCGGTGGCAGGCAGCGTCCCGGCCAGGGCCTATACGGTGGAGCCGACCGGAGACGTCACCTTCGTGCAGGCGTTGCTGTCCGGCGCCATCGTTAACGTCAGCGTGCCGCCGAACATAGCCATCGCGCCCGATGAGCAGATCTGGCTCGAGTTCGACCAGGAGCGGATGCATCTGTTCGACGGCGAAACCGAAATGGCCTTCCAGGCCAACTGACACTGGGCGGATGCGTGTGGAACGTGGGCGTTGATGACTACGAAGCTTAAGATCACCGCGATCAAGCCCTATCCAGTGTGGGTAGGAACGCGCAACCAGATGCTCGTCAAGGTCGAGACCGACCAGGGCATCTTCGGCTGGGGCGAGAGCGGCCTGAGCGGTCGCGAGAGGGCCGTGGCTGGCGCGATCGAGCACTATCGCGAATTTCTCATCGGTCGCGATCCGATGCAGATCGGCCGGATCTGGCAAGAAATCTATCGCAGCCAGTATTTCGAAGGCGGGCGCGTTCTGCAGGCGGCGATTTCCGCCATCGACATTGCCCTTCACGACATCAAGGGCAAGGCGCTGGAGGTACCGGTCTACGAGCTGCTCGGCGGCAAGCAACGCGACCGTATCCCCACCTTCGCCTCGACCGGAGACGATTCCGAGGGCGACGTTGCCATCGAAAGAGCCCGCGAACTGCGCGCACAGGGATGGCAGACGATCCGCTTCTTCCCAGTCGGGCAAAGCAGCAGGGACATCTTCGAGCCGCGCGAGTCGATAGGCGCTACCGCGAGCATGCTGAACAAGGCGCGCGAGGCGCTGGGCGACGAGGTCGTGCTCGGCATCGACTATCATCATCGGCTGTCGGTGGCCGAGGCGGCGAGCTTCTGCAACAAGCTCGGCCGCGGCGTGCTTGATTTCCTCGAGGAGCCGATACGGGACGAGACACCGGAGGCCTATGAATCCCTGCGCACGATGACGGCCATCCCTTTCGCCATCGGCGAGGAGTTTGCCAGCAAGTGGCAGTTCCTGCCCTACATCGAGCGCGGCATCCATCAGTTCAACCGGCTAGATATCTGCAATGTCGGCGGGATCACCGAGGCGATGAAGGTGGCGGGCTGGAGCGAGGCGCACTATGTCGACTTGATGCCGCACAATCCCCTTGGTCCGGTGTGCACCGCCGCGACCATCCATCTCGCCGCCGCGGTGCCGAACTTCGCGTGGCTCGAGACCAGGGCTCCGGAAAGAAAGCTGGGCTTCGACAATTCCGAGTTCTTCCCGGTGCAACCACGGCTAGACGGCCCCGATTATCCGGTCAGTGACCAACCGGGACTGGGGGTCGAGATCAACGAGGAGGCGATCCAGGCGCAGAGTTTCCGTTTCTGGGAAGCGCCCCACCTCAAGCGCCGCGATGGTTCAGTCACGAACTGGTAGCTCGATTTCAACCGGAGTCCACCATGACGCATACTTCCGACATCACCCGGCCGTCCAAAGACTTGATCGACGCGCTAAGGGAGATCGGCGCCGCGACCGTTGCCGGCACGCTTGGCCACATGGGCTTTCGCAATCCGCATATGGTCGGCCCGGTGGCGCAGAACCACGGCAAGTCGATCGTGGGACCGGCGCTGACGCTGCAGTTCATGCCGCAGCGGCCGGACCTCTTCACCGAGGGAGAATATGCCGATCCGGAAACGCAACTGCATCGGCACGTGCTCTACCACGCGCAGGAAGGAGATGTGGTCGTGGTCGACGCGCGCGGCGACATGAGCTCGGGTGTCTTCGGCGATATGATGTCGACGTATTTCAAGGGCAGAGGCGGCGCTGGCATCGTCATCGACGGGTGCATGCGCGATCGGCCCAATGTCGAGAAGCTCGATCTGCCCCTATGGCTGCGCGGCTGGACGCCCAATTACCATGTGCAGACCAGTATCTATCCAAACGCCGTCAACGTTCCGATTGCCTGCGGCAATGTCACGGTGATCCCCGGCGACATCATCATCGCCGACGACGACGGGGTGGTTGTGCTTCCCGTCGCAATGGCCTCGAAGGTAATCGAAGAATCCCAGAAGCATCACGATTGGGAGGAGTTCTCGCGAGTGAAGCTAATGGAGGGCGGGTCGCTGCAACGCTACTATCCGCTGCACCCAAGTGCGAGCGATGAGTACGAGGAGTGGCGGAAAGCCAACTCCAAATCTTGATAGACGGATACTAGTCGCCTTTGCCTATAAACATGATTGCGCGGTTAAGATGCGCCTAGATGAAGCTGAGGCCTGGTGAGGTTCCCCGTTGACACTTGTCACCAATCTTTCCTCGGCCTACCCGATCCTGCAGGCGGTGGGACTCGACAACGCCAAGGGCATCATTACCCGCTTTCCTTAAAGCGCAGATCGCGAAGGCCATAGACCAGCGCCGAACTCCGACGTTCCTGCGTCGGCTAGCCGCACGGGCGGTCGATGAGACCGCGCACACGAGGGCAATCTTGGTATCTGCTGCCATCCTGATCTCCGGCCCTTGTCTGGCCACGACTGGCCCGAGCCGCGGTGAGCAGCAGGATGGTCAGCGCATCGCGCGAGCCCGCTTCACGGTAGAATAATTCCAACCCATCTACCCCGACGGTGCGATACCTCAGGGTCGCCGACGTCGAAGGCAAAACCATGTCAGTTGAAGCACCAGTATGCTTTTCGGGGAGATGCAATGGGGCTCAAACGCCCTTTGCAGCCAGCAGCTTGCGGTATTCGGGGACGGGCATGCCGCCCAACCCCAATTCTCCATCTCCACTTCCTCAAACACCACCCAGGTCCAGTCCAGCGGCTTCCCGAGGACGTCGAGCAGTACCTCGCTCACGCCCTTGTAGATGGCTGCTTTCTGCTCCGTTGTAACATGGTCCACACCGGGCTCGGTGCCCTCGCGCGTGAGCTGGACGGTAACGATAGGCATGAAGGGTCTCCTTTGACTGGTGGGCTCAGTGGCCAGCGCTCTGGCCGCCGTCGACATGAAGGGTTTCCCCCGTCACGAAAGGGGCATCCTCCAGGTAGAGGACCGCGCCGACGATGTCGGAAATCTCACCAAGGCGGCCCAGCGGATGCAGGCCCGCCAGCGCCTCGTACATCTCCGGCGCATGCATCGGCGTCCTGATGACGCCCGGCGACACGGCGTTCACCCGGATTCCGTTGCGGGCGTATTCGATCGCCAGACTCCGGGTCGCGGCGTCGAGCCCGCCCTTAGTCAGCGAAGCGAGCACCGATGGCACCTTCGAACTGGCCTGCTTCACCAAGCTGGTGGTGATGTTGACGACATGGCCGCCGCCCTGACGTTCCATTGCGGCGATCACTGCCTGGGTGGCGAAGAAGAAACCGGTCAGGTTAGCATTCCATGACCAAGACCGTTGCAGACACCATCGTGGAGCCGCTGCAGGCTGCAGGAGTCCGTGGGGCGAGCGCCACGGTCAATTGGTGGATCCGTTCGGCTGTCGCTGGAACATTGGCCAGCGCCTTCGTGAGGTACCACAGGAGGACATAGTCGCCGCAGCGGCGAAAATGTTCGGACAGCCGGCGACATGAAGCGCGTGCGCAAGGTCCAACGCAACCTGGCTTGATCGCTATTGGTTCGACGTGAAAGTGGTGGAGCGGGCGGACGCTATTCGTAGCAGCGGCTACGCTATCGATGTGCGAGGCACCGCAATCGACGTCGTCTAACGCATGGGCGCTACCTTCGATACAGCAGTTCCACGGCCGCCGGAATCGCCGATATAGGTTTGTTTTCGCAAACTTTGTAGCGCTGCAATAGTTTACTTTCCACGACTGAGGTGCGCGCGTCGGTCCGGTGTCACGGCGTGATTGGTGAATTCCAGTCCCCGCTGCCGGCGGCGCGGCATTGGCGGCCGGGTTGCACCCGTTGCATGCGGCCCATAACTGGCCCACAACGTTCTGGGCCCAAGGCAATTTTTGGTAACAAAATCAAAGGTTATGGTGGTGCTGGCAGTCACAAGCGAACCAGTCTCTGTCTGATTTTCCCTGTTAGGCGCCAAAAAACAGCGAATTTCGGTCATTTTCGTTCTCCAAGCCAATTTCGACCTAAAATCCTACGGTAGTTTCAATGGTTTGGTGGAGAATTCCCTACTCAGCGTAACAGGGAAATGAAACTCGTCTAACAGGGAAAGCGTTGGACCGGGAGCGGGCGAAATGTGCATCCTTTGCTTGACTTTGAGCAGCGTTGCGACTGGTGTGTCTGACCCCCGCCAAATCCCCGTGATACCCTAAAAATGCAGCGCACCTTCACCAGGCAGGAATTGTATGACCTCGTTTGGTCGACACCCATCGTCACGCTCGCTGGGAGTTTCGACATTTCGGATCGAGGACTGGCGAAGACTTGCGCCCGCTATCAGATACCCGTTCCCGGCCGCGGCTATTGGGCAAAAATCGAAGCCGGCCAATCTGCGCCGAAAACGCCGCTTTGGAAAATCGATAACCCGACCTTAGAAACCGTCCACATCGGTGCCTACAAACCACCGGTGAACCCCTACGTCGCTTTTGCGATCGAAGCGGCGGCCGGCACAGTGAGGAAATCGAGGGAGGAGAGACAAGCGAAGAATGCTCCTGAGCAAACAAGGGCTGTTTCCGAGAAGGAAGCGGCACCTCGTGCGCCAAAGGAACTGAACGTCTTCGAGCCAGTGAGACGTCCTCACAACTCAGTCTCTGGCCTTGTCGCAGCACTAAGATCTGCGAAGCCGGACCAATACGGCGAGGTCTCAGTGCCTGGTGTGAGGGTTCACAAGAGCTCCGTATCCCGGCTGATATCGTTTCTCCATCACCTGGCTCTTGCACTCGATCAACGAGAAATCACGGTCAGCCACAGCGAGAAGGGAGTAAATACTGCAATCAGTCCCGACGATGTGCGACTTGAGATCGGCGAAGCCCGCAGTCGGGAAAAACATATTCCAACCCCTGCGGAGCACAAAAAACACGAGGAGCACGAGAAGCACCGTGAGATAGCCCGCCGCCTCGGTCAATGGCTATCCTACGAGAGCTTCTGGCCGGAATACGATTACATCTATTCCGGCAAGCTTAGCCTCGAAATTCAAAACTGGGCGGATGGTGCCCGCAAGCGCTGGAATGACGGCAAGCATCAGAACTTGGAATCCATGCTTGAACCGATTGCAGATGGCATCCTTTTCCATCTGGCTTTTGAAAAAGCTCGTCGAGAGGAGCGAGAAGCAGAAGAACGCCGTCGAAAGCATATGGCACAAAGGCGGGAGCTTCACAAAAAGCGGCAAGAACGCGAAGCGAACAGACTAAGCTTCCTACGTCAGCTGGCCGAGCATCAAAAGGAAGCCGTTGATCTTCGTAACACGATTGCCAAGGCGGCTGAGTTTGTCAGCCAAGCGAGTTCCGAATACCTCCGCATGATCGCATGGGCTGAACAGAGGCTGGCACACTTAGAAGCGCAAAACCAGCTCGAGGTGCTGACTTCCAACCTACGAGAGCAAGACCTCTTCCCTGAGCCAGATGACTTGTACGATCCAGAGGGCGATCCGGCACCGCCCAGAAATGCTTGGAGTTACGATTGAAAGGTTAACGGCTGCAGTCGATCACAACGTGGCACTGGCCGGCATAGTCTGATTACGTGTCAGAATGCATGCGAGTACGCGTCGCTAACCCAACTGCCTCAGTACCCTCACTTGCTCCAACGCAACTTTTACAAGCCGCGGTGGCAGTTGGCGGGCGGTTTCGAGTAGCTCGGCCTCTAGCTCCGCGCGCTCACGCGAAACGGCGCGTCTCTTGTCCAAACCCTCGAAAAAATCCGTCAGCGGGACATTGAGGACGCGAGCGAGCTCGGCCAGCGTTTCGATGCTCGGTAGCTGCTTGCCGCGCTCGATATTGGAGACGCTCTCAGGCGTGCGGCCAATTCGGTCAGCCAAGGCCTCCTGACTGAGCTTCGCGCCGCGCCTCGCGGCCTGAACCCGCGCACCTATAGCCTGCTTTAAAGAGTCGCCCATACTTGAAGCGTGACTTCGGCATTTCGAGTTGACAACGAAGTCAGCTTCAGCATTGGTCGATGTTATGAAGTCTACTTTAAGCCCCGCAAGAAACATGAACACGACCCGTAGCGGCAGGAGCTCAAGCAGCGCTGGCTCCGCCATCAGAAGGAGCGCCGACCTCGCATGAGTGCCTTGCTCCTATCTGCGTTACAGGAAACCGCCACTCCTCTGCGCCGCCACGCGCTTGTGCGGAATGCATCAAATTTCGGTGGCCAAACGTCCGCTGCGAGCCCGCAGCTTTACGACGAGCAGTGGCTCCGAGATCTGCTATTTCGGCATCCGGAGTTGATGGTGGTCGACCGGCTCGATGTTGGCCTTGGGGACGTCGCCCCCCTTTGCTGCGAACTCCCGATACCCAGAGCGGGTCGGACAGTGTTCGCCGACCTCCTAGGCGTGACGAGAACAGGCCGGCTTGTCGTTGTCGAATGCAAACTCTGGCGCAATCCACAAGCTCGCCGGGAAGTGCTGGCGCAGATCCTTGAATATGCCGCGCTGCTGCGACGCTGGAGTTTTGGCGATTTGGCTTCAACGCTGAAACGCAAACTGGCCACTCCCGATTCAAACCCAATCTTCGCCGCAGCCAAGCAAAGGTGGCCAGAGCTGGAAGAAGCCTCTTTCGTCGATGCGATAACGCGGTCGCTTAAGTTGGGCGATTTTCAGCTGATCATCGCCGGAGATGGCATACGCTCGGACACGCACGCAATTGCCGAGCATCTCAACGCACAGGGAGCCGGTTTGGCCCAACTGGCCCTGCTTGAGATCCAACTCTGGCAGGCAGCTTCCGGAAGCATGGTAGTGGTGCCGATGATGCCGCTGCGGACAGAAATCCTGCAACAGAGGGTTTTGGTCGACATCAGCGGCATGCCGCTTCAATTGGAAACACTTGAGATCGCAAGTGGCCTCCCCGTCGACACTATGGAGAGTGTAGTCGATCCAGAACGAGCCAACCGACGAAACATTAATCGCGCCTTCTGGCAGCAGTTTATCGACCAGGTGCACTTCGACCACGCCGACCAACTCCTGCCACGCCATGGCGGCGACAATTGGGTCCGGATTCCGCTGCCCGATCCGCTTGGCTGGATGACAGCGTTCCGTTCGACCGGAGCCCGGGGTGAAGTCGGTCTCTTCCTGACTTTTCGAGATGAGGATGGACAGCTTTTTGATAATTTCCATAACGATATGGAAGGGCTCCGTAACGAAAGCGGCCTTGAGTTAGTCGCGCGCACTAAATCTGCCGCCCCATTCTATGCGGAGATCGGTGTGTTCAAGCCACGGTCTGAATTTGCAGCCGACGACCAGCAACTCGCATGGCTATGCGATGCCGCAAATCGGCTTGTCACATCGATCCGCCCCAGGCTTAGCTTGGTCACGGAGGCTGCCGAGTGACACGGCTGCTAAAATGGGAACGACTTGCTCTGAATGGGAACTTCGCATCAATGCCCTCGCCGTTTGCGTGGGCTCAGTCGGCGCGCTTCGCACATTTCATGAATGGATATGAGGTTGCCGGTGGAATGGACCGCCTTGCAAATCTCTCCAACACCATGTCAGAGCGGTTCCGCGAGACAGGCGAATGGCAGGGGACTGCGCTCGACCTCTGGCTCTGTCTCTTTTTCCAGCACCGCATCCATCGCCACACGGGTTCGGAAGACATAGATCCAGCGCTTGATGCTCTTTGTGATGCGCTGTGGCACGCGCTCAATCGGCTCGATTGTGACGAAGCCAGCGCGATCGCTTCACGCCTGAAACAGGACGCTTTCTAGGCAGCATTTTCGCAAAATCCCGAAGCTCCGAGACTGAAGATTAATGCACGCACTGATTCGGCCTAAATATGAGCCAACAAAATATTTTGTCGAACTTTTCTTGTACTTTTGCTGATTGACAAAATATTTTGTTGCAACCAGAAGTTCTATTAGCGTCGAAAAAATGCAATAAGTTCTAGTTTGGTTCGGTGGACAAGGCGTATTCCTGCTTCACCTCGAACTATGAGCCATTTATTCTTTGAGAAACGCCCAAGCGCGAACATCTTTTGTGGCTGTGGGCGACGTTCAGAGGATCTCAATGGCCACCAACATCAACACCGTTTCCGTCGACGCACTCACCCCCTATCGCAACAACGCCCGTACCCATTCCAAAAAACAAATTAAGCAGATTGCCGACAGCATCGTAAAATTCGGCTTCACCAACCCGGTTCTGGTCGACGAGAGCAACAATGTACTCGCTGGCCACGGCCGCTTAGCGGCCGCACGCCTCTTGGGATGGAAGGAGGTACCTACCCTTTCAATCACGCATCTCAACGAGACACAGAAACGCGCCTACATCGTTGCGGACAACCGCATCGCCGAGAAGGCCGGCTGGGACAAACAGATCCTGGCCATCGAGCTTCAAGCGCTGGTCGATCTCGATTTCGACGTAAGTATTACGGGCTTCGATATCCCGGAAGTCGATCTGATCATCGGTGAATTCTCGCCAGACAATCAGGACGACGCCGACGAAGAGGAGGAAATTGAGTTCCCGGAGAAGGACGCGGGCCCGGCTGCAGTCCAGCCTGGCGATCTATTTCTGCTTGGCGATCATCGGCTGATCTGCGGCAATGCCCTCTCGGCCGAGGCCTTCGCTGCTGTCATGCAGGACGACAAAGCGTCCGTGTGTTTTACAGACCCGCCCTACAACGTTCCCATCGGCGGACACGTCACCGGATTGGGCAAGACCAAGCATCGCGAGTTTGCGATGGCGTCCGGCGAAATGTCAGAGGACGAGTTCGCAAAATTCCTCGAGGAGTCATTCTCGCAGATTGCAGCGTACACCAAGCTCGGCGCGATAGCCTTCGTCTGCATGGACTGGCGCCACGTCGCAGAGACGATTGTGGCGGGCAGGCAAACCTTTGGCGACCTGCTCAACCTGTGCGTCTGGAACAAGACCAATGCGGGCATGGGCAGCCTTTACCGTTCGCAGCACGAGTTGGTGCTGGTCTTCAAGAACGGCAAGGAGCCCCATCGCAACAACGTCGAGCTTGGCAAGCACGGCCGCCACCGCAGCAATGTCTGGACCTATCGCGGCATCAACAGCTTTGGCACCGACCGGATGGAAGACCTCGAAGCACATCCAACCGTAAAGCCGGTCAATCTGGTTGCCGATGCACTGCTCGACGTCAGCCGACGCGGCGACGTCGTGCTCGATCCGTTCGGAGGCTCTGGAACAACGCTGCTTGCCGCACACAAGACCGGGCGGCGAGCCCGCCTGATTGAGATCGATCCGCTCTATTGCGATCTCATCATCCGTCGTTTCGAGAAGCACACCGGAAAGCAAGCCAAGCTCGCGGCCACAGGCGACACTTTCGAGGAATTGAGCGAACAGCGCGCTGCCACTGCGGCACCCGCAGTAGCGGCTTCGTCGGCGACCATCGAGCTCACCCAAGCCATCGGAGGCGCGCTGTGAGAGCCCGCAAGAAAAAGCCTGCCGGGTACGAGGTCGGCTATGGAAAGCCTCCTGTAAATTCCCGCTTCGAGAAGGGCCGATCGGGCAACCCAAACGGTCGGCCGAAGGGAAAGAAAAACGTGAACACGATGCTACGCGACGCGCTCTACGCGCCCATCCAGATCCAGCAAAATGGCAAGACGACGACCGTCACCGCCCTCGAAGCCATCGTGCTTAAATTGCGCAACAACGCGATTGGTGGCGACTACCGATCGGCGGTCCAGGCCATTGCACTTGCTATGCGGTCTTTCGAACAAGAAGAGATTGGCCAGCCCGACGCAGAGGCCAGTCCGCTAGATCAGCAAACGATGCTCGAGCTGATGCGAGACTATGTCGAACAGAAGGCATCGCCGCAGCGCGACGACGCGGAAGGCGCTAGCGCCGCCGCCAGCGACGAGCAGGACGAACGATGAACGCTCCCTTCCCTAGGCCAGAGAGATCGCAGCCCACATCGCCCAAACTGCCGAGCCCAATTCAGATGTTGTTCAGCGCCGCTAGCGACGACCTCGCAACATTTGTGGCGCTGGCTTTTTCCGCCGTCGATCCCGGTGCGAAATATCTACCCAATTGGCACATCCGGGCGATCACTTATCAGCTCAAGCGTGTCTTGCTCGGACATTGCAAGCGACTGATCATCACCATGCCCCCGCGGTCGTTGAAATCCGTCACTACCTCGGTCGCATTCCCCGCTTGGGTTCTTGGCCGCGACCCGTCGAAGAGAATGATTTGCGTCTCTTATGCCCAACCGCTTGCGGTCAAGCTCGCGAACGATTTTCGAACCGTCGTCGACACCGCCTGGTACCGGCGGACCTTTCCGACGTTCAAAGTCAGCCCGCGGAAAAACACTGAGAACGAGCTGCAGACGACGCTTGGCGGTGGGCGATTAGCCACCTCAACCGGCGGACAGCTGACCGGCCGCGGCGGCGACATCATCATCATCGACGATCCGTTGAAGGCCGATGACGCGCACTCGGAGGTAGCGCGGAAGAAGTGCGCCGAATGGGTCCGCACGACTTTGATGTCGCGCTTCGACAATCCAGCCGCCGGCGCCGTCGTCCTGGTGATGCAGCGACTGCACGTCGATGATCTCGCAGGCGTGCTTCTGGAGACTGGTGGCTGGGAGCATTTAAATCTGTCGGCGATTGCCGAAGAGGACGAACGCATCCAGACCAGCGAAGGCCGTGTCCACGAACGCAAGATCGGCGATCTTCTGCATCCGGAACGTCTCGGAAAGCTCGAACTCGAAGGCTTGAAGCGAGATCTCGGTTCACTCACCTTTTCTGCGCAATACCAGCAATCTCCTGCACCAGCCGAAGGCAACATGGTCAAGCGGGTGTGGTTCCGCGACTACGACCCGCAACAACTTGATGTCGGCGGCATGACCATCGTGCAGAGCTGGGATACTGCCCTGAAGGGCGACCCAAGCAGCGACTACTCCGTCGGAACGACATGGGCACAGGACGGCTCAAACTACTATCTCGTCGATATCGTTCGCGTTCGAGCAGCCTATCCAGATCTGGTCAGGTCAGTCAGAAGCTCGCTTGATCGGTACAACCCCGACATCATTCTAATCGAAGACGCCGGCTCGGGATCGAGTTTGATTGCCGACCTGGATAGCCAAGGGATTGCCACTACCCCTGTTAAAGCTCGGACCGACAAGGAAAGTCGCTTATCGCGGGTGGCGGCAATAATTGAGAATGGCAACGTCTATCTACCGAAAGACGCGCACTGGAGAGACGACTTTCTGCTGGAGGTGCTCGCGTTCCCGCACGGCAGACATGACGACCAAGTGGATTCCATGACTCAGGCACTCATCTGGATGAAAGATGATCGACCAACAGGCGGCTTCTATTTTGGGACGTTTTGACGACTTAGGTGCAAGCGATCGCGGCCTAAAGGTCGATTACCGCTCGGTATGCGAGTTCGTCCACGCCGAGAAGCTCAGTCACAAAAAAAAGACGCTGATCGCGGCTGAGCAGGATCGCCCGGGCGCGCAGGCGGGCACGGTGGGCAAAGTATCAGGATCGCATCGATCCTTCCCGCCTGGTGTTCATCGACGAAACATGGACCAAGACCAATATGGCGCCGCTCAGGGGATGGGCGCGACGCGGCGAGAGAATCAAAGCCAAGGTGCCGCATGGCCATTGGAAGACCATGACCTTCCTGGCGGCGTTGGGCCACGACCGTGTCGATGCACCATGGCTGATCGACGGACCGATCAACGGCGAGCGTTTCCAGCTCTATGTCGACGAGGTTCTCGTCCCAACCCTCGAACCAGGCGACATCGTCATCCTGGACTCTTCGCCAAGCTCAAGCATTGGCTATGCAAGGCTGCCGGGCGAAC
The DNA here is from genome assembly GCF_042431665.1 of Mesorhizobium kowhaii. Taxonomy (NCBI): domain Bacteria; kingdom Pseudomonadati; phylum Pseudomonadota; class Alphaproteobacteria; order Hyphomicrobiales; family Phyllobacteriaceae; genus Mesorhizobium; species Mesorhizobium kowhaii. Next base: position 103,023 of record NZ_JBHLYT010000018.1, read on the forward strand.
AGTCGAGACCGTCTGCGACGCCATCGGCCAAATCCTCGGCCGTCACTTCAACCGAATGCAGAAATTACTTCATCGAGGCCGGCTATGCACCAACCTAAATTCATCCCGCTCTAGGCCCGCTCGCCTCGTCACATCGTCGAAAGCGGCGACGCAGGCGCGTACGCAGAGAATCCTTTTGGACGACGATCCTGAGTAACAAAACTCAGAGCGTGCGACTGGTGTTACTCCAGCAACGGTGGCCATTGTTTTCAAGCGACCAGTGGCTGCATGAGGGAGGCTGAAGCCACAACCTCCGGCTTTCGTTCTACCGCTTTCTGGCGTGGCAGCCCCCTGCCAATGCTCACCACTTTCGGCCGTTAACTGTTCCTCCTTTTGGATGTTGACGCTTACTCTTCATTAGCGTTAAGACTGTGCTAATATAAGCATCACCTAAGAAGATCCTGACTGGCAATCAGGGATGGGCGATGCCATAGGGGCTAAAGGGGAACGCAGCGCGGCCAGGAAAACTTGTGGCAGCTGCCATCGTTGAGACAATACCCGCCAGTGGACGGCCATGTGCATGCATGGCTGATCGCGGGATTGCGACGACCCCTGCGCTTCCTGTGGATTGTGCGCTGCCAATAGACGTCGGTCAAAACCAGCATGTTGATCGTTCAACAGGTTTATATGGAGAGTAGATAGCCGCCGGATACGGCACTCAAATAGATGATGGGGCATCTGTTTTTGTGCTGGCGCAAGAGAAAAAGGGTGGGGGTTAAATGGCTTCCTGTCAAAGCACAGATGCCAAGGGAATTGCGACATCGCTTCCAAATACATCGCCGACCGGCGACGGGGCCTGCGGCTTTGCCGAAAATACGACAATCCTCATTTCCATGCCCCTGGCAGTTATTTTTCTCGATCCGTTCAGCAACGATTTAGCCGGAATCGGGCTTTGCTCTGTCGATGATGGTTTTCCTGCCTCGACCGATACGAAGAGACCCGGGGGCGCCGATTGCGAAGTTTCAGCCGACATCAGGCATCAGGCGGACTCGCGAGCATGGGCGTTTGGCGTCGGTACAAATGTCATTGGTGTGAACGCGAAACTCATTGGCCATGGCGCTCTCGCCCAGGATCAGGCGGTTTGTTGGCGAAGGCGAACTTGGTTGCATAGATTCGCAATTTTTGAGCGACCCGCCGCAAGCGGCAGGTCGACGTCGGCAATTCTTGACCGACAAGAACAACTAGCGAAATAGGGGGACGGGGTATGGCAACGACCACTGGCACAAGCGGCAACGACAATCTGGTCGGCGGTAGCGGAGACGACGTGCTTTTGGGGGGCGCTGGAAGCGATCGCCTGAATGGCGGGTCAGGCGCCGATACGCTCGATGGAGGCAGTGGTTTCGATACGGTCCTGGGCGGATCGGGAGCGGACATACTTATCTATCGAGCGTGGGAAAATCAGTACAAGATTGGCAGCCAATTCTACGGCACTGGGATAACGGCCGGACAAACAGCCTTTTCCGGCTACGACGTCTACGACGGCGGTAACGGCAATGCTGCCAAAGGCACTGCCGAGATCGATACGCTCGTTATCTATCTAAGCAATGAGCAACTCGCCAATGCGTCGTTCATGGCGGCGTTTAACGGTGAAATTGCTCAGTTTCGTGCCTTTATTGCCGCAAACTCGAACTCGAATACGGGCCAGGCAGGTCAAGCAGAATTTACATTCACTTCGATCAATCTCAAGGTCTCCGCGATCGAGCAGGTTTCAGTCGGTCTCGATCCGACTTCGCCCGTCGGCTTCAACGATGCCAACGCTGCCGACCAGGTGCGGGAGGCTGGCGTTGGGCCGGGGAATGCACTCGTTGCGGGTGACCCCACGGCGGCAGGTAATGTGCTGAACAACGACACGGATTCCGACGACGGCCAGGCGTCGCTTGTCGTGTCGGCGGTCCGGACAGGTGCGGAATCCGGATCAGGAAGTGCGGGCACGGTCGGATCTGCGTTGGTGGGCACCTATGGCTCACTGACCTTGAATGCCAATGGCACCTATACCTACACCCTCAGCAACAGCGATGTGGACACCAATGCGCTGGCGAACGGGGTCACGGTCACCGAGGTGTTTACATACACCGTCCGTGACCCGCACGGACTTACGGATACTGCGCAGCTGACCATCACTATCACCGGCACTAACGACATCGTTTCGATCGCCAGCGGCGCGCAGAATGGTACGGTGGTCGAAGATGCTAACACGACACCTTCGCCGACCGATTCCCTCAACGCCGCCGGCACCATTTCCTTCACCGACGTCGATCTCAGTGACGGCCATACCGCGTCGTTCGCGCCGACCGCCGGCGAGACGGCGCTCGG
>NZ_JBHLYT010000019.1:0-1509 GCF_042431665.1 Mesorhizobium kowhaii
AAAAGATCCCATGAGGCGACGGGCGGCGGAACTCAGGTAAGGTTTCGGGGTCCGACATCCTAACCCTGGAGACGTCTCATGAATCTCTCATCCATTGCTCTGCCGCCCGTCGACGAGAAGACTGCCACAATTTTCATGGCACTGGAATTGAGCAAGTCGACCTGGCTTGTGGCCCTGCACTCGCCGGCGGTCGACAAGATCAGCCTGCATCGCCTGCAAGGAGGTGACACCGAAGGGCTTATGGCTCTCATTGAACGCCGGCGCGAACAGGCGCAGGCCGCCTTGACGCGTCCGGTTCGGGTAATGTCGTGCTACGAGGCCGGCTACGACGGTTTCTGGCTGCATCGTTTCCTGTGCGACCGCGGCATCGACAATCAGGTTCTGGACGCGGCCAGCATCCTGGTCGACCGCCGGTCACGCCGCGCCAAGACGGACCGCCTCGATGCGGCGGCGCTGCTGCGCACGCTGATGGCGCTGGAACGTGGCGAGCCGAGGGTCTGCCGGGTTGTGCGGGTACCGAGCCTCGAGCAGGAGAACGATCGCCGTCGCAGCCGGGAACGGGCTCGGCTCGTCAACGAACGCGGCCAGCATTCGAGCCGCGTCAAGGGGCTTTTGATGACCCAGGGCATCCGCGACTTCAAGCCAGCCAGACGGGACTGGCGTGAGCAGCTCGAGACGCTGCGCACGGCTGACGGGCGGGATCTGCCGTCCTGCCTGAAGAACGAGATCAAGCGCGAGTGCCACCGCTTGTGGCAAGTGATTGAGATGATCATGGAGGTCGAGGCTGAGCAGCGTCAGGCCGCCGAGATCACAGCTCCCGGGATCATCCAACTGAGTCATCTGCGTGGCATTGGCCTGACGATCGCAAGCGTAATGACGAACGAGGTGTTCTTCCGCGACTTCCAGAATCGGCGCGAGGTCGCCGGTTATCTCGGTCTTGCATCCAGCCCTTGGAGCAGCGGCGCGGTCAGCCGCGATCAAGGCATCCAGAGATCGGGCAATCCGCGAGCGCGTCGAACCGCCATTGAACTTGCCTGGCTGTGGCTGCGCCATCAGCCCGATAGCGGTCTCGCGCGCTGGTTTCATGAGCGCGTCGGCGCCGGCAAAGGACGCATCCGCCGCACCATGATCGTCGCCTTGGCGCGCAAGCTGATAATCGCCTTGTGGCGGTATCTGACCCAGGGCCTGCTGCCGGAGGGCGCCATGACCAAAGCCTGACGAAAGAGTTCGACGCGAGGGGCGGCCAACGTCACTTGCGACGAAGCGGGATGGATGTGGACCGGCGCCCCCCAGGGCTGTTAACGCCGTCAAAAAGATGGGTCCCATCCTTCCCGGCCTCGCCAAACTTGCCCGTGCATGCGGGATATGGGTGCAGGCTCCACCAGAGCCGACCGGATATGAGGTGATGTGGACTTGTTCCGCAATTCGCCGCGAGGCCGATCCCGACAGCGTCCGAAGTGATTTCGCCGCCGCCGCTACTATTGACACAACGAGCCTCATATGAGGGGG
>NZ_JBHLYT010000020.1:0-82400 GCF_042431665.1 Mesorhizobium kowhaii
GACATCAGCCGCAAACTAAAATCCCCATAGCCATCAACTGTGGCCCGCGGGTTCCTGCATGAGAGGCTTTCGTACGCCTCACGGCACCCGAAACCCTTCAGCATAGCAGTCATTAGAGTTAGCTGTGCCACTGCCTTAAAGCGGACAATACCGGCGACCGCGCTGGAGGTCGCGGGTGCGCCATTTCCAGATACTCCCGACACTTTTCGGGAGCGGACTTTCGCTTATCGTCCGGAACCGGACCGTTGGCAGTCCTTGGCGGCGGGGCGTAACGAACGGCTCGATTGGGCGGTTCCACGCTGTTCCGGGAACTTGCATGCTCCTTTCCGTTCAAAAACGTTGATCCGCAGGCGGACGCCGCCCCGCCGGCTATCCATTCTGGCCAGCCGGCGCTCGTCGTCGGGCGGTCGTTGGCGTGGCGTACACCGGGAGCGGGAACACTCCTCTGCGGACCAATGATGCACCGTAAATACCGTAGGTGCAAATTTCGGGTGTTCGAAACGCGAAAACCAAGGCCAATAAATCAAATTAAATCAATGACTACCTCATCTTAGCAAGCGAGGCATTATTTCTTTTTTGTCGTCGTTACTATTTATGTATTCCCGTCGGCATCCGACGGACGACTGTGAAGGCAGCCTGAAAGGAACCATGGGGGAAGCTTTCTGATTTGGTCCCCGAAAACCAATGAAATCAATGATCCTGGCACATCCTCCGGGCCCGCCCACGACTCAGTTTGCTAAAGCGCGTCGCGACGGCTGCCCCTTCACATCCTCGAGGCCACAACTTGTGAACTCAAGGCTGCTTCTGAGTGGGGTGCTCCGTTGATTTCATTGGGAAATTCCGTCCGGGGGCGCTACCACAGAAGGGAAGATTTAGTATATATTTCAGTGAGTTAATATGATTTTGGTAGCGGGAGAGCGCTACCGCCTTTCCCCCCACTCATCGGATCGGCGGTTCCTGCTCCGTTGTCTTGGATGAGGATTCATTTTGAATTGCCCGCAGCCGAAATCGTCAGACCGGCAGCCCGAGCTGCTTTCGAAGGCTTTTGTCGAATGCGGACGCGGGGACGAAGCGGCGCAGGAGACTGACCTGGCGCGCCATTTTGCCCGCCGCATAGCGCCTCTTGGGCGCGGGATCCGTCGCAGCCGCCAAAACGGTCTTGGCTACCACTTCGGGCGCATCGCCTTTTTCCATCGATTTCCGCACGGCTATGGTCATGCCAGCGCGCGCGGAGTCATAGACATCAAGCAACTGATCGGGCGCGGCGAGATTGTCCTCGAATGACGTACGGGTATAGGCGGGCTCGACCAACGAAACGCGAATGCCGAACGAGCGCAATTCGTGATCGAGCGATTCGGAATAGCCCTCGATGGCATGTTTGGTCGACGCGTAAAGCGCGAAATAGGGAGCGGGGATGAACCCCTGTACCGAACTCAAATTGACGATTCTGCCCTTCCCTTGGCGTCGCATTGCCGGCAACACCGCGTTGGTCACGCGAAGGACGCCGAAGACGTTCACGTCGAACAGCGCCAGAGCCTGTGCGATTGAGGACTCCTCCGCGCCGCCAAACAGACCCATGCCGGCATTGTTGACAAGCAGGTCGATGCGTCCGGCCTTGGCTATGACGTCATCGACCATTTTCGAAACGGACGCGTCGTCGGTCACGTCGCACGTCAGCATGGTAACGCCGTCGGATTGTTTGGAGGCAGTGCGACGACTGGTTCCGAATACGCGATAGCCCGCGCTTAGCAAGGCGTCGGCGGTAGCCCGCCCGATGCCGGAAGATGCCCCTGTCACAAGGGCGACGCCTGGATTGGTCTTGTTCATGGAAATTATTTCTTTCTTTGTGTTGAACCGGAGTTGGAGAAGCATGGAAGGTCGGTGTGAAGGGTGCCAATCATGAGCGCCCCTGGCGCTCGCGTCGGGCCGCTGGGGCGGTCCAGCGCCTGAACAAGGCGCTGGCATTCACGCCGCCAAAGCCGAAACCATTGGAGATCGCGTACTCCATCTCCGTTGGCCGGGGCTCGTTTGCGACGAAGTCGATGCCGTCGGCGGCCGGATCGGGAGCGCTCAAATTTAGTGTCGGCGGTGCCACCTGGTCCCTGATCGCCAGGATCGCGAAGATGGCACCAAGCCCTCCGGCCGCGCCCAGCAGGTGTCCGGTCGCGGATTTCGTTGCGCTGACAGCTATCGCGAAATTGCGCCCGAATACGCTCTTGATCGCTTCGATCTCACCCAGGTCGCCGACTGGCGTGGAGGTCGCATGTGCATTGAGATGACGAACCTCGCGCGGCGAAATCCCTGCTTGCGCGATTGCGATCTCCATGGCCCGGCGCGCACCGCCGCCGTCCTCGGGGCCAGAGGTGACGTGGTGAGCATCCGCTGTCGTGCCGTAGCCGATGAGCTCGGCGAGCGGTGTTGCGCCGCGCGCCAGCGCGTGGCTCAACGCCTCGATGACCAGCACGCCGGCTCCTTCGCCCATGACGAAGCCGTCCCGCGATATGTCGAAGGGACGCGAGGCTTGCGCCGGCGCCCAATTGAAGCCGGTTGAAAGAGAGCGTGCGGCAGCAAACCCACCGAGACTGACGATGTTCATGCATGCTTCCGTGCCGCCGCACACGGCAATATCAGCTTCGTTCGCGCGGATGAGACGGGCCGCGTCGCCGATCGCCTGGATGCCGGCCGCGCACGCCGTCACCGGTGCGCCCAATGGACCTTTGAAGCCATGACGGATTGAGATCTGGCCCGCTGCGAGGTTCACCAGGAAGGATGGCACCGTAAAGGGCGACAGGCGGCGGGCGCCACGCAGGTCGACCGTGCGCACCGCCTCGGTGATGGCGGGGAAGCCGCCGACCCCTGAAGCGATGATCGTTGCTGTGCGCAGGCGATCCGTTTCCGAGGCAGGCCTCCATTTCGCCTGCGCAAGCGCCTCTTCCGCCGCGGCCAGCGCAAAGAGAATGAACCGATCTACCTTGCGCTGATCCTTCACGGACAGGACGCCATCAGGATCGAAGCCAGCGTCGGGGTCTTCTTTCAAGGAGGGAACCACGCCGCCAATCTTCGCCGGCAGGTCTCCCACCACATCGTCCGGAAGCCTACGGACGCCCGAACGACCGGCCAGCAGGCGCGACCATGACGCTTCGACATTGGCAGCAAGGGGCGTGACCGCCCCCATGCCTGTAACAACAATCCGTCGCATCTATTCTCCTATCACTTGGGTGCGCCGACAGCACTGCCCACGCCGTTCAAGCGGCGACTGCTTCGCGAACCCGATCGGACGCCGCATCCAGAAAAGCCTGCGCAAGGTCGGGGTCGTTGACGACCCGTGAGAGCAGCACCGCCCCGACCATTGTCGACAGAATGGCCATGGCCTTGCCGCCGGTCTCCTCGCCGTCGGCCTTGCCAACCCAACTAGCGAGCATCTCAAGGTATTCCTTGATCCCGGCTTCGAATGACGCCTTCACCTCGGCGCCCTGCCTGGCAGCATCCGAGCCGAGCGCAACGACCGGGCAGCCGTCCATCCTTTCTCCGCGATGGTCCATGCTGAGATAGAATGAGATCACTGCCTCGAGTGGATTCTCAGGGTTTGCCGCAGTTGCGTCCGACCACCTGTGGGTGGCGCTCTCCATCGCCCGCCTGGACGCCTGCGCCGCCAGGTCCTCCTTTGACGCGAATTGCTTGTAAAAGGCGCCCTGGGTCAGCCCCGCGCCCTTCATCAGATCCTTGAGGCCGATGCCGTCAAAGCCGCGCTCCCGAAAAAGGCGGCTTGCCACATTGATCACGGTTTCGCGGTTTTCTGCGGCTTGAATTCGGCTCACGCGCATCGTCGATTTCCTTTTTGATTGCGTTCGTAATCTATAATAGATATAGAGGATGAATGCAATCTATCAAGAAGAGAGACGAGATGATCCGCAAAACCCCGAGGGCATCGCTCGCCTGGCAAGGATGTGACGGTCTCGACCGAGACTGACACGCATCTGCGGGCCGACGCGACAATGCGTTGATCCTACACGCATACCGCACTGCTTCCGGCAACGGATTCTTTGCGTCCGTGCGGCTTGCCACACGGTGCTCTCGATCGTGCCATCCATTAAATTTGGAGGAGAGGTGAAATGCTATACAGTTATTTTGTCGAGAAATCGATCCGACAGAGCTTCGACCACATCAACAACCATCGCTGGGATGCGGCGGTGAAAGCACTCGCGCCGCATGTCCATCACCGCGTTTCCGGCGCCCACGCACTTGGCGGTGAGCGCCACGATAAAGAAGCTCTGCGCCGCTGGTTTCAGCGCTTCGGCCGTGTCCTGCCCACTCTACATCTCACGGTCAACCACATCTGGGTGAAGGGCTGGCCGTGGCATACCACCGTGTTTGCCCACTGGGACGGTACCGCAACGCTGCTCAACGGCGACACGTCGTACGTCAACCGTGGTCTCCACATGTTCACCCTGCGGTGGGGAAGAGTCTATGCAATTGAGGAATTTTTCGATTCGCAAGCGGCGGCTCGCGGTCTTGCCGCCCAAGGTGCATCTGGCCTCGAAGAAGCTGTTGCCGAACAGATTGTAAGCTAGCAGAAGGGGCAGTCAGAGGCCCACTGGTTACTTGACCGCTGGTGCGCTACCCGTGGCCATCATCGCTAGGCGGGCGGTCGCCAGTACATCTGTTCGGAAAATGCGACCTGCCACCCGGGGGCGTCCTCCGGTCCTCGATTATCAGAATCGACCCGCTGAACTCGCGTGGACGAGCACTATGAAGCTTGCCATGTGCTCGGGGTAACGTTGCGGCGGCGACTCCGTTCTTGGCGCGCTCCTGAAGAAAGCGGCTTGCCACATTGATCACGGTTCGCAGTTTTCCGCAGCTTGAATTCGGCTCACGCGCATCATCTTTTTTGATTGCGTTCGTAATCTATAATCGATATAGAAATCGAACGCAATCTAATTTGAGATGAGGCGACGAGCGTGAAAAAGAGAACCGTTATCGTATTGGGATCGACCCTGACGGCGATGTCATGGGTGGCGGCATTCGCCACGTTTGCTACTCCCGCGCAGGAAGCTCCTTTGGTGACCGACCCAAGGCAGGAGGCACCATTCGTCAGACTTGTGTCGGCAGCGCCGGTCACCGAATCAGAACGTGGCTTCACCGGCATCATCGGGGCGAGGGTGCAAAGCAATCTCGGCTTTCGGGTTCCCGGCAAGATCGTGGAACGGTTGGTGGACGTTGGTCAGCAGGTCAAAGCCGGTCAGCCGCTGATGCGGATTGACGATACCGATCTGCGCCTCGCGCTTTCGGCGAAACGCAATGCCGTCGCGGCAGCGCGTGCAACAGTCGTTCAGACTGAGCCGGATGAACGGCGGTACGCCAGCTTGCTCCGCGCCGGTTGGGTTCCACGGCAGCGCTACGAGCAGGCGAAGGCTGCGTTGGATACTGCCCAAGCGCAACTTGCCTCGGCCGAGGCCGACGCACGGGTCGCCGAGAACGAGGCGGCCTATGCAGTCCTGTTGGCGGATGCGGATGGAACGGTGATTGAAACGCTTGGCGAGCCGGGGCAGGTCGTCGCTGCCGGCCAGCCAGTGATCCGGACCGCCAAGTCCGGCCCGCGCGAAGCGGTTGTCGCGTTTCCCGAAACGATCCGGCCGGCGATCGGCTCGGCAGCCGAGGCCAGCGTGTATGGTGGCGATGTGCGTCGTTATTCAGCGCATCTCCGGCAGCTGTCGGACTCCGCCGATGCCCAGACTCGCACTTATGAGGCCCGCTATGTGCTCGACGGCGAGGCTGCCGCAGCACCTCTTGGTGCGACGGTCACCATTCGGCTCGCAAACCAGGTGAAACAGCCGGAGGTCCAGGTGCCGCTGGGAGCCGTGCTCGATGACGGCCGGAAGACCGGCGTTTGGGTGTTGGACGGCGCCACCTCAACCGTACACTTTCAGCCCGTCCAGCTTGTTCGTGTAACCAGCGAAACCGCTGTGATCTCCGGATTGAACTCCAACGTTCCCATTGTGTCGCTAGGCGCCCACCTCCTGCAGGAAGGCGCTCGCGTCCGGACCGAGTCCGAAAGCGGGAGCAACTGATGAGCTTCAATCTTTCCGCGATCGCCGTTCGCGAACGCGCCGTCACCTTGTTCTTCATCCTCCTGCTGGTGGCTGCCGGAGCCTACGCCTTCCTCATGCTCGGCCGGGCGGAGGACCCGAATTTCACCATCAAGACCATGACGGTTACGACGGCATGGCCGGGCGCGACGGCGCGCGAGATGCAGGATCTCGTCGCCGAACCGTTGGAGAAGCGGCTTCAGGAACTGACCTGGTACGACAGGGTGGAGACGACCACACGGCCAGGTTATGCGTATATGACGGTCACGCTGAAGGACAGCACACCGTCATCCGTCGTGCAGGAGGAGTTCTACCAGGCTCGCAAGAAACTCGGTGATGAAGCCCGCAACCTGCCGCCCGGCGTCTTCGGCCCCTTCGTGAACGACGAATATTCGGATGTGAGCTTCGCCCTCTATGCGCTGAAGGCCAAAGGCATGCCGATGCGGGAGCTGGCGAGGCAGGCCGAGGTGATCCGCCAGGACCTCCTGCACGTGCCCGGCGTCAAGAAGATCAACATCCTTGGTGAACGCCCTGAACAGATATTCGTCGAGTTTTCCTACGCCAAACTGGCAAACCTCGGCGTGTCGGCACAGGACATCGTCGGTGCCTTGCAGCGGCAGAACACCGTCACGCCAGCAGGTTCGATCGACACCCTAGGGCCGCGCCTCTTCATTCGGGTCGACGGCGCCTATGACAGCGTTCAGGCGATCGCCGACACCCCGATTGTCGCTGGGGGGCGGACGCTGAAGCTATCCGACATCGCCGAGGTCAGCCGCGGCTATGAGGACCCTCCCACATACCTCATCCGACGCCAGGGCGAGCCCACCATCATGCTCGCGGCCGTTATGCAGGAGGGCTGGGATGGTCGCGCGCTCGGCAAGGCCCTGGAGGACAGGACTGCCGCGATCACACAGACACTGCCGCTCGGCATGACGCTCGACAAGGTGTCCGACCAGGCCGTCAACATCACCTCGGCGGTCGACGAATTCATGTTGAAGTTCGCGATGGCGCTCGGCGTCGTGCTGCTGATCAGCCTGCTCAGCATGGGCTGGCGCGTCGGGATCGTCGTGGCGGCTGCCGTCCCTCTGACGCTCGCCGTGGTCTTCCTCATCATGCTGGAAACCGGCCGGTTCTTCGATCGCATCACGCTCGGCGCCCTCATCCTGGCGCTTGGTCTTCTCGTGGACGACGCCATTATTGCTATCGAGGTGATGGTGGTGAAGATGGAAGAGGGGATGGACCGCATTAAGGCGGCGGCCTATGCATGGAGCCACACTGCGGCGCCGATGCTATCGGGAACTCTGGTGACGATCGCCGGCTTTGTGCCGGTGGGTTTTGCGCGCTCGACGGCTGGCGAATACGCCGGCAACATCTTCTGGGTCGTGGGGTTCGCCCTCATCGTCTCCTGGATCGTCGCGGTAGTCTTTACGCCCTATCTCGGTGTCAAGATGCTGCCCGCGATCAAACCGGTCGAAGGCGGTCACCACGCTATTTACGACACGCGTAACTATCGACGTTTGCGGCGGGTCATCACGTTTGCTGTGCGCCATAAGTTCGTAACCTGCGGTATCGTTGGCATCGCCTTCGCGCTTTCCGTCGTCGGTATGGCCGGCATCAAACAGCAGTTCTTCCCGACATCCGACCGCCCTGAAGTGTTGGTGGAGGTTCGCCTGCCGGAAGGTGGTAGCATCGAGACAACGACCGCTGCGGTCGAAAAGCTCGAAAATTGGCTGGACAGCCAGCCCGAGGCCAAGATTGTCACGAGCTACGTCGGCCAGGGCGCTCCGCGCTTCTTCTTTGCGATGGCTCCGGAACTGCCTGATCCTGCTTTCGCCAAGATCGTCGTGCTGACCCCCGACGCGGAGGCGCGTGAGGCGTTGAAGCACCGGCTCCGAGAGGCAGTGGCGCAAGGGCTTGCGCCCGAGGCGAATGTCCGCGTTACGCAGCTCGTGTTCGGCCCCTACACGCCGTTCCCCGTCGAGTTCCGGGTCATGGGCCCCGATGCGACGCAACTCTACAGCATTTCCGAAAAGGCTCTCGACATCATGCGGAGCGTCCCGGATGTGCGGCAGGCCAACCGCGACTGGGGCAATCGCACGCCCGTGCTTCGCTTTGTCCCCGATCAAGATCGACTGAACCTCATCGGCCTCTCGCCGGCGGAGGTGGCTCAGCAACTGCAATTCCTTCTCACCGGCATCCCCGTTACGCAGGTTCGCGAGGACATCCGCAACGTCCCCATCGTGGCACGCAGCGCCGGCGGCGAGCGGCTGGATCCGGCGCGTCTGGCGGATTTCTCGCTGATAAGCCGGGACGGCCGCTCGATTCCGCTCGACCAGATCGGGCATTCGGAAATCCGTCAGGAGGAGCCAATCCTGAAGCGCCGTGACCGCACGCCCGTTGTCACGATTCGCGCGGACATCAATGAGGCTACCCAGCCTCCGGAGGTCTCCAAGCAGATCATGAAGGCCCTTCAGCCGCTGATCGAGTCCCTTCCGGTCGGCTATCGCATCGAAATGGGCGGATCGATCGAAGAGGCTGAAAAGGCCAACACCGCGCTGGGCAAGGTTTTCCCGGCTATGATAGCCGCCATGTTGATCGTCATCATGCTGCAGGTGCGATCCTTCTCGACGATGTTCATGGTTATGCTGACGGCGCCGCTTGGCCTTGTCGGCGTCGTGCCGATGCTGCTCACCTTCCACCAACCTTTCGGGTTCAACGCCATTCTGGGTATGATAGGACTGGCCGGCATCCTGATGCGCAATACGCTGATCCTGACCGAACAGATCAAGGAGAACCGTGCTGCCGGCATTGACGACTATCACGCGGTCATCGAGGCCACGGTGCAACGCACACGGCCCGTCATCCTGACCGCACTTGCCGCCGTGCTCGCCTTCATCCCCCTCACGCACTCGGTTTTCTGGGGATCGATGGCCTATACGCTGATCGGCGGAACGGCGGCTGGCACGGTGTTGATCCTGCTCTTCCTTCCCGCGCTCTACACCGCGTGGTTCCGGATCAAGCCGACTGCGGATGAGGTCCCGACTGCGGATGAAATCCATGAGGTTTCGACGGAGGAACTGGAAATGCGACCAGTTATGGCTGCTGAGTAGGGCACCGTTGCCGAGCCTCGTTTGTCTGCACGGGGCGACTGGCGGGTTCGTGTGCCGATGCTAGTGAGAGCAATCAGTATGGCTAACGGTAGCGGATGCCCACGTAACCGATTGATCTTATTGACCAAATGGTAGCGGGAGAGGGACTTGAACCCCCGACCCCAGGATTATGATTCCCGTGCTCTAACCAACTGAGCTACCCCGCCAGGGCGGCGAAAGGCCCGAAATCCGCCTCAAATCGAAAGGCATGTCGGGGCGTTCGCCAAGGTCGCGCGGATATAAGGTTGGGAGGGTGAGCCTGTCAAGCTTCGAAGCAACCGCCGTGCCGGCTTATTGTCGTTGTCGAAAAGCTTTGCTGCGCAGACATTTGGTTGCTGCCGCCGGGGTTGAGTTCGCAGGGGCACGTCGCTATGTCTCGGCCACGAGTTTTTAGAGTTGAAACAGATGAAACCGCGCATTGCAGTCCTCGGTTGCGGATACTGGGGCAGCAACCACATCCGCACCCTCAAGGCGCTCGGCGCGCTGCACGCGGTCTCCGACGCCAACCGGGCTCGCGCCGAAGGCTTCGCCAGCGAGCAGGACTGCCTGGCGATCGAGCCCGACCAGCTGTTCGTCCGTGACGATATCGACGCCATCGTCATGGCGTTGCCGCCGCAATTCCATGCCGACCTTGCCGTGCGCGCCGTCGAGAGCGGCAAGGACGTGCTGGTGGAAAAGCCGATCGCGCTGACGGTGCCGGACGCCGAGCGCGCGGTGCAGGCGGCCAAGGACAATGGCCGCGTCTTCATGGTCGGCCATGTCTTGCGTTTCCATCCCGCCTTCGAGACGCTGAAGGGGCTGATCGACAAGGGCGAGCTCGGCGAAGTCCGCTACATCCATTCGCATCGGCTCGGGCTCGGCAAGTTCCACACCGAGAACGACGCGCTGTGGGACCTGGCGCCGCACGATTTGTCGATGATCCTGGCGATCACCGGCACCGAACCGATCGAGGTGCGCGGCGAGGGCGCTGCCCTGCTCGACAATCTCAGTGACTTCGCGCATCTGCACATGCGTTTTCCCAACGGCCTGCGCAGCCATCTCTTCACCTCGCGGCTCAATCCCTATCGCGAGCGGCGGCTGACCGTGGTCGGCACCAAGGCGATGGCGGTGTTCGATGACGTCGAACCATGGGAACGCAAGCTTGCCGTCTACCGTCACGCTGTGTGGCAGGACAGCGGCCAATGGGCCTTCACCACCAATGAGCCGTCCTATGTCGCGGTTGCCCAAGGCATGCCGCTGACGCGCGAGCTGGAGCATTTCATCCAGTGCATCGAAACGCGGGCCGAGCCGCGCACCAGCGGCGAGGAAGCGATCAGGGTGTTGCGTATCCTGACCGCGGGTACGGTCACGCACACCACGTCCAATTCCTGAGAGCCCGTTTGGAAACTCTACTCTCGCGGCCATCCGATGGCGTTTTCTGCGCTTCCGTTGCTCACGGACCAAGTGTCCGCTGCGCCACGGTTCTCGAAACCACCATCACATGACTCGCCAGAGCGAATTTCGAAACAGTCTCTGAGAGGGTAGCGGTTTACTCGGCGGGGATCTGCGCCGGCCTGGCGGCAAGCCGGGTCAGCATGGCTTCGGCCTCGGCGCCACGCTCCGAGCGCTCGATGAAGCCGCCGCCGAACACGCGCGCTTCGTTGCCGTCATCGGAATAGAGCACGCAGGCCTGTCCGGGCGCGATGCCGGATTCGCCGTCGACCAGTTCCACCCATGTGGCGCCATTGCCGTGATGCAGCACGGCAGGGCGGGGCGGGCGCGTCGAACGGACCTTGGCGAACAGCTCCAGGCCGCCGGCGGGGACATCGGCCAGCGGCCCGTCGCCCAGCCAGTTCATGTTGCGCAGATAGATCTTGTGCGTCTCCAGCGCCTCGCGCGGGCCGACCACGACGCGGGCGCGGTCGGCGTCGAGATGGACGACGTAAAGCGGCTCGCCGGATGCGATGCCGATGCCGCGGCGCTGGCCGATCGTGTAGCGCAGGATGCCTTCGTGGCGACCGAGCACGCGGCCGTCGATATGGACGATGTCGCCCGGATTGGCCGCCGTCGGCTTCAGCTTGGCGATGATGTCGGAATATTTGCCCTGCGGCACGAAGCAGATGTCCTGGCTGTCCTGCTTGGCGGCAACCGTCAGCCCCATCTCCTCGGCGATGGCGCGAACCTGCGGCTTCGACAGGCCGCCAAGCGGGAAGCGCAGATAGTCGATCTGCGCCTGCGTGGTGGCAAACAGGAAATAGCTCTGGTCGCGGTCGGCGTCGACCGGCCGGAAAAGCGCGCGGTGGGAGCCATTGGCGCCGGAGCGGATATAGTGGCCGGTGGCCAGCGCGTCGGCGCCAAGCTCCTTGGCGGTGGCCAGAAGATCGGCGAACTTCACCGTCTGGTTGCAGGAAACGCACGGGATCGGCGTCTCGCCGGCGACGTAGCTCTCGGCGAAGGGATCGATGACCGCCTTGCGGAAGCGTTCCTCGTAGTCGAGCACATAATGCGGAATGCCAAGCGTCTCCGACACCCGGCGGGCATCGTCGATGTCCTGTCCGGCGCAGCATGAGCCGGCCCGGTGCGTCGCCGCTCCATGGTCGTAGAGCTGCAAGGTGACGCCGACGACGTCATAGCCCTCGCGCTTCAACAGGCCGGCGACGACGGACGAATCGACACCGCCCGACATGGCGACGACGATGCGGGTGTTTTCGGGACGTCCGGGAAGATCGAGGCTGTTCATGGTTCTTTCGTTCTGCGCGGCGCCTAAATGCCAATGACGGGAATATAGGTCAAGCTTTCCGGCTACGCCAGCTTGCACGGCCGATCGACAGGCAGCGACCGGTCTGGCGAATGGAGAGATTTTTCCGCGTGGCGCCGGCGCTTCCAGGCTGATGTTTCAAATGCCGACGAAAAGACTAACGCGGCGTTCATGATCCTTACCTAGTCATTAGGGTCTGCTTAGGCAATTTTTAAAGCTGTGGCGGTAACGTGGCGGGGATTGGGTCTTTGAGTTTTTTGTAGAGAGTACGATGACCGATCTGATTAGACCGAGAGTCAAGTATGTTATCGGGCCTGACGGCAGCCCTCTTACGATTGCCGATCTGCCGCCGACGAATACACGTCGCTGGGTTATCCGGCGCAAGGCGGAAGTGGTTGCTGCGGTGCGCGGCGGGCTCTTGAGCCTTGATGAGGCATGCCAGCGCTACAAGCTCACCACCGAGGAATTCCTGTCCTGGCAGGCGTCGATCGACGAGTATGGCCTTGCCGGGCTGCGCACGACGCGCATCCAGCAATACCGGCATTAGAGTCGGTCTAAACACGATCAAAGGGCGCGGCAATCCGCGCCCTTTTGTTTTCGAGGCGATCTTTTGGCGCTCAGGCCGTCAGCGCCACTTTGCCGATCGGCCTGGTGGCGAGAAAGGCGTGAGCGGCACCTGCCTGCTCGAGCGGGAAGCTTTTCGCCACGTGGACGGTGAGCTTGTTCGCATCGATCAACCGGGCGAGTTCCAGCAGGCCTTCGCGGTCTGGCACGACGGACATGCGCTCGACCCGGATGCCCCGCGCGCTGGCCTGCGTCTTCGTCGCGTCGCTGACATTGAGCAACGACACCAGCACGCCGCCGCGCTTGAGCACCTTCAGCGAGTGTTCGGCATGGTCGCCGCCAATAGGCTCCAGTACGAGATCGATGTCGCGAACCTTGTCGGCGAAATCGCCCTTGGTGTAGTCGAGAACCTCATCGGCGCCGAGCGAGCGGGCGAAATCGAGCTTCTGCGGGCTGGCGGTGGCGATGACGTAAGCGCCGCGCGCCTTGGCGATTTGCACCGCCAGATGGCCAACGCCGCCGGCTGCGGCGTGGATCAGCACGCGCTGGCCTGATTTCAGTCCGCCATGGCGGACGAGGCCTTGCCAGGCGGTGAGGCCGGCCAGCGGCAATGCACCTGCCTGGACCTGGTCGGCGCCCTTCGGCTTCAGCGCGATTTCATCGGCTGGCACAGCCGCCAGTTCGGCGTAAGCGGCCGCCTGCTTGGGGAAGCGCGGCATGCCGAACACCTCGTCGCCGACCTTGAAGCGGGTGACGCCGGCGCCCAGCGCCTCGACGGTTCCCGAGATATCCCAGCCCAGGATGAAGGGCGGCTCGCCGAGCAGGGAGTAATAGCCAGCGCGGACGGAGCCATCGACCGGATTGATGCCGGCTGCCTTGACACGGACCAGCACCTCGCCGGCCTTTGGTGTGGGGTCGGGCCGATTGGCGATGACAAGGACGTCGGGTCCGCCAACGGAATTCTGGATAACGGCACGCATGGGATGTCTCCTGCTTGGTTGGTGCCACTATCATTTGGATAGTAATAGTCTCTTGTCCAGTATGTACCTATTTGATATATAGGTACCCCATGGATAGTGGTGACGGTTCTCCTTTCGGCTATGATGCGTACCGGCGGACATGTGCTTCGCACACCGTGCTCGAGATGCTGGCCAGCAAATGGGTCTATCTGGTGGTTTGCGCGCTGCGCAAAGGCCGGCTGCGCAATGGCGAGCTTGCCCGCAAGCTCGAAGGCATCACGCCAAAGATGCTGACGCAGACGCTGCGCGTGCTCGAGCGCGACGGCCTGGTGCGGCGCGAGATCTTCCCTGTCATTCCGCCGCGTGTCGAATATGAATTGACCGACCTTGGTCAGAATCTGGCGGGACTGCTCAACCAGATCAGGTCCTGGTCGGAACAGCATGCGCCCGACATCAAAGAGGCCAGGGCGCGGGCGGCTGCCGAAAATGAAGGCGATTGGGCCGCTTAGCGGAGCTCTCAGCTCTGCTCAATCGAGCCTTTCGTGGCCGTCCGGCCAAGGCCGGAAGCCGAATTTTGCGCTCGCCGGCAAACGCCGACGTCGCGGACAGACCCGACTTCAGCCGATCATGGCGCTGCGGCCACCGACCTCGGATTCGCGAATCTTAGTGTCGCGCGATTCGAGCATTTCAGCCTTGGAAAGCTCCGCTTCAGCTTCGCCGAGTAATGTTTCGGCAGTGCTTCGCTGCTGGGCGAGGTCGCTTTGCGAATTTCTGAGGTTGTCGCGACGCAAACGCGCCGCCTTGGCAAAGGTCGGATAGGCAAAATGGTTGATGTCGGTGATGCCGGCTTTCTTTTCTTCGGCGGTGATCTGAAGCTCCAGTTCGACGGCCATGCGCTCGAACTCGGCGATCATCATGTCGAGCTGCAGCAGCTGCCGCCGCTTCTCATTCACCTGAAACTGTTTCAGCCGAACGAGGTTTTCACGTGACTTCATGATTCGGTACTCCCGGAAACGCACACCCGCACATATCGTCCAAACCACTTGGAAAGGCCCAAGCGTCACCCGTGTCCACCGGCTTTCCCCGAACTATGGGAAACAAAACCCTAAAGTTTTTTGCCGGCGGTAACCATTCGTTTACGGGCATTGTTAATCATACGGGTCAGGACTTAAGGCCGGGTAAAAATTCCGGCCGCCGATGCGGGAGCCGCGTCGATGAGTCTCTGGAGTCGCTTAGTCCAGGTTGTTAATGTGTTGCATTAGGAATTGGGTTCTGTGATTCGTTATTAGATTCAAGAGGGTGTAGAAAGAGGTTAAAAAATCTGGTACCGTCGTGGACGGGAAATTAGGTTTTGTTAACCATTTAATGGCAGCCTCTGCACAAGGCAACCACTGCTCCGGGTCCGGACGGGTCGTGAAATGGTCCGGCAGCAGAAAAGGGGAATGAAATGCGTGTTCTGCTGATAGAAGATGACAGTGCAACCGCACAAAGCATCGAACTGATGCTGAAATCGGAAAGTTTCAATGTCTACACGACCGACCTCGGTGAAGAGGGTGTCGATCTAGGCAAGCTCTACGACTACGACATCATCCTTCTCGATCTCAACCTGCCTGACATGTCGGGCTATGAAGTCTTGAGAACGCTTCGCCTGTCCAAGGTGAAAACGCCGATCCTCATCCTCTCCGGCATGGCCGGCATCGAGGACAAGGTACGCGGCCTCGGCTTCGGTGCCGACGACTACATGACCAAGCCGTTCCACAAGGATGAGCTGGTCGCCCGCATTCATGCCATCGTGCGGCGCTCCAAGGGCCATGCCCAGTCGGTCATCACCACGGGCGACCTAGTGGTCAACCTCGATGCCAAGACCGTTGAAGTCGGCGGCCAGCGCGTGCACCTCACCGGCAAGGAATATCAGATGCTGGAGCTGCTATCGCTGCGCAAGGGCACCACGCTGACCAAGGAAATGTTCCTCAACCACCTCTATGGCGGCATGGACGAGCCCGAGCTGAAGATCATCGACGTCTTCATCTGTAAGCTGCGCAAGAAGCTCGACGCGGCATCCGGCGGCCAGAATTACATCGAGACGGTCTGGGGTCGCGGCTATGTGCTGCGCGAACCGGAAGACATCCGCGTCAGCGCCTGAGCGACGAACACCGTCCGAACTTTTCTTCGACAAAAAAGCCCGGCTCCGGCCGGGTTTTTTTCGTGATGGGCTGATAACTATTTGTTTTTACGCAATTCCCTAAGGGAAAGCGCTACGCGCTTTTCCCGGGAAAACCGTTACACACTTTTCCTGGAATTGTTCCAGGCCGCCGACTCAGGCGGCGATCTTCAAGGTGCGAAAACGCTCGAGAAGTTGCGGCCGGTTGAACGGCTTCAGGAGATAGCCCTGGGCGCCGGCGCGCTTGGCCCGCATGATCGAAGCGATATCGAGCTCGACCAGTGAAATCAGGATCTGCGGCTTTGTCGGGCTCTCCATGGCGCGCACGCGACGGATGAGATCGACCGCCGCCACGTCCGGCAAGGCGCCGTCGACGACGATGATGTCAGGCATGTCGGCAGCGCACATCTCCAGCGCGTCAAGTCCGCTGGCTGCCTCGATGACAACCATGTCGGAGCCGCCCAGGATGCGTTTTGCAACCTTCCTGATGACACTTGAATCGTCGACGAACATGCAGCGTTTCATTTCCGGGTCCTTTTGCCTGTTGGCAATCCGGTAGCGTCGGGGGCATCCGAAAGGCACCATAGGCCGATCTGGTAAAGAAGCCGAAAAGCGTTTAGGTAAAATTTTTGCAAAGATGCCGTTTGCGGGCTGTTCTTCGCAATGCTTCGGCGTGGCCCGCCCGGTGAAGCTCATCTCACCTCGATCGAGATGCCGCCGCAGGTATTACGAATTGAAATACTTTGCTTCTCTAGGGCGTTGGCGTGAATTTCAGGCGGCTGAAAGCACGATTTCTTCCGGCGTCGCGTGGATCGATATCGTCATGTTGGCTTCGCGCGCCAGAAGCAGCGTGTAATAGGGCTGCACGGAATGCGCGTCGATCGGTTCCTCCGGCTTGTGGCCGGAATGCAGTTCGAGGAATTTCGGCGGCACGCGCAGCATCGGGCCGCTCGCCGCAAGCGCGAAACGTGGCTCGGTTTCGAGGTTTTCCAACGTCACCGAAAGCTTGCCGCCGCGCGGAATGGCGGCGTTGGCGACGAGGAGCAGGTTGAGCAGCAGCTTGACCTTGTTCTTGGGCAGCAGCGCGCGCGGTCCGTTCCAGGTCAGTTCCGGCTTTTCGTTCTTGAGGAAGGCGATGGCGACCGCTTCGGCATCGCCGGTATCGATCAGCATGCCGGCCGAGCCGGCGGCGCCGAAAGCGATGCGGGCGAACTGCAAGCGGGCCGAAGCGTTGCGGGCGCTCTGGCGGATCAGTTTCATGGCGTCCTCGTCGGCGCCACCTTCGTCGAGCAGTTCGAGCCCGTTGTTGATCGCGCCGACCGGCGAGATGATGTCGTGGCAGACCCGGCTGCACAAAAGCGCTGCCAGATCGGGTGCGGAAAGGGTGAACAGATCGGCCATCGGCAAAAATCCCTGCAAAATTTCATAACTCATGGCCGAGCGATCGATTCGTCGCCGTCCACACGAATCACGCTCTCCCCTCGGGCCTTCTGAATACACAGCGCCCGTGCGTGCAGCAACAAATCCAAAATTGTGGTTATGGCAAATGGCGCGTTCGCGCAGGCCGCCGACCCCACCTGAGCGAGCCAAAACAGCCTTTGAACCGCCATGTTCATGTGCGAGCTTAATTGTTGAAAAAGGATTACGGCATAGTTTGCCCGTAACAGTTACCCTTAACGGCCGGCTAAAAGAGCCGTACGGGTGCGAGGCGTCGGCGAAAGTGCTCCCTGACGGAGATTGGAAGCATGTTTTCCCGATTCTACGACCGGACTTTTTTCCGTGTCCCAGACCGGACTTTTGTCCGTGTCGTCTCAATGGCGGTCGCGCTCATGGGCGTTCTCGTCTTCTCGACTTCGACCCTGCGAGCCCAGGAATATACCGCTCAAGAGATTGTCGATTCCGGTCACAAGTTCTTCGGCGCGACATCGGGCGGTCTGGCCACGGTTATCGAGAAGATTTTTGCTTCCTACGGACTGCCCAACGGCTATCTGCTGGGCGAAGAGGGCTCGGGCGCGCTGATCGGCGGCCTGACCTATGGCGAAGGCACGCTCTACACCAAGAATGCCGGCGATCACAAAGTGTTCTGGCAAGGCCCGTCGCTCGGCTGGGATTTCGGCGGCGAGGGGTCGCGGGTGATGATGCTGGTCTACAATCTCGACGATGTGGGCAACCTCTACAACCGCTATGGCGGCGTCGCCGGTTCGGCCTATGTGGTGGCCGGCGTCGGCTTCAACGTGTTGAAGAACAACAATGTGCTTTTGGTGCCGATCCGCACCGGCGTTGGTGCCCGGCTCGGCGTCAATCTCGGCTATCTGAAGCTTACCGAACGCGCCACTTGGAATCCGTTCTGAGCTAAACCCGTTCCGTTGCGGCAAACGCTTGCCGCAACGCTGGATTTCCGCCATGCCAACGTGGCACAATCCAGCATTAGCGGTTGCCGTCCACAAACGGGTAGTCACTTGGTTCAGTCGGTCCTGTTCTTCGTCCTCGGCTTTCTCTGCGCCGGCTTTCTGGCGGTTATGGTTGCTCCGGCGATATGGCGCCGTGCCGTCGCCCTGACGCGCAAACGCATCGAAGCCTCGATACCTCTGACGCAAACCGAGATCCTGGCGGATAAGGATCGCGTCCGCGCCGAGTACGCCATGTCGACGCGCCGCCTCGAAATCAGCGTCAAGGCTTTGCGCGAGAAGGCGGCCGAACAGCTCGTCGAGATCAGTCGTGGCCACGAGGCGATGAAGGGCCTGGCGATCGAGCGCATGGACAAGAACCAGGCGCTGAGCGAACTGGGTGCCAAGAGCGAAATGCTGCGGCAGCGCGAGGAGGAGTTGCACCGTCTGTCGGACCGGCTCAAGGAAACCGAACGCAAGCTGGAGAAGCGCGCGCTCGAGCTCGAAAAGCTGGGGCGCATGTATGACGACGCCAGCTTCTCCTCCAGCAGCCGGCAGATCGAACTCGTGGCGCGCGAATCCGAGATGCAGAAACTCGCCAGCGACATCGCGCTGCTGCGCGGCCAGCGCAAGGAGGCGGACAGGCGCGGCAAGGAGATCGCGGCCGAAAGCAAGGCCGCGCGCGACGCCGTGAAAGCCGAGAAGAAAAAGACCGCCGAGCTCGACAAGAAGGTCGAGCGGCTGCTGGCCACTCTTGCCGATCGCGAGGACAAGCTCGACCGTCGCGAAAAGGAACTGGCGCGGCTGCGCGACAAATTGAAAGCCGAGGACAGCACGCCGGCCCTGCGGCTGGTCGGCAGGGGCGGCGATATCGCCAAGAGCGATGATTTCGACAAGGCAATCGCCAAGCTCGACAGCGACCGCGAGCGGCTCGAGGCGAGGCTGACGGCGCTGGCGCTCGAGAACAAGCGGCTGAAGGCGGATCTCACCGCGCTGGCCGCGTCCAATCCCGCGGACGGCAGCTCCGCCTTGCGCGAGCAGATGAACGAACTGGCAGCGGAGGTCGTCCACCTGACGGCCAAGCTCGAAGGACCTGATTCGCCGATCGCCAAGGCATTGGCGGCACCGTCGGATGCTCGCTCCGGCAACGGTGACCGCAGTCTTGCAGATCGGGTGCGGGCGCTGCAGAAGGCTGACGCAGCAAGCTGAGATCAGTTCCTGTTTGCCGAGAAATGATGCAGCGCGATGGCTGACGCTGCGGCGACGTTCAGGCTGTCGAAGCCTTCCGACATAGAAATCCGCACGGTGTGCAGGCGTGCGAGCAGGCTGTCCGGCAAGCCTTCGCCTTCGGTGCCGAGATAGAGCGCCAGGCGCTCGCTTCGCCGCGCATCGCGTATGTCGGTCTGCCCGCGTGGCGACAGCGCGAATTGCGCGAAGCTCCGTTGGGCGAGCATTGGCGAGAAGCCGTCGGTGTCGGTGAATGACGCGAAAGGTATCTTGAGCGCGGCGCCGACGGAAACCCGGATCGCCTTGCGGTAGAGCGGATCGCAGCATGTCGCGTCCATGAGCACCGCATCGGCGCCAAAGGCGGCGGCGTTGCGGAAGATCGAACCCATATTGTCATGGTTGGCGATGCCGACGAGCACCACGACCAGCGCGCGGGCCGGCAAGGCATCGAGCAGGGCCTCGGCCGACCGCGGCGTCCCCTTGCGGCCTATGGCCAGGATGCCGCGATGCATATGAAACCCGGCGATTGCATCCATCACCGCGCCGGCGGCGACATAG
Source organism: Mesorhizobium kowhaii (assembly GCF_042431665.1). NCBI lineage: Bacteria > Pseudomonadati > Pseudomonadota > Alphaproteobacteria > Hyphomicrobiales > Phyllobacteriaceae > Mesorhizobium > Mesorhizobium kowhaii. The sequence continues at coordinate 19,829 of NZ_JBHLYT010000020.1, forward strand.
ACCGGCAGGTCCGCCGGCGCCTTGCGCAGGATGCCCTCGAGGCCGGCCAGCCGGTTTTCCAGGATCAGCATCGATTCGGCGCCAAAGCGCCCAGTCGAGAGCAGCAGGTCGAGCACCACCTTGCCTTCGGCGACGAAGCGGCCTTGCCGGCCCGCAAGGTCACGCTCGCGGATATCGAGATAGGCGGCAACGCGCGGGTCTTGCGGGTCGTCGATGCGAATGGGATCCATGCGTTCCTCGTGGCCACCGCAGCGGCCCAAAAATCCGGACCGATTGCCGAGGCTCACCTTTGGTTCGGAAAGCACGATGCGACAATTCAGGACGATCAGCTATACGCACATCGTCCTGAAAGAGTCGGCGAGGTAAGTGGCTATAGGGCGGTCAGGTTCCGGCGCGACGCAAACGGTGCGCCATCTGGGAGAGGTCCTCCTTGCCGCCGAAAATGCCGTCCAGCATGCCGAGCAGTTCGCGCACGGCATCGGATTTGCAGGAATAGTAGATCATCTGCCGGTCGCGACGGGTGTCGACGAGGTCGAGCGCCCGCAACTTGGCCAGATGCTGCGACAGGGCGGATTGACTGAGCATCACCTTCTCGGCGATGGCGCCGACCGACATTTCACCGTCGATCAGATAGCTCATGATCAACAGCCGTTTCTCATTGCCCATCAGCATGAGAAATTCGGCTGCCGATCCGGCATTCGCGATTAGCTTAGTCGAGACCATCGATCCCCCATGCTTCTTGTTCATCCTGACGCCATGGGGGCAATGGCATCTGATTCCATAAACTCAGTTGTGAATGGGCGCTGCGATTCAGCGTCACCGATAAAAGGTAGAACATTTCCTTCAAATCTCAAGTGTTGCTTTTTATTCAGCATGATTTAGTTCAATTTTGGCGTCGGCCGCGGCCCGGCCGGTCCTGACCATATCGACCAGAATGGGACGCAATTCGGGCGCCGCCGCCAGGGGTTGCGGAAAGAAGACCCGGCAGACATCGTCACCCGACACCAGATCCATGCCATCGGCATCGAATCCGGCAATAATCCAACCTTTGCCGGACACGTTCGCAAAATGCTGTGCATAAACGGCGATCGCATCGAGATGGTCGGCGTTCATATGATCGATGGCGGATTGTTCGCTCGCCGCCAGGTCCTCGACGATCGGTCCGCTGGTGAGCAGATGCGATCGATCGAGCTGATAGGCCTTGCCAAAGCCGCCGTTGAGGCTGGCGCGTTGCGGCTCGAGGCGGAAGATCGAAAAGTCGCCGAGACCGGCGTAGAGTTTCGCCTTGGGATTGCGGTTGAGATAACGGCGCTCGGTGCGGGTGTGTTCGCTCGATCCGCGCTCAATCCGTGCCGCCTGGCAGATCAGTGTCAGGCGCGGGTGCGCCAGCGGGTCGCCCTTGCCGGGTTCGCCAAGCAGCAGGGAACAGCGCGCATCGGCAAGCAAGGCGCCGGTGTGCGCCGAGAGCATCGACACCAGGATCAGCGGCGCGCCATCGATGTCGGTGGCCACGCCGACCCTGCTGACCAGCGGCGAACCTGTCTGTGGTTCGATCACTGCCAGCGCGCCAAAGCGGGCGCTGCGCAGGAGCGTCTTGCCCAGTCGGATCGCCTCGGCATCCGTCGCGCGGATCACGTCCTTCTTCGGTTCGTCCAAGGCATCACCGCAATAAGCTGATTTTACCTCTCCGCTTATCTGTCAAACAAACCGGATTTGACAAGGCCGTCAATCTCGTTTTTCGAAAACCCGAAGCGTGCAAGCACTGTCGACGGGGCGAGATCGTTGTCGGCGGGCTTGGTCGCCAGTGTCGGCCGCGAGCCGGAGAAACGCGGCGCCGGGGCCGGGCGCTCAAATGCGCCCGCCGTCACAAAGGCGTTGCGCACCCGATTGTGTGGGTGATGCTTGGCCTCCTGCAGTGACAGGACGGGGGCAACGCAGGCATCGGTTTCGGCAAACAGCCGGCCCCAGTCGTCGCGCGATTTCTGCCGGATCCGATCGGCAATGGCTGCGCGCATCGGCGGCCACAGGGCCTTGTCGTACTGGCCACGTACAAAACGCTCGTCGAGCGGCAGCAGACTGGCGAATTCGGCAAAGAATTGCGGCTCGAGGCAGCCGATGGCGACATGGCGTCCGTCTGATGTCTCATAGGTGTCGTAGAAGGGGGCGCCGGAATCAAGCAGGTTCGCGCCGCGCCTGTCGCTCCACGAGCCGGCCGCCATCAAGGCGTGCACGGGCGCCGCCAGCATCGAGGCGCCTTCGATCATCGCGGCGTCGATTACCTCGCCCTTGCCCGTGCGCGATCGTTGGAACAGGGCGGCCAGCACGCCGGCAACCAGCATCACGGCACCGCCAGCGTAGTCAGCGACGAGGTTGAGCGGCGGGACGGGGCGGTTGTCAGCGTGGCCAATTGCGTGCAGCAGGCCTGAATAGGCGAGGTAGGTGATGTCGTGGCCGGCGCGGCCCGCCAGCGGCCCGTCCTGGCCGAAGCCGGTCATGCGGCCGTAGATCAGCGCAGGATTGCGCGCCAGCGCCGCTTCCGGGCCGAGCGCCAGCCGCTCCATGACACCGGGGCGAAACCCTTCCAGCAACATGTCCGCCTTTTCGGCGAGGCACAGCACCAGATCGGTGCCTTCCCGGCGTTTCAGGTCGAGGCGCAGGATGGCGCGGCCGTGACGGTCGATGTTGTATTCATCCGGCAGTGACGGGGGAGCTCGGTTCGATTCTGCCCGTTCGATGCGCAGGACTTCGGCGCCCATCTCCGACAGCATCAGGCCGGCCAGCGGCACGGGGCCAAGGCCGGCCATCTCGATCACCTTCAGTCCGGCAAGCGGGCCGGTCTTCCCGGCAGCGGACAGGCCGGCGCTCATGACCGGCTATTTCGGCGCCATGCGAATGGCACCGTCGAGACGAATGGTCTCGCCATTCAACATCTGGTTTTCGATGATGTGCAGCGCAAGCGCCGCATATTCGGATGGCTCGCCGAGGCGGGAGGGGAAGGGCACGGCGGCGCCCAGCGAATCCTGCACGTCCTGCGGCATGCCGGCCATCATCGGCGTCTTGAAGATGCCGGGCGCGATGGTGCAGACACGGATGCCGGAACGGGCGAGGTCGCGCGCCACCGGCAGTGTCATGCCGACGACGCCGCCCTTGGACGCCGCATAGGCGGCCTGGCCGATCTGGCCGTCATAGGCGGCCACCGAAGCAGTGTTGACGATGACGCCACGCTCGCCGCCTTGCAGCGGATCGAGCTTCGCGGCGCGGTCGGCGACGAGGCGGATCATGTTGAACGTGCCGATCAGATTGACCTCGATCACCTTGCGGTACTGATCGAGCGGATGCGGACCATCCTTGCCGATTGTCTTCACGCCAATGGCGATGCCGGCGCAATTGACCAGGATACGCGGCTCGCCAAGCTTGGCCGCGACCTCGGCGAGAGCCGCAGTTCCACTGTCGGCGCTGCTGACGTCGCATTGGACGGCAATACCGCCGATCTCGGCCGCGACCTTCACCGCGCGCTCAATACCGACATCGAAGATGGCGACGCGGGCGCCCTTGGCGGCCAGCGCGCGCGCCGTTGCCTCGCCAAGACCGGAGCCGCCGCCGGTAACGATCGCGATCTGGCCATTCGGGTTCATGCCGACATCCTTTGATCTCAGGGACAGTGAAACGGATCAGGCGCCAGATCGACGGGGAAGGTCAAGCCATCGCTGCGATATGATCGGCAACCCTGGCCTGTTCGGCGTGGCAGACCTCGCCGGAGAGCCTGGCGACCGCGCCCGGTGCGATCTCGTGCGACAGCAACCGGTCGAGATCGACAGGGCGCGGCATCGAAATCTGGCCGCGCGGGATCCGCTTGAAACCGAGCGGTCCGTAGTAGGGCTCGTCACCGACCAGCATCACGGCGGGCGCGTTGGCCTTGGCGGCGGCCTCCAGCGCGATCGCCACCAGCCGGCGACCGATGCCGAGATTCTTGAAGGTTGGCCGCACCGCAAGCGGCCCGAGCATCAACGCGCGGCCGGCACCGGCAGCGATGCGGGTCATGCGCACCGAGGCGACGACGAGGTCGCCGTCGACAGCGACAAAGGACAGCGAGCGTTCGTGCCCGCCCGCTTCGCGGATCTTGTAGGCGGCCAGCACGAAGCGGCCGGGCCCGAAGGCTTCTTCATTGATGGCTTCGATCTGGAGGTCATGCGCCGGGGTTTCCGGCAGGTATTTCACGTCGGCAAGGCTCATGGTCTTTGCGATCCGGTATCGGAGGAAAGGTTTGCTGCAAACGGCAGCATTCGCCAGTCAGCGCTTCATCAAGCGCGGGCGCCCTTTCGTCGTCGGTCAAACCGGATCCAAGCAAAGTCGAACATGCGGATTGTCCGCTAGCATCAATTTCTTGCCGCTGCAATCGGCGGCTTGATGGTCCACCCGTCCGCTTGACGGTCTGTTCAGCGCCAGGTGATTTCCACGGCGTGGCTTCGCACCCTACATGGGAGCCAAGCAGGAAAGGACATTCGATGGGATTGCTGGTCGAAGGCAAATGGCAGGACCGCTGGTATGACACCAAGGACAGCGGCGGCAAGTTCGTGCGGGCGCAATCGCAGTGGCGCGACTGGATCACCCGCGACGGGACGCCGGCCGAGGGCCGCAGCCGCGGCTTCAAGGCAGAGCCTGGCCGTTATCACCTCTACGTCTCGCTTGCTTGCCCGTGGGCGCACCGGACGCTGATCTTGCGCGCGCTGAAGAAGCTGGAAGGCATCATTTCGGTGTCGGTGGTGCATCATTTCATGGGCGCCAATGGCTGGACGTTCGCGGCGCAAGATGGCGCAACCGGCGACACGCTCTACGGCCTCGACTTTCTGCACCAGATCTACACCAGGGCCGATCCTGCCTATTCGGGCCGGGTGACGGTGCCGGTTCTGTGGGACAAAAAGGAGCAGACCATCGTCTCCAACGAATCCTCCGAGATCATCCGGATGCTGAATTCGGCCTTCGACGAATGGGGCGATGCCAGCCTCGATTTCTATCCGAAGGCGCTGCGCGGCGAGATCGATGCGATCAACGCGCTGGTCTATCCCGCCGTCAACAACGGCGTTTATCGCGCCGGCTTCGCCACTACGCAAGGCGCCTATGAGGAAGCGTTCGGCGAACTGTTCTCGGCTCTCGACACGTTGGACGACCGCCTCTCAAAGCAACGTTATCTGGTGGGCGATCGCATCACCGAAGCCGACTGGCGGCTGTTCACCACGCTGGTGCGCTTCGACCCGGTCTATGTCGGGCATTTCAAATGCAATCTGCGCCGCATCGCCGACTACCCGAACCTGTCCAACTATCTGCGCGACCTCTACCAGGTGCCTGGCGTCGCCGGGACCGTGAACCTCAACCACATCAAGGCGCATTATTACGGCAGCCACGAGACCATCAATCCGACGCGGATCGTGCCGGTTGGCCCGGAACTCGACTATGGCGCGCCGCATGACCGCATGCGGTTCAAGAAAGCGGCGTGACCTACCAGTAGGGCGAGGGCTGCTCGCAGCCAAAAACCTCGGCGATCCGCCGTAGCGTCGCTGGCGTCGTGCCTTCCGGTAAACGGTCCAGGGGAAAGAAGCCGGACTCGGCGATCTCGCGGTCCGGCAGCTTCGGCGTCGTCTGGCTGAAATGCTCGATCAGATAGAAACCGACATGGTCGCGCCGGCTGGCGCGACGGTTGAAATGCATCGACTTCAGCGCCGGCGGCGAAGTCAGTGCGATGTTGCCTTCCTCGGCCAGTTCGCGCGCCAGCGCCTCGGCAAGCGTCTCGCCGGCTTCGACGCCGCCGCCGGGAAGCTGCCAGCCCGGCACATAAGTGTGGCGAATGAGGAAGATGGAATTGGACGCGGTGTCGTGGACGAGACCGCGCACGCCAAGCGTCATCGGCCGCCGCAGCACGAAATAGAGATGGAACAGCCGGGCCCGGAGGCCCGCCCAACCGGTCTGGCGGAAGGTCTTCTCCGGATCAGTCTCCATTAGGTGCGAAACCGTGGGTGGAAAGGAAACCTTGGGTGGAAAGCGGGGCGCCCGTCGCCTATGAAGGATGGATGTTCAGGCTCGCGCATATTTCCGATGTCCATCTGGGGCCGCTCCCCGATGTATCCTATCGCGATCTCGCCTCCAAGCGCGTGCTCGGCTACGTCAACTGGCAGCGCAACCGCCGCCGCCACATGCATGATGCCGTCATCGACGCGATCGTCGCCGACATCAAGGCGAACACGCCGGATCACCTCGCCGTCACCGGCGACCTAGTCAACCTGGCGCTCGACGGCGAGATCGAGATGGCCAGGCACTGGCTGGAGACGCTGGGATCGCCGCATGATGTTTCAGTCGTTCCTGGAAACCACGACGCGTATGTACCCGGCGCCTTCGACAAGATCTGCCGGTCCTGGGCGGCGTGGATGAGCGGCGACGGCATCAACACGCCGGTCGACCGTAATGCCTTTCCTTATCTACGCGTGCGCGGCGATGTTGCGCTGATCGGCGTCTCGACGGCGCGTGCCACGGCGCCGTTCATGGCCAACGGCTTCTTCATGGAGGGTCAGGCGAAACGGCTTGGCAAGCTGCTCGACACGACGGCCAGACAAGGGCTGTTTCGCGCGATCATGATCCATCATCCGCCGGTGCGCGGCGCCGTCCCTCAGCACAAGCGGCTGTTCGGCATTGCCCGCTTCCACAAGATCATCCGCGGCCATGGCGCCGAACTTGTCCTGCACGGCCATTCGCATCTGCCGTCGCTGTTCTTCATCGGCAACCGGGGCGCCAAGGTTCCGGTGGTCGGCGTCGCTGCCGCCGGTCAGGCGCCGGGCGGCAAGCACCCGGCGGCGCAGTACAATCTGTTCGACATCGATGGCGAAAAGGGCAATTGGCGGATCCGGCTGACGCGGCGCGGCCTGACCGGGCCTGCCATACCGCCATCCGATCTGCAGACGCTGGAGCTTGGCGCGGAGGCCGGCGCGGCTATGGCCGCAAGCTGAGAACCATGGCGACGATGCGGTCCCAGAACAGGACGACCGACACCGCCAGTCCGACCAGCGCGCCGGCGGCGATCACGCCAAGGCCGGACAGAAAGGCCGACCAGCGCTTGCTGCGCGTCGTCGACCGCAGTGGCGGTTCGGCTTCCAGTACATCGGCGCGTTTCATGCCGGCGACAGCCAGTTCGACCCCGCCTTCCATCATCCTCTGACGCTCAACGATCCGCTCGGCGACATAGCGCGTCACCTGATCCGCAACGGGCTTCATCTCGGTCGATTCGGCAAGCACCACCCGGCCGATGCGGGTGTCCTTGAGGAAGCGATAGGTGCGGCGGTCGCGCCCCATGGCGACATGGCTGACGGCGTCGATCCACAGGCGCGGCTGCAAGCCGGACGAGACGACAAAGTCGAAATTGTCCATGTCGGCGGGAACGTCGGCAAAAACCGGCGCCAGTTCGGCGGCAAGCAGATCGAGGCGCATGCGATGGGCCTCGCGCATATCGACGACGACGTCGTCGCGGTCGGCGAAGGCATTCTTCACATCACGGACGGCATCGGACAGTTGCTTCGACGGATCGATGGTCTTCTCGCCTGCTTCCTTCATCGGCGTTTGCCTCGCGGGTTTGGTTAACACGGGGTTAACACAGCCGCCGGCAAAATGCACTGGCGAGATCAACGGGATCGAGGCGTGTCCAGCTTAAGTGTTGTGCGCGAAAGGTCAGCTGGCCGCGGCAGCGAATTTCTGGCGCTGTGGCCTGGCGCGCCGGTTGGTGTTGCGGCGAATGATCTCGGCGACGAGGTCGGGTGCTTCCTCGGCCAGCATATGGCCGGCCTCCAGCACATGGTGGACATGAAAATGCGACGGCAGATCATCCGCCTGGGTAAAGGGCAGCACCGCGTCGTCGGTTCCCCACGCCACCATCACCGGCATGTTCAGCCCGTCGAGACGATCGTGCGGGATGACGCCTTGCCGATCGTCCAAGGTCATGGCGGCTGCGATCTCGGTCAGCTTCGGCATCTGGCCGGGACGTCCGCGCATCTCGCAAAGCATGTCCACGATGCGCTCCGGGGGCGGGCTGTGGGGGCCGGACATGGCAGCAAGGCAGGCGCGAATCTCAGACCGGTCTGCTGCGCCGGCATAGCGGCGCAACAGCGGGCCGTTGATCTCGGGGCCAAGACCGCCCGGCGCCAGAAGCGTCAGCGAGGCGACTTTTTCGGGCTCGGCCAGCGCCATCAGCATCGCCACCGCGCCGCCCATCGAGTGGCCCACGAGATGAACGCGCTTCAGTCTCCGTTCTGAGAGATCGGCGAGCACGGCCCTTGCCGCTACCTTGGCCGGACCGGCCGCGGGAAAATCGAGCGACAGCCCATGCCCCGGCAGATCATAGGCCAGCGTGTGCGTGGCAGGAGCCAGGGAGGAAATCACCTCGCGCCAGACATCGTGGCTGCCGCCGAAACCATGCAGCAGGACTATGGCCCTCGAGCCAGCACCCTGTTCGGCGGCAAAAAGCGATGCGGTCATGAAAGCTGATTTTTGTTATTGCAGGATGCGCGACACCAACTGTGGCTGAATTGCTCCTAGTCTAGCGTGATGACCAGTAAAATTTTCGCGATTTGTACGGTTGCGGACGAAACTCGGCCACCAACCGGCATTCGGCTGTTGGAGCGCAGGAAATCCATTGGGACGCGGCGCGCCTAATCTGCGGATGTCGATTGGAGATAGAGCGGTTCGTCACTTTTCCTGGAATTGCTTCTAGCTTGCGTTGCCGAGTCCGGCGGCGCGCAGAGCTTGGACCAGCCGGTCGGTCAGGTCGGCCGGATATTTCCGCTCTACGAAGGTCGCGCGCGGATCCGCTGCAAATTTTGGGAACTTGGTGTTCAGTTCGTCCAGCAGCGTGCTCACCAGATTATCCTGTCCGGCAACCTTGGCGCCGATCAGCCGCGCCGCCAGATAGTGCGATTTCGTTGCCGTCGTCCTCAGTGCCATGCTGGCCGCGACGGCCTTGTTCATGTCGCCGAGCATGAATTCGCCGACGAACAGCCCGTAGTCCCACCATGTCGGGTGGCCGCTGAAGGTCTCCGCCGCATGGGCCAGGATCGGCGTTCCCTCCGCGTATCGGCCGGCGAAAATCAGCCCGTAGCCGTAGGCGGCAGCCATGCCGAGATCGTAGGGATTGAGTTCGTAGGCCTTGCGCATCCAGCGGATCGCTTCGTCCGTATTGCCGAGACGCGAACTGACGTAGCCGTAGGCGCGATGTGCATAAGGGCTGGTCGGTCCCATCTGCACGCCGCGATGGGCAAACTCCACGGCCTTTTCAATCGTCGCATTGGGCGGATAGGCGTAATGATCGGAGACCGCCTCGACCTGCAAGGACGCAAGTTCCGAATAGACGAGCGAGGACGTCGCTCCGCCATTGGCCAAATTTTCGAGGCAGCGATAGGCAGCCTCATGGGTTCTGGCGTTCTGGTCGAGATAATATTTGTCGTTGAGCAGCAGGCATTGCGTCAGACCGTTTGGCGCACCGGTCTGCTCGATATAGTTGTAGATCGTGCCCGAGGCGGGAAGCGCCGAACTCAGCATGTCGGCGATACGGTCTTCGACTGCGGCTGGTGCGCTGTCGGCAGGGGTCAGATTGCGTGAAAGAAGCACCCTTCCGGACGCCATGCTTTGCAGTTCGATGGTGATATCGCCTGCGTTCGGTCCAGGCAGGATGTCGAATATGAAGCTGGTGGCATCGTCGGCCGGATCGGTGACGGTGTCGCGGCCGATGAAGTCGATCGTATCGAAGCCGCTGAGGCCGGCGCGCAGCGACGCGGCGACACGGCTGGCGTCAGTGCCTTCGGCCTTGACGTCGATATGGACGAGCGGCAGGTCGTCGGCCATTGCCGATGACGCAATGCTGCTGGTCGCGCCGGCGGTCTCAAGCGTTGCCGACATGTCGCCGCCGCCGGTCAGCAAGGCGCTGCTGCCCTGACGAAGGATCAGCACGCCCAGCATGGCGATGACCAGGGTGATCGCCATCCAGAAGAAGCGGAGATGGCGCACCACAGAGGGGGTGGGCGTCGCGGAAGCCGGCAAAACCGGATCCGGCATGCCCGTGCTGGCGTCGTTGGCCCGATCGGCAGATACAGTGCCGTCCAGCTTCAGCGCGGAAACATCCGGCAACCGGATCGCGTTCAGTTCATAGGCAGGAACATAGCCGCCGCGCGGAATGGCAATGCGGACCGGCTCGGCAATGCCCTCATTGGCAAAATAATGCTGCAGAAGCTCGCGCAGCCTGCCCGCCTGAACCCGCACCACGGCATCGGTGGACGGATCGAAATCGCCGTCCTTGCCGAAAACATCCATAGCGATGGAGAAGCCCTTGAGCCTATCGGCTTCGCCGGCTTGTTCGCGTTCGACAAGATAACGGAGCAACTTGCGCGCGCGTTCAGATCGTCCGAACGTTTGGCTGGCAAGCAGTCGCTCCAGTGTCTCGCGCACTGCGGGGGCGGCAGGCGTGGCATGCTGCAAGTGTCGATCCTCTCGAAGTCGGCACAGGTTGAGGCGCGATCATATAGTTCCCGCACCGCCACACAAGTATGCACCCATTATGCGATCACGTACCCCACTGGATAATTCTTTGGTGGTTAATGATGCGAAGGATCGGAACCGGTCACCGAATGGGGAGGGTTCCGACCCTTCGTTCTGGTCGTGCGTCAACCGGCCTTTTTGACGACGATACGGTTGGCCGCCGACATCACCGCTTCCAGCGAGGCGGCGACGATGTTGGTATTGATGCCGGCGCCGAACAGCTTGCCATCAGGATATTCCATCTCGACATAGGAGATGGCCGAGGCGTTCGAGCCGCGCTGCATCGAGTGCTCGGAATAATCGAGCACCGACATCTCGATGCCGAGATGGCGCGACAGCGCATCGACGAACCCGTCGATTGGACCGGTTCCGGTTCCGGTGATCGTCACTTCCTTGCCGTTGTCGAGGATGACCGCCTCGACGACGCGACGGCCCTTGATCTCGGTGCTGGGATAGGTGTGGTGATCGAGGAATTTCAGCCGCGCGGCCGGCTGATCGACATAGGTCTCGAGGAAGCGCTCGTAGATGCGCCTGACCGGCACTTCCTTGCCCTCGGCATCGGTGATCGCCTGGATCTCCTGGCTGAACTCGATCTGCAAATTGCGCGGCAGGTTGAGGCCGTAATCGGCCTGCAGCACATAGGCGATGCCGCCCTTGCCCGACTGCGAGTTGATGCGGATGATCGCTTCGTAGCTGCGGCCGACATCGGCCGGATCGATCGGCAGATAGGGCACTTCCCACAGGCTCGTGTTGGCCTTCTTCAGCGCCTTCATGCCCTTGTTGATGGCATCCTGGTGCGAGCCGGAAAAGGCGGTGTAGACGAGCTCGCCGACATAGGGATGGCGCTCGGGGATCTTCAACTGGTTCGAATATTCGTAGACATCCTTCATCCGGTTGATGTCGGAGCAGTCGATCCCCGGATCGACACCTTGCGTGTACATGTTGAGCGCCAGCGTGACGATGTCGACATTGCCGGTGCGCTCGCCATTGCCGAACAGCGTGCCTTCGACACGGTCGGCGCCGGCCATCAGGCCGAGTTCGGTGGTGGCGATGCCGGTGCCACGGTCATTGTGCGGATGCAGCGAGACCAGCAGGTTCTCGCGGTTGTCGAGGTTGCGGCACATCCATTCGATGCGGTCGGCGTAGATGTTGGGCGTCGACATCTCGACCGTCGACGGCAGGTTGATGATCAGCTTGTTGTCGGGCGTCGGCCTGACGATCTCGGTGACGGCGTTGCAGATCTCCAGCGCCACTTCGAGCTCGGTGCCGGTAAAGCTCTCCGGTGAATATTCGAAACGATAGCCGCCGCCGGCCTTGGCCGCCATGTCGGTGATCATCTTGGCCGCGTCGGTGGCGATGCGCTTGATGCCGCCGACGTCCTTTTCGAAGACGACGCGGCGCTGCAACTCACTGGTCGAATTGTAGAAATGGACGATCGGGTTGGTGGCGCCCTTGAGCGCCTCGAAGGTGCGGGTGATCAGTTCCGGCCGGCACTGCACCAGCACCTGCAGCGAGACGTCGGCGGGTACGTTGCCTTCCTCGATACACCAGCGGGCGAAGTCGAAATCGGTCTGCGAGGCCGACGGGAAGCCGATCTCGATCTCCTTGAAGCCCATGTCGAGCAGCAGGCCGAACATGCGCGCCTTGCGCTCGTGGCCCATCGGATCGATCAGTGCCTGGTTGCCGTCGCGCAGGTCGACCGAGCACCAGATCGGCGCCTTGTCGATGACCTTCGAGGGCCAGGTGCGGTCGGTGAGGCCAACGGTGGGGTAAGGTTGATATTTACGGGCTGCATCCGGCATGCCCCGGGCTGCCATGTCGGGCGTGCCCTTTGCCGCATCCTTGCCGGCTACGGCGGCATGGGAGCGGATTTCTTCTCGTGCGTTCATCGTCGTTTCTCCCGGCGGCTCACGGATCCACCCTCAGATGGATTGATGGCGAGCGGCGCCTTTACCAGATTTTCGTTCGCTTGATGTGACGTGCCAATTTTGAGACGGCCAAGGAGCATGCGCTTGCGCGGCGGTTCGACCGCCGGGCGCTCCTTCAGCGAACCCGGCGATCGCCGATAAGGCCGAGAAGAAGCAGGGTCGAAGCCAGCGCGCGCACGGTCTCACCGGAAAAACCGGTCGGACGGGAAGCGTTGGTGGCGCGCGTGTTCATGGCGGTTCTCATACAGGAGCGGCTTGTGGGAGGCAAGTGGGGGCCGCATGGCGGACCGGGTTCGGTTGGATATTATCGCTAACGTGAGTGCTCTTCCCCACGCGCTGCAAATGCGCCAGACTTGGGCGTCGAAGGGGCTGCGATGTCCTGTTGCCGGGAGGGGTCATCCATGAATTTCGTGTTCTTCTCGCCGCACTTTCCCGTCAATGGCGCGGATTTCTGCGACCGGTTGAAGAAGGCCGGGGCCAGGGTGCTCGGCATCGGCGACGCACCCTATGAGGCGCTCGACGGCAAGCTGAAGGCGGCGCTCAGCGAATATTACCGTGTCCCCGACATGGAGGATTACGATCCGGTGTTCCGGGCGATGGGGCATTTCATCCACAAATGGGGCCGTATCGACCGTTTTGAATCGCTCAACGAGCACTGGCTGGAGCTGGAAGCCAACATCCGCACCGACTTCAATATCTACGGCACCAAGCTCGATTTCGTGAAGAATCTGAAGCGCAAGAGCCGCATGCGCGCCTTCTTCCGCAAGAGCGGCGTCGACACCATCGCGCAGCGCAAATGCTCAGACCGGGCCGGCGCCATGACCTTCATCCGCCGCGTCGGCTATCCGGTGGTTGTCAAGCCCGACAGCGGCTCGGGCGCCTCGAACACGTTCAAGATTTCCAACGCTGGGGAGCTCGACCAGTTCTTCAGGGACAAGCCCGAGGATGTGACCTTCGTCATGGAGCAGTTCATCGAGGGGCTGGTGGTGACTTTCGACGGGCTGGTCAACCGCGATGGCGAGGTGGTGCTGGCCGCCAGCCACCGCTACGACCAGAGCGTCATGGAGGTGGTCAACAAGGACCGCCACATGAGCTACACCTGCTTTCCCCGGATCAGCCCGGCGGTCGAGGAGGCCGGCCGCAAGATCCTGAAGGCGTTCGACGTGCGCGAGCGCTTCTTCCACATCGAGCTGTTCGAGACCAAGGACGACCGCGTCATCGCGCTCGAGGTCAACATGCGCCCGCCCGGCGCCTGGATGACCGATGCCATCAACTACACCTTCGACATCGACGTCTATGCCGCCTGGGCCGACATGGTGGTCAGGGATGCCGCCGGCGGCCCCTACGAGGGCAAGTATTTCACCGCCTATGCCAGCCGCAAGCGGCGCCTCAGCTATTTGCACAGCCATGAGGACGTGCTAGCCGCCCATCGCGACAAGATTGTCCACCATCAGGCCATCGAAGAGGTTTTCAGCCGCGCCATGGGAAATTACGCCTACCAGATGCGCTCGAAGGACGAAGCGGCGCTGCGCGAAGCGGTCGCCTACATCCACGCGGAAAAGGCGTGAGGCGATGGACATCTCCTATCACAAGACTTTCGCCCGCAATCTCGACCGCGACATGGAATACAAGCGCTACGGCCATGCCGGCCGGCCGGTGGTGGTGTTCCCGACCTCGCAAGGGCGGTTCTACCAATTCGAGGATTCCGGCGGGGTCGGCGCGCTGGCCGAGTTCATCGACACCGGCCGCATCCAGCTGTTCACGGTCGACGGCATCGATTCGGAATCCTTCTTCGACAAGCATGCCGACGCCGCCCACCGTATCGCTCGCCACGAGGCCTATTTCCGCTACGTGCGCGAGGAGGCGCTGCCGGAATTCCTGTCCACGGCCGCGCAAGCCAATGGCGGGCGCAAGCTGAAGCCGCTATTCTGCGGCTGTTCGATGGGGGGCTACCACTCGTCGAACTTCGTCTTCCGCTTTCCCGAACTCGCCAGCGGCGTCATCGCGCTGTCGGGCGTCTATTCGGCCCGCGACTTCTTCGGCAAGGCGCTTGAAGGCGACATCTTCTACAACTCGCCGCTCGACTATCTCCCCGGCATCGTCGATCCCAAGCTGCTCGCCCGCCTGAAGGCGCTCAGGCTGATCTTCTGCTGCGGGCAGGGCGCCTGGGAGGAGCGCATGCTGGTCGAGACGCGCCGGCTGGAACAGGTCCTGCGCGACAAGTCGATTCCCGCCTGGGTCGACTATTGGGGCGGCGATGTCAGCCATGACTGGCCGTGGTGGCACAAGCAACTGGCCTATTTCTTCGGCCGCTGGCTGGATGACGATCTGATGCACAGGCTGGATTGAGGTGCATTGATATTCAGGTGAGGCTGGCCTGCAAATGGCGGCTTCCTGCGCTTCCGGTGCTCACGTACCTAAGTACGCTCCGCTCCGGTTCTCGGAAACCACCATTTTCGACTCAGCCAGACCTGAATCTCAACGCACCTTGGGCACAGACGAATGACCATACCCGACCCCATCCGCCACTTTTTGGAAGCCACCAATGCCGGCGACACGGAAGCCTTTCTCGACACGTTCACATCAGACGCATCGTTGAGCGACTGGGGCCGGTCTTTCCAGGGCCGCGAGCAGATCGCGGGCTGGAACCAGTCGGACAATATCGGCGTGCAGTCCCATCTCCGCATCGTCCGTATCGCGGCGGCCGAAGGCACCTATCGCGTCCGCATCGCCGTCACAGGCAACGGCTTCAACGGCGAGGGCGACATGACCTTCACGCTGCACGGCGATCGCATAGCGAGCCTCGTCATCGCCTGACTTTCACTGGTCAGCGAGGCGCTGCAGGCGGGCAAACTGAGCACGACGACCATATCGATGGCCGCGGCCAGTTCAGGATGCTGTGGCCATCCAACCGCTATCTGTCGCCGAAGGTTCGCGTCTTCGTCGACTTCCTTCCTGAGCGGCTTGCTGTCGGGCGATAGGCCAGGAAGCCGAGCGGCTCACGGTCTTGTGACTTCCCTGACGTCTCGCCAAAATATGATTACTTTCATCAAGTTTGCTATGGAAACGCCGGCGACGCTGTGGCATGCCCGACGATGGGACGACGCTGAGATCTTTCTGGCGGCTTCGTTTCAACCGCTATCGAAAGGCTCGAGCATGGACCAACTGAGCGCGCTAACCCGTATCAGCGACGAGGCGATCAGGTCGGTGATGGACCGGCTGCGCGCCGAGCACGGCGAATTCGAGATCGACACCGGCATCGCCAACCGATGGGAGCTTCGCCTCTACTACGGTTCGTTGAGCGCTACGCTCGAAGATGAAAGCGTGCTGATCCAGGTCGCGGCGCAAGACGAAACCTGCCTGTCCTACATGAAGATGACGGTCGCCGGCCATATCGCCGAACATCTCGGCACGACCAGCGGCATCCATTGGCAAGGCGATGGCAGCGATGCCGGCATGCCGGTGTTCTTCCGCGAGATCACGGTGATGTCGTCGACGCGGATTTCGGCGCACATGCAGCGCCTGCGCTTCGCCGGCAGGGATCTCGCCCGGTTTACGCATGGCGGCCTGCATATGCGGCTGCTGCTGCCGCCACGCGGCAAGCGGCCGGTCTGGCCGTCGATGGGCGTTGACGGGCTGCTGGTCTGGCCCTCGGGCCACGATGCCCTTGCCGTGCGGGTCTACACGATCCGGGCGGTGGATGCCGCAAGCGGCTGGCTCGATGTCGATTTCGTGCTGCACCCCGGCTATGACACGCCAGCCGCCACCTTCGCGCAAAACGCGCGGGCGGGAGACGTCATCGGCATGATCGGACCTGGCGGCGGCGACACCCCCGTGGCGGAGACCCTGCTTCTACTCGGCGACGACACCGCACTGCCCGCCATTGGCCGGATCCTCGAGCATATGCCGCCGTCAACCCGCGCCGAGGTCCTCATCGAGGTCGATCGCCCGGAGGACCGCATCGCGCTGGCGCAAGGGGACAACATCGACGTCACCTGGCTTTACCGGCATGGTCGCGAGGCCGGCACCGGCGGCCTGTTGCCGGCCGCCTTGCGCGAGCGCAGCCACATGGCGCTTGCCGACGGCCTCCATGTCTGGGCCGGTTGCGAATTCGGCGATTTCCGCGAGATCCGCAAGATCGTGCGCAAGCAATGGGGCCTGTCGCGCGACCGGCACCTGGTCACCGCCTACTGGCGCCGGAGCGCGCAGGGTGATGATGAGGGCGACGACGAATAACTGGGGTCACTTTTGGGCGACTTGCGTCAGTCATGGCGGGCCAGGAAGGCCTCGGTGACAGCCATGCAATCCTGCCTTTCCTCGACATGCGGCATGTGGCTCGAGAGCGGGAAGACATGGCCCTCGACCGTGGGAATATGGTCGAGGAAGGGTTGGACACAGGCTGGCGTGGCTTCATCGAAAAAGCCGCGAAAGGCCAATGTCGGCGCCTCGATCAGCGGCAGCCGGTCGATGATCGTCCAGTCGCGCATGGTGCCGACGACGTGGAATTCGTTGGGACCGTTCATGGTGTGATAGACGGTGGGATCGGCGTCGATGGCGGCGAAGGTGCGCGCCACCTCCGCCGGCCAAGGCACGACGCGGCAGACGTGCCGGTCGTAGAATGCCCGGGTCGCCGAGAGATAATCGGGATGGTCCGTCGTGCCGTCCGCTTCGTGGCGATCGAGCGCCTGCCGCACCGCCGCCGGCAGCTCCGCCCGCAACTGCCCCGCGCCTTCGACCCACAGCTTCATCGAGGCAAGCGAGTTGGCGAGCACCAGTGCCTTGAGGCCCGATGGCCGGCGCACCGCGTGCTCGGCGGCGAGCATGCCGCCCCAGGATTGGCCGAGCAGGGCGTAGCGCTGCTGGATGCCCAGATGGGCAAGCAGCGCATCCAGTTCGCCAAGGAAGAATTCGACCGTCCAGAAGTCGCCGCCCTTGTCCGGCAGATGGGTGGATCGGCCGTTGCCGATCTGGTCGTAATGGATCACGGCGCGGCCGAAGCCGGCAATGTCCTTGAAGCTGTCGACATAGTCGTGGGTACAGCCGGGCCCGCCATGGGCAACGACCAACGGCAGCCTGGCGGAGTCAAGGTCTCCCGTCACACGGTACCAGGTCTTGTATGGCCCGTAGACGCTGAAACCTTCCGATACTGCAAGATCGTCCATCGTGTTCCTCCGCCTGGCTGGCTCGGCGGCGACCGCCGATCAGCGGCCTCCGACGTTGTTCGCGGCAAAGGGTATAGAGACGGACGGGCAGGCGACCAGCTAGCAATAACGTTAGTTTTGACCGATCTGGCGGGACCGGTTCTGGCCCTGGCTGATCGGTCCAAGCAACCGGTAATGGGCCGCCAGGGCAATGGCGTGGAAACGGTTGCGGGCGCCGAGCTTGCGGCTGGCGGCGTTGAGATGCAGCGTCGCGGTCGGCACGCTCCGGCAGATCTCATGGGCGATCTGCTTGGCCGTCAACCCGCAAGCCGCCAGGCTCAGGCACTGGCGTTCCCGCGATGTCAGGTGGAAATACTGGCTTGTCCTGGTGCGCTGGTCGAAGCCGGCATAGACGCAGTCATGGAACAGGTGGCCAAGGTCGCCAATGCCTGGCAACATCATCTGTGCCTCGGCTTCGAAATTCGGCTCCGGATCGAGGCGGATCGCAGTGAAGGTAGCGAGATCGCCGCCGTCGAAGCGGATGGGTACCGTCACGCCGCATGTCATCTTGGTGTCCAGGAGGTAGCCTACCACCGGATCATGCTTGCGCTGGAGGATGCGCCGCATGACCGGGCTCTGCGACCCCTTGTGCGACCATAGGAACGGTCGTGACACCGCGAGTGCCGCCTCCTGCACCGGATCGATCTGATAATAGCCACCCTTGCACCAGAGATCCTGCATGCCGGACGGCACGTTGGCGAGCGCCATCAGCGAAGGCGTGATCAATTCGCCATCGTGGCTGACCGGGACCGGCGTATAGTCGTAGATCAGCGAGGTGAAGCCGGCGGGCGCAAGCACACGCATCGCTGCCGCCATCGCGGCCTCGACATCCATCCCTATGTGAAATTCACTTTCGAAATCGCCGGACACGCCCTGCATGAGCAAAAGCTTACTCGCCAGCCAATGTTTGTCAAACGGGCATGTTCACCAAATGCCCAACAAATGAGCAATACGCGGTCACGGCTTGTTGTCCGCGACGCGTCCGCGTGCCAAAACTATCTTTATTCACAGCTATCCCGCCGGGTTTCGCGCGCCATAGGCTGTGTGCGATGGATCACGGTCCGGCGTGTGCCTGGCGCACGTTGCGGATCACCCACTTTCCCAAGAGGAGCAAGACGATGCGATCCCGGAAGGTTCTTAGCGCAATGATGGCCGGTGTCGGCCTGGCTGGCCTCATGCTGATGGCGCCCGTCACCGGTGCCGCCGCACAGGAAGGCAAGGTCGGCGGAACGCTCAAGCTTCTCGCCAACGCCGCTGCCGGCACGATCGATCCGCACATCAACTACACGCTGCAATATTTCCAGATCAACTACATCCTCTATGACGGGCTGGTGACCTTCCGCAAGACCGGCGACAAGACCGGTTTCGAGGTGGTGGCGGACTTGGCCGAGAGCTTGCCCAAGCCTGAAGACGGCGGCAAGAAATACGTCTTCACGCTGCGCAAGGGCATCAAGTTCGCCGACGGATCGGACCTGACGACGGCCGATGTCGTGGCATCGTTCCAGCGCATGTTCAAGATCAGCGGTCCAACCACGGGCACGCTCTACAACGGCATCGTCGGCGCCGACAAATGCCTCAAGACGCCGGCGACCTGCACGCTCGAGGGCGGCGTCGTCGCCGACGAGGCGGCAAGCACCGTGACCTTCAATCTGGTGGCGCCCGATCCCGATTTCCTGCAGAAGATTTCGATCCCGCATGCGGCGATCCTGCCCGCCGAAGCGTCGCTCAAGGATTCCGGGACCGTGCCCATCCCCGGCACCGGGCCCTACATGATCGCCAGCTACGATCCCAACAGCCTGCTCAAGATGGTGCGCAATCCGCATTTCAAGGAATGGAGCAAGGAGGCGCAGCCGGCCGGATATCCCGACGAGATAGACTATGGCTTCGGTCTCACCGACGAGGCGGCGGTCACCGCCGTGGAGAACGGCCAGGCCGACTGGATGTTCGATCCGCCGCCGGCGGACCGTTTGGCGGAACTGGGCACCAAATACGCCAAGCAGGTGTCCGTGCATCCGCTGACGGCGATGTGGTATGCGCCGATGAACACCAACCTCGCGCCCTTCAACGACATCCGCGTGCGGCAGGCCGTCAACTACGCCATCGATCGCGCCGCCATCGTCAAGCTGTTCGGTGGCAGCAACCTGGCGCAGCCGTCGTGCCAGATCCTGCCGCCGAATTTCCCGTCCTACGCACCCTATTGCCCGTTCTCGGCCAATCCTGGTGAGAAATGGTCCGCACCTGATCTGGAGAAAGCCAAGGCGCTGATCGCCGCCTCCGGAACGGCCGGCCAGGAGGTGACGATCATCACCGAGGACACCGAGGTGTCGAAATCGATCGGCGTGTATCTGCAGGATGTGCTGAACGGCCTGGGCTACAAGACCTCGGTCAAGCCAATCTCCCAGAACATCCAGTTCACCTACATCCAGAACACCAACAACAAGGTGCAGATTTCCATCTCGCAGTGGTTCCAGGATTATCCGGCGCCTTCGGATTTCCTGCAGGTGCTGTTCAGCTGCGCCTCGTTCACGCCCGGCTCGGACGCCTCGGTCAACATCTCCGGCTTCTGCGACAAGTCGATCGACCAAAAGATGGCCGAGGCTCAGACCGGCATGATCGCGGATCCGGCCAAGGGTGCGCAGCTGTGGACTGCCGTCGACAAGGCGGTGACCGACGCAGCACCCGTGGCCGTACTCTTCACGCCCAAGCGTGTCGACCTGATCTCGCCGCGGCTGAAGAATTTCGTCTTCAGCCCGCAATTCTACTGGATCATGAGCCAGTCTTGGGTCGAGTGATCGTGGGTTGAGTGATCAGGCCCAATCCGATCCGCGGCGGAGCGATGCGCAATCCTCCGCCGCGGTTGCTTTTCCCGCCGATCTGAAATTCATACCCATCATGGACAATACGAGTGGCGGGCAAGCGCTGGTTCGGAGCCGCCGGGGTGCCGAGGGGCCATGGCGCACCGCGTGGCGCAAGCTCAAGGCCGATCGGGCCGCCATCATGGCGTTCGGTGTGCTGGTGCTGATCACTGCTGCTTGCCTGGCCGCCCCCCTCTACGCCCGCCATGTGGCGCGGACCGATCCTTTCGCCACCAACCTCAATGGCGAGATCGTCATTAACGGCGAGACCAGGCAGGTGCTGGAACCTTCGACCGAGGGGCTCGGCCTGGGGTTCACGCCGCTCGGACCGACCTGGGATTTCGGGCCCTATATGCTGGGCGCCGACAACCAGGGCCGCGACGTCGCCGCGCGCCTGCTCTACGGCGGGCGCAATTCGCTGCTGATCGCCGGCGCCGCGGCGGCGATATGCCTTGGCCTGGCGACACTGCTCGGCGTCGTCTCCGGCTTCTTCGGCGGGCTGGTCGATACCTTGCTGTCGCGCATCCTCGATGTGCTATGGGCGTTTCCCATCTTCCTGCTGGCGATTTCGCTGTCGATCGTGCTGATCACGCAAAGCATCACCATCGGGCCGATCGAAATCCGCTCCGGCAGTCTCTGGCTGCCGATCTTCATCATCGGCATCGTCTATGTCCCCTATGTCGCCAGACCCATCCGCGGTCATGTCCTGTCGCTGATGCAGGCCGAGTTCGTCACGGCGGCGATCGGCATCGGTGCGTCGCCCTGGCGCATCCTGTTGTATGATATCCTACCCAACGTGATCACCCGGGTCATCGTCTTCGTGCCACTCATCCTGGCGCTGAACATGATGACCGAATCCTCGCTGTCCTTCCTGTCGATCGGCGTGCAGCCGCCCGACGCCAGCTGGGGAACGATCATCCAGGACGGCCAGGGGCTTCTCTATTCGCGCCCGATCGTCGCCCTGGCGCCAGGGATGGCAATCGTCATCTGCGTGCTGGCGCTGAACATATTGGGCGACGGGGTGCGCGACGCGCTCGACCCGAAATCGTCGATCAGGGTCGCCTGATGCTGACGGCGCTCCTGTCCAGGCTGGGTCAAATGGTGCTGGTGATGTTCGGCATCAGCGTCGTCGCCTTCCTGATCTTTTTCGCCACTCCTGGCGCTGACCCGTCGGCGCGCATTGCCGGGCGTAACGCATCGCAGGAGACGCTGGTCCAGGTGCGGCACGATTTCGGCCTCGACCGGCCGCTGCCCGTCCAATACGCGCTGATGATGGAGCGACTCTTCATCAGCCGTGACCTCACCTCCTTCGTCAATCGCGGCCAGAAGGTCGTTCCAACGGTGCTCGAGGCGATCCCGATCACCTTGTCGCTGGTGCTTGGCGCTGCAGTCTTGTGGGTTCTCGGCGGGTTGATCGTCGGCGTGGTCGCCGGAGCGACGCGCGGCACATGGCTCGACAGGACGCTGATGATCCTCAGCCTGATCGGCGTGTCGATTCCGGTCTTCTGGCTGGGCGAAGTCGCCAATCTGGTCACACAGAGCCGCTGGCATGACAGCTGGCTGTTCTCGTGGGTGCCGCCGCTCGGCTATATTCCCTTCACCGAAGATCCCTGGGGCTGGTTCAAGGCGCTGGTCATTCCCTGGTTCACGCTCGCCACGCTCTACATCGGGCTTTACGGCCGCGTGCTGCGGGCCTCGATCATCGAGACCATGCAGGAGGATTTCATCCGAACCGCGCGCGCCAAGGGCATCGGCGAGCGGCGGGTGCTGATGCATCATGGGCTCAGAACCTCGCTCGTCGCCTTCGTCACCATGTTCGGGCTCGATTTCGGCGCCCTGGTTGGCGGCGGCGCCTTGCTGACGGAGGTGGTCTTCGGCCTGCAAGGGGTCGGCAAGCTCACCTACGGGGCCTTGCAGACGCTCGATCTGCCGATGATCCTGGCGACAGTCATCTATGCCTCGTTCTTCGTGGTCATGGCCAATTTCATCGTCGACGTCGCCTTTGTCTTCATCGATCCGAGGGTTAGAGATGCCCACTGACAAGCCGCTGCTGGTCGTCGAGAATCTGTGCGTCTCGTTTCGCACGGAGGGTGGTGTGGTGCCTGCCGTCAGCGGCGTCTCGTTTTCGCTCGAGCGGCGCGAAATCATCGGCGTCGTCGGTGAAAGCGGCTCGGGCAAGAGCCAGACCTTGCTTGCCATCCTGGGGCTGATCAGCAGCCCCAACGCCGTCGTCACCGGGTCGGTCCGGTTTCTCGGTCAGGAGTTGCTGGGGCTCAAGCGTCGTGCGCTCGACGCCGTTCGCGGCCGGCAGATAGGGATGATCTTCCAGGATCCGATGACGGCGCTGACGCCGGTCCATACGATCGGCAACCAGATCATCGAACAGATCCGCGCGCATGAGAGGGTGTCGCGCACTGCCGCGCGCAAGCGGGCGGTGGACTTGCTCGACGCGGTTGGCTTGCCGAGCCCCGACAGTGCCGTCGACCGTTACCCGCACCAGCTGTCCGGCGGCATGCGCCAGCGCGCCGTGATCGCCATGGCGCTGTCGTGCAATCCGGCGCTGCTGATCGCCGATGAGCCGACGACGGCGCTCGACGTGACAGTGCAGGCGCAAATCCTGGAGCTGATCGGTCGATTGCGCGATGAGTTCGGATCCGCCGTGATCCTGGTCACCCATGACCTTGGCGTGGTCGCCGAAGTCGCCGATCGCGTGCTGGTGATGTATGCCGGGCGCGTTGTCGAGGAGGGCGGCAAGGGGCAGCTTTTCCGCGAGCCGCTTCACCCCTACGCATGGGGCCTGTTCGGTTCGATTCCGCCGATGCACGGTCCGCGTCCCGCGCGGCTGACGGCCATTCCCGGCAGTCCGCCGAAACTGAGCCAGATGCCGCAGGGCTGCGCCTTCGGGCCGCGCTGCGCGTTCCGGCATGATGCCTGTGCCGCGCAGCCTTTGCTTGGCGGTGCGGGAGGACACCGGTCGGCTTGTTTTCTTCCGCAGGACAGGCGCCAGGATCTGCGCCGGACGCTTGCCGCCAGGGCCGTGCCGGCATGACCGAGACCAGGCCAAAGCCGCTGGTGCGGACCAGCGATCTGTCGAAACACTATCCGGTCGGGCGCTCGCCCTTTCAACGGCGGATCGTCCATGCCGTCGAGCAGATCTCGCTCGACATCTTCCCGGGCGAGACGCTTGGCATCGTCGGCGAGTCGGGCTGCGGAAAATCGACGCTGGGGCGCTGCCTCGTCCGGCTCACCGAAATCACCTCCGGGTCGCTGGAATTCGAGGGCCGGGACATCACCAGGGCCTCGCAACGGCAGCTTCGGCCTATACGCCGCCAGATGCAGATGGTGTTTCAGGATCCGGCCGCCTCGCTCAACCCACGCCGCCGCGTCGGCGATCTCCTGGCGGACCCGTTTCGCGTGCACGAAAAGCTGTCGCGATCGGAAATGGCGGATCGCGTCGAGGATCTGCTAGTCCGCGTCGAACTGCTGCCCGAGCATGCCCAGCGCTTTCCGCATGAATTCTCGGGTGGACAGCGCCAGCGCATCGGCATCGCGCGCGCCCTGGCGCTGCGGCCGCGGTTGATCGTTGCCGACGAACCGGTATCGGCGCTGGATGTGTCGATCCAGGCGCAGATCATCAACCTGCTTGCCGATCTGCGCGACGAGCTCAACCTGACCTACGTGTTCATTGCCCACGACCTCTCGGTGGTCAGGCAATTCTCGTCGCGGGTGGCGGTGATGTATATGGGCTCGATCGTCGAAACCGGACCGGTCGACGCTGTCTTTTCTGCGCCGCGCCATCACTACACCATAGCACTTCGCTCGGCGGTGCCGGTTCCCGACGTCGACAACCGGCCGGCCCAGCGGATCATACTCAAGGGCGATTTGCCGAGCCCGCTCGACCCGCCGTCAGGCTGCCGTTTCCATACGCGCTGCGTGGCGGCGACTTCAGTATGCCGCCACGAACGTCCCGTGCTTTCGCTCGTCGACAAGAACCACTTCGTCGCCTGCCACCATCCGAGGACAGGCTAAAGCATGATCCCGAAAAATGGCGTCCGGTTTTCGGAAAAGATTATGCTCAAACAATAAGATAGAGCCACATCCCGATTCCATCGGGATGTGGCTGTAGCCTGCCTTCAGAAGCGATAGCGCAGGCTGGCGAACAGCGAGCGGCCCTCGTCGCCGTAGCAATAGCCGGCCGAGCAGATGGTCTGCCTGATATCGAACAGGTTCTTGGCGTTGGCCTGCAGCTTGACGCCTTCGAGCTTCGGGTTGCGGGTGCCGAAATCGTAGGACAGCGAGGCGTCGACGAAGGCGCGTGCGTCGTTCTTGAAGGTGTTGGTGTCGTCGCCATAGCTCGAGCCGGCGACGCGCACGCCCGCGCCCAGTCCCAGTCCTTCCAGCGTGCCGTTCTCGAACTGGTAGTGGCCCCATAGCGACAGGATGTGGTTCGGCGTCGCCGACAGCTCGTTCCCATCGGTTCCTTCGGCGCCGCGCTCGATCCTGACGCGCAGATAGGTGTAGGAGGCGATGAAGCTGAAGCCGTTGTCGAGCGAGGCATTGGCCTCCAGTTCGACGCCGCGCGAATTCAGGTCGAGCTGGCGCTGCTTGTTGATGCCGGTCGAGGCGTCGAAGACGACGCCGTCCTTCTGGTCGATGTCGAACAGCGCCGCGCTGACGGTCGCATTGTGGTCCGGTATCTCGTATTTGACGCCGATCTCCTTCTGCGTCGCGATGGTCGGGCGGGCGATGCGGCCGACAGTGCTGGAGACGTCGTCATAGACGAAGCCGATGTTTGGCGAGAACGAGGTCGAATAGTTGACATAGGGCGTGATGCCCCATTCGGTCTGGTAGGACAGGCCGAGCCGGCCGGAAAAGGCGCTGTCCTTCTGATCCGACGTGCTGAAATCGGCGGCGGTGGAGGTGGTGTCGACCCAGTCGTAGCGGCCGCTGGCGAACAGGGTGAAGTCGTTCCACTCCATCTGGTCATGCAGGTAGGCGCCGAGCTGGTTCATCTCCTGTCCGCCAGAGTGGGGAACCGCAGCCGCCTTGATGTCGTCGACCGAGACATAGGACAGACCGCTGCCGGCATCATAGTCCGACCAAGCATAGTCGATGCCGCCGACAGCGGTATGCTTGACCGGGCCGGTGTCGAACTCGAACTGCGCCATGTTGTCGACGACGAAGTTCTTCATGTTCTCGGTGTAGTGGCCCCAGTAGCGCTGCAGTGGCTGGTCGGCGCCGATCGAGTAGTGGCCTGCGTACTCGATGTCGCTGTCGACGGCGTTGTAGCGCAGGTTCTGCCGCACCGTGAGCAGGTCGTTGAAACGGTGCTCGAACTCGTAGCCGATACGGCCCTGGCTCTGGGCGAAATCGTTCCAGGCCGGGTCGCCCTCATAGACGTTGGACAACACGCCATAACTCGAATTGTAGAAGGCCGCCGTGCCGCCGGTGACCGATTTCGAATATTCGCCGAGGATTGTCAGCTTCGTATCCTCGTCCGGCTTGAAGGTGACAGCCGGCGCCAGATAGATCTTGTCGTCGGGATAGGCAGGCAATTCGGTCTCGCTTTTGCGGCCGAGGCTGGTGAAGCGATAGAGGATGCTGCCGTCCTCGGTTACCGGCCCGGAAGCGTCAAGCGCGGCCTGGAACCGGTTGTGCTCGCCGGCAAGCAGTTCGATTTCGCGGAACGGCTCATCCTTGGGGCGCTTGGTGACGAGATTGACGATGCCACCCGGGCCGCTGACGCCGTAAAGGGACGATGCCGGGCCCTTCAGGATGGTGACGCCCTCAATGCCGTAGGGCTCGGTCTTGAACCAGGCGGAGGGGCCGTTGTACTGGCGCAGCCCGTCGCGGAACATGCCGTTGTAGAAGGCCTGGAAGCCGCGCAGGAAGAACGCGTCGTAGCGGGTGTCGAAGCCGAAGCTGTTGGGATTGGCGCTGGCCGTGTAGCCGAGCGTTTCGTTCAGTGTGCGCGGCTGCTGGTCCTCGATCTGCTTCTGCGTCACCACGGAAATGGCCTGTGGGATCCTGGCGATCGGCGTATCGGTCTTGGTGCCGATGCGGTCCTTCTTGGCGACGTAGCCATCCTGAACCAGGATCTCGTTGCTCTGCGCAGTGACCTCGATCTTGCCAAGGACGGGAGCAGTCTCGCTGTCCTGGGCGCGTGCGGCGCCAGGCTGGCCGAGCATCGCCGTACCGCCCAGCAATGATATCCCCAGGCGCCATGTCGTCGGCCGCGTTCGCATCAACTCGTCTCCACTGTCTCATGCAGGATTGCGCTCCCGCGCTCTCAAATATGAGTATGTTAGTCAAGTATTTTTTCGTGACTTGTGCGCAGACTGCCGGGTGCTGTCACACAGCGGCAACGCTGGTCAGGATTCGGCTTTGCCTGGAGCGGTTCATCGTTTCACGGAAACGCAGAACCGCTCCCTCTCTTTGTTTTGACGCAATTCCGGACGGAAAACCGTTTCACACTTTTCCTGGAATTGCTCTATTGCCTGACGCTTCTCGCCATCAGGCGCGCGACGCTCGGGCCGACCAGCAGCACGATCAGGAAGCGTGCCGATTGCAGCGCCATGACGAAGGAGATGTCGACGTTCTGCGCGGCGGCGGCAATGATGGCGATGCTGTCCATGCCACCGGGGCTGGTCGCCAGGTAGGCGGTCAGCGGATCGATGCCGAGCAGATGGCTGATCATGAAGGCAAGGCCGCCGCAAAAGGCGATCAACGCCACGATCGAGCCGATGATCTGCGGCAAGGCGCGCGTCGCATGGCGCAGGATCGGCCGGGTGAAGTTCAGGCCGATCGACCAGCCGACCATCGCGTAGCTGACCGCCAGCAGCCATTGCGGCAATTGCATCTCCACGCCAAGGCCGAGATGGATGACGGTGCCGAAGATGAAGGTGCCGAGAAAGAAGGGCGAGGGCAGCCGACAAAGCTTTCCCGCCAGGCCGCCGACAAGCGCAATGCCGATGGTGGCGGCGAAGGCTTGGCGGTCGATCGGCGGAAACCAGATGATGGGCGGGATTTCGACGCCCGACGTGTCGACCCACATTTTGGCGACGAGCGCCGCCGTCATCGAAACGAAGATGACGCGCAGGTACTGCATGAAGGCGACGAGGCGCTGGTCGGCGCCGAAGGCACCGGCCATCAGCACCATGGCGGTGGCGGCACCTGGCGACGAGCCCCAGACGGCGGTGGTGCCGGGCAGGATGCGCCAGCGGCTGATCAGCCAGCCGAGCAGGCTGGAGGCCGTGACAGTGGCCACCACGACGCCGAGAAACAGCGGCCATTCCCGGTAGAGGACCGGAAAGATGTCGGCCGAGATCGAGCTCGCGACGAGGCAGCCGACAATCGCCTGGGCGGCGCCGAACAGAAGACGCGGCGCGCGCACCGTGGCGCCATTGGTGCCGGCGACGATGGCCGCCAGCATCGGCCCGATCAGCAGCGCTGCCGGCAGGGCGGCGAATTCCAGCGCGCCGGCAAACAGGGCGGAGACGGTCAGGATCGCCAGCCATTGCCAGAGCTTGCGCATGCGCGCCATGCGCTCGATGGCGGGCAGGTCCGGTGGTGGCGGCTCGGCCGAGGAATCCATGTTTTGGTCTTAGACACGAAGCCGGGTGATGCGAACCCCGCTGCGCCGAAAAAGGATGCTTGCCTCAGCCGGTCTCGGCGTCGGCGAGGCCGAAGCCGCCGACAGGGTGGGTTTCGACCTGGAATTCAAAGCCGGCGATGAACGGCCGCGCCTTGGCGATCGCCGCCTGGACTTCTGGGAGCTGCAGCGAGGCCTTGTGGCTTTCGGCGTCGGTCCACACTTCGGTGACCCAGATCGCATCGGCATCCGCGGGGTCGCGGGCGATGATGTAGCTCAGGCAGCCCGGCAGGGCGCCGGTGCTGGTGCTGGCGCGCAGGACATCCATGACCGCGTCGCGCTGGCCGCGCGCCGCCCGCATCTTGCCGATCAGTCCGTACATTCCTCTGTCTCCCTTCAAGGTTTTCGACAAGATATGCAGATCGTCAGTATGCAGATAGCCGGTCAAGGCATCAACTGGCCGCCATTCACCTCGATCACCTGGCCGGTGATGTAGCCGCTCAAGAGGTCGGAAGAGAGGAACAGGTAGGCGCCGACGCAATCCTGCGCGGTGCCGGCACGTCCCTGTGGAATGGTGGCGACCATGCCCTTCATCTGCTCGTCGGTCGAATAGCGCTCGTGGAACGGCGTGAGGATGGTGCCGGGCGCCACCGCGTTGACGCGGATGCCGAAGCCGATCAGCTCCTTGGCCATGCCGCGCGTCACGTTGGAGACGAAGGCCTTGGCCGAGCCGTAGAGGCCGGCGCCGCCGCCGGCGCCGTTGCGCGCGGCGATCGACGAGGTGTTGACGATGAAGCCGCCCTGTTTCTTCAGCCACGGGATCGCCTTGCGCGAGGCGGTCAGCACCGAACGTGCATTGAGGTCCATCACCGCGTCGTAATGCGCCTCGGTCTGCTCGGCATAGGGCACGCGACCGAGCATGCCGCCGGCATTGTTGACCAACCCGTCGAGTCGGCCGAAATGCTGCGCGCTGTCCTCGACGACGCGCTCGACATCGGCGGGAACGGAGAAATCACCCTGGACGAGGAACACCTCGCCGCCCTCGTTGGCAATGGTCTTGGCCAGAGCCTCGGCGGCGTCGCGGCTCGAATTGTAGTGCAACGCCACCTTGCATTTCTGCGCGGCGTAAGCCGACGCCAGGGCCGCGCCTATGCCGGTCGATGCACCGGTGACCAGTACCGCCTTGCCGGCGAGATCGGGAATGCTGAGTGTGGTGGTGGCTGGCACGCGCGTCCTCCGGGATTTCTGCCAGTCCTTCGTAGGCCTTTGGTGCCCGGATGTTCAAGCCTCAGGGGCGCAGATAGACGTAGCCCTGGCCCTGCAGTTCCGCGAGTTTGACGACGCCGCCCCTGTCGGCGGTATGGAAACCGTCGAGCAGGTCGGTCAAGGAAATATCCATGCCTTGCATGGTGTTGGCGCAGGCATGCGGATTGAGCCCCTGCTGCACCAGGCTGGCGAAGCGACCGGAAATCGCGGCCGATATGCCTTTCGACTTGAAGGCGGCAAGGGCCGGACCATGCACGACCAGCACGATGTCGACATTACCGCCGGTGCCGTCATAGTGGTTCTTGATGTTGCCGAGAACGAAATTGACCTTGTCGAGATCGCTCAGATGATAGGCCACCTTCTGCCTGGCAGGCTCCGTGGCGGCTGCCTGCACCACCCGCAGGCCAAAAAACGTCCCGGTTCCGGCAAGAACCGCGCGGAACATATCGCGCCGGCGCATCGCATTCTCCTCCGCTTGGCGGCGCACCGCAAAATGCGTGGCTGCGGCCGCAATACTAGCATAAATTGACATTACGTCTGCCGATGCGAGGAGGGGGTCACATGGCATCTGGGAAATGGAAGACAGTAGCCAGCGCCGGATTTGGCGTCGTGCTGCTTGCCGGCTCAGCCTTCGCCGATGACGCTCTCAAGCTCACCGAACTCAGCCCCAACGGCGCCGACGCCTGTTTCGGCCGCGTCTATGACGCAGCACATCTCAAGGCGCATCCGAAGCAGAAGGTGGCGCGGATCTTTTTCTACTACGGCCATGATCCGGTCAGCCGGCCGAACGAGGAGCCGACCGCGAATTCCGACTCGTCCTACAACGCCTTCGTCGCCACAACCGTGCGCGGCGCCAAGGCGCCGGAATGGGCCGGCGGCTGGTGCAATCACGAGTCCGAGGACGGCAAATCAGGCCCGATCCATTGCGGCATGGATTGCGACCGCACCCTGGCCTCGCTGAAAGTCGATGACAAAGGACGCCTGATCCTCACCGACGTGCAGCCAGATCTTTATCTCGATGCCGGGTCGGAAGAGGAACTGGGCGCGGCGGAATATGACAGGCAGGCGCTGGGCAAGGAGGATGACAATTTCCGCCTCGACCCGATGCCGGCCGCGACCTGCAAGGCGGAGTTCGCGCGCATCGATCCGATCGACCCGGCGCTCGGGCCCCCGCTGCGCGAACGGCTGAAGCCGGATCAGGCCTTCTGCTATGGGCGCGACTACGATGCAGCGCATCTCGGCTCCCATCCCGACCAGTTGACGCAATCGATCCGGGTTTTCCGCGGCCCGGTGGAACTGGCGTCTTTTGCTTCAGGGGGCGACGCGGCCAACTGGCCCGACGGCGCCGACATTGCCGTTACCGTTACCACGAGGCAGAAATCGGCCAAGGTCACGCAGACCTATTCCTGCCAGGGCGAGGCCGACCAGTGGCGCTGCGCGGCAAGTTCGAAGATGAGCGATTTTTCCTGCGACATCGCGCAGAAGGAGATTTTCCTCAAGCGCGGCGCCAACGGCACGATGATGCTGGCCAATCCCAACAGCAGCCTGGCGATCGTCGACCTGTGCTCAAAGGCCGCCGACGGCAAGACGAAGTCCGACGACAAGGTCTACCGGCTGCAGCCGATGCCGCAATCGGCCTGCGCGCCGTGAGCTGAACTTCAGGCGAAGGGCACAGCGGTCGTGCCCTTGGGCAGCTTGGCTTCGTCGTCGGGCTCGACATGGATGGTGACGCGCACCGAGGGGATTTCGGCTTTCAGCGCGTCCTCGATGCGGTCGCAGATGACATGGCTGGCGCCGACCGACATGTCGGCGTCGACGACCAGATGGAACTCGATGAAGGTGGCGCGGCCGGCGATGCGCGTCTTGAGGTCATGCACCTCCAATGCGCCCTTGCAGTTGGCCGAGATTACGTCGCGGATGTGCATGTGTTCTGCCGTGTCGACAGCGCGGTCCATCAGGCCGTTCATCGACGAGCCGATGACATGCCAGCCCTGCCACAGGATGTTGAGCGCTACGAGGACGGCCAGTGCCGGGTCGAGGATCTGCCAGCCGGTCAGGATTGCCCCGACCAGGCCGCCGAACACACCGACCGAGGTCACCACATCGGTCATGATGTGGTTGCCGTCGGCGACCAGCGCCGGCGATTTCTCGGCCCTGCCGGCGCGGATCAGCGTCCAGGCCCAGAAGGCGTTGATGACCGTCGCGATGCCGTTGACCGCGAGGCCGTTCCAAGGCTTTTCCATGGGCGCCGGCGCCTGCCAGGAGCGCCAGACCTCGTTGAGGATCAAAAGGGCGGCGAGAACGATCAGCACGCCTTCGAGCACCGCCGAGAAATACTCGGCCTTGTGATGGCCGAAGGGATGATCCTGGTCGGCCGGCTTGTAGCTGACCTGGATCGCCCAGAAGGCGGCCATCGAGGCAATGACGTTGACGATCGATTCCAGCGCGTCCGAATAGAGCGCCACCGAGCCGGTGATGTACCAGGCGGCGAGCTTCAGGCCGAGCACGATTGCGGCAATGATGATCGACCAGAAGGCAAGGTTGGCGACCTTGCGCTTCGCGGCGGCTTTGGCCGCGATCGCCATCGTGTTCTCGGCTTCGGCCATGGTCGTCAGGCGGCCTTTTCCTTGGCCTTGCGCGGCAGGTGGGCGACGATGTTCTCGATGATGCGCATGCCGGCATTGTGGCCGAGCGTCATGATCGATTCCGGGTGGAACTGCACCGCGGCAATCGGCTCCTTGCGGTGCTCGAAGGCCATGATGACGCCGTCCTCAGTCTCGGCCGTGACGATGAAATCATCGGGCAGGCGCACCGGATCGGCAAAGATCGAGTGATAGCGGCCGACGGTGACTTCCTTGGGCAGGCCGGAAAAGATGATGCCCGGCTTCGAGACACGGATGCGCGACGGCTTGCCATGCATCGGCACATGCAACTGCCTGAGCTCGCCGCCATAGGCCTCGGCCAGCGCCTGCAGGCCAAGGCAGACGCCGAAGATCGGCAGGTCACGGGCGCGGGCCTTCTTGATGGTGGCGGCGCAATCGAAATCCTTCGGCGTGCCGGGGCCGGGCGACAGCACGACAAGGTCGGGCTTCAGCCGGTCGAAGACTTCCTCCGGCACCGGCGTGCGCACGGTCGAGACGTTAGCCCCGGTCTGGCGGAAATAATTGGCCAGCGTGTGGACGAAGCTGTCCTCATGGTCAACGAGGAGGATGTTGACGCCGTCGCCGACGCGGGCGGTGGTGCGCTCGGTGCTGGCGGAATTGCCTGTCTTGGCGTCGCGGATGGCGGAGAGCATGGCGGATGCCTTCAGTTCGGTTTCGGCTTCTTCTTCCTCGGGAATGCTGTCGAAGAGCAATGTGGCGCCGGCGCGCACTTCGGCAATGCCATCCTTGATGCGGATGGTGCGCAAGGTGAGGCCGGTGTTCATGTCGCCGTTGAAATTGACCATGCCGATCGCGCCGCCATACCAGGCGCGCGGGCTCTTCTCGTTCTGCTCGATGAAGCGCATGGCCCACAGTTTCGGCGCGCCGGTGACGGTGACCGCCCAGGCATGCGACAGGAAGGCGTCGAAGGCATCCATGCCTTCGCGCAGCCGCCCTTCAATGTGGTCCACGGTGTGGATCAGGCGCGAATACATCTCGATCTGGCGGCGGCCGATGACGCGCACCGAGCCCGGCTCGCAGACCCGCGACTTGTCGTTGCGGTCGACGTCGGAGCACATTGTGAGCTCGGATTCGTCCTTCTTGGAGTTGAGCAGCTTCAGGATCTGCTCGGAGTCCGAAATGGCGTCGTCGCCGCGCTTGATGGTGCCCGAGATCGGGCAGGTCTCGACACGGCGGCCGTTGACGCGCACGAACATTTCCGGCGAGGCGCCGATCAGATATTCGCCTTCGCCCAGGTTGATGAAGAAGGAATAGGGCGAGGGGTTGATCGACTTCAGCTTGCGCGAAATCTCGGACGGCTGCGTCTCGCAGCGCTCATAGAACATCTGGCCGGGCACGACCTCGAACAGATCGCCGCGCTTGAACGAATCCATGGCCTTGCGAACCAGATTGGCGTATTCGCCCGGATCGTGGTCGCCGCGCGGCGGGATGCGGTCGGGGCTCTTGAACGGCTCGGCGATTTCGTCGCGGGGCAGGCCTTCCGTCGAAAACCCATCGCCCGAATAGTCGTAGCGGTCGGTCCAGGCCTTGGCCGAATAATGGTCGACGACCAGGATCTCGTCGGGCAGGAACAGGACGAGATCGCGCTGGCTTGGCTTGCGTTCGAGCTTGTAGTCGACCGGGTCGAACTGGAAGGCGAGGTCGTAGCCGAAGGCGCCGTAGAGGCCGAGATTGGCGTCTTCCTCGGTCTTGAACAGAGCGGTGATGGCGCGTAGCACGGTGAACACCGAGGGGACGCGGCTGCGTTCCTCCTCGGTGAAGACACGGCCGGGTTTGGCGACGTCGAGGCGGATCAGTTTCTTGGAGTTCTCGACGATGGCGACATCGGCCAGGTTGCCGAGCGCCTTGCCGATGGCCGGCAACAGCGCCTCGCCACGGCCGTTCAGCGCCTCGATGCGCATGGCGCGGCCACGCGCCGAAATGACCAGCGGCGGATCGATGATGGCGGTGTCCCAGCGCGTGTAGCGGCCGGGATATTCGTAGTTCGAGGAAAACACCGCGCCCCGGCGCGCATTCAGCCCGTCGACATAAGCGTCAATCGCGCCCGCATAGGGCCGGTCGTGGCGCTCGCGGATGATGGTGATGCCACCCGCCGTCACGAAACTTTCCGCCCCGTTTTCCAGAACCTTCATCGTCACTGCCGTCTCCATCAGCTTCTTGGGGCAACGGACCCGGGAATGGCTTGAAAAAACAAATGGCCGCCCGGACATTCCGTTGCGGCCACCTTCTATTTTCACGCGTACGCGTTCGAACAGGCCGCTGTCAGCTGGCCCACCACCAAATGGTCTTGGTCGAACGCATGTTCATGGCGAAATCCATAGCTGCGAAAAACCGGATGCGCAACAGGTTTGAAAATCTGTTCGTTGGCCGTCGCTTCTGCAGCTCATGGCACATCGCCTGAGCCAGCGGTCCCGTCTAGGCTGGATGTCCAACAGCAGAATATGGGAAAACACCAATGACCGAGCAGATCGACCGCGCGCGGACGTTCAATTCCCTCCACGTCAAGGGAAACCCGATCGTTCTCTACAATGCCTGGGACCCGGGCTCGGCCAAGATCGTCGAGAAAGCAGGGGCCAAGGCCATCGCCACGGGAAGCTGGCCGGTGGCGGCCGCCTTTGGATACGCCGATGGCGAGAAAATCCCGCTGGAGCTGGCGCTCGACAACATCAGGCGCATCGCCGCCGCAGTCGACCTGCCGGTGACCATGGACCTGGAGGGCGGTTACGGCGTCGACCCTGATATCGTCGCCCGGACCGTAACGCGTGCCGTGCAAGCCGGCGCCATTGGCTTCAATTTCGAGGATCAGATCGTTGGCGGCACCGGCCTGCACGACATCGCCGTGCAGGTGAAGCGGATCGAAGCCGCTGCCGCAGCGGTCAAGGCGTCAGGTATCCCGGCATTCCTCAACGCCCGAACCGACATCTTCCTCAAGGCCAAGCCGGATGCGCACGACAAGGCGCTGCTTGACCAGGCGATCGAGCGGGCGCATGCGTTTGAAAAGGCCGGAGCGAATGGGTTCTTTGCACCGGGTCTTGGCGATGAAGGCCTGATCGAGGCGCTCTGCAAGGCAATTGCGTTGCCGGTCAACATCATCGCGCTGGCGCATGTGCCGCCGCGCCAGCGGCTGGCGGAACTCGGCGTCGCCCGCATCAGCCACGGCCCGGTGCCCTACCGGCAGATGGCCGAATGGCTGGAGTCGAAGGCGCGGCTGGCGATCTCAGGTTAGTTCAGTCCTCCAGTGTCCCGGAGCGCGCGTCGGCGCTCTTGCTGTCGCCGACGAGTTTCAAAAGATCCTCGCCGGCGCGGATGATGCGGCGCGAGCGGCGGGTCAGGATAATGCCGTCCTGCGGCGCGAACACTTCGGTGCGGCCATCGGTTTCACCCGGTGCATGCACGATGGTGGCGAGGCGCGCGCCCTTGGCGACGCGGTCGCCGGGCTTCACATCGTAAAGCACGGCACCTGCCCGGGGTGCCGGCATCATGTCGATGTTTTCCAGCGGGGCCACGACACCGGTGAAAGGACTAGGTGCCGGCAGGGCGGTATCGGTGATCACGCCGCGCGCCACCAGCAGCCGGTAGAGGCCTTCGGCGTCGGCGGCGGCCAAGGCGCCGTCGACATCGAGGATGCCGCGATATTCGACCGTGGTGGCGACGCGACGGTCGAGCTTGGCCACCTCATCGGGAACGTTCTGGTAGGGCATGATCGAGGCGCCCTCGAACGTGCCGTCGGTGTCTTCGCTCCACAGCATCACCGCATCGACGCCCATGGCGGCGGCACAATCGGCCATCGCCGGCCACAGGCTGGTATGGACATAGAGATAGGCGAGGCCCTCGTCGTCGCAATGCAGGTCGAGCACGATGTCGTGGCCGAGGGAAAGCTGCACCAGCCGGGTCTTCAGCCGCTGGTCGACGGAGCCAAGGGTGGTGTCGGGCAAGAGTGCTACGTCGGGCGCGGCAAGCAGCGGAAAGCCGCGATTGAAGTTGGTGCGGGTGCCGAGATGGAAGCGGCCCTGATGCTCGCCGAAATGATATTGGGCGCGGCCGATCGGGTTGGCCCAGGGCACGACGGTGATGTCGCCCTTGACGCGGCCTTCGGCCTCGGCCTTGGCCAGCATCGGCATCAGCGCGTCGATGGCGACGACGCCCGGCAACTCGCCGGCATGGAGTGCTGCCTGCAGATAGGCTGACGGAGCGACCTTGTCGGTTCCGGCAAAGCGGAACAGCGGAAATTCGTAGGAAACACCTTCGCTTTCGCCGGCAATGCGCTCGATCGATTTCTGCATGACTTTCCTCCATCAAGAGCGACAAGACATGCCCATTTGAAGGGTGCCGATGTCGATTGGTCCAGCGTGCCGCGCTATGGGCGCAAGCGGTTATTCCGCGGCAGCCTGAAGCGGGACGACAGGCGCGCGCCGATCCAGCGTCTGCGACAGCACCGCGACGATGACCGCCAGCAGTGCCAATGCCGCGCCGACCAGCGGCAGATTGGCATAGGAAACGCCCGCGGAAAGGGCCACGCCACCGATCCAGGCGCCGCTGGCATTGCCGACGTTGAAGGCGCCCTGGTTCAGCGTGGCGGCGAGGTTCGGCCCTTCGGAAGCCGCCTCGACGACGCGGATCTGCAGCGGCGGCACGACGACGAAGATGAGCAGGCCCCACAGGAAGACGATGCCGATGGCAACGCCGGCTATCGCGCCGAACTGCATGAAGCCGACAAACAGCAGCGCCAGCAACAGCAGCGTGCCGATGACTGTCGGCATCAATTTCCAGTCGGCGAGCCTGCCGCCGATGATGTTGCCGATGGTCATGCCGGCGCCGAACAGCAGCAGCACCCAGGTGACCGCGGAGGTGGACAGGCCGGACACGTCGGTCAGATAGGGCTTTATGTAGGTGAAGACGGCAAACAGGCTGGCCGAGGCAAGGGCGGCGATCAGCATCGCCAGCCAGACCTGCAGCTTGCCCAGCACGCGCAGCTCGCCGCGCAGGCCGCCACCGCTTGGCTCGGCGACGTCCGATGGCACCAGCCAGGCGATGCAAGCGACCGAGATCAGGCCGATGCCGACGACGGCAAGGAAGGTGGCGCGCCAGCCGAAGGCCTCGCCAAGGGCGGTGCCGGCCGGGACGCCAAGGATGTTGGCCAGCGTCAGCCCAGCGAACATCAGCGCGATGGCGCTGGCCCGCCTGTTGCGCGGCACAAGGCTCGCGGCAACGACCGAGCCGATGCCGAAGAAGGCGCCGTGGCCGAAGGCGGTGAAGACGCGCGCGGCCATCAGCATCCAGTAGTTGGGTGCGATGGCGCAGAACAGATTGCCGACGACGAACAGCGCGGCGAGACCCACCAGCACCGGCTTGCGCGGCAGATGCGCGGTGGCCATCGCCACGATTGGCGCGCCGAAGACGACGCCGAGCGCATAGCCGGTGACCAGCAGGCCAGCCGAAGGGATGGACACGCCGAGGTCGGCGGCGACCTCCGGCAGCAGGCCCATGATGACGAATTCGGTGGTGCCGATGCAGAAGGACGCAATGGCAAGCGCAAGGATCGGCAAGGGCATGGAGCGTCCAGACTGAATCGGTTCAATCCGAGAATGCGCGTAGACTCTTGCCAATCGCAACATGCATTGCTGCAATGCAGCAATGCATAAAGTCGAGAGCTTAATGGCCGGTACATCAGGCCAGCGGCTTCAGTTCCTGGGCAATGGTGGGCAGCAGTTCCGAGACATTCGGGTGGATATGAACGGCACGTGCCAGCGTGTCGACGGGCGCCTTGGCGTACATCAGGTCGAGCACGCAATGCACCGCCTCGTCGCCGCCGGGACCAAGCACCGAACAGCCTAGGATCTCCCTGGTGTCGGCGTCGACCAGGATCTTCATGAAGCCTTGCGTCTCGCCCTTTTCGACGGCGCGGCCGACGCGGGTCATCGGCCGTTGGCCGACCAGCGCCCGGCGGCCGGATTTCTTCACCGCAGCCTCGGTCATGCCGCAGCGGCCGAGTGGCGGATCGATGTAGAGCGCATAGGCCTCGATACGGTCGCTGACCTTGCGCGGATCGTTATCCAGCAGGTTGGCGGCGACGATCTCATAGTCGTTGTAGGAGGTGTGGGTGAAGGCGCCCTTGCCGTTGCAGTCGCCCATCGCCCAGATGCCGGGCACGCTGGTGCGCAGCTGGTCGTCGACGGTGACGAAACCGCGCCGGTCGACCTCGACGCCCGCCTTGTCGAGGCCGAGATCGTCGGTGTTGGGTGTGCGCCCGAGAGCCAGCAGCACATGCGAGCCGACCGCAGGCGGCTTGCCGGCGGAGAAGGTGACGGCAATGTCCTTGCCCTGTCTGGCGAAAGCGATGTCGTCGGCACCGACATGAACCGCAATGCCTTCGTTTTCGAGGATCGACAGGATGGCGGCCGAAACATCCTCGTCCTCGCGGCCGGTCAGGCGCGGGCTCTTTTCGATGACGGTGACTTCGCTACCGAAGCGGCGGAACATCTGCGCGAATTCGAGCGAGATGTAGCTGCCGCCGACGACGACGAGATGGCGCGGCAGGACGTCGAGATCCATCATCGAGGAATTGGTCAGATAGCCGATTTCGTGGACGCCGGGCAGGTCGGGCACCGAGGCGCGGCCGCCGGTGTTGAGGAAGATCTTCCCGGCGGTCAAAAGATCGTCGCCGACGCGCACGGTGTTGGCGGATTCGAAACGCGCATGACCGCGATAGAGCGTGCATTTGTCCATGCCGGCGATCCAGGTTTCGAGTCCGGTGCGGGCGTCGTTCGACACCTTGTCCTTGCGCGCCTTGACCGCTTTGTAGTCGACGCCGACGGGGCCGCCGAGCGTCACGCCATAGTCGGCGGCGCGCCGCGCCAGATGCGCGGCATAGGCGCTGGCGACCATGGTCTTGGTCGGCATGCAGCCGGTGTTGACGCAGGTGCCGCCGACCAGCTTGCGCTCGATCAGCGCCACGCTCATGCCGGCAGCGTTCAGCCGGCCGGCCAGCGAAGGGCCGGCCTGTCCGGCGCCGATGATGATGGCGTCGAAGGTTTTGGCCGTCATGCCACCGCCGCTACGATCAGCAGGCCGCCGATGATCGCCACCGCGTCCTCGATGAAGGCGGCGGGCGGATCCTTGCCGAAGGCGGCTGCCAGCCGGCCGCGTGCATCGGCGCCGCCCGTGCCGATGACAGCGCCGATGGCGCCCGCGATCAGGCCGCCGATGGTGGAACCGCCGGTCGCGCCGATCACCGCGCCGCCGAAAGCGCCCATGATGATGCGGGCGCCGAACTGCTGCGGCACTTTCCGGCTCGGCGTCGACGGCAGCTGGTCGGTGACCAGTTCGACGATGGCCAGGATGGTGAAGATGCCGACAGCGGCCCAGTGGCTCATGAAACCTGCCCAGGTGCCGGCGATCGGCAGCCAGCCGAGATAAGCGCCCCAGGCGACGGCCGCTGGCGCGGTCATGGCACGGAGACCGGCAATGACGCCGATCAGAAGTGCGAGAATATACAGCATGGTTGATCCCCTCATCGCCGGCCAGGACAGCCCGGCAAGAGCAGGCTAGCATAGGGCGGGCCTTTGACCAGCACATGACTTCAAAAAATCCGAATGGCTGGGAGGACAAGACGGGAAATGTGTGGTGTCCCACCGGGACGGGGGATTAGCGCACTCCAGACCAAGCTGGGATGTTCAGCTTTCTGCGGGGGATAAGAGAATCCGGCACCCAATTTGCGACTTGTATCGCAGCAGTCTTGGCAAATATTGC
Organism: Mesorhizobium kowhaii; assembly: GCF_042431665.1. Lineage (NCBI taxonomy): Bacteria > Pseudomonadati > Pseudomonadota > Alphaproteobacteria > Hyphomicrobiales > Phyllobacteriaceae > Mesorhizobium > Mesorhizobium kowhaii. The sequence goes on from NZ_JBHLYT010000020.1 coordinate 59,648, forward strand.
CGATCCTTATTACGATAGGACTTGTGATAGGAATTTTATTGTTCTGAGTGGACGGACATGTGCGAGGAGCAATGCGACAATGAAAAACGTTCAGTTGATCGATGGAGCCATCAATTCTGCGTACAATATTTATGCGGTGGCGGACGAGGATTTTGAATTGATATTTCCAAATGGCCAGGACATCGAGTTCATTGAAGATTTCGTCAAGCGCGTTGGACGTAAGAGAGCTGGGAAAATTGTAGAGTCCTTAAATAAAGACCTGCAGAAGAAAACTGTAGTTAATGGAATTCATGGAACGCTTTTCTATGAGTTAAAGTCACAGAAGAAGCATCTTTATACAAACAAAAGATTTTCAGATGACCCTTCATCGGCCTATTGATGGTATGGCAATGGTCAGAAATGGTGTGATAGATTTGCCAGCATTGTGGTCCATGTATAACGCATAAGGTAACATAGTGTAGAAATGGTCGTAAGTCTTTTTCACGCCTGACGACTATGTGATCTACATGAGGTTGCTGGTGAGTACTGTGGCAGCTGTGCCAACGTCGCCATCTGAGCGTGATGCTTGATGCCGAACCAATGGGTTTTTGCGCCGGTGTCGTCGGGACGCTGGCACTTTTCCGTCCGCGGCAATTGTGCTTTGGCAAGGATGTCACAGGGAGACACCGTCATGGCTGGAAGCGAGCGCGCAAAGATGGCGGCCGGCGAATGGTACACCTGCCTCGACGACGAACTGGAGGCATTGCGCGTCACGGCGCGCGACGCGGTGTTCGAGCACAATTCGCTGCCGCCACGGCAGCGTGGAAATCTCGGGCCGGGCTTGAAAGCACTGCTCGGCAGAGCGGGCGAGGGCGCCCGCATCGAGGCGCCGTTCCACTGCGCCTACGGCTTCAACATCTTTCTCGGCGACGGCGTCTTTCTCAATGCCGGCTGCACCATTCTCGACACGGCAAGCGTGCGCATCGGCAAGGGAACGCTGCTTGGCCCCAATGTGCAGATCTATTGCGCCGAGCATCACAAGGCCGCCGCCGGACGGCAAGCCGGACTTGAGATCGCCAGGCCGATCGAGATCGGCACCAACGCCTGGATAGGCGGCAGCGCGATCATCCTTGGTGGCGTCAGCATCGGCGAGGGCGCCATCGTCGGCGCCGGCGCAGTGGTGACCCGCGATGTGGCCGCGAATACCACGGTGGTCGGCAATCCGGCGCGGGCGGTCAAGCGGGATTGACGCTACGCGACGGGAAACTGGATCGTCGCTTCAAAGCCGTCCTGCCGGCCGGATGCCGGTGAGTTCAGAACCAACGTCGCATCGATCTGCTGCAGGATCCGGCTGACGATCGCCAACCCGAGGCCCGATCCTTCGACGCGCGTTGCGCCGCGTTCGAACCGTTTGATCAGGCTGCCTGGGGCCGGAACCACCGGACCGTGGTTGATCACGCTAAGTCGGGCGCCGTCGTCGATGCGCACGACAACCTCTCCGCCTTCGGTGCCATGTCGCAAGGCATTTTCGATGAGGTTGCGCAGGACGATGGCCAGCGCATCCGTGTCGATCGCGGCCAGCACCTTGCCGTTCGCCGGCGTTTCGAGGCGAAGGCGGCGTTTGTTTTCGCTGCGCTGCTCGAAGTCTTCCACCACCAGTGCCGCGATCGCGGCAAGGTCGGCGGGCTTGCCGGCGGCGGCCACTCCGGCGTCGGCGCGCGCCAGCTGCATCAACTTTTCGGACAGGCCGGCGAGATTGGACAGCGCTGCCTTGATCTGGCGTGGACGTTTTCTTGCCGCGTCGTCCGGGGCTTCCGCGATCAGGCGCTCCGTCTGTGCCAGTGCGCCGGCAATCGGCGTGCGCAATTCATGCGCGGCGTTCGCGGTGAATTCCTTTTCCGCGTCAAGGGCCATGTGCAGGCGCCGCATCAGGCTGTTGACCGACTTGGCAATGGCGGCGAGTTCGGAAGGCAGTCCCGCGGTGTCGATCGGAGCGAGGTTGTCGCCGTGACGGGCGCTGATCTCGCCGCGCAATGTCGCGATCGGCCTCAGGAAACGCGCCAGGGTCAACCACGCGACAAGTGCGCTCAACGGGATCAGGATGACCATCGGTATCAGGAAGCCGGTGGCGGCTTCGAAGGTTTCCTCATTGCGCCGTGCATCGAGCTCGGCGACCTGGATGAAAATCGTGCCGCCAACCGCAGGCTCGGTGTAGATGCGCCATCCGGCGGCCTCCGAAAAGCCCTGCGCGAGTTCAGCCGTGAGCGGCTTTGCGGGAGCATTGTAGGAGTGTATGAGAACACGGCCACTGCCGTCCCGCACCTGGAAGATGAGGCGACCGCCGTCATCGTCCGAAACGGCCTCTGCCAGCCTGCGGGGCGATTGCGAAACCTCGCGCCCGAAGAGATCGTCGATGACCAGCGGCAGCAGCCGGCGGGCCGCTTCCTGCATCGAATTGTCCATGGCTTCGTTGATTTCACGATGCAGGGTGATGCTTCCCGTGCCTGCGGCGACCAGGCCGAAGGCGACCGTGACCAGGATCAGCGAGGCAACGAGGCGACCGGCAAGGCTGTCGAGGAGCCTCATGGAAATGCCAGACGGTAGCCTAGCCCCCTTACGGTCGTGACGGCCTCGCGCCCGATCTTCTTGCGCAGGCGGCTGACATAGACTTCGACGGTGTTGCTTTCGATCTCCGCCCCGAAAGCATAGAGCGCATCCTCTATCTGGTTCTTGCCGACAGTCATGCCGGGCCGACGCAAAAACTGCTCCAGCACCGCCCATTCGCGGGACGTGAGCCTGGCCTCAGTGCCGTCCACGACAACGCGGCGGGCGGCCTGGTCGATCTCGACCGGCCCAAGTCGGATCAAAGGATTCGGGTTTCCCGCATAGCGGCGCGCAACCGCGGCGAGGCGCGCGGACAACTCGCCAAGATCGAACGGCTTGACCAGATAGTCGTCTGCCCCGGAATTCAGGCCCTCTATGCGGTCGGAAAGCTGGTCGCGTGCGGTCAGGATGATGACCGGCGTATCGGTGCCTTCACGGCGCAGCGTCTTCAGGAATTCGAACCCCTTGCCGTCCGGCAAATGGAGATCGAGCAGAACGAGTTCATAGGAGACGACATGAAGGTGATCGCCGGCATCGCCAAGCATCGTGCTCCAGTCCACGGCGTGGCCGTCGGCGGCGATATGATCGCGCACCGCTTCGCCCAGCACCGGGTCGTCTTCGATCAGCAGAACGCGCACCTTGCCTCCGGTTCAGCGACACGCCACCTCCATGCGGAACAAGGCTGACAGGAACCTGAACGAAAGCCAACTGCAGCTTTCAACAATACGATGCGCGTTCAGGCTGCTGTCAGGTTTCACGGTCAGGGTCCGCGACATCGGAATTGGCCGATGGAGAAACAAGATGAAGACCCTGATCCTGACCGCGCTGGTGATGGCTGTTGCCGGTCCAGCCGTCGCTGCCGACAAATGCGATGTGCCGACCAACCAGTGGCAGCCACGCGAGGCGCTGCAAAAGAAGCTTGAAAGCGAAGGCTGGAAGGTTCGCAGCATCAAGACCGAGAACGGCTGCTACGAAGCCAAGGCACTCGACGCCAACGGCAAGAAGCTGGAAGCCGTCTTCAATCCCAAGACGCTCGAGTCGGTCGGCGCCGATTCCGACGACGGTTGATTGCCATGAACGCCGCCGTTCGACACGAGAAGCCTCGGTCAAGTCGACACGAGAAACCTCGGTCAGGGTCTGGAGCCCCTACGTCCGCCTCTTTCACTGGTCGCTGGTCCTGTGCGTTGCGGTGGCGTGGTTTTCCTCGGGAGAAATCATGAAGGTGCATGAACTGGCCGGTTACAGTGCGGGGGTCTTGATAGCCTCACGGCTGATCGCCGGGCTGGCGGGATCGGGATACACGCGCTTTCGTCAGTTCGTGCGCGGGCCGCGCGCTGTGGGCTTGTATATGGCCGATGTGGCGCAGGGTCGCGAAAGGCGCCATCTCGGCCACAACCCCGCCGGCGGCGCCATGGTGCTAGCACTTCTGGCCTGCGTGGCGGGAATTGCGCTTACCGGCTGGATGCAGACCACCGACGCCTGGTGGGGTGTGACCTGGGTGGAGGACACGCACAAGATCCTGGGCAATGGAATTCTCGTGCTCGTCGGGCTTCATGTCGGCGGCGTGCTGCTGGCCAGCCTGCGCCATCATGAGAATCTGGTTCGCGCAATGCTCACCGGCCGCAAACGCGCGCCATCGTCGGAGGACGTCGCCTGACTGGTTGGGGTAAAGGCGCCGCAGCGATGCGGCGCCTTTTGGCCGTTCCTTCTCAGGACGACAGGACGTGCGCCATTGGTTCTTCCTGATTGAACCGCTTCGAGAATTCGCGCCTATATTGCACCGGTGACGTCTTGAGCCGTGCTGAAAAATGCTGGCGCAGCGATGTGGCGCTGCCGAAGCCGGCCTCGAAGGCCACCATGTCCATCGACTTCTCCGTTGCCTCCAGCAGCCGCTGCGCCAGTTCGATGCGATGGCTGGTCAGCCATTCGCCGAAACTCGTGCCGATCGATTTCTGAAAGCGGCGGGTGAAGGTGCGCCGGGTCAGGCCGGCGGCCTCGGCAACGCGGTCCAGGCTGTGCGTCGCGCCAAGCGTCGCGCGAACCGCGTCAAGCGCCTGGGTGAAGCGGTCGGCGTTCTCGCTTTTCGCCACCGGATGCTCGATGAATTGTGCCTGCCCGCCCTGGCGATGCGGCGAAAGGACGATCTGGCGGGCGAGCCGGAGTGCGGCTTCCGCGCCATAACGGGCGCGTACGATGTGGAGACAGCAGTCGAGGCCAGCCGCAACGCCGGCCGATGTCACGACATCGCCATTGTCGACATAGAGCACCGTGGCATCGACAGTGATGTCGGGATGGAGTTTTTGCAGCCGTTCGGAATAGGCCCAGTGCGTCGCGGCACGGCGCCCTGAAAGCAGCCCGGCTGCGGCAATGGCAAAGGTTCCCAGACACAGGCCGACAATCAATGCGCCATGCTGATGCGCTCTGCGCAGCGCCTCCATCAACACTGGCGCTGGCGCCTCGCCCAGATGATACCAGCTTGGGATGATGACGATGTCGGCGCCGTCGAGGCCCTCGAGCCCATGCGGCGCGGCAACGGTCAATCCGGCTTCGGTGTGGACCGGGCCGGCCTTGACCGCGCAAATGCGGAAGTCGAAGCGCGGCAGCCCAAGCGCCGTCCTGTCCTCGCCGAACACCAGGCATGGCACGGAGAGATGGAACGGGCTGATGCCGTCGAAGGCAAGGACGGCAATGATCGGGTCGGTCATGGTGCTTCCAGCAAGTGAAAGCGGATTGTCCCAATTCTTTCGAATGATGTCAATCGGGACACTTTCGACCGCTTGGCGACCCGCCTATTTTCGGCCCCATCGCATTCAAGCCGGAAAGGAAAACACCATGTCTGACCCAGCCAACACCACGCCGCGCCGCGCGCTCGTCGTCATCGACGTCCAGAATGATTATGATGGCGGCAATCTCGCCATCCAGCATCCGCCGTTCCGCGACAGCGTCGTCAATGTGGCACGCGCCATGGATGCGGCGGCGGCAGCCGGTATCAAGGTGGTGGTCGTCAAGCAGATGGCGCCCGAGACCTCGCCGATCTTCGCCAAGGGCAGCCATGGCGGTGAACTGCACCCCGAAATCGCCAGGCGCAGCCGCGACCACTACGTCGAAAAGAACCTGCCCTCCGCCTTCACCGGCACCGATCTGGAGGACTGGCTTCGCGCCAACGCCATCGATACGCTCACGGTGGTCGGCTACATGACGCACAATTGCGATCTGTCGACCATCATCCACGCCGTCCACATGGGCTTTGCGGTCGAGTTCCTGTCCGACGCGACCGGCTCCGTGCCTTACGCCAACAGCGCCGGCTACGCCTCGGCCGAGGAGATCCACCGCGTGGTGACGATCATCCTGCAGTCGCGCTTCGCGGCGGTGCTGAAGACCGCCGAATGGGTCGAATGCCTGAAGACCGGGACACTGCCGGAACGCGACACGATCTTCGGCTCCAATCAGCGGGCGCTGTCGCGCAACGCGGCATAGCAATATCCGGAAACAAAAAGGGCGCCGCATCGCTGCGGCACCCTTTTTGTTGTCGAGACGTTAGATATCAGAACAAGCCTTCGATCTGGCCCATCTCGTTAAGGAAGATCTTCTCCGAGGACGGCGCCTTGGGCAGGCCGGGCATGGTCATGACCTCGCCGCAGATGATGACGACGAAGCCCGCACCCGCCGACAGCCTGACCTCGCGCACCGGCACGGTGTGGCCGGTCGGCGCGCCGCGCAGGTTTGGATCGGTCGAGAAGGAATACTGCGTCTTGGCCATGCAGACCGGCAGGTGGCCGTAGCCGGCCTGCTCCCAGGCGTGCAACTGGTCGCGCACCGACTTGTCGGCGATCGCTTCCGAGCCGCGATAGATGCGCTGGACGATAGTGTTGATCTTCTCGAACAGCGGCATGGCGTCGGGGTAGAGCGGTGCGAACTGCGAGGCACCGGATTCAGCCAGCGCCACCACCTTGTTGGCGAGTTCCTCGATGCCGGCCGAGCCCTTGGCCCAGTGCTTGCACAGGATCGCCTCTTCGCCCATCGAGGCGACATAGTCCTTCATCGCCTGGATTTCGGCGTCGGTGTCGGAATAGAAGTGGTTGATGGCCACCACCGCCGGCACGCCGAACTGCCTGATGTTCTCGATGTGGCGGCCAAGGTTGGCGCAGCCCTTCTTCACTGCCTCGACGTTTTCCTTGCCGAGATCTTCCTTCTTGACGCCGCCGTTCATCTTCATGGCGCGCACAGTGGCGACGATGACCGCCGCCGCCGGCTTCAGGCCGGCCTTGCGGCACTTGATGTCGAAGAATTTTTCCGCGCCAAGGTCTGCGCCGAAGCCGGCTTCGGTGACGACATAGTCTGCCAGTTTCAGTGCCGTCGTGGTGGCGACCACCGAGTTGCAGCCATGCGCGATGTTGGCGAACGGGCCGCCATGCACGAAGGCCGGGTTGTTCTCCAGCGTCTGCACCAAATTCGGCTGCATGGCGTCCTTCAACAGCACGGCCATGGCGCCGTCGGCCTTGAGGTCGCGGGCATAAACCGCCGACTTGTCGCGGCGATAGGCGACGATGATGTCGCCGAGGCGCTTTTCAAGGTCCTTCAGATCGGTGGACAGGCACAGGATGGCCATGACTTCCGAGGCAACGGTGATATCGAAGCCGCCCTCGCGCGGAAAGCCGTTGGCGACGCCGCCGAGCGAACAGATCATCTCGCGCAGCGCCCGGTCGTTCATGTCCATGACGCGGCGCCAGACGACACGGCGGGTGTCGATGCCGAGCTCATTGCCCCAGTAGATGTGGTTGTCGATCAGTGCCGACAAAAGGTTGTGCGCCGTGGTGATGGCGTGGAAGTCGCCGGTGAAGTGGAGGTTCATGTCCTCCATTGGCACGACCTGTGCGTAGCCGCCGCCGGCGGCACCGCCCTTGACGCCGAAATTCGGGCCGAGCGAAGCCTCGCGGATGCAGACGATCGCCTTCTTCCCGATGCGGTTCAGGCCGTCGCCGAGGCCGACCGTGGTCGTCGTCTTGCCTTCGCCGGCGGGCGTTGGGTTGATGGCGGTGACGAGGATCAGCCTGCCGTCCTTGTTGCCCTTCACCGACTTGATGAACTCGGCGGAAATCTTGGCCTTGTCGTGGCCGTAAGGCAAAAGGTGTTCAGTCGGAATGCCGATTTTCTGGCCGATCTCCTGGATCTGCTTCTTTTTGGCGCCGCGCGCGATCTCGATGTCGGACTTCACTTCGGCCATGACGGCTTTCCTCTGATTGGACGGTGGAGGGGACGGGTTTGATCTCACTCGCAAGCAGGTTGGAACCGGGCGCGGGCATGTTCTAACCCTGTCGCAGCCGCGGCGTCAACTTGCATGCAACTATGTTTCCTATGAAGAAAATTCCTCTGCGGATCGGCCGACCTGTCATCGGTTCTTCCTGGCTCCGTTGCCGCGCCGTATAGAAGCCAGAGGACGCGGCGCTCCGCCGTCTCAAAACAGCCGCACAATGCACGGAATGCGACAGAAGCGACGGCGCAAATTCGCCATCGCTATGGCTGTGGCAGAGCAGCGTTACTGTGTCAGCACGTTGCTGATTTCGACCATGTTGGAGCGCACCCTGAGCACGTAAAAACCCATCGTCGTCAGATGCGTCGGCAGCAGCCAGCCATCCTCGCGGCCATTGGCGATGATGAAGGGCTGTATCTTCAGCGCCGAGACAAACTGCGCATCCATCGTGTCCCACAGGCTCTGCAGGTGCTTTTCCTTGATGACGTCCTCGAAGTCGGCCTGGGCGCCCTTCATCAGGCCGTAATAGGCGTAGAGCTGGCCATAGGCGAACCAGTAGCGATCGTCGGCGCGGAAATCGAACCAGCCATTGTTGTGGTTTTCGGCACGTTCCTTGAGGATGGCCGAGGTCGAGCCGATGTCCGAAGCGATGCGATCGATATATTGTTTCAGATTGTCGGCGCGGGCATCGAAGGTCGCCTGGCAGGTGGCGAGCCGGGCGTTGAAGGAGCGCAGCTTGCGCACCGCGTCGCGATAGTAGCTCGGTGTCGGCGTCTTCGGGCCGAACGGGCTCACGCCGAAATACCAGGTGTATTCGTCGAACTGCAGATTGCCGCGCGCGTCCTGCAGATCGGCATCGATCTGCGATGTGGTGCGGACACGGCCGAGGTTGTCGGCGAGTTCCGTCGCGGTGCGCCGCACCGCCTGGTTGATGCCGCGCTGGAACGAGGCCTGGTTGTCCATCCACGGCGTGTGGTCCCAATCGATGCCGAACAGGCCGAGCTTGTAGAGGATCATCGACGAGATCCAAGCATTCTGGTTGACGTTGAAGTCGGTCAGGTCGGCGGCGATCTGGGCAATACCGGAGTTGCCGCAGGTCTTGGCGGTATCCGTGCCAGCGCCGGCGGCAACCTGTTCGCCGGCGGACACGTTGCGCTTGTCGAAAGTGTAGGTGTCGGGATAGTTCGGGTTGAAATTGTTCCACCACTGGGTGGCGTAGAAGAAGTTGGCATAGAGGCCGATCAGCACCAGCAAGGCGACGCCGACCGCCGCCTTCAGGATCCAGCCGCGCTGCGTGTACCAGCGCCCGGCCCATAGGAACGGCCACAGGATGACACCGATCAAGAGGCCGATACCACGGCCGATCCACTGGAAAATCCGGGTGAAGAAGTTCACGATCGGATCGAGCATGGCGATGTCACCCCCTCAGCATAATGCCAAAAAGTTGCAGACTTTTTGGATTACATCATGCGCTAAAACAATAAGTTAGAACGAAATGACGGGTCATTTCGTTCTAATCAGTCAGGCCGTAGAGGCGTGTGCGAAACGCCACCTTGTCCTTCAAATATGTGGTTTTGAGAACGTCCACAACATGCGATCGCCAGGCGTCGCTGAAGCCGTCATAGTCCTTGTAGAAGCCCTGCTTGTTGAAGATGTAGCGCGAGACGAAGTCCGACGGCACGAAATCCGAGATCAGGCGGTTGGTCAGCCAGGCGTCGGGATGGTCGGGTTTGGCGCGGATCACCAGAAAACGCTGCGTTGGGAACACATCCTCGATCTTGAGGTGGCCGAGCTGGGCGATCTCGCGCTTGGCGGCGTTGAGGAAGGGAAAGTCGCCATCCCTGGTGATCAGGTCGGCATGGCTCTGGATCCAGGTCTGCAGCCAGACCTTGTCGACGTCGGTCAGGTTGCGGTCGGGCTCGGCGTCGCGGATCAGCGCGCGCACCACCATCTCGGCGCGATGCTCGAGATAGCCCGAGGCTTCGATCCAGGAAGCGCGCGGCAGCTCGATGCGGCCGGTGGTGGCGAGGAACTTGAACACCTTGTCGGCGTCGTTGATCGAGAGATAGCTGACCTGCCACGGCCGCGAGCGGCGGAAGCCGGGTGCGGCCGGATCGCTGATCACCGTCGTCATGTCCGGATCGACGAACACGTAGAGACCGCCGAAATGGCTGGTCCAATAGGCATTGTGGCGGAAGATCACCTGGTCGGGCACCAGTGCATTCTCGCGGATGTCGCCGCATATCTTGGCGAGTTCCACCATGCGGGTCAGCATGGCGTTGTCGCGCCAGGCGTCGGGCTCCTGCTTCAGCCGGTCGACGAGCTTGCCGAGTTCGGCGGCCTTGCCCAGCACGTCTTCGGCCGACAGCACCTTGAACTCGACCTGGCTGATCGACAGCAGGTCCTCGATGTCGTTGACCTTGGGAACGGAATCCTCGATCTCGCCGTAGATGACGTCCTTGATGGTCAGCGCGTCGATGGCTCGCTGGTTCTTGGACATGAACTCGAACATCAGCTGCGAGGTGTTGGAGAAGGCGGTGTGCACCACCGGCAGGTCGATCTGCGACGGCGTCAGGATGATAAAGCGGCGATTGACCTCGTTGGGGTCGAGGTAGTCATAGTCGCCGCATTCCTCGGCCACTTCGGGCGAGAATCCGGTGCGGTCGATCTGGAAGCTCTTCAGTTTCGTCGGCTTCAAGCCGAACGCGGCCAGCGCCTTGTTGTAGCGCTGGATCAGATGCGGCTCGTCGACCGTCAGCAGCCGGCCATAGATCAGCTCATTGTCGCGCAAAAGGTCGGGTTTCTTGGCGTGGGTCATTGCGTACCTTCACGCATTCCACAGCCCCTTTTTCTTCATCTCTTCCATCTCGCGCGCGGCCCGTTCGCGCAGGCGTGCGTCGCGCAGCAGTTTTTCGACGGCGGAATCGTCGGACTTGTCGGAATAGCGGAACTCGCTGTCGGCGTAGCGGTTGATCTCCTGCATGACCATGTCCATCGAGAAGGGTCCGCGCAGTTCCTCGATCATCGCTTTCTTCTCGTCATAGCCCTTGTGCATGAAAGCTTCCGGCTTCTCGAACCAGTCGTCGGGAAGCTCGATGTCCATGGCCCGCATCTTGATGGCGTCGGTGACGTTCTTGATGGCACGGCCGGTGAAGCGCGGCTCGGCATCCTTGATCAGGTGCAGATAGGTGCCGATATCGGCCATCGATTTCGGCGCGCCGTTCTCCTTCATGTAGCGCTCGTAGACCTTCATCAAGCCGTCTTCCTGCGGCTTCTCATGCTCCTCATAGGCCTCGGTCACGGCGCGCTGGATCTCCTGGGCGGCGTAGAGATCGTGGTCGCCGAGCGGGATCTTGTGGTTCTTGCCGGCAAGCAGCACGAAGATGTCGATGTAGTCGTCGCGCGTCTGCGGTCCGTCGACCAGCCAGCGCGCGCCGGCGCGCTGGCGCAGCGCGTCGTCGACATTTTCGGGGTAGTTGGAGAACATGCCGAACGAGCAGTTGCCGCGCACCACGGTGGCGGCACCGGCGAAGGCATCCATCAAAACGCCGGTGATCTCCTGCTGGCCGGCCGAGGCGCGGTCGTCGGAGCGGCGCGCCGCCACCTGGTCGATGTCGTCGATGGTGCCAAAGCCGATGACGCGCGGGTTCAAGACATTGTTGATGAACTGGCGGCAGTTCTGGCCTGATTTGCCCTGGTAAGAGGAGATCTGGTCGACGCCGAAATTCTCATAGGCGAAGGGGTAGCCGGCGACCTGGCAATAGCCGCTGACGAGGCCGGCGATCATCTGGATCAGCGTCGTCTTGCCGGTGCCGGGCGCGCCGTCGCCGATGAAGGTGAACAGGAAGCCGCCGAGCTCGACGAACGGGTTGAGCTCGCGCTCGAAATCGTAGGCCATCAGCATCCTGGCGAGCTTGACCGACTGGTACTTGGCAATGTGGTTGCCGACCACCTCTTCCGGTTTCTTGAAGGTCATCACCAGCGGCTTCGACCGCTTGCCCGGCGCGACGTCGAAACCATCGAGAGTGAAGTCATCGGCATCGATGCGGATATGGGCGTTCTCGAACGGGCCGATGCCGTCGAAGCGGCCCTTGCGCGCCAGAAGTCCGTCGATGGCAACGCGGGCGAAGGCGCGAGCCCTGGTCATCAGGTCGGCGTCGTCCGACGCGCCTGATATCGCCTTGTCGAGGCCGGCCAGGATCGACTTCACCGCATCCTGCGGCGTGTCGAACAGGAAGTCCGGCTCGGGAATGTCGTTGGGCGCTTCGCCGTCGCTGTCGATCAGCTGGAACAGATAGGAAGTGAGGCTGAAGGCCGAGATGTAGGCCGAGGCCGACAGAAGCTTCTTGAAAGTGGACGCCTCGTCGCCTTCGAGCGGGGCGCGGGTGTTCCTGGCCTGCAGGCCTTCGAGGTCCGAGCCTTCGGCAAAGACGTCCGATATGGCCAGCGCGATGGCCGTGCCGCGCCGGGCGCGAAACAACAGAGTGTGCTGTGGGATGGTCAGCAGCTGGTCGTCGGGGTGGACGGCGCCGACGGTCTTCGAGAGCTCGACCTCGCGCGTGCGCCGCACCGAGCCGACCGAGACGGTCGAGACGAAGCGCCGGTTGGTGCCGGCAAGCGCGGTGCCGGACTCGCGTGAGGGGTCTTCCAGCACGACGATGCGGGTGATGAAGCTCTGCGCGGTGGCGCGGTGCTTTTCGATCGATGCTTCCGGGATGGTGGTCAGGCCGGTATCCATGCTCAGCTCCTTATCGGGATTACTTTGCTGGCCTCGGCAGAAGCATCCTGCGCCTGGCGCGCGGCGCCGAGGTACATGTCCAGCGTCTGATCCAGCCTGTCGAAAAGCAACCTGTCAAAGGTAGCGTGACCCCCGCCGCGCTGGGCGATTTCAAGCGCGGCGATGTAGGCTGGGCGATCTTCGGGGCGGATCGCCACAGGCGGATAGCCCGCGCGCGCCAGCACAAGGTTCATCAGGAGACGTGCCGTGCGGCCATTGCCGTCGTTGAAGGGGTGAATGCCGACGAGCCGTCGATGGGCTTCGAAGGCGGTCTGCGGCGTTTGGCGTGCTGCGCCCAGCCAGTGGCAGAACGTTTCCATAAGCGCGGGTACTTCCGTCGGTGTTGGGAAATTGTGAACACCGACATCGGTGTTCACATAGCGGGCGCTGTCGGCATAACGACCGGCAATTTCGGGCTTGGAATTTGCTACAACCAGATGGTGCAGGTTACGGATATCCGCTTCAACTATCGGCGTATCGCTTTGGGAAGCGATTTCCAGTACCCAGTTCAACGCCCTTGCATGGTCGATGGCCTCAAGGTGGTCCTTAAGCGGCTTTCCACTGATCGTGATGCCTTTCTCCAGGACCAAGGCGGTTTCGCCCGCCGTCAGCGTATTGCCCTCGATCGCGTTTGACGTATAGGTTATGTCGATCCGCTGACTGTGCTCCAGGCCGTCCAAAGCGCCGGGTCGAACTCTCTTCCTTAAGGCGTCAAGCTGCCGCTTCTTGGCGAAAACTGTGCCTGCGGGCGTCATTGTTTACGCCTCGATTGGGCGTGACGTTGCCCGATGTGAGCGGAGCTCTCACACATCGCTGATCACCTGCCCATTCGACAGGATGTGGACCTTGTAGCCGGCAAAGATCTTCTGCGCCTCGCCGGCGGCGTAGAGTGCCTGGTAGGCCTCGTGCGGGATCAATGCATGGTTCTCGTAGCTCGAAACGCCCTGGCGCGCGGCTTCCAGATCGTCGGTGTTGATGAAGAATTCCTGCGTCGTCTTCTCACTTGAAAACAGCCCCTTGCGGCCGGGTTTCTCGGCCTTGGAATAGACCTCCTGGATGGTCCAGGTCAGCAGCCAGGCATTCTCCGGCTTGCGCACCTTGGCCAGCACCTCGGTCACCGTCGAATTGTTGTCGGTAATCCCTGCCGAGTAGAAGGGGCCGAGCACGACACGGCGCAGCTGCTTGGGGTGCAGCGGCTCGAAATCCTTGTCGAGGTTGACCGCGATGGTCGCCGGTGACAGCGTATAGGCCGAATTCTTCTCGGTGAAATCGTCGAAGCGGTGGGCAAGTTCAGGATTGAGCAGGCCGTCGACCGGCAGCGGAATGTCGATCGTCTCGTTCAGCTTGCCGTTTCTGTCGACAAGCTGGCTGATCATCGCTTCGGAAGAATCCTCCACCGTCACCATGTAGACCAGCGGCAGGTTGGCGCTGCCGTCGAACGTCGCCCAGTGGACGAGGTAATAGGGGCGCGCCGTCTTTGGATTGACCGAGACCTTGGCTGTCTGCGCCAGCGTGAACGGGCCGAACGTGTTCTCGCTTTTCACGTCCTCGAGATAGAGCCGTTCGGCCATCGACTTCTGCAGCGCCTCGGGGAATTCCTTGTGGCGCAGGATGAAGTCGGCCATTTCCTCGCGCAACTCGCCGGCCAGCGGAATGTTGGCAAGCCGCGCGTCGGCCTGGCGACGGTCGTTTTCCAGTTCGAGCAGGTTCTGGAACACCGGGAAGCCGCTTTCGGCGCGCGAAATGCGGAACGTGTCCATGAAACCCAGCCGGTTGCGCCAGCAGGCAAACGACTTGTCGAGCCGGGCGATGTATTCGGCGACGATCTTGGCGACGATGCCATGCCGGTAGAGCGGCGAGCGGTCGTCGCGCATGAACACTTCAAGGCCGCTCAATGCGGCCGTGATGGCGGAGAAATACCGTGCCGCCGCTTCGTTTTCGGGGGTCATGCCTGTGCGCTCGCGGGCAGTCCTGTCACCCCTACGACTGCACGTAGTTTGCCGCGTTGTGCTTCTTCAGCACCTCGTCGAAGCGGCGGGCAAAGGCATCGTCGGCCAGCTTTTTGCGGCGCTGGATGTCGGCGCTGGCGACCATGTTCTTCTCGTGCATTTCGAGCAGGTCGCCAATGTGCTTTTGCGAAGCTGCGCCGATCCCGGCCATGGTTTCCTCGGCGGTGTTGTCGACCTGGCTGCCCAGCGTGTTGATCTTGTGGGCGACGTCCTGCTGGGCGGCGGTCTTCAGCGAATCTTCCAGCGCCTTGTAGAGCACGATACGCTGTTCGGTATCGATGGTCAGCTTGTTGATCAGTGTCGACTGCGCGGCGATCTGGTTGTTGAGCGAATCGACGAAGGTCTGGAACATCGAGGTGTAGCGCTCGAGCGTCTGGCTCTCGGCCAGCAACTCCTGCTCCTTGGCCTGCTTTTCGTTGTATTCCGTCGCCAGCTTGGAGCGTTCGCCCTCGAGTTGCGTGCGGTCCTTCTGGCTGGTGGAAGCGGCGATCTTGTTTTCGATGTCGAGCAGCATCGGGTTGAGCTCCTCGATGCGCTTCTGCACGGCTTCGAGGTTGGACATGGTGGTCTTGCGGCGCTCGATGACCTGCGACAGGCTGGCCTCGGAGGTCTTGTAGCGCTGGTCGAGGACCTCTTTCTGCGCCTTCAGGATGCCGACAATGGTGTCGGACTTGGCCAGCAATTCCTGCAGGTTGCCGGCCAGCGACATGTTGCGGACGCGGTCGGTGCGCATGCGCTGCTTGCTCTGGCTGGAGAACATACCGACGAAGTTTTCCCAGCCGGTGTAGTTCTTCATGCTCTCGAACTCTGCGCCGAAGACGTTGGTGGCGTCCTCCAGACCGATGATCAGGTCGGCGATGTTGCCTTCCATCACCTTCTGCTGTTTCAGCACGTCCTCGATGCGGGCGTTCTCGATGTCGAAATTGGCGTCGCCGATCTTCTTGTCGGCGGTGGCGAGCGTATCAAGCACGGTGCCGGACTGCTCGATCTTGGTGCGCATGTCCTGCACGACCTGCTTGGTCTTGGCAATTTCGGCATCGAAATTCTGCAATGTCGCCATTGGGGCCTCCCGCTTCGGCATCACGTCGCTGGTCGCGAACAGCGGCGAATATATGTGGGGCATCCGGGGATTGAAAGACGCAAGACAAGACCCGCCCCGAAAACAAAAGAATTCGTCACGGTCTTGAAAGATAGTGAAGACGGGATCATGGCGTGATTAGCTTGCAGGCCAAGCGTAGTTCAACTGTCATTGAACTTCTGTGCCGGCAAGGCAGTCGATCCCCGCAGGCGCGGACGCCCCTGGAATTCCAGTTGCAGGCGTATCATATCCGGTGAAGCCGGCGTCGTCATGCGACGTACCCGGCGGTTGCTCAGGGCTTGGGATCGGCCTTCAGATAGGCAATGACATTGGCGATATCGTCGTCATTGGTCAGTCCCGCAAACATCATCTTGTTGCCGGGCACCTTGAGCCGAGGCGCCTTGAGATATTCGGCGAGGTTGGCTTCATCCCAGACCAGGCCGGCAGCACCGGCGCTCTTCATCGCCCCGGAGTAGTGACCAAGGAAGCTCTCGGCGCTACCAGCGGTGCGGCCGACGACGCCCATCAGATGCGGGCCGACCTTGTCGCGGTCGGTGGCGGCTTCATGGCAGGCGATGCACCGGTTGAAGACATGCTTGCCCAGCGCCGGGTCACCGCCGGCATGAGCGGCAAGCGAGGTGGCAAGGAGAAGAATGCTGGCAGACGAAGCGGCTCGAAACATGGCTGACCCCGGAGAGTTCTGGCTGACGGTCTTATAGGACCGAGGCCTTAACAAACGCTGCATCGTGGCGGGACTGGGAGGATGCCCGGCGGCTCTTGATGTCGAATGCCATGACAATGTTATCGCAAGT
This sequence comes from Mesorhizobium kowhaii, assembly GCF_042431665.1. Classification (NCBI taxonomy): domain Bacteria; kingdom Pseudomonadati; phylum Pseudomonadota; class Alphaproteobacteria; order Hyphomicrobiales; family Phyllobacteriaceae; genus Mesorhizobium; species Mesorhizobium kowhaii. Next base: position 76,158 of record NZ_JBHLYT010000020.1, read on the forward strand.
CGGGGGCACTGCAGTCAGGCCTGCTGTGCCAGGTCACGGCGCAGAAAATCGCTCAGCCGCTCGACCGCCGGTGTCGTCGATAGCGGGTTGCGCAGGATGCCGATTTCGAGATCCGGCAGCACGGGAAGCCCTTCATTGCCGCCGATGATGCGCAGTGACGGCGGCACGCTGCGCTGGGCGAGGCCGGCGACCGCAAGACCGGCCTGGACGACTGCGATCAGGCCAAGCAGGGAGGCGCTGGAATAGGTGCAGCGATAGGACCGGTCGGCATCGCCAAGCGCCTGCAGGACATTCATCCTGGCGGCGCAGCCGGGTTCGAACAAAGCGACGGGCAAGGGATCGTTCTCCCAGGCGACATGGTTGGGCGAGGCCACCCAGACGAAGCGCTCCAGCCGGATCACGTCGAGCGGCTGTTCCGGCAGTCGAGTGACGATTGCCAGGTCGAGCCGTCCCTCCGCCAACGTTTTCACCAGCGCGGTCGATTGTTCGCAGATCAGTTCCACCGTCACCAACGGGTGTTCCGCCGCGAAACGCGACAGCACGGGCGGCAAGAGGAAGGCAGCGTAGTCGTCCGGCACGCCGAGGCGCACGCTGCCGGTTTCCTTCGGCCGGGTGACGCTGGCCCATGCCTCATCCGACAATTTCAGCAGCCGGCGCGCATAGATCAGGAAATCCTCGCCGATCGCGTTAGGGGTGACGGTTCTGGGACCACGCACCAGAAGCTGGTTGCCGACCATCTCCTCCAGCCGCTGCATCTGCATGCTGACGGCGGACTGGCTGCGGCCGACCCGTGGTGCGGCATTGGAAAGACTGCCGCTCTCGACGACGGCGACGAAGGTTTTCAGCAGGTTGAGGTCGAGCGGAGTGGCCATGGTGCTATCAACATATCGAATAGCTAGTTACAAATCTATTCGCTTGTTTGAGAGCTTCCGAACTGGCCAGATGCTGCCGCACCATCTGGAAGAACGCCTCATGACAGATACATCGACCGCCCGTTTCCCGGCCGCGAGCCTCGCCCTGGCGATGGTGATTGCCGGCACGGTCGGCGCCTTCGTCACGGAATCGGGGCTTCATCCCGTCACCGTCGTCTTCTGGCGATGCGTGTTCGGCACGATATTCCTGGCCGCATGGTGCCTGCTGCGCGGCTATCTGCCGGACCGAACGCTGTCTCTGTCCCGGCTTGGCCTCGCTGCGCTTGCCGGCGTCTGCATGGTGCTGAGCTGGACGGCCTTCTTCGCCGGTTTCGCTATGACGTCGATCGGCACGACGACGATCGTCTACCATGTGCAGCCATTCTTCGTGGTGCTGATCGGCGTGGTCTTTCTCAAGGAGCGCATCTCGCTTGACCAGATTCTATGGATGCTTGGCGCATTTCTCGGCGTCGTGCTGGCCAGCGGCCTCGTTGTCGCGCACGGCCATGCCGACCCATACTGGGCCCTGGGTATTGCGCTGACCCTGGGTGCTGCCCTGCTCTATGCCGTTGCGACGATCCTTGCCAAGGGCCTTGGGCAACAGCGCCCGGAAATCACGGTGCTTTGCCAGACGGTGGTGGGTGTCGTCATGCTCGCTCCGTTCGCTGACATCGGCCAACATATTGCGCCTGCGTCATGGGGCTGGCTGCTCGGCATTGGCATCCTGCATACCGGCATTGCCTATGTGCTGATGAATTCGGCCTTTCCGCGCCTGACGACACCGGTGATCGGCGTCATCACCTTCATCTACCCTGTCGTCGCCATCATGGTCGACTGGGCGATCTATGGGCATCCGCTCCGACCGGCGCAGGCTGCCGGCATGGCGCTGATTGCGCTGGCGACGCTTGGTGTGCGGCTCGGCTGGCGGCTTCCGAGACGGCGTGTCTCGACTGTGTGAGCCCAAAGCAATTCCAGGAAAAGTGTGAAACGGTTTTCCGTCCGGAATTGCGTCAAAACAAAGAGAGAGATAGAGCGGTTCTGCGTTTCCGTGAAACGAAGAACCGCTCTGGTCAGGCCTGGGTGAAGCCGATGAAATCCTCGGGCGCGGCGCGGCCCATCTCTTCCTCCCAGTGGCGGCGGCAGAGCGAGACATAGACGTCCTTGCCGATCGCCACCTGCTCGCCCTGACGTGCCACCTTGCCGTCGGGGCCGAGGCGCACCACCATCGTCGCCTTGCGGCCGCAGCGGCAGATGGTGCGGACCTCGCGCAAATCGTCGGCGATCGCCAGCAGCGCGCGCGAGCCGGAAAACAGCTTGCCCTGGAAATCGGTGCGCAGGCCGTAGCACATGACCGGGATGTTCAGCCGGTCGGCGATGCGGGCGAGCTGCCAGACCTGCTCCTCCTCGAGGAACTGCGCCTCGTCGACGAAGACGCAATGCACGGTCGTATGCTCATGGTGATCGGCGACGCGGGCGAACAGATCGTCGCCGTCGCGGAACATCTCGGCTTCCGTCTCCAGGCCGATGCGCGACGAGATCAGGCCGCTGTCGCCCTTTTGGTAGTGGCCGGCGACGAACAGCATGGTGCGCATGCCGCGTTCGCGATAATTGTACGACGCCTGCAACAGCATCGTCGTCTTGCCGGCGTTCATCGTCGCATAGTGGAAGTAGAGCTTGGCCATGCCGCCCTTTTAAGCCGACTTATCCCGACGCGGGGAGGGGGCGCCGCCGCATTCCCCCAAGAAACGACCCCCGCCCCCAAAAAACGACGCCCGCGCAGTGCAAAAGCAGGAAGCGTGTCGCTGATTGGCCAGCCTGCGCCGTTGATCGTGATTGCCTTGATGCTTGAAACCACACCAGAATGGTGTTTGGCTGACGAAACAAGGCGGGCAGAGAAACCGTAACTTCGCTTCGCCAAAGAATTGCAATGGGAGAATATCTATGTCGCGCATGAATTCCTTCGTCGCCGGCCTCGGCCTGGCGGCTCTGCTGTCCACGAGCGCTGCCTTCGCCGGTGATCCGGCAAGCTGCAAGGCGGTGCGTCTTTCCGATGTCGGCTGGACCGACATCCAGGCGACGACCGGTGTCGCTTCCGTTCTGCTGACCGCGCTCGGCTACGAGCCGCAGACGATCCAGCTGTCGGTGCCGGTGACCATGGCGTCGCTGAAGAACAAGGATCTTGATGTCTTCCTCGGCAACTGGATGCCGTCGATGACCAACGACATCAAGGACTACACCGCCGACGGTTCGGTCGAGACCATCAGCGAAAACCTCAGTGGCGCCGGCTACGGTATCGTCGTGCCGACCTATGTGGCGGATGCCGGCGTCAAGACGCTGACCGACCTCGGCAAGTTCAAGGACAAGTTCGACGGCAAGATCTACGGCATCGAGGCCGGCAATGACGGTAACCGCATCATCCTCGACATGATCAAGAACCCGAAGGACAATCTCGAAGGCTTCGAGCTGGTCGAATCCTCGGAGGCCGGCATGCTCACCCAGGCCGAGCAGTCGATCAAGAACAATGAGTGGATCGCCTTCCTCGGCTGGACGCCGCATCCGGTGATGGGTGCCATGAAGATCACCTATCTCGATGGCATGGGCGACAGCGGCTTCGGCGCCGCCACCGTGCATACCAATGTGCGCAAGGGCTACACCACCGAGTGCCCGAATGCCGGCAAGTTCATCGCCAACCTGAAGTTCAACCTCGACATGGAAGGCGAGATGATGGACGCGATCCTCAAGGGCGGCGACGCCAACACGGTCGCGACCGACTGGCTGAAGAAGCATCCGGACGCGGTTGCTCCGTGGATTGCCGGCGTGACCACTTTCGATGGCGGCGACGCGGCTGCAGCCGTGAAGACTGCGCTCGGAAGCTGAGCCGGCCTTGCGTTCGGCGTGACCGATCAAGAAGGGCAGTCACTGTAGAAAGGGCTGCCCTTTTCCATATCCTGTGACAAGATGACCGTCCGGCAAGGACGGCGACTGCCAAAGAGGGGCAAGATGGATCCGATTTCAAAATTCTTTGTCAGTTATAAGATCCCCATAGGCGAGTGGGGCAAAGCGTTCTTCACCTTCCTCACCGACAATTTCAACACCTTCTTCCGCGGCCTCTCCGGCGGCCTGAATTTCCTGCTCGACGGAGTGGTCGACACGCTGCTGCTGGTACCGCCCGTCCTTCTCATCGCGCTGATTGCGCTGCTTGCCTATTATCTGCAGCGATCGAGAGGCCTGGCGGTGGCCGTCTTTCTCGGGTTGCTGTTCATCCTCAACCAGAACCTCTGGAAGCAGACGGTGGAGACGCTGGTGCTGGTGGTTGCCGCTGCCGCCGCCTCGATGGCCATCGGTGTGCCACTCGGTATCTGGGCCGCGCACAAGCCGAAGGTCTATCGCATCATGCTGCCGGTGCTCGACCTGATGCAGACGCTGCCGACCTTCGTATACCTGATCCCGGTGCTGACGCTGTTCGGCCTCGGCAATGCGCCCGGCCTCATCGTCACCATCATCTTCGTCATCCCGACCTCGGTTCGTCTCACGCATCTCGGCGTCGTCTCGGTGCCGAAGTCGATCGTCGAGGCAGGCGAGGCGTTCGGCGCCACCAAGAGCCAGTTGCTGTGGAAGGTGGAGCTGCCCTCGGCGCTGCCGACCATCATGGCGGGCTTGACACAGTCGATCATGCTGTCGCTGTCGATGGTGGTGTTTGCCGCACTGATCGGCGCCGGCGGCCTCGGCACCGAAATCAACCGGGCGCTGGGTTCGCGCAAGATCGACCTCGGGCTTGAAGCCGGCCTCGCCATCGTCGTGCTGGCCATCGTGCTAGACCGGATGACACGCATCGGCGTGGGAGGCAAGAAATGACCGTCGCCGTTGACTTCAGGAATGTCGACATCATGTTCGGCCAGGATCAGGCCGGCGCCCTGGCGATGGTCGACGCCGGCGCCACCCGCGCCGAAATCCTCGAAAAGACCGGCAATGTGCTGGGCTGCGCCGGCGCCAGCCTGACCGTGCATGAGGGCGAGATTTCCGTGCTGATGGGCCTGTCCGGCTCCGGCAAATCGACGCTGCTCAGGGCCGTCAACCGGCTGAACGTCGTTTCGCGCGGCCAGGTGCTGGTCAAAGACGGCGACGGAACGGTCGACGTCGTCACCTGCGATGAGGTGACGCTGAGAAGGCTGCGGCAGAAGCAGGTCGCCATGGTGTTCCAGCAATTCGGCCTGCTGCCATGGCGCACGGTGGAGGAAAATGTCGGCCTCGGCCTCGAACTTGCCGGCGTGCCGGAGGCAGAGCGCAAGGAGCGCGTGCAGCGCCAGCTCAAGCTGGTCAATCTCGACCAGTGGTCGAAGAAATACGCGCATGAGCTGTCGGGCGGCATGCAGCAGCGCGTCGGCCTGGCGCGCGCCTTTGCCACCGAGGCGCCGATCCTGTTGATGGACGAGCCGTTCTCGGCGCTCGACCCGCTGATCCGCACCAAGCTGCAGGACGAATTGCTGCAGCTGCAGGCCGAATTGAAGAAGACCATCATCTTCGTCAGCCATGACCTCGAGGAGGCGCTCAAGATCGGCACCCATATCACCATCATGGAAGGCGGCCGCATCGTGCAGACCGGCGCGCCGGAGGACATCGTGCTGCGCCCGGCCAATGACTATGTCCGCGACTTCATCGCCAATGTGAACCCGTTGTCGGTGCTGACCGCCTGGAACGTGATGCGCGACCGTCGCGATCTGGAGCACGGCGACAATGGCTGGGTATGGCTCGACCGGCGCAAGACGACGCGCTTCAAGATCGACGAGCATGGGCTGGTGGCAGCGGCCGAACGCGACGGCAAGCCGGCGGTCTGGGTGTCGTGCGCCGATGTCGAGGGCCAGCCGGAGGAGGTGGCGCAGGTGTTCTGGGCCAATCCCGGCACCTCGCTGAAGACCGTGATGCTGGCCATGCACCGTTCGCAGACCGCACCGGTGGCGCTGTTCGACGACCAGTCGCGCTTTGTCGGCGCCATCGGCATCCGCGACGTGCTGAGCGCGGTGCTGCGGCGTTAGCTGAGCGCGATCTCGCGGCAATAGAGCCGCGAGAAATCCAGGACCGTCGGCTATCAGGGAAAAAGCGCCTTGGAACGGATTTGGAGTTGGCTGTCTAAACCGCGGACCGCGCAAACGGCAGTCGGGGTTCTGCTTGTGATTGCGATGCGATCGATCCTGGAGTTTTTCAGGATCGGCGGTGCGACCGGCACGCAATTAAGATGCTATGGGGCTGGCGGCGAAGGTGGCACTTTCGGCGCTTCCAACCAACCCGATGGAGAGCCCCATGCCGCAATCAAACGATCTGAGCCGGTCCGTCG
>NZ_JBHLYT010000021.1:0-24708 GCF_042431665.1 Mesorhizobium kowhaii
GTCGATGTCGAGCTGATCGTGCCGATCGCCATGGAAGAGAAGCTGCGCTTCGCCATCCGTGAAGGCGGCCGCACCGTCGGTGCCGGCATCGTCGTCACCATCAAGGAATAACCGACGCCGGCATCTGCCGGTCGGGTCCGAAACAGAAAGGGCGGTCCTTGCGACCGCCCTTTTTCTTTTCGCATAGCGATGCGGTGCCCGTATTGTCGCCCGAACCCTGTTGCAAGCCTCTGGGGCTCGACTAGGATAGGTTGCATCAAGGGGCATTTTCCCAAATGGTTCCAGGGCGCCTTCCAGATCGTCAGGCATTGTGGTCACTGCGGCTGATCTGCCTGCTGGCCTTGCTTGTCATGGGGCATGCCGCCTCTGCGGCGGATACGGCCCGGGATCTCGGCCCAACGATGCGCTTTGTCATTGTCCGCAGCAATGCAACGGGCTGCGAGCCGATCTGCCCGGAATGGATCTCGGCTCAAGGCTCGATAGAAGCCGGAACGCCGACTTTGTTCAAACGCATGCTCAAAACGCTCAACGGCCGAAAGCTGCCGATCGTCGTCGATTCTCCCGGCGGCAATGTCGAGGCGGCGCTGACGCTTGGCCGGCTGATCCGCAAGAACAAGCTCGATATCGCCGTCGGCAAGACCTGGTTCGACGGCTGTCTGCCCGATGCGAAGGACTGCACGAGCAACGACGGCAGGGGCGCCCGTTATTTTGGTGAGCCCTACGCCAGCGGCGCGATGTGCAATTCCGCCTGTCCGCTGATGTTTGCCGGCGGTGTCCGGCGTGTGGTCGGCGAAGAGGCCTATCTCGGCGTTCATCAGATCACCACGACCTATGTCCGCACGAAATTGCAGTATCGGACCACCTATCGCATCGTGGGCGGCAAGAAGAAGGTACTCAACACCAAAATCGTCAGCCGAAAGAATGCCGGCAGCTACAAGACCTACGAAATGAGCAAGGCGGTGGAGAAGAGGCTGGCGGCCTATCTGAACGGGATGGGTGTCGAAAAGGGCGTGCTCGAGACGATGAAGAACACCCCGGTCAGCGCGATCCACCAGCTGGAAGTGCAAAACATGCTTCGGATGAAGATGGTCACCAGCCTGGATTCCGTCGACATGCTGACCGCGGGAACCATCTGCCGCGCCAATCCATTGCCCGCGAATTGCCGGGAAGTGCCGGCTCCGGCAGACAAGGTCACGCTGCCGGCTGCTGCGGTGACGGCCGAGGCCAAACCCGCGACTGCCGCAACGGCTGAACCGGAGACCGCAAAGGCGCGTGAGGACATGCGCTTTGTCGTGGTTCGCGGCAGCAACCCGCTCTGCAATCCCGACTGTCCGGAATGGATCTCGGCGGAAGGCGCGATTACCGCTCAGACCCCGCAGAAGCTGCGCCAGTTGCTCGACACGCTTGGCAACCGGCGGCTGCCTGTGGTGATCAACTCGCAAGGAGGTGACCTGTCTGGCGCTCTGGCGGCGGGGCGGCTTGTCCATGAAAAGAAGCTCGACGTCGCCGTTGCCCGAACCGATTTCGTTGGCTGCGACCCGGGAGAGGCGGACTGCGCGGATGAAGACGGCGCCTATGCCGGGCTGAGCATCGATGCCGGAGGGGAGTGCGATTCGGCCTGCGCTCTCATGCTTGCCGGCGGCGTCAGACGGCTTGTCGGTCCCCAGGCGCGGCTTGGCCTGTACCCGATGGGGCAGAAGCAGGTGGTTAAGGCCTACCTTGAGGAGATGGCGATCGGTCCCGGTCTGTTCACCGCGATTGAGCGGCGCTCAGTCGAGCGCCAGCTTGAACCCGACATGATGCTGAAGGTTGGACTGACGACAGGACCGCAATCGGTCGACGTGCTGACCGGCGCCACCATCTGTGATGCGGCGCCGAAACCCGAGAATTGCCGTGTGATATCATCGCCCAACGCGCAGGCCGAAGCGCCGGCCAAATTGTAGGGCAGCGCGACTTCGGATCGACAGGCTGGCCATCGAGGCAGGTTGAGCCATCTCCGATAGTTCCGCTATCGTCGTCTCGGGGCTGGTGGAGGAATCGAAAATGGGCCAGGACGTCCCGACATTGTACGAATGGGCTGGCGGCGCCGAGGCGCTGAACCGCCTGACGGAGACTTTTTATGACAAGGTGCTGCGCGACCCGGTCGTCGGGCCGGTGTTCAGGACCATGTCCCCGGATCATCCCGCCCATGTGGCGGCGTTCATCGGCGAGGTTTTCGGCGGACCGAAAACCTACAGCGAAAAGTTTGGCGGCCATCGCGAGATGGTGATGCATCATCTCGGCAAGCATCTGACCGAGGAGCAGCGTCGCCGCTGGATCAATCTCCTGGCCGATGCCGCCGACGCGGTCGGCCTGCCCGACGATCCTGAATTCCGCTCGGCCTTCATGGGCTATGTCGAGTGGGGATCGCGGCTGGCCAAGATGAACTCCAATCTCGGCGAGACCTGCGATCCCGAGACGGAACCGATGCCGGCCTGGGGCTGGGGCGTGCCGGGCGGCCCGTATCGGCCACCGGAAACAAAGTAGCCTGCAGTCGCCACGGGAGGGATCGGGCTGATGCTGGAAGATATGAAGATCGTGCGCTGGCACGAATGGGATGGTCCCGGCCTCGAACACCTGCTGCTGCAGGAGCGGGCAGGGGAAGTCTCGGCCGATTCCGTCGTCATCTGCTCCGGGCAAACGCCGTTTGCCGTCCGCTACCGCATCGCCTGCGACGCGAACTGGCACGCCAGGAGTGTCATGGTCGACATAATCGGTAGCGGCCAGACACTTGTTCTTGCCGCCGACGGCGATCGCCGCTGGACCAGGGACGGCCTGCCGATGCCCGAACTCGACGGCGTTCTCGATCCTGATCTCACCGTCACGCCGTTCACCAACACACTGCCGATCCGGCGCTTGCGGCTTTCGACCGGCCAACGTGCCGAGATCACCACCGCCTTCATCGATTTCCCGGCCCTCACCGTGGTCGCCAACCCGCAGCGCTACACATGCCTCGAAGAGGGCAGGCGATATCTCTATGAATCGCGCGCCAGCGACTTCAAGCGGGAGCTCGAGATCGACCGCGATGGGCTGGTGGTCAGCTATCCCGATTTCTGGCGCAGGGGTTAAGGCGCGTTTGCTTGCAAACCGCTCTTTACAGAGCGTGCGGAAGCTTTTAGGAAGCGCCTGCTGCGCCGACATGCGCACGTACGGGCATAGCTCAGTTGGTAGAGCGGCGGTCTCCAAAACCGCAGGTCGTAGGTTCGAGCCCTGCTGCCCGTGCCATTCCTTCATTGGAATCAGGCACTTAGAAAACGCCTTGCTTGGCTAGGAAGCCGAAATTAGCCTTACACATCTCTTTCACAAACTTGCACGTCCGCAGGGAGTGTCTGACGGTGACGGAAAAACACACGATTCTCGAAGGGAAAGCTCACGTCTATCGTGCTAGGTTTCTTGCCTTCGTCGACCCAGCAACGCTGCTAGGCATTTATTTCGCAAAATAGGCAGAAATCCGCCGATTTGCCTTGGTCTGCCAATTGTCGTCAATGCTAAGGAAGCCATCGGTCGGGCTTGATGATGCGGCGATGCCGGCCCGCTTTAGTTCGGCCGACTTCTCTGCCTCAGCTGCACGGAAGCGGTAATGATCGAATACGTCGAGTACATGCGCTGCATACGCTTGGGCAAGCGCGGGATCACGCCGCACGATTGTTAGGTTTTCGTCGTTGGAGTAGGACGCCTTGTAACCCAGATTGTGGCTGCCGAATGCGACCACGCAATTCTCCGGGTCAAGCGGATCTATCACCAGGATCTTGTCGTGGATGATCGCCTTACCCGCGCTCAAAATTTCCTTGTTGACGAAATTGCCGAGTTGGCGGCCGATATCCTTGTCGGTGAGCGCGGTCGCGCGCACGACATTGACACCGCCCTGCTGGATAATGAACGGCGAACTCGGCACCAAAGGCTTGCCATCTGGACCGGTGCCTGAGGGCTGGTAACCCCAAGCCATCGGATCGGAGACCGCACCGACCACCTCCAGGCTGGTATCCGCCAGGCCGAGGTCGATCGCTTGCGAGATGATCGAGTGTACCCCGCCCTTGGACGGCAAAAACACCGCGAACAAAATTATGCGGTGTGCACGGCGCATCAGTGAGAAGAGACGGTCCATGTCGGGTGGAGGTGGCGGTTGATGCTTGGCGCGCGCCGAAGGCGGCTGTTTGGCGCCTGGAACGTTGGGTGAGAACCAACATTCAAAGGCGGCACCGTTAGCGAGATTGCCGGTCACCGGAGTGCGGTCGGTGTCCTTTACGATATCGCCCTGGTCCGCGCCGGTGTTGGCATCCCCCGTGTGCGCAGGCTGCGGCAAGGGGTGGTCGAACAGACGTTGCCAGTAGTCGAGGTATGCGCGCGCCACGTTCGCGTCTTCGATGACGATGCAATTGTTGCTCTGACCGGAAATGCCACTCCACGTCCAGTTGGTCGAGCCGGTAAGGACCGCTTGGGGTCCTTGCCCGTCCGACCAGACCACGAACTTGTTGTGGCCGATGTGGCCGCTGCCATTGAATAGCCGGTCTTGCATGACGAACGTCGCGTGCGGCGCGTCCGCGATTGCTCGCAGTGCTGCGCGAGCATCCTTATTTCTTGTGTCATAGTCGGTGTGAATGACTTTCTTGGTAATCTTGTCCTTGGTGTCTCGGGAGCCTGCGTCAGACAGGATCAACTGCATCCGGGGTGCCGCGGCGACCAGGAGGTCAAGCAACTGCCGATCCTCCAGCTCGTAAAGGGCGGCATGAAACTGCCCGCCAGCTCTGCTTAAGAACTCGGTTATAGTCGTCGGGACGTCGCCGGCCAGATAGCGTCGCAGTGTGTCATTTGGTTCGCGCAGACGAACTGCAAGTTCGTTAGGCGCAATCTTGCCGTCGTCCTCTTCGAGCATGCGGATCAGGAACTGGCTCGAGAGAATACCGTTGGTGAAGGTTGAGAGGAACGATCCCAAGCGGCGGGTGGCCACGACGACATTGGTGAGGGCCGCAGGTCCCAGATAGCCGAGCCGGATAGGTGCGCCCTGATAGTGATGCTCGACGCGCTGATTGGTTTTTGCGTCCCAATGGCTTTCGGGGATGGGCACCACTTCCTCAAGGTCATGGCGAAAGCGACCTACCGGGCGGATACGGTATCGCAGCCGCTCATTCTCGGGCCGGAGACCCAACTTGTCACGGTGTCGCCGCAGCGTGAGGTCGCGCCAGTTGAACTTCTGCACGGGCCAAACAGTCGTGTTCTGCGCCTGCCAGTCTGGATTCGACTGCCCTTCAAAGGCGACATAGGCGGCAAGCGGGCGCTCGCTGGTCACCTGATCGTTGGCATCGAGATATTCGCGAACAATGTGGAAGCCAAGGCAATCGGGGATCGGATCAGGGTTGGTTTGCCATGCGAGAAACGCAACTTCATTGTTGACGATTGCAGTTGCTTTAATGATCTGCCCCATCTCATCCTCCCTTGGAAGAACAACGGCCTGATCCAGCTATCTGGCCTACCACCAATCGTACTGCTACCCCGCCGGCTCGATTTTATAAGGCGGCTAAATGTATAAAGAAGACCCGTCCAGTTCGGCCTTCTGCACAGAAAGCGTATTATTCTTCAGAATAAGCCAGGTAAAGTAAAGTCTAGTTGCGATAATTATTTTACCCTGATATTTCTTATGCGAACGCAAGTCGTGGGTGAGGGGTTGCCTCATGAATCCGTTTTTTGCGGTCTCGGCGATCCCCGTGTCCGCCAACATGGAGTTGGTCGGCACAGTCTTCGCAACGTTCTCCATCGTCTAACGCGCGGACGGCGCCCCCAACGAACGCGAGTAATCCAAGTTAGATATTGAAGCGTCTCAGATATTTGGCGAAAGCATAAGGGAGCGTGCCATTTGCCCAACTCGCCTGCAGGGAGATTGGGATATGGCCGTCCAAGAGTTTCGACACCAGGATCTGCTGGCTAGGCAGCTCCCTCGCCGGAGGCGGTCAGTCCCGCGTTCCGCCTGCGGCGGCGCCATGCTGACGCTCCTTAGGCCGCCCCGTTAAACCGGTCTCGGGGTCACGAACCGGCCATCAAAACGATATTTCTCCGCGCTAGCCTTTGAAAACCGGCGGCCCGCTTGCCATATTAGCGTGATTGGGGCATAAGGGCGCCATAGCCGGGACGGAACGACTGGATGGTCCCGAGGCGGCGTTTGGTCATAAAGCGGACACTTGCCACTTGCGTGGATCAAGAATCGGTTTTATGTAGACGAAACAGACACGCGACGCGTGGAGCTGGGAAGCCGGCTTTACGCGTCTGATTTGCATGGGCGAAATGTTTGCGCTGATTCGGCGCGAAAACCAGCCCAGGCGGCACGTCCCGGCCAGCGGGATCATCCAGGGGACCCGGCCAACGGGTCTTGAAGACAGAGCGGCATATGGCTTCGAAAACCACAAATCCTTTCGTCTTTCTCCAGCAGGTTCGCGCGGAGACCGCCAAGGTGACTTGGCCGTCGCGGCGCGAAACGATGATCTCGACGGTGATGGTCCTGGCGTTTGCTGTGATCGCGATGATCTTTTTCTTCACCGCCGATCAGCTCATGGGCCTCGCGGTCGAGCAGATTCTTGGCATCGGACGCTAAGTCCGCCGATTACGGAGAAGTCTTGAAATGACTGCGCGGTGGTACATCGTCCACGCCTATTCGAACTTTGAAAAGAAGGTCGCCGAGGACATCGAGAACAAGGCCAAGCAGAAGGGCCTGTCCGCCGATATCCACCAGATCGTGGTGCCGACCGAGAAGGTCGTCGAGGTTCGTCGCGGCCGCAAGGTCGATGCCGAGCGCAAGTTCTTCCCGGGCTATGTGCTCCTGAAGGCCAATCTGACCGATGCGGTGTTCTCGCTGGTCAAGAACACGCCGAAGGTCACCGGCTTCCTGGGCGACTCCAAGCCGGTGCCGATCACCGAGGCGGAAGCGCAGCGCATCCTGAACCAGGTGCAGGAAGGCGTCGAGCGGCCGAAGCCTTCGGTCACGTTCGAGATCGGCGAGGCGATCCGCGTTTCGGATGGTCCCTTCGCGTCGTTCAACGGTTTCGTCCAGGAAGTGGACGAGGAGCGGGCGCGGCTCAAGGTGGAAGTTTCGATCTTCGGGCGCGCCGTGCCTGTCGATCTGGAGTTCGGACAGGTCGAAAAGGGCTGATCCGAAATCCCGCCGCCAAGTGCGGCAGGGAAGGGCGGCGCGGAGATCGCGCGGCTTTGAGAACGGTGGGAGACGAATGCGGCTTTAGCCGGTCGCATGGATCGCACCACCAGACTGCAACCGCCGGCAAGGCCGGCATAGACAAAGGCAGGAAAAGAGATGGCTAAGAAAATTGCAGGCCAGCTCAAGCTCCAGGTCAAAGCGGGATCGGCCACGCCGTCTCCCCCGATCGGCCCGGCGCTTGGTCAGCGTGGCATCAACATCATGGAATTCTGCAAGGCGTTCAACGCACAGACCCAGGAAATGGAAAAGGGATCGCCGATTCCGGTCGTCATCACCTACTACCAGGACAAGTCCTTCACCTTCGTCATGAAGACGCCGCCGGTGAGTTACTTCCTGAAGAAGGCGGCGAACCTGACATCGGGTTCGAAGGAGCCGGGCAAGATCAAGGCCGGCACGATCGGCCGCGACAAGGTTCGCGCCATCGCCGAGCAGAAGATGAAGGATCTGAACGCAAACGACGTCGAAGCGGCCATGCGCATGGTCGAGGGCTCCGCCCGCTCGATGGGTCTGGAAGTGGTGGGCTAAGATCATGGCAAAGATTGCAAAGCGTGTATCGAAGACCCGCGAAGGCATCGATCCCAACAAGGCATATGCCCTGGGTGAAGCGCTGAAGCTGCTGAAGGACCGTTCCTCGGTCAAGTTCGACGAGACCGTCGAAGTCGCCATGAACCTCGGCGTCGACCCGCGCCATGCCGACCAGATGGTCCGCGGCGTGGTCAACCTGCCGAACGGCACCGGCCGCTCGGTTCGCGTCGCCGTGTTCGCCCGTGGCGACAAGGCCGAGGAAGCCAAGGCTGCTGGCGCCGATATCGTCGGTGCCGAGGATCTGGTCGACATCGTCCAGAAGGGCACGATCGACTTCGATCGCTGCATCGCCACGCCGGACATGATGCCGCTGGTCGGCCGTCTCGGCAAGGTGCTCGGCCCGCGTGGCATGATGCCGAACCCGAAGGTCGGCACCGTCACCACCGACGTTGCCGCCGCCGTCAAGGCATCGAAGGGCGGCGCCGTCGAGTTCCGCGTCGAGAAGGCCGGCATCGTTCATGCCGGCGTCGGCAAGGTCTCCTTCGAGGTCAAGGCGCTGGAAGAGAACATCCGCGCCTTCGCTGACGCGGTGACCAAGGCAAAGCCGGCTGGCGCCAAGGGCAACTACGTCAAGAAGGTGTCAGTCACCTCGACGATGGGCCCGGGCCTCAAGCTCGACGTCTCGACGCTCGCGGCGTCCTGATAAGCTTTATTTGGGATCGGCCGTTAAAGGACTGATCCGTAAAAGAATTCCGGGCCTCCGATCTAGGTTGGCGGCCCGGTGCCGGAAGTCGAAAGGCTTCCGGACATCCTGTCCGAGATTGCAGGCGGCCCCAAAGCCTTAATTCATGTGGGCCTGCATGAGACGGGTGAAGACCGGACAACGGAGCGAACTGCTCCAATGAAAGGTTCGAACCGTGTTTGCCTTTTGTCTGCGCATCGTCCGGCTTGCCGGGGGATGTGGCGAAAGGGGGCAGGATCCTCGAGCGTCGTTCGGGAGATCCGTTACTGGATGGCCCGGCCGACAAAAGGCAACCCGACGCCTGTCCTCGTGAATGGGAATGTTCCCGTTAACAGGATGGGGGTCAACTGGAGATAGGCAGTGGACAGAGCGGAAAAACGCGAACTCGTCACGGGCCTGAACGGTGCGTTCTCGAACGCAGGTTCAGTGGTCGTGGCCCACTACGCCGGTATCACCGTCGCGCAAATGAACGACCTTCGGTCGAAAATGCGCGCCGCCGGTGGCACCGTCAAAGTCGCGAAGAACCGTCTCGCCAAAATCGCTCTTCAGGGCACGGACTCCGCATCGATCATCGACCTGTTCAAGGGACAGACGCTGATTGCTTATTCGGAGGATCCGATTGCGGCGCCGAAGGTCGCGTCCGATTTCGCCAAGGGAAATGACAAGCTCGTCATTCTCGGTGGCGCAATGGGCACCACCTCGCTCAACGCCGACGGTGTGAAGGCACTCGCCACACTTCCGTCGCTCGATGAGCTGCGCGCCAGGCTGGTTGGCATGATCGCCACGCCGGCAACCCGGATCGCCCAGATCGTCAATGCGCCAGCGGCTTCGGTCGCGCGCGTCATCGGCGCTTACGCCCGGAAGGACGAGGCGGCATGAGGCCGTTCCTCGCTATCACAAACACACGTTCGAACCTTATGAAGGAATACAACAATGGCTGATCTCGCAAAGATCGTAGACGACCTTTCGAAGCTGACCGTCCTCGAGGCGGCCGAGCTGTCGAAGCTTCTGGAAGAAAAGTGGGGCGTCTCCGCCGCTGCTCCGGTGGCTGTTGCCGCCGCTGGCGGTGGTGCGGCTGCTGCTGCTCCGGCCGAGGAAAAGACGGAATTCGACGTCGTCCTCACCGAGGCAGGCGCTCAGAAGATCAACGTCATCAAGGAAGTCCGCGCCATCACCGGTCTTGGCCTCAAGGAAGCCAAGGATCTGGTCGAAGCGGCTCCGAAGCCGGTCAAGGAAGGCGTTTCCAAGGCCGACGCTGACAAGTTCAAGGCCCAGCTGGAAGCAGCCGGCGCCAAGGTCGACCTGAAGTAAGCGTAAAAAGCGGCGGACGGCCTCGCGCCGTCCGCCACTCCCTTCGGCCGGAGGGAGCACGCGTAGCGCGAGACGTACGAGAACCTCTTTCCTGAGGGCCGCAAACCGGCCTTCAGGAAACGGGTTTTCTCCCGTTTTAGCCGGCCGCCGACAGGCGCCGGGAAAACAGACAGAGGGTCGCCGCCCAGGTGGCCCAGAATGCAAGGCGAGCCGCGGCGAGGCTCGTCCCGAGTTTAGAGCTAAGGAGCGACGATGGCCCAGACCCAGACTTTCAATGGCCGCAGACGCGTACGCAAGTTCTTCGGAAAGATCCCGGAAGTTGCGGAGATGCCGAACCTGATCGAGGTTCAGAAGGCATCCTATGACCAGTTCCTGATGGTGGCGGAGCCCAAGGGTGGGCGTCCGGACGAGGGACTGCAGGCCGTCTTCAAGTCGGTCTTCCCGATTCAGGACTTTTCCGGCTCCTCGATGCTGGAGTTCGTGAAGTACGAGTTCGAAGGACCGAAATTCGACGTTGACGAATGCCGTCAGCGCGACCTGACCTATGCCGCGCCGCTCAAGGTGACGCTGCGCCTCATCGTGTTCGATATCGACGAGGATACCGGCGCCAAGTCGATCAAGGACATCAAGGAGCAGGACGTCTACATGGGCGACATGCCGCTCATGACCCTGAACGGCACCTTCATCGTCAACGGCACCGAGCGCGTCATCGTCTCGCAGATGCACCGTTCGCCGGGCGTCTTCTTCGACCATGACAAGGGCAAGTCGCACTCGTCGGGCAAGCTTCTGTTTGCCGCGCGCGTCATCCCCTATCGCGGCTCGTGGCTCGACATCGAGTTCGATTCCAAGGACGTCGTGCACGCCCGCATCGACCGTCGCCGCAAGATTCCGGTGACGTCGCTGCTGATGGCGCTCGGCATGGACGGCGAAGAGATCCTGTCGACCTTCTACAACAAGATCACCTACAAGCGCGCCGGCGACCACTGGCGCATCCCGTTCAACGTCGAGCGTTTCCGCGGCCTCAAGGCTGTCGGCGACCTGGTCGATGCCGATACGGGCGAAGTCGTTGTCGAAGCCGGCAAGAAGATCACGGCCCGCCAGGCCAGGGCGCTTGGCGAAAAGGGTCTCAAGGCGATCAAGGCGACCGACGAGGATCTGCTCGGCAACTACCTGGCCGAGGACATCGTCAACTATGCCACCGGCGAGATCTTCCTCGAAGCCGGCGACGAGATCGACGAGAAGACGCTGAAGGTGCTGCTTGGCACTGGTGAAAACGAGATCAAGGTTCTCGACATCGACCACGTCAATGTCGGCGCCTATATCCGCAACACGCTCAACGTCGACAAGAACGAGAGCCGCCAGGACGCGCTGTTCGACATCTATCGTGTCATGCGCCCCGGCGAGCCGCCGACGCTCGAAACCGCCGAAGCCATGTTCAACTCGCTGTTCTTCGACAGCGAGCGCTACGATCTGTCGGCCGTTGGCCGCGTCAAGATGAACATGCGCCTTGAGCTCAAGGCCGAGGACACCGTGCGCGTGCTGCGCAAGGACGACATCCTGGCCGTGGTCAGGACGCTGGTCGAACTGCGCGACGGCAAGGGCGAAATCGACGACATCGACAATCTCGGCAACCGCCGCGTTCGTTCGGTCGGCGAGTTGATGGAAAACCAGTACCGCGTCGGCCTGCTGCGCATGGAGCGCGCGATCAAGGAGCGTATGTCCTCGATCGAGATCGACACGGTGATGCCGCAGGACCTGATCAACGCCAAGCCGGCGGCTGCCGCCGTGCGCGAGTTCTTCGGTTCCTCGCAGCTGTCGCAGTTCATGGATCAGACCAACCCGCTGTCGGAGATCACCCACAAGCGCCGCCTGTCGGCGCTTGGACCGGGCGGTCTGACCCGCGAGCGCGCCGGCTTCGAAGTGCGCGACGTGCACCCGACGCATTACGGCCGCATCTGCCCGATCGAGACGCCGGAAGGCCCGAATATCGGTCTGATCAACTCGCTGGCCACCTTCGCACGCGTCAACAAGTACGGTTTCATCGAGAGCCCGTACCGCAAGATCGTCGACGGCAAGCTGACCAATGACGTCGTCTATCTCTCGGCGATGGAAGAAGCCAAGCACCATGTCGCGCAGGCCAATGCCGAGCTCGACAAGAATGGCGGCTTCGTCGACGAGTTCGTCATTTGCCGCAGCGCCGGTGAAGTGATGATGGCGCCGCGCGAAAACGTCGACCTGATGGACGTGTCGCCCAAGCAGATGGTGTCGGTGGCCGCGGCCCTGATCCCGTTCCTCGAGAACGACGACGCCAACCGCGCGCTGATGGGCTCGAACATGCAGCGTCAGGCCGTGCCGCTGGTGCGCGCCGAGGCGCCGTTCGTCGGCACCGGCATGGAGCCGATCGTCGCTCGTGACTCGGGCGCCGCCATCGGCGCCCGCCGCGGCGGCATCGTCGACCAGGTGGACGCGACGCGTATCGTTATCCGCGCCACCGAAGATCTCGATCCGGGCAAGTCCGGGGTCGACATCTACCGTCTGATGAAGTTCCAGCGTTCGAACCAGAACACCTGCATCAACCAGCGTCCGCTGGTGCGCATGGGTGACCGGGTCAACAAGGGCGACATCATCGCCGACGGTCCTTCGACGGAGCTCGGTGATCTGGCGCTCGGCCGCAACGTGCTGGTCGCGTTCATGCCGTGGAACGGCTACAACTACGAGGACTCGATCCTCTTGTCCGAGCGCATCGTCGCCGACGACGTCTTCACCTCGATCCATATCGAGGAGTTCGAGGTCATGGCGCGCGATACCAAGCTCGGTCCGGAGGAAATCACGCGCGATATTCCGAACGTCTCGGAAGAAGCGCTGAAGAACCTCGACGAAGCCGGCATCGTCTATATCGGTGCCGAAGTTCAGCCGGGCGACATCCTGGTCGGCAAGATCACGCCGAAGGGCGAAAGCCCGATGACGCCGGAAGAGAAGCTTCTGCGCGCCATCTTCGGCGAAAAGGCATCGGACGTGCGCGACACCTCGATGCGCATGCCTCCGGGCACCTTCGGCACCGTCGTCGAGGTGCGCGTCTTCAATCGCCACGGTGTGGAGAAGGATGAGCGCGCCATGGCGATCGAGCGCGAGGAGATCGAACGCCTCGCCAAGGACCGCGACGACGAGCAGGCCATTCTGGACCGTAACGTCTACGCGCGTCTTTCTGACGTTCTCGTCGGCAAGGAAGCGATCGCTGGACCGAAAGGCTTCAAGAAGGGCTCGACGCTGTCCAAGGACACGCTCGACGAGTACCCGCGTTCGCAGTGGTGGCAGTTTGCGGTGGAGAACGAAAAGCTCCAGAGCGAACTGGAAGCCCTGCGTGGCCAGTACGACGACTCCAAGAAGGCGCTCGAACAGCGCTTCATGGACAAGGTCGAGAAGGTCCAGCGCGGCGACGAAATGCCTCCCGGCGTGATGAAGATGGTCAAGGTCTTCGTGGCCGTGAAGCGCAAGATGCAGCCCGGCGACAAGATGGCCGGCCGTCACGGCAACAAGGGTGTCGTGTCGCGGATCGTTCCGGTCGAGGACATGCCTTTCCTCGAGGACGGCACGCATGCCGATATCGTGCTCAACCCGCTGGGTGTGCCGAGCCGCATGAATGTCGGCCAGATCCTGGAAACGCATCTGGGCTGGGCTTGCGCCGGCATGGGTAGGAAGATCGGCGAGCTGATCGATGCGTACAAGGTGGCCGGCGACATCAAGCCGCTGCGCAAGACGCTCGAGAGCTTCATACCGGCCAACGACCGCAACGAGCCGGTCCGCGAGTATGACGACGAGAGCATCGTTCGCCTCAGCGAGCAGATGCGCCGCGGCGTCTCGATCGCGACCCCGGTGTTCGACGGCGCGCATGAGGCTGACATCAACATCATGCTGGAGCAGGCGGGCCTGCACACCAGCGGTCAGTCGCAGCTCTATGACGGACGCACCGGCGAGCCGTTCGATCGCAAGGTGACGATGGGCTACATCTACATGCTCAAGCTTCACCATCTCGTGGACGACAAGATCCACGCGCGTTCGATCGGTCCGTACTCGCTCGTCACCCAGCAGCCGCTGGGCGGCAAGGCGCAGTTCGGTGGCCAGCGCTTCGGCGAAATGGAGGTCTGGGCGCTGGAAGCATACGGCGCCGCCTACACGCTGCAGGAAATGCTGACGGTGAAGTCGGACGACGTCGCCGGCCGCACCAAGGTCTACGAGGCGATCGTCCGTGGCGACGACACCTTCGAGGCCGGCATTCCGGAGAGCTTCAACGTTCTCGTCAAGGAAATGCGGTCTCTTGGCCTCAATGTCGAGCTGGAGAACACCAAGCTCGACGACAACCCGATCCGGCTGCCCGACGCGGCCGAGTAAGGCAATGGCGCGCCGCGGAAAGCCGCGGCGCGCCTATCGAATTCGACGGCCAGTGGCCGACAAAGACGGCGGGCGTTTGGCTCGCGACTAGATGCAAGGGGTTTTCGAGGACCCCGAAAAGGAGAACGGCATGAACCAAGAGGTCATGAATCTCTTCAATCCCCAGGCACCGGCACAGGTGTTCGATTCCATCCGGATATCGCTGGCCAGCCCTGAGAAGATTCTGTCCTGGTCGTTCGGCGAGATCAAGAAGCCGGAGACCATCAACTACCGCACCTTCAAGCCGGAGCGTGACGGTCTGTTCTGCGCGCGCATTTTTGGTCCGATCAAGGACTATGAGTGCCTGTGCGGCAAGTACAAGCGCATGAAGTACAAGGGCGTCATCTGCGAGAAGTGCGGCGTCGAAGTCACGCTGTCGCGGGTTCGCCGCGAGCGCATGGGCCATATCGAGCTCGCCGCGCCCGTCGCCCATATCTGGTTCCTGAAGTCGCTGCCGTCGCGCATCGGCACGCTGCTCGACATGACCCTGAAGGACATCGAGCGCGTCCTCTACTTCGAGAACTACATCGTCACCGAACCTGGCCTCACCGCGCTGAAGGAGCACCAGCTGCTCAGCGAGGAAGAGTACATGATCGCCGTCGACGAGTATGGCGAGGACAGCTTCACCGCCATGATCGGCGCCGAGGCCATTCATGACCTTCTGGCCGGCATGGACCTGGAGAAGATCGCCGGCGACCTGCGTTCGGAACTGGCTTCGACCACCTCCGAGCTGAAGCAGAAGAAGTATCTGAAGCGGCTCAAGGTCGTCGAGAACTTCATGGAATCCGGCAACCGTCCGGAATGGATGATCATGAAAGTGGTTCCGGTGATCCCGCCGGACCTGCGTCCGCTCGTCCCGCTGGACGGCGGCCGTTTCGCCACGTCGGATCTGAACGACCTCTATCGCCGCGTCATCAACCGCAACAACCGTCTGAAGCGGCTGATCGAGCTGCGCGCCCCCGGCATCATCGTGCGCAATGAAAAGCGCATGCTGCAGGAAGCCGTCGATGCGCTGTTCGACAACGGCCGCCGCGGCCGCGTCATCACCGGCGCCAACAAGCGTCCGCTGAAGTCGCTGTCCGACATGCTCAAGGGCAAGCAGGGCCGGTTCCGTCAGAACCTGCTCGGCAAGCGCGTCGACTATTCCGGCCGCTCGGTCATCGTGACCGGTCCGGAGCTCAAGCTGCACCAGTGCGGCCTGCCGAAGAAGATGGCGCTCGAACTGTTCAAGCCCTTCATCTACGCCCGTCTTGACGCCAAGGGTTACTCCTCGACCGTCAAGCAGGCCAAGAAGCTGGTCGAGAAGGAACGTCCGGAAGTCTGGGATATCCTCGACGAGGTCATCCGCGAGCATCCGGTGCTCTTGAACCGCGCGCCGACGCTGCACCGTCTCGGCATCCAGGCGTTCGAGCCGATCCTGATCGAAGGCAAGGCGATCCAGCTGCACCCGCTGGTCTGCACGGCCTTCAACGCCGACTTCGACGGCGACCAGATGGCCGTTCACGTGCCGCTGTCGCTGGAAGCGCAGCTTGAAGCCCGCGTGCTGATGATGTCGACCAACAACATCCTGCACCCGGCTTCCGGCGCGCCGATCATCGTGCCGTCGCAGGACATGGTTCTGGGTCTCTACTATCTCTCGATCGTCAATCAGAACGAACCGGGCGAGGGCATGGTGTTTGCCGACATGGGCGAACTCCAGCATGCGCTCGAGACCAAGGCGGTGACGCTGCACTCCAAGATCCGCGGTCGTTTCCGTTCGGTCGATGCCGAAGGCAAGGTCGTGTCGAAGATCTACGACACCACCCCTGGCCGCATGATCATCGGCGAGCTTCTGCCGAAGAACGTCAACGTGCCTTACGAGACCGCCAACCAGGAGATGACCAAGAAGAACATCTCCAAGATGATCGACACCGTCTACCGCCATTGCGGTCAGAAGGAGACGGTCATTTTCTGCGATCGCATCATGGCGCTCGGCTTCAGCCATGCCTGCCGTGCCGGCATTTCGTTCGGCAAGGACGACATGCTGATCCCCGATGCCAAGATCAAGCTGGTCTCCGACACCGAGGCTTTGGCCAAGGAATACGAGCAGCAGTACAATGACGGTCTGATCACGCAGGGCGAGAAGTACAACAAGGTCGTCGACGCCTGGGCCAAGTGCTCGGAAAAGGTCGCCGACGAAATGATGGCCCGCATCAAGGCGGTCGAGTTCGAGGACAATGGCCGTCAGAAGCCGATGAACTCGATCTACATGATGTCGCACTCCGGTGCGCGTGGCTCGCCCACCCAGATGCGTCAGCTCGCCGGCATGCGCGGCCTGATGGCCAAGCCGTCGGGTGAAATCATCGAGACGCCGATCATCTCGAACTTCAAGGAAGGCCTGACCGTGCTCGAGTACTTCAACTCGACCCACGGTGCCCGCAAGGGTCTGGCCGACACCGCCTTGAAGACGGCGAACTCGGGATACCTCACCCGTCGTCTGGTCGACGTGGCGCAGGACTGCATCGTCAACTCCGTCGACTGCGGCACCGACAAGGGCCTCACCATGCAGCCGATCGTCGATGCCGGCCAGGTCGTCGCTTCCGTCGGCCAGCGCGTGCTCGGCCGTACGTCGCTCGACGACATCACCCATCCGGTGTCGGGCGAGGTTCTGGTCAAGGCCGGAACGCTGATGGACGAACGCGACGTGGAAAAGATCGAAAAAGCCGGCGTCCAGTCGGTCCGCATCCGCTCTGCACTGACCTGCGAGGTCAGGGTTGGCGTCTGCGCGGTCTGCTACGGACGCGATCTTGCCCGCGGCACCCCGGTCAACCAGGGCGAAGCTGTCGGCGTCATCGCGGCGCAGTCGATCGGCGAGCCGGGCACCCAGCTCACCATGCGTACCTTCCACATGGGCGGTACGGCGCAGGTGGTGGACAGCTCGTTCCTTGAAGCCTCCTACGAGGGCAAGGTCGAGATCCGCAACCGCAACGTGGTGCGCAACTCCGACGGCCAGCAGATGGTCATGGGCCGCAACATGGCGGTGCTGATCCTCGATGAAGCCGGCAAGGAGCGCGCCACGCACCGTCTCACCTATGGTTCGCGTATCTTCGTGGACGATGGCGACAAGGTGAAGCGCGGCCAGCGTATTGCCGAGTGGGATCCCTATACCCGCCCGGTCCTCACCGAAATCGAGGGCAGGGTGTCGTACGAGGATCTGGTCGACGGCATTTCCGTTCAGGAAACGGCCGACGAGTCGACCGGCATCACCAAGCGTGAGGTTATCGACTGGCGCTCGACGCCACGCGGCAACGACCTCAAGCCGGCGATTGCCATCCAGGACGCCAAGGGCAAGGTCGGCAAGCTGTCGAAGGGCGGCGACGCTCGCTTCCTGCTCTCGGTCGAGGCCATTCTTTCGGTCGAGCCGGGTGCTCAGGTTCGCCCCGGCGACGTGCTGGCGCGTATCCCGATGGAAAGCGCCAAGACAAAGGACATCACCGGCGGTCTGCCGCGTGTTGCCGAACTGTTCGAGGCACGCCGTCCGAAGGATCACGCCATCATCGCTGAGATCGACGGCACGATCCGCTTCGGCCGCGACTACAAGAACAAGCGTCGCATCATCATCGAGCCGCATGACTCGACGCTTGAGCCGGTCGAATACCTGATCCCGAAGGGCAAGCCGTTCCATCTTCAGGACGGCGACGTCATCGAGAAGGGCGACTACATCCTCGACGGCAATCCTGCGCCACACGACATCCTGGCGATCAAGGGCGTGGAGGCACTTGCTTCCTACCTCGTCAACGAGATCCAGGAAGTCTACCGTCTGCAGGGCGTGTCGATCAACGACAAGCACATCGAGGTGATCGTTCGCCAGATGCTGCAGAAGGTCGAGATCACCACGCAGGGCGACTCGACCTACATTCCGGGCGACCACGTCGACGTGATCGAACTGGAAGAGGTCAACGAGCGTCTGATCGAGGACGGCAAGAAGCCGGCCGAAGGCCAGCCGGTGCTCCTGGGCATCACCAAGGCATCGCTGCAGACGCCGTCCTTCATCTCGGCCGCCTCCTTCCAGGAGACGACCAGGGTGCTGACGGAAGCCGCGGTTGCCGGCAAGACCGACATGCTGCAGGGGCTGAAGGAAAACGTCATTGTCGGCCGGCTTATCCCGGCCGGTACAGGCGGCACGATGAGCCAGATCCGGCGCATCGCCACCTCGCGCGACGAACTGATCATTGACGAGCGCCGCAAGGCCTCCGGTGTGGAAGTCGCCGAGCCGATGCTGGCCGACATGACAACCGCCGCGCAGTAAGCGCGGCGGCAGGAATCTCAGGCAACAAGGCCGTCGGGGCAACCCGGCGGCCCATTTTTTTGTTTGTGCGAGACTTTTGTGCTTTGAATTGGATCGGAGAAGAAAGCGATGAGCAGAAAGACTTGGGCTTCTGTCGACGACTACATCGTCGACGCTCTGTTCGAGGCGGATCCGGCGCTCGATGCCGTTCTGGCAACCAACCACGACCAAGGCCTGCCGGCGATCGACGTGTCGCCGGCACAAGGCAAGCTGCTTTCACTGCTGGTGCGCATTCAGGGCGCGAAGAAGATCCTCGAGATCGGCACGCTGGGCGGCTATTCGACGATCTGGATGGCGCGCGCGCTGCCTGTCGGCGGCAAGGTCGTGACACTGGAACTCGACCCGCATCACGCCACGGTCGCGCGCTCGAATTTTGAACGGGGAGGGGTGTCGGAACGGGTACAACTGCGGGTCGGGCCGGCGCTGCAATCGCTTGCCGCGTTGAGTACCGAGGATGCCGGGCCGTTCGACCTCATCTTCATCGATGCCGACAAGCCGAACAACCCACACTATCTGTCCTGGGCCATGCGCCTGTCACGTCCGGGGACCGCCATCGTCTGCGACAATGTCATTCGTGACGGCGCGGTACTCGATGACGACGGCCATGACGCCGACGTCGAAGGTCCGCGGGCCGCGTTTTCCTTCATCGGGAGCGATAAGCGATTGGACGGCACCGCCATCCAGACTGTCGGCGCCAAGGGCTATGACGGTTTTGCAATCGCTATCGTGGATTGACGTTCAGTCGAAAAACGCCTCCACCACATTGCGCTTGCCGAGCATGAAGGCATCGGCGACATGCTGAAGCGGAGCCAGGTCGACGTCGGAGCTGCCGGCGCGGACAATCTCGGCAAAGCGCCTGTAGAGCATCGGGTATTCCGCTTCCGGCTCGTCATGGACGACGCGGCCGTCGATGGCGAGCTTCGAGCCGCCGCCTGACAGCACCATGGCGCCCTTGTCGGTGTCGGCGACAATGTCCCAGCTTTGCGGGCCGGTCTGGAGCCAGTCGAGTTCCATCGTCACCGGCAATCCATTCGAGGTGCGGAAGGTGACGTGTGCCGCGACCGGCGCGGCGCGGTTTTCGGGAAAATCGAGCACGGCCGAGGTGATGAACATCGGCGGCAGGATGTGGGTCACGATCGACAGTGCGTTGATGCCCGGATCGAAGACGCCGAAGCCGCCGGGGGCCCAGATCCATTCCTGGTTCGGGTGCCAGCGACGCACGTCCTCCTTCCAGTTGATGGCGGCGGACTTGATCTTGGCCGAACCCAGGAAGGTACGCGCGGCCTCGACCGCCGGTGCATAACGCGAGTGCCAGCTGGCAAACAGCGAGACGCCGTTCTTCACGGCCAATGTCTTCAAGTTCTCGACCTCGCTGACGGTGGCGCCGGGCGGCTTCTCCAGGAAGACGTGTTTTTTCGCTTCCAGCGCTGCGCGCGCGGCGTCATAGCGAAACTGCGGCGGCATGCAGAGCGAGACGGCCTCGAGCTCAGGCACCGCGTCGAGCATGGCTTCGATATCAGGGAAATTCGGGATGCTTTCCACCTTGCCATGCCGGCTGGCGGCCGCGATGAGGTGATAGTCCTGGTCTTTCGCCAGGGCCGGCAGGTGCTGGTCGCGGACGATCTTGCCGACGCCGACGATGCCAATCTTGATGCGCTGGGACACGGCCGCTCCGTCTGTTGAATGATGGTGGTGGTTTCTTATCAGAACACTTGCCCCCGGCAAGCCGAAGCCGACAAGCCGAAGCCGAAAAGTCAGCCCCAGCTTTCCTCGAACGGCAAGGTCAGTTTTCCCCCCGCCAGAAAGGCCTCGATCGCCGGCTCGAAAGGCGAGGGATCGAGGCTGTTGGCAGCCAGCCATTCGTCGGAATAATAGGTGTTGGCATAGCGATCGCCGGAATCGCAGATCAGCGTCACCAGCGAACCGGCCTTGCCTTCCTCGATCATGCGCGCGGCCTGAAAACACATGGCGATGAAGTTGGTGCCGGTCGAACCGCCGACACGGCGGCCGAGGCGGCGCGACAACACCCGCATTGCCGCCAGGGAGACCGCGTCCGGCACCCGCAGCATATGGTCGATGACGCCGGGCACGAAGGATGGTTCCATGCGCGGCCGGCCGATCCCCTCGATCCGCGACGGCTGTTCGCAGCGGCAATTGCGATCGTGCGTGGCATAGCCGTCGAAGAAGGCGGAGCGCTCGACATCGGCAACCGACAGCCGCGACGCATGCTGCTTGTAGCGCAGGAAGCGACCGATCGTGGCGGTCGTGCCGCCGGTGCCGGCGCTCATCACGATCCAGGCGGGAATCGGATACCGCTCCTCGCGCATCTGCCCGAAAATCGATTCGGCGATGTTGTTGTTGCCGCGCCAGTCGGTGGCGCGCTCGGCATGGGTGAACTGGTCCATGAAATGGCCGCCAAGCCGCTCGGTGAGTTCGGCCGAATCGGCATAGATGCGCCTGCCATCGTCGATGAAATGACAGTTGCCGCCATAGTGCTCGATCGCCGCAATCTTTTCGCGCGACGTCGATCGCGGCATCACCGCATAGAACGGCACACCGATCATGCGGGCGAAATAGGCCTCCGACACCGCGGTCGAACCCGACGACGCTTCGATGACCGGCGCGCCTTCGCGGATCAGGCCATTGCACAGCGCATAGAGAAACAGCGAGCGCGCCAGCCGGTGCTTCAGGCTGCCGGCCGGATGGGTCGATTCATCCTTGAGGTAGAAGTCGATGCCGGCCAGTGCCGGCAGATCGAGCTTCCACAGATGCGTGTCGGCCGAGCGGTGCTGATCGGCCTCGATCGCCGCGACCGCCCGGTCGGCCCAGCTCCGGGACGCAGGTCCAACCACTTTCGCTCCGGCCATCATCGGCGTCCTGGTTTCAGATCGGCACGTCGAAAGTAACGATCGACACTTCGCCCTCGAGCGCGCCCTGGAAGGCAGAAAGATGCGGCTCTTCGTCGGGCACGCCGTCCATGTCGCCGATCTGGTCGAGTTCGGCTTCGGCGTAACCTTCCGCCGCGAGCGATTCGAGCGCCCGACGCACCGCCGAATCGTCGTCGGGGGCGACCAGCATCACGTGCACGCCTTCCGGCTTGCCGCCCTTTTTCTTCCACACCCGGCCGGTGATGATGGTGACCGGGCGCTCATCATTGTCGTTCACGGGCCGATTCCTCTTGGCAGATTGCGGGCGGGCGAGGGGATATTGACTGCTCATGCGGCCTTTTCGCATGAAGCAGGGCCGCGCAACAGCCGAAAGCCGGTCACTTTCTTCCTCGCCCTTGCAAAATTGCGAAAGAAAATTACATGCGTTTTTCGCATGGCTGCCGAGCCTTGATTGGCGCGCAATATTTGGCGCCCCGGGCTTGACGGTTCGCGGTCTTACGAGTAGAAGCCGCCCAGTCAGAACCGATGTGAGGCTCTCCCTTCCGAAGCGACACGCTTTGGAGTTTGCCTCAAACAGGGTTCGTTTTACGAGCGAAAAGACATTTCCGGCGTGCACGAAGCGGTTTCGCTTCCTCTGCCATTTGTTCGGGCAAGACCGCGAGGCGCGGTTCGTGGCCCGAATTTGCGTATGGAAATGACGCTTTGAGCGGCCCTGACCGGGCGAGACACGGAATTGAGAGACAAGAGGGTTTAATGCCTACCGTCAACCAGCTGATCCGCAAGCCGCGCATTGCGCCGGTGAAGCGCAACAAGGTCCCGGCCATGCAGCAGAACCCGCAGAAGCGGGGCGTCTGCACACGCGTCTATACAACGACGCCGAAGAAGCCGAACTCGGCGCTGCGCAAGGTGGCCAAGATCCGCCTGACCAATGGTTTTGAAGTGATCGGGTACATCCCCGGCGAAGGTCACAACCTTCAGGAGCACTCCGTGGTCATGATCCGCGGCGGCCGCGTCAAGGATCTTCCGGGCGTTCGCTACCACATCATCCGCGGCGTGCTCGACACGCAGGGTGTGAAGAACCGCAAGCAGCGCCGTTCGAAGTACGGCGCCAAGCGTCCGAAGTGACCGAAGCGTAGCGAAGGTCATCCCGGGCAAGCATCCGGGATCAAGGCCACCACGCATAATTGAGGCAGAGAAAAAATGTCGCGTCGTCACAGTGCAGAAAAGCGTGAGATCAATCCGGACCCGAAGTTCGGCGATCTGATCGTCACCAAGTTCATGAACGCCGTCATGTATGACGGCAAGAAGTCGGTTGCCGAGACCATCGTCTATGGCGCGCTCGACCAGGTTCAGTCGAAGACCAAGCAGGAGCCGGTCACCGTCTTCCATCAGGCGCTCGACAATGTCGCGCCGCATGTGGAAGTGCGTTCGCGTCGTGTTGGCGGCGCCACCTACCAGGTTCCGGTCGATGTGCGCCCCGAGCGCCGACAGGCGTTGGCCATTCGCTGGCTGATCGCCGCGGCCCGCAACCGCAACGAGACGACCATGGTCGACCGCCTTTCCGGCGAGCTGATGGACGCGGCCAACAACCGCGGCACCGCCGTCAAGAAGCGTGAAGACACCCACAAGATGGCTGAAGCCAACCGCGCTTTCGCGCACTACCGCTGGTAAAGCGCGAACGAGACTGAGAGGCAGCTACGATGGCCCGCGAATATAAAATCGAAGACTACCGCAATTTCGGTATCATGGCGCATATTGACGCCGGCAAGACGACGACCACCGAGCGCGTCCTCTATTACACGGGCAAGTCGCACAAGATCGGCGAAGTCCACGACGGCGCTGCCACCATGGATTGGATGGAGCAGGAGCAGGAGCGCGGCATCACCATCACGTCCGCCGCGACCACGACCTTCTGGAAGGGTCGCAGCGGCAAGATGTACCGCTTCAACATCATCGACACCCCCGGACACGTCGACTTCACCATCGAAGTCGAGCGTTCGCTGCGCGTGCTCGACGGCGCCATTGCGCTCCTCGACGCCAACGCCGGTGTCGAGCCGCAGACGGAAACCGTCTGGCGTCAGGCCGACAAGTACCGCGTTCCGCGCATGATCTTCTGCAACAAGATGGACAAGATCGGCGCCGACTTCTACCGCTCGGTCGAGATGATCGGTTCGCGCCTCGGTGCGCATGCCGTCGTCATGCAGCTGCCGATCGGCGCCGAGACCGAGTTCAAGGGCGTTGTCGACCTCGTCGAGATGAACGCGCTGGTCTGGCGCGACGAGACGCTGGGCGCTGCCTGGGACGTCGTTGAGATCCCGGCCGACCTTCAGGCTCGTGCCGAGGAATACCGCGAGAAGATGATCGAAGCCGCCGTGGAAATGGACGAGACGGCACTCGAGAATTACCTCGAAGGCAAGATGCCGTCGAATGACGAGATCCGCGCGCTGATCCGCAAGGGCACCATCGCGGTGAAGTTCTATCCGATGTTCTGCGGCTCGGCCTTCAAGAACAAGGGCGTGCAGCCGCTGCTCGACGCTGTCGTCGAATATCTGCCGTCGCCGGCCGATGTTCCGGCCATCAAGGGCGTCGATGCCAAGACCGACGCCGAGATCGAGCGTCACGCCGACGACAACGAGCCGCTGTCGATGCTCGCCTTCAAGATCATGAACGACCCGTTCGTCGGTTCGCTCACCTTCGCCCGCATCTATTCGGGCAAGCTCACCAAGGGCATCTCGGTCGATAACACCGTGAAGGGCAAGAAGGAGCGCATCGGCCGCATGCTGCAGATGCATGCGAACTCGCGCGCCGACGTCGAAGAAGCTTTTGCCGGCGACATCGTCGCTCTGGCTGGCCTCAAGGACACGACCACTGGCGACACGCTCAGCGATCCGCTGCATCCGGTCATCCTCGAGCGCATGGAATTCCCGGATCCGGTCATCCAGATCGCGATCGAGCCGAAGACCAAGAACGACCAGGAAAAGATGGGCCTCGCCCTTCACCGCCTGGCCGCCGAGGATCCGTCCTTCCGCGTCAAGACCGACGAGGAAAGCGGCCAGACGATCATTTCCGGCATGGGCGAGCTTCACCTCGACATCATCGTCGACCGCATGCGTCGCGAGTTCAAGGTCGAGGCCAATGTCGGCGCGCCGCAGGTGGCCTATCGCGAGACGATCACCCGCAGGCACGAGCAGGACTACACGCACAAGAAGCAGACCGGCGGTACCGGTCAGTTCGCCCGCGTCAAGAT
>NZ_JBHLYT010000022.1:0-22045 GCF_042431665.1 Mesorhizobium kowhaii
CGGGTCGGGATCTGGCCTCGCAATCGACGATGTGCCGGCTGGAGAACCTGCCTGGCGTGCGGGAACTGGTCGTTATGGGCCGTGCGATGGTCGACCTCTATTGCGCTTCCTTCCGCCAGGTTCCGAAGCGGCGTCTCGCGCTGCAAGGCGCGGTCCTTCAGGTCCGTGCCAGGTGCGCGGTCAAAGGGTCGGTACCGCGCCATCACGCCTCACAGATTCTTGCTGGCTACGGTACGCGGTCAATGCCGCGGCTTCCGCATCTCCGTCGGCCTCGCAGAGCGCAGCCGAAAAGGCCGTCGGCGTCGGAAGATCGAGTTGCCGGAGCAGCGTGACAGAAACCGCTGCCGTGCCAGATACACGGCGGTATCGCTGATCGACGGCGCTCGTGTTGAGCAGCTTGACCGCGAGGGCAAGCCGTTTGGGGCACTCGGCTGTGAGCAAGATCGTATGATTTTCAGTGACGAAACCGCCCCATCGCATCACAACTGCAGGATCGACCATTGCCGCGATAAGCCGTCGTGGCTGCTTGTCGTTTGTCGTGCGTTGCATCACGGCCGCCGGGGTTCGGACCACGGCCGCGCTTGCGTCACTAAAGGTGACGAAGTCCATCTTCGTACCCTGCTTGCCCGCAGGCCTGCATAGTTCCCCCGCACGAACGTTCTTTGCCCATACCAACGGAAAGCCGGCCAGGCGTCCGAGCTTCGTCACAAGCCGCGCTCGCTCGCGGTTCCAGACGAAATATCCCGCCCGCACGGTCACTCCATAGTCGGCCAGCATCGCGCCGCCGATCATTTCGCGGTCGACCGGCGGTAGCGGCCAAGCGTCCTCGGACTTGGCAGGGAGAACCTGCGCGACAACGGCCGCCGCCGGCGACGTTGTGCCGATGATTGGGAACCGAACCTTCACATTGGGGCGATGTGCCTTTCCCTTGCGTGCTACCAGCACGCTGATGTCCTGGGCCACGTCAAGAAAGACCCCGTCGCGACCCGCGATCGAGCCGATGGCAAGGACCTCGCCTTGCGACCGAATGAACTGGCGCATGCGATCATAGAGTGGGCCTGACCGGAAGCTCGACGGGATGACCAGCGCCACAATGCCGCCAGGCTTCGCGTTGCGGAAGCAGAGTTCGGCAAATAGGGCGTACTTGTTTATGTGCCCGCTATGGGCGACCCGCCGCCACGCATTTCCGCGGACCTCCTCCATCGACATTCGGCCGTACGGCGGGTTCGCGATGACCAACCCATAGGAGGCTGGGATCGGGACGCGCAGCGCGTCCCCTATGAGAATTACATCCCGCGGTAGGGGCGCCTTCAGCCGTTCGGCTATCAGCCTGCGTGACAGGGTGGCGAGGCCCACGTCGATTTCGATTCCGTTCAGCCGGTAGGCGACCTCCTTTGCAGCGAGGCCCGCCGAGGTCATCCGTCCAGCGATCGTTGAAAGGAAGGCCGCGCCACCCGCCGCCGGATCGAGGACGTCATCACTCGACAAATCAAATCCAGCCTCGATGGCGAAATCTACAACCGCGTCTGCAACCGCTGGGGGGGTAAAGTAGGTGGCTTGCGACCGCCGAACCTTGGCTGGCAACATGAGCGTGTAGAGCGTCCCGATCCAGTAATGACGCTCGTCGACTGGTAAAGCATGGAGAGCCTTTCGGAAGGGCTCGAGCCGCTCGTCCAAGCCGAGATCCGCAAGCAGATCGAGGCATGCATCGGCACGGGCCTGCGGTGACGTGGCGGCACGCGCCAAATCCCGCGCAGCAAGGCGAGCACGGGCGAGCAGCGTCGTCTTGCTCCCCTCCGCCTCCACGCATCCCCCTTTTCCCACGGCCCAGCCGTCCAACGTCACTACCAAATCCGTGCGACGATAACCCATAGAATAACACTGTGCATGCCAGATCAATTCTGCTGCGGGGTTTTCGGACCAAGGTTGTCTATTCGCTCTTTCCCCGCGCTCCTCAAATACATGTTTTCTGAAGGGCCTTGTCGTTGGGAAAGCCGATTTGTCTGGCCCTCATTGAGGTATCGAATGAGCAACAAGCTGCGATCGTCTCTCTCGCTTCTTGTCGGCTGATAGCGTCGATCTACGAATTCCAATTGTTCGGCCAGATTTAATTCGGCCCAGAATCCATCCGTCGCCGCGACGAGAGAGGTACCGCCAAGTTCGATCTCGGCCGCATCAGGCATGATGAATTCTCGAGATCGGAAGCTTCGCGTCAGCCGATGCCGTGCACTGACTCTGGCGATTTCATCAATGGGCATCTCACCTAAAGCGTTCGCGAGCGTGTGCGGCTGGGTGAGCCATTGAACGGGGCATTTTTCGTCGTAGCGTCCAAATAAACAATCGCCTGCGTGCAAAACGAGAGCTCGCCCTGCTGCATCAAAATGCGCGATCCCGTAGCTGGCCGTATCCGATGGAAAAATTTTGGACAGGGATTCGTGTGTTCGGCGTAACTGAGCTGTCAAAGTTTCGGCGGTTATCTCAGCGGCTGATGTGACATACCAGTCGACTATGTCGCGGGTGATCTCGCGAACCAACTCTCCGCTCGTCGGTGTCGATGTAGAACCATCCAGGACGATGCATAGGGCCGTGTCAGCCCGTGTACCGACACCCGCATAGTCGCGATTGTCCGGAGTTCTCGTGCCCTGCTGACTGTACCAATCGACTTCAAAACCCATGTCAGCCACCGCTGGCATATTGGCTTATCGCAACAAATCGCTCCCGCACGATCTCGACCCGGCCTTGGGGGCCTCTGATATTTCCTACCAGAAAGTCATCGAAATCTGGGGCTTCAAGCAGAGCTTTGAACTGGTCACCGATGTAGGTGCGGACCTCGTCCTTCGCGGCTCCGAGTTCGGTGACCAACACGTCTCGGCCGTCTACGATCAAAAGTATGTCCTCGGCATCCCGGCTAGAAAGCAGATCGTTCTCACCCCTGCCAAGATATGCCTCCAGCTTCGTCGCGACGAAGAGTGCCGGTGTCAGGAGGCGGATGATGAGGTTGTCGTCCAACGGGCAGTCGACCGCAGCCTCGATACCGCTTTCATACCAACGATTGCTGAATCCGAGGATTTTGGGATCGTCTGGCATGAAATCGACTTTGATCTCGCCGAGGTGCATCCGGCAAATGACACTGTCGTTCGGTGATTCCGAGAACCCCCGCTTTCGAAGCTGTTCCAGGAGTTGCGCCCATTCGGAGAAGCCGGCCAGATCGACAATTAGGTCGACGTCGTCAGTCGCCCTGACATCCTCGAGCGTGACGGCATCGGTGATGAAAAGAGCGGTAGTACATCCGCCGACGAATACCAAGCGCTTGCGCAGGTCATCGCCTAGAGCTTCCGCGACAGCTCTTAGCATTGCAAGCAGCTGGCCTTGGACGCTGGTCATTTCTGCGCGAACCTTTCCGAAAGACGCTCAGCCGCGAGGCCAGCCTCGCGCTGGTTTCCGAGTCGTATTGCATCCGCAAGGGCAAGATACTCGTACAGCCGATCATCCTTTTGAACTGCTTCAGGAACGCTTTTGAACAACGGCGTCACCGATTGTCCCATGTCGCGGCCGCCGGCATAGGGCCACACATAGATATAGCTGCCGGCGCTTATTAGCGCGTTCTTTAGAACGGGCGCTGCAAATGCGGTCGGGATTCCGCGCTGCATTCCTCCGGGCTTCGCTGGAAAAACGAACTTCAACCCCTGCGCGATGAAATTCCGCAGGTTCCTGCGGCTCGGCTTCGCTCGGCCCGTATCTCTGTCCCTAACTGCGATACCGGATGCAAGACTTCGATTAATGGATGCATTGACCTCCGTCTTGCTTATGCCAAGAGAAGATTCCAGATTGCGGACCGAGTACGGATCCTCGCCCTGCGCTTCCCCGCGCAGAGTTTCGACACCTTTTTCTTTTTCCTGCTCCTGTAGGCTGATGAGCTTGAGCAGTATGACGATATCTTGGCTTTTCATTCGATTCTCGTCCGCTGTCCTCTGTCCGAGGACTAAGGACACCCTACACAGACGCCGGAGCCCTGTCAAAGCAGGCCAGAATCCAAGCAGCTCATCATGGCAAGATCCCCGGTCACAAGGCGGGTGAGTTCTTCTCGATCAGCTGGCAGTCAACGCCGACAGAGCTGCCGCCCCGTAGTGTCTATCGTGGCCAGTATGGCTCGCTTATCGCAATCAGCTCCGGCAAGGATTCCCGCATCTTATCTCCGCTGACAAATCCGCCGTAAGGCGGGATCCTTTTCAGGGTTTGGACGACGGCGTTCGTGAGCACACTGCCTTCGCCGCCCTCAACGACATTCCTGACAGACCAGGCAAGGAGATCGGCAGCCTGGAGCGGAAATAGCCGCCTGTCGGAGCCGAATTCTGGAGGGGCTCCTAAAAGGTGCACCTTCTCTGGCTCAAGCGCCTGCTTCAGCACATCCCACCACCCTACCGCGTCTCGCCCTAACAGCCCTTGTTCGTCGAACACGAACTCGACCTTTGTGTCGCTTATATCCAGTGTCCGCTTCCCGAGCTCTTGGACAAAACCCAGGGTCAGAACGAGAATCTGACTGAAGAGCAAAAAGTAGGGATTATCGAGCTCACGCCAAGGTGAAGCTCCTTTGATGTGAGTGTCAAAATCCGCCTTCAAAACCATCGCAGAGATGCGAGCGACAGCCCACCTTTCCGCCACCTCGGCAAGCTCGAAAACCTTCTGATCCCGGAGGGGGCCAGGCCAACGCTCGAATTGTCCTCGCAGTGAGATCGCCTCGCTCATTTTGAAGTAATCGATAGCGGGGTCTTTGCTCAAAACACCCTGCCGTTCCGCACTGAAACGCGGCCAGCTCACGCTCGGTGCAAGAAATCCGCCGAGCGCATAAATCCCCTCGCCGCCGTGACTCCCGCTGTCGTCAAAATAGCCTTGTAGTAGTATCACTGCGCGCCCTTCGCTACGCCACTCACAAGCAGCAGTTGACGTCGTTAGGTTTGGCGGAATGTTGCCTCAATTTCCCGCATTCACCAGATCCCCCAAATAATATAGATCTGATAACCTGTATTCGGTCCGAAGGATGGCGTTCCCCTCTGGTTGATGGGTCTCAGACATAACGGCATCTCCAGGGTTCGAAACTGGAGGGAGGTGCCCGCATGCGCTGGTCCGCTTCCGAAGGCACCTACCGCGCCGAAATGGCCCAGCTCCTGGGGCAGGCGGCTCGGCGCGAGCGGCATGAACATCGACCTGGGGCCTGATCGGAGAGTGTCCTTCGCGAACGGCCCCATCCATCCCTGCTATCTTCCCCTGCTATCTTCGATAGCGCGATCTACGATCCTTTGAAGCGAACCGCACCCGGATGGCCTGTTACGATGCAATCGCGGCAGCTGCCACCTGAATGATGGGTTCACAGTCTAACTGACGCCATTTGAACAAGGACAGAACTGGTATATTGAAACCCGAATTTTCAGAGTTCAGAGAGCTTTCATGGAACGGCGTCCGACCACACAAGACATTACCTGGCTGCTCGATCTCAATCGAAACGGACAGCTGGATCTGGACCCGCCTTATCAACGGCGGAGCGTATGGACGCGGCGGGATCGCCAGTTTTTCCTCGATACGATCTTCCGCAATTACCCTTCACCGGCAATCTTCTTTGATAAGACCATCGCCGACGATGGGACCGTGACGTATCACGTCGTCGATGGTAAGCAGCGCCTCGAAACCATTCTGGCTTTTGTAAACAACAAGATCAGACTGTCGACCGACTACGGCGATATCCGTCTCAACGGCAAGCGTTGGAAGGATATTGCCGGCGACGTGGAACTAAAACACCAGTTCTGGAACTATCAGGTGCCCGTCGAGATGATCGATGTGATGGCGGGCGAGTTGGTCAACAACGTCTTCGATCGCCTAAATCGGAATTCACGTCGACTGACTGCCCAGGAACTGCGTCATGCCAAGTTCGAGGGCTGGTTTATTACCTTGGCGGAGACCGAAGCCGAGGCGCAGTACTGGCAAAATCTGGGTATTGTGACGCGTGCACGCAGCAATAGAATGATCGACGTACAGTTCATTTCGGAACTGATAATGGTCATACTAAAGGGCAGACCGGAGGGGTTCGATCAGGACGCCCTGGACGAAGCCTACGCGGACTACGACGACATTTCTGATGTGGAAGAGCTTCCCGATTTTTCCGAAGATGAGTTCTTCGCTAGCTTTCGTCGAGCGAAGAAACTCATTGGCCAAATGAATGACCACGAGAAGACGGTCTCGACTTGGGCCAAGGGATTTGGGCCGTTTTATACTCTTTGGTGCTCGATCGCTTTGTCCGAAGGCGATCGAGATGGGTTGGTACTGGCCGAACGATACGCGAGCTTCATGGCCAAAGTGGAGGAACTAGCGGATCATCCGCCCGGCACGCCGCTGCCTCAAGGCGAAATATACGGGCGCGCCGCCGAGTATCGTGAGAACGCGCGTGGAGCGAGCACCGAGCCTGCGCAGCGTCAGAAGCGTTTTGAGGCTTTGAATTCCATTCTATTCAAATGAAGATACCTGCTTCCGTCAGGCGCATTTTTGAGGTTCAGCGCGAACTAAATGCATCGCTTATGGTCGATGTCGATCTCACGATGAGGAGTCTCAAAGACGGCCGCTGGCATTATGAAAGCCGATTGAAGGAGATTCAGAGCTTTTTGGTGAAGCTTGAGACAGGCAGGGTTCGTGTTCCAGAAAAGTTGGAGGACTTTCTTGCCTGCACGATCGTTGTTCCGAATACGCTCGACATAAAAGAGGCGTATAATAGGGTTCTGAAAAAGTTTGAGGTCAAATACAGGCGCCCGAGAGTGGACGGCGAGACCGCGAAGCCGGCGAATGCGTTTCCCTTCGACGACCTGCGTTTGTATTTAACACGACAAACCGACGAAACTTTACCGCCGAAGGCTTTCGACGGTGTGGTTTTTGAACTCCAGATCAAAACGTTTCTGCAACATGCCTGGAGCATTGCAACCCATGATTTTAACTACAAGACCGATGAGATCAGCTGGGGAAAAGACCGGATCGTCGCTCATCTGAAAGCCTCCATTGAGCACGTGGAGTTATCGCTTCATGAGGCTAAGTCGTTGTCGACCAGCAATCTGGTCGCGCTTTCAGATGCTCGAACCACGAAGTGCATGCTGATTGTTGAACTTCTGAAATCGAAGTGGGCCAGAGAGGATTTGCCTCCAAACATTCGCGGCCTTGCCGATGCGCTTGAGCCGATACTTGCTGGCGTGAACGTTACCGCTGCTCAGCTTGATGTTTTGCTGCAGGCCGAGAAGGACCGGGGCGGCGGCATCCTGCCTCTTAATTTGTCGCCCTACGGAACTATCCTCCAAGTGCTTTTGGCTACGAAAGCCGAGGAGATCGACACTCTATTGCGCAATCCGGCGTCAAAGGTCTCGCTGCTCGTCACCCCGGAAGTTCAGGTGCCGACGGGCTTTCCATCCGCCCGCGCTGCCCGTCGCGTCGTTACCGTGAAGTAGTGTCCAGGGCGGTATGCATGTTGCCGGAGGAGCCGTTGAGAACAGGAGTGTAGATGGGTCTCGTTCGCATAGGTGTCGACATCGGAGGAACGTTCACCGACTTCGTCGGCTGGCACTCCGATCGCTCAGAATTGAGCGGTCAGGAGGATTAGTCGCACTTTTCGTCACGGAAGGCTTTCGCGATATCCTTGAACTCCAGCGCCTCCGTCCTCCGTCTCAAGAACCCCGTAGATTTGTTTTCTCGCGCGCTATCCACCAGCGCCCTAACCGGCGATCGTTGCGCCGGCAACGCAGTCGCGGCTGCACTGACGAAACCGCAGCTGCGCGCCCGGGATGGCTTGGGTGCCTAGCCAGTTGTCTGGGCGGGCCTGTCGCTGGATAGTTCCGCGGCGGTGCGTCCGGGAGAGGGGGGTGGCGGGCACGATTTGGGCGCCGCCCTTCGGGCCGGACTGTTGGCGATGCTGACGCTGCGAAGGGGTTTTCACCCTTCGGGCGGCCATCCCTGACGCGGGAGCGGCAGCGTCGTTCAGATGGAGGACTGCATGCTGGCAGTGATCCGGCGATGGGTTGAGCAGAGACGGACGATCCGGCGTCGTTGGCAAGCGGATGCCCGCGTCCTCGTCGCCGCCGAAGCGCAGCGCCGTGCGGCGCGTGCACGGGTGGGCGGTGACAGACATGAATTCTTCCACTGGGCCAAGTGGCGGCCGAGATCGCCCGGCTGACACCGCGGGCGGAGATGGACATCGAAATCGTGCGCGCCATCGCGG
This sequence comes from Mesorhizobium kowhaii, assembly GCF_042431665.1. Taxonomy (NCBI): domain Bacteria; kingdom Pseudomonadati; phylum Pseudomonadota; class Alphaproteobacteria; order Hyphomicrobiales; family Phyllobacteriaceae; genus Mesorhizobium; species Mesorhizobium kowhaii. Next base: position 8,246 of record NZ_JBHLYT010000022.1, read on the forward strand.
CCGAGGAAGAGCGGCGCGGGGATGATGTTGTAAATCCTCTCCTCAATCGTCTCGCCGACTGCCTTGTAGGTAGTTATCTCGTCCTACCTGATTCTGCCGCAGCGTCCAGAAGGGCGTCTCAGCCCATCTGTCTTCAGCTAAGTACACCTGCCGCCGCCGCCGTTCGATGGAAGCATGCCGGGCGGCTCGGCGCTTGATAAAGGCGCCCAGCTGTTCGTGATTACCCGAAAACGACGCTGTCACGGCCTCGGCGCCGTCGATGCCGTCTTGGATCGCAGCATACAGACCTTGGGAGGTCAGCGGGTCAAATGCACGCACAGCGTCGCCGATTGCTAGCCATCCGTCACCTTGGCAATGATCGAGGCTCCTGGAACTGGCGTCTGCGATCGCGAGCGTTGGTGGTTCGCCTGTACAGATACCAAATTGTTCGGCAATCATGGGCACGGCTTTCAGGTGTTCAAGCCAGGCACCCGCGTTGCGAAGTAGCCATCGCGCGTGCCGGGGATCGCAGTGGAAAGAGGCTAGCAGCCGGTCGCCAGGAACCACCACGGCGTACCACCAGCCCTCACAAGTAGCGACGACAACGGTACGGGCGCAACGCGCGTCTCGAACGGGTAGCATGCCATACACTGCAAACAACGTCTGGTGACCTTGATGCTCGGCACCGAGCCTCCGGGCCGCGAAGGCCGATCTTCCGGATGCGTCAACGACGTAGCGGGACCCAACTTGGCGCCCGCCGTTCGTCTCAAGCAGGAACTGTTCACTTCCATCTCTTCTGATCAGGCGAATGGTCTCGTGCACCAAATCCGCCCCATTGTTTTGGGCCCACGCCCGCAGTTCAATGTCGAACAAAGCGCGATCAAGTCGAAGGCCCGCACCGAAAGGATGTCCGAAATGGTCCTCCATTAATGGCGTAGGACCGCCCCAAACCGAGATCGACCCTTTTAACGCGATATGTGTCGCGCTCGGTACAAAACCCGAATTGCGCAGCAGGTGAAGAGCGGATCCTGGCAGCGACTCGCCGATACGATGTTCACGTGAAGGCGGTCTGTCCAGCAACACGATCCACAATCCCGCATGCGCCGCCCGTGCGGCAAATGCTGACCCCGCTGGACCTCCGCCTATGACAGCGACATCGTAGATCAACGATTGCGTACTCTCACCCTACGAAATTCCTCGAGCTGTTCGACGCTCTCCCATCCGGCAAGCGATACATGATCGGTTGGCGCAGCCGCGGCCGACCGTGCCTCGGCCGCAGCCATGGCGCTGATCATGTGAGCAGGTGGCGCCGGGGGAAGCGTCTCGACCAGCATTGTCTCTGGAAAGTCTGGGTCGTTAGGCACGCCGGGCCTGACTTCGACGACACCCAGCGCCCCAAAATGAGCGATCATCTGCGTCATCTGTTGGGCGATAGGGCCGCTCAGGCTGCGCAGCCAATGCGCTCGCTGGTTGAACGCGGCAATACGCTGATCTCGTGGCAGCGTTTGATCAACGACGATATGGTAAGCCGCTTCCGTCAAGACCTGGTTCGGGACACGAGCCGCCCAAAAGGTCGGCAGAAATGGATCGTAGCTTGGGTCGTATCCCGACCGACAGAAGGCAGTATCGCCCTGCCAGGGGAGGGCCATCCAACGTGACAGGTCGCCTGGTCCTTGCTCGTAAAGCGGCCCACCGGGTTTCAGTGCGATCGTCTGATTGAGCTCGCTTCCGTAGTCGGGTCCGGAATTTCCAGAACTGCGCCGCTTGATACGAAACGGCGCTTGATAAAGGCTCGCATGACGCATCGGCCAAGTAAGTTCGCAACCGGGATGGAACGCGTCAGCTAGGCAAAAATGCAGTGCGGCACGGTCGAGGGTCGCTGGCTGCTCCCCCAGCGGGACTTTGGCGATATCCTGCGGTGGGAGGATTGCTGGATCCCAGTCGTTGACAAAATCACCAGCTGCCCAGCGCTCCAGGAGAGCAGACTGGACGGCACCAAGGGCCAAATTGTTGCGCGCTGCATGCTTGTCGAAGGACCCAAATGCGTCGCCGTAGATCCACGACCACAGCCGCGGTTCGTCAACGGTCGTGTCGACAGGCCGGAATGCGCCGACAACGCGCGCTCTGAGCTCGCGGTGTGGGTCGCCCCCTGCGCCGGACTTCGGAGCAAGAGCTAGCTTGCCGATGAGCGTCGGATCATTGAAATCCATTGGCCCGCCAAACCCGAACAAAGCTGCAAATCCCTTGTTGACCCATTGCAGATTGGTTAGTCGGCGAATGACGGGAAGAATATCGTTGCTGAACGAAACCGATGATGGGAACGGCATCCAACCTGCTTCCACGTACGTGTCGACCAACAAGTCATAGAGGGTACGCCAGCCGATTACCGTGGTACCATAATTAGGCGGCGCGACCGCAACCCATGCCCCAGTCACGGGGATAGCCCGTCCAGCGATGGATATCGTTGCGTCCACCGGACCGTCCGAAATGTCATCGAACCAATCATCGGCATTGTTAAAGCTATCCATATCGTCAGGCTTGAACACAGGCGCGCCAGATGGAGATGCCGACCGACCAAGCCCTCCTAGCACTAGGAGGCGGCCCTTCTCGTCGGTTCGCAGCTCCCCGAGCGCGACAACCGTTTTTTTGAACATACCCGTGTCGAAGTTGTGGGCTGCGCCACCGTGCATATCTGCCCCGGCGATCGAACGCGGGCCGGGGTCGATTTCGAGCGAAGCGCGCGCAATAGCCGTAACGTCCGGATTGCGGCGCGGAGCAATCATCGCGACCGCGTCAGGGATATCCAGCGCAGCGAGGAAGCGATACCAACTGGCCTTCCTGTTGGCGAGGTGAACGGTCCAAGTGATCGCAGCGTTGTCGCCGGTCAGTTCACGAATTACTTCACCGGCCGCATTGTAACCATACACGCGAAATCGCGCTGCCTGCCGCTTCAAGGCACCGCCTGCGTCGCGATAGAAGCCCGGCGCTGCTGCTGCAGGTTCGACAACCTCGGGACCTACGAAAAACTCGTTTGCGCTATCGCCGATACGAGCGATTCCAATGCCTGGGTGGATTTTCGCGGAAACGATCCTCGTGTCGCGCGCTGGGGGCGGGGCAATGATCGGCCGGGGCTCCTCGGGTTCTCCGACCGGTATGCCGTTGATATTCCGACGTTGGTCGGCGGATGCTGCGTAGACGACCTTGCGCGCTTCTGCGATCGAACCCACTGGCGCATGCTCGGCCGGCACGCGCCAGATGTTCATAGCAAGATTCTCACCGTACTCGGCCTGACCCCGGGCAGCGACATCCTGGTTATCCAGGTGGAGGTCAGCAATCCATATCCAAGGAGAAACCAGCTCGTCCCACCGCACTGTCGCAGCGTCGAGGGGCATCGTCGCCGGATCAGTCCGATGCTGGACGGAAAATCGAAAGCTCGCGGGACCAGAGGCAAGCCGTGCTTGCAGGTCTGCAGCGAGGTAGGTTGGATCGACCGGCGCTTCGGTGAGCCCATTCAGATCGAGCGTGGGCTCAAGCCGGTATTTGACGTAACCATCCTCCCCAAAAGAGAACGGCAGAATTCCCCAATAGGTTTCCGCGAGCACACTTACGACCGGTTTCGCCATTTCGTCTAGGATTTGCGCTGTCAGCGGATGCTGTTTCAAATATTTATCGTAGTCGTGTTCCACCACTCCAGCCTGCGTGAAGGCACACATGTCGCTGGCAGTATCGACGAAGAAACGATCATGATTCTGGAAAATTAGATCGGCCGTGACGTCGTCGGGATTGCCAACAAGCTTCGCGCCGGGAACGTTGAAGAGCTTCACCCCGATACCAACAGTCGTCTTGAAGTCTGACACAGTAGGCGCCGTGTCAGACGAGAATCGGACCCATGCAGGATATTCTGAGCCTGCGAAAAGACCGACCCGCAGTTCATCCGGCAAGTTCTCCCGTACGACCAGCTTTCCGTGCGCCACACCATGAGGCTTCAGGAAAACGGGGCGCCGCACAGGGCATTGACCCCTTTCAATCCCGCCGCCTTGGCCGATGTCGACAAACATCGTCTTCAAAGACCCAATTGGATCGGCCACGCAGTCAATCGCTGCAGGAGTGTCTTGTTTCGCGTCCTTCGCCATGGTCGTCGTTTCCTCCCCTACATGCGCAAGCAGCTCTCCTGCGCGAAACCGGCAGCGTCGTCTCGTTTTTGGTACGCACGCCCAAAAGCCAGCACGCACAGCACCATCAGGCCGAGCGTATATTCCGGCACCCCGTCCGAATTTGTCCGGCGAGCCATCGAGGGCCGGCTGCGCCCAACTGATTACAGGTTCCGCCAACTCCCAGACATATCTGAGATGAAATCCATCCAACACGGTTCGATCGCAATGGTCGCTACGACGTCGCCGAATGAAGGGTCTAACTGAGTTCGACGACCGCGCCCTCTCGAACAACCTCTGTGCAAAGTCTGCAGGCACTCGCTCCATCTTGTTCGTACCATCGGCATCGACTTCTGATTGGACAATCGGGCAATGCATCATCGCCAGGTGAAAGATCGACCAAGCCTCTCAAAATGCCGGGAACTCCACACTTGCCGCTCCAGTGGACGCAAGATTCACCACGACAGGGCGAAGCGAATCTCAATGACTCATTGGCCGCGTCGGGTCCGCCAACTGCTGCCACGAGCGCCCTTGTCATCGTCAGAGGCCGGTCGGTCAGGTGGACCAAACCATCATTGCCGAGCCTGCCAAAGAGAAGCGACCCTGGCTCACAAGTGGCGGACGGACAGAGCTTACTCAAAGCACGCTCCCCTCGGGCTGAAAGAGGCGCAGTTCACGTTCTGGCTATTTTTCCTGTATCCAGAGCCCCATGGGCGGACCGGGTGGTCGCATAAAGCTACGCTTTGCGCCTTTTGGGTTTGCTTTCAACCGTGCCATAACCGCCGCGTTAATGTCGGTCTCGATTTCAATGAGCTCCTCGTGCGAAAGTCCGAGCTTACTTAAGTCGATAATGAACAAACCTTCGCTCGTGTTGTCGGGATTCGTTGCCATATTGCTTGTCCTCTCTCACGAATTTGGCATACAAGTATTTTGACACTTATCGGCACGGCGTCAACCTTATCTTCGAGCTATCATGCGGAGTTTCAGGTGATCAAAGCAGACCGTCAAAGCTCCGACGACGTTCAGGCTTATAAAGCCGTCCTCTCTGAATATTTCCGGGGCATCGATCTACTCCCAGTCCTAGTCTCCGCCAATCAGCGCGTCGGGGATGTCTATGATGCCGCAAATAGGTGGGCGTTCTTGAGCTCAAGTTCAGACTGCTTTCCCGACTTGGGAAAAATAGCGGAGGCTCCCTCAAGTCTCCCAGACACGATTGAGATAAGGACATCTCAAATCGGTTCGGCATTCGGGTTGGCGAAGCTTTTCTCTTTCTCGGCCTCGGCCAGCAACGCTGCGACCGTCAAACTTAAGTTCACCGACGTCAAAGTTCGCCGCGCATCCCAGATGGCGCTTCGTAGTGCCCTGTGTCCGGCATGCGATTACCTTAAACCTGTCGTGTCGGGCGAAATGGCTCCGTATGCCAGCGGTCAACCCCTGCCGATTATCGTTGGAACTGTTTTGACCGCCAAGAGAGAGGTTTTCGTTGGCGAGGTCGAAGGGGCCAATCTGGACCTCACAGCCAATCTCGCCCCTTTGGCAGCATCGCTGCCGCTGGAAGTGATCAATCTCAATCCCGCCATGAGCGCGGCACTCGGCTATGGCAGCACATCAGGCTGCTTGTTGAAAAGTGACACACGTCTTCCCGTGGCAATCGGTCCGGCGTTTTACCCGCAACTTATCTTTGATCGTGTCCAAAGCAGTGGACCGCAGGCCGAAGAGCTTGTCGCCGTCGAATGGCATGATGCAGATCGAGGTGCTATCAAGGCTTGGCTAAGCCAAGCAGCCGAAGCCTTACCCTCTCCTGCTACTATCGCCTGACATGATGTCGGAGCGCGCGGCGACCCAACGGGATGCGTTGCTCGCAGCCGAAATTTCGAGAATCAGGGAACTTGTTGACGAGGGAAAATACCAAGAAGCCGAAGCCGTCGTCGACGCGTGCCAAGACGTTGCCAATAACTTGCCACCTACCGCCGCCGCTCGAGCCGCCTATGATCACTCTGCCGGAGTGGTGGCTTATCATCTGCAGAAATACGACTCTTCGATTGCGTTGCTGGATCGTGCGGTCGCGGTTCGGCGGAATTTGGACGATGAAGTCAAACTCGCCGAATCGTTGAGGGATCTCGGTGCGTCTCATCGTGCAAATGGCGATCTGAGAAAGGCCGAGGAGCTCTATCGCGAAACCGGAGCCATTTTGCAGCGCCACTTTCCCGACGGCGACCTTCGCACCGCGGATCTCTTTAGCAATTTGAGCGTGCTTTATTTCGTCCAATCGCGTCTCGCTGAGAGCGAAATGGCATGCCGGCAGTCCCTTGATCTCCGGCGAAAACTTCTTGGCCCCGACCACAATATGATTGGCCAATGTCTTTCGAATCTCGGGCAGATAGTTCTGTCACAGGGGCGTCTCGTTGAAGCAGAACGCTTTTGCCGCGAGGGTCTGGAGATGCGGGAAAGAGTGCTGACGCCCGATCATCCCGATATTGCCGCCAGTCTGAATAATGTGGCGGTCGCCCTTTTTGAAATGGGCAACTATGCCGAAGCAGAGGACATCCAAAGGCGGGTCTTGGAAATCGACGCAAAGGCATACGGCGCGGGCAGCCTCGAAGCCGCGACAGATCTCCAGAATCTCGCCGAAATGCAGGCGCGACAGCGGCGGTTTCCGGAAGCTGTCGCCCTTCAGCGACGTACGCTGGCGATTCGAAAGGCCAAACTCCCACCTATCCATCCCGACCTGGCATTGACGCTAGGCAACCTTGCAAACGTGCTGGATGAAACAGGTGAACTTGAGTCGGCTACGCAGGCCTATTCCGACGCAATCGCCATAGAGGAATCCATCGCAGAGGATGCCCCTAGCCTTGGCTTGGCCACCTGCCTCAGCAATTTCGGGGACATGGTTCGTCGTGGAGGCGACCGCGGCCGGGCGCGCGCCGCGTTCGAACGGGCGCTTAACGTGATGCCCAGTGATGCCCGTCAATCACGGCTCCACACCTCAATTCTCAACAATCTGGCCGATATCGAGAACCGAGAAGGAAGTCACCAGGCTGCGGAACGAGGATTTCAGGAAGTGGTCGACATTCGTCGGGCCACCCTACCGTCTGACCATCCGGACCTGGCGCATAGCCTCGCCCGGCTGGCTGATGTCAAGGCGTCGCTCGGGGATATTGGGTCCGCCTTTCGTCTCAGCCGCGAAGCGGTCGACAAGTTGCGTCATCGCTTGGCCTCCGGCTCAGTTGAGGCACCTGCCGTCACAGCCAACGAAGCGCGCATGGCTAAGGAGACCCTGATCACGCATCTTGGCCTACTGGCTTCGACTGGACCCGGCGACGAGGCAAACCACGAGGAGTTGCTTCAGACTTTTCAAATGGCCTCGGCCACGGACACAACGGTCGCATTGTCGCGAATGGCCGAGCGACACGCACTAGCCGTCACCGGTGTCGGACCTGAGATAGCAAGGCTTCGGACTCTCACGCTTGAGGAACGGGCCCTGGAAGATTCTGTCGCTACTGCGGCCAGTGAGGGGACGACCAACGACATCTCAACTCTCGTTGACCGATTGCGTGGCCGACTACGTGAAGTGCGCGAAGAGCGCGATACCATTCGCAGGTCGTTCCCCGATGCAATTAGCCGCTTGTATGGGTTCGAGGAGATTCGGCTGTCCGAGCTTAGGGCTGTCATTGGCGCAGGCGAGGCGGTCCTGATTGTTGTTTGCGGCCAGGTCTTCAGCGTGGCCGCCTTGATCGGGCCTGCGACGGCAACCGTGACGCGGATTGAAATTTCCCGAGCCGAAATCCTTGAATGGACGTCTCGCGTGCGGGCTTCGACGGACCTTTCACAAGGCCAACGCGCACTTCCTGACTTTGATATGGACGCGGCAAGGCAGTTGAGAGACGTGCTGTTGCAGCCGTTTGCCAGCCATCTGGGAACGGTGCAACATCTCATCTGCGTCCTGGACGAGCCATTTGCGAGCGTGCCGCTTGCTATCTACCCCGACGTCCTGTCAGCGCCCGAGGATACCGCCGTTAGCCCGTCGGACAACCGCACGCGCTGGTTTGTCGATCGGAATGCCATAACGATGGTGCCCAGCCCTGCGTCGTTGCACGCCATACGGAAGCGCGCAGGGCGTTCGCGCGCACCGCTCCCATTCATTGGGGTAGGCTCGCCCAAAGTCGACGGATTGGCGGCTGCGCCGCTACCTCGGGCGCGCGAACAACTCGAGGCAATGCGCTTGGCATTGGGTGGATCCACGGATCTCGTATTCGTGGACGAGGCTGCGAGCAAACACGCTTTGGCCGGCGTGGACCTGACGAAAGCCAAGGTGATAGCTTTTGCTACTCACGGGCTGATGTCGAACGAATCCGCCGCTGCGGGAGGGCCACACGAACCAGCCCTGCTGCTTTCGGGGCCAGTGCCCGAGTGCTTTCTGGCCGCATCTGAGATCGCTCAGATGGAAATGGACGCAGACTGGGCCATCCTCTCAGCGTGCAACACCGCCGCCGGCGCCGATGCTGCATCGGAGGGTTTGTCCGGTATCGCGCGAGCATTTTTTGAGGCCGGCGCCCGGACCGTCTTGATCTCTCATTGGGCGGTGTCGGAACTCAGCACCACTTTGCTGCTCAAAAAGCTGTTCGAGTTGGGAGAGGTTGTTGAAGGCGTGGGCAAGTCGGAACGCCTGCGTCGGGCAATGATGCACGTGCGCGACCGAAGCTTGCCAGCCCATTCGCACCCCGCATTCTGGGGCGCATTTTCGCTCGTTGGGGAGGGGTGGCACCACTAGAATCGAGCGCGTCGAGGCGAATCTTTGAGTGGCCAGTGAGTTTTAGCCAAATCTAATCCTTCAAGAAAAGGGGTAGCGAAGATGGACAATCTTACGAAAAGCAGACGTTCTTGGCATCGTCGAAGCGTGCTTAAGGCTTTGAGCTTTTCTCCACTGTTCATACCGGCGATCGGCGCTGTGGCGAGAGCGGCCGTGCCGCAGCCGCGGCTACCATTGAGCGAATTTGCCCAATCTGCTGACTTAGTCGCTGCCCTGCGGAAAGCAGTGGTGGCGATGAAGGCCCGGAAGCCGTCCGACCCCCTCAGCTGGTTCTTCCAGGCCGCGATCCACGGTGTGACGGAGGAAAAGGTCGCAGCCGCCTCTGCAGAAGACCCTGAGGTCAACAATGTGGACCAGAAAAAATATTGGAACCAATGCCCGCACTTTGGCCAGAACTCGGCAAATTTTCTGCCGTGGCACCGCGCTTACACGTACCATTTTGAAAGGATTGTCCGGATGCATTCCGGCCAAGCCGATTTCGCATTGCCCTATTGGAGCTATACCGACTCCGGCGACGACCGGAAATTCCCAAAAATCTATGGAATACAATATCTGGATGGGAATCTGGATAATGACGCGGAGGACAACATTAATCCGCTCTGGATGGCGGAGCGGGATTACTATTTCACCGGATATCAGCACCCGTTAACTGACAAATTGCCCTTGCTGGCCTTAACCGATGACGCGGTCGATATCTCAAAACCGATGGCCACGCCTGTGTTCTTTGGTCAAATTGAGACGGAGGGTCTCGGCGGCGGCATCGGGGACAATGACCCCAGTACGCGTGGGTTGCTGGAGAGCTATCCGCATGACCAGATCCATCGTGCGGTCGGTGGGATCATCGGCGACTGCGCAGGGGCCATGGCCCAACCGCCCACTGCCGGCTTTGATCCGGTTTTTTGTGTCCACCACACGAACATCGATCGTCTTTGGGCAGTATGGGCCTGCATGCCCGGAAAATCCTGGGGCGCCTTACCCCCCGAAAGTTGGTTGGCCGAAAAGCCCTGGTATTTCTTCGACGAACAGGGCGGTGTGATAAACGAGTCCCGACGCAGTTACTTCGATCATCGAAATCTCGGGATAAGGTTCAAATACGAGGATCCCAACTGCACGCCGCTGGAGTTGCCCGCGGTTGTCGCCGATGACGGCCTGTCGGCGCCGATGGCCATGCGCTCACGGGTTCTTATAGCCGAGACGGGTCTCGAAATTGTGGTGCGGGCACATGCTGCCGCCAGGGTTTCGGTTCCCGCAGAAATGTCCTCGAAAATCAGCGACCGTTTCCAGTTGCTTGGCGGTCAGCCAGCGTCTGGTCCCGCGCAAACGACGAGGATCTTGCTGACATTTCTGGATGTCGTCGACGGCGGCCGGACTAGCATCGGCTTCGATGTTCACGTCGGTAAAAAGGGCAGCGCATTCAATGGCCGTTCGGACGCGAGCTACGTCGGGTCCATCAAGCTGTTTAATCACATGCACCACATGGACATGGGCATGCCCATGTCACAGAGCTTTGACGCCACCGCGGCGCTCGCGGGCATTGATAGTGTGAGCGATATCGAGATAACGCTCACACCGTTCGCGCTGCTGCAGTCGCTCGAGACCGGCGCGCCGTTTCTTGACTCGCAACCCCTTCGAATACGAGGAATCGCATTCCACGAAGAAAGTGCCTAGGCGTGGAAGACCGTGCTGGATGTTCTGGGCGAAGCAAGCGGGGCGGACGTAGCGCGCATAATGTAAATAAGGAGCATCGATTGCAATGCGCTCCTCGTCGGGGCTAGCTGCAGCCGCAGTCTGCTGACTCTTAAGTTCAGCCGCTTCGTCATCTTACGCAAAACCTTTACCTGTCTTGGCCCGCATTTGCACTTATATCTTGCGATAAGTTTTTTGATGAGGAGGGATCGATGCAACGATACACGATATCTGTCAACCGGAACTCCAAAGTAAGCCTCAGGGACCTGATCAACAGGCCCCCTGAAAATTTTGTCGACGCCGTCGATTTCCTCATCGCGGAAAAAGACGGCCTTCCGCACGACGCAATATTGGAATTTCCGACGATCGGCGTGCTAAGCGCTTCACTTAATGACCGAGAGGCTGCGGATCTAAAAGCCGACCCTCGTGTAACACAGCTGAGAGAAGATCGGCGTGTCACCGGCTCACCACTCCCATCACCAATACGCATTGCTGGAGAATTTATTACAAACGACCAACCTTGGCACCTCGAGGTCATCAACGCTAAAAAGTGCTGGCCAACTACGACGGGGAAAGGAATCAAAATTGGAGTGATCGATTCCGAGATCGCCCCCAACTTGCCATTCCTACCAATAAAGGACGGATTGTCCTTCAATCCAAGCGCTCCGAATTGGTACGAGGGGTCAGATTTTCATGGAACTTTCTGTGCGGCAATAATCGGTTGTCGGCCAACGCACCCCAGCATGATCGGGGTAGCGCCCGACTGCGATCTTTACGCACTGCGCGTAAACAAAAATGGAAGTGGAAGGTCAGAATACTTGGCGGCAGCGATCATTTGGGCCACCGGAAACAAGCTTGACGTACTTTCTATGAGCCAATGGGATCCCGATGGCGCCGACGATCCGCATGAGTTGCCATGGGACGATGTCTCGCGAGCCGCTGATGATTATGTGAAAGCTGGAGGCATCCTTGTCGGCATCGCCGGAAATTCCGGTACCTTTCCGAAACCGTGGGTCACCAATCCCGGGCGCTGCTCGGGTGTGGTGGCAGTAGGGGGCACAAAACAAGACACCAAATGGTGGAACGGTTCGTCTTACGGGCCCGATGATCTTCCGGAACTGGAGTCGGTCGAAATCGCCGCGCCAGGGTATGCTGTAAACTCCATTATGCCAGACGGCAGTGTGCAGGCTGGTGTGGGCACAAGCTTCGCGGCGCCCCAAGTCGCGGGTGCGTGTGCCCTCCTTAAGCAGTTGAAGCCCGACCTGACAGGAGCCGACTTGCGGGCCATCCTGAAGAAGGCTGCGCGTGATTTGGATATCGCGGGGAAAGATGCAAAAACTGGCTTTGGCTTGCTAGACTGCGAGCAGGCCGTTACCTCCTTACTCCACGTTTGAATTGTATGTCGAGGTCATAGAACGCCGCTCTCACAGTGGTTACAGCTAACGGTACTCACGGTATTTGCGTCTTAATCTGTTCTCCGGCCATGAGTGCAATCCGCTGGATGGGTACGACCTTGCTGGTGGTGCCAATTGTCAATGTCTCGAGCTGTAGCAACCCGAGCTTCGGAGAACCTCTCCTTTCATTCAATCCGTCTCATATCTGTTTGAGCAAGGGTCAGGGTTGGGCGTCCTCCTTTCGGAGCCGGGCTGTTGGCGAAGCTGAAGCCCTGAAGGGGTCTTCACCCTTCGGGCGGCCATCCCTGACGCGGCAGCGGCAGCGTCGTGCGGATGGAGGACTACATGCTGGGAGTGATCCGGCGATGGGTTGAGCGGAGACGGACGATCCGCCGACGTTGGCAAGCCGATGCCCGCGTCCTCGTCGCCGCCGACGAGGTCAACGCCTACTACGCGGCACAGCGGCGCGCGGCGCGCGCGGGTGCGCGGCGACGGCCATGAATTCTTCCACTGGGCCAAGGTGGCGGCCGAGGTCGCCCGGCTGACGTCGCGGGCGGAGATGGACATCGAAATCGTGCGCGCCATCGCGGCCGAGGAAGAGCGGCGCGGGGACTGACGCCAGATGGTACGCATCCGAGGTGGGCCGCCTTGTGAGAATTGTCGGATTTGGCACTGACTGTCCTTATTGACGTCAATACGGACAGTGCGGAATGGAACGACTTGAGATTATCGATAGCGGCCGGCGGCGACGCTTCAGCAAAGAGATGAAGCTGCAGATTGTCGCCGAGAGCTATTCGGAACCTGGCTTGTGTGCGACGACGGCGCGACGACATGGGATATCGCGTTCGCAGTTGTATGAATGGCGCCGGCTCGCACGAGCTTGGCAACTGGATGTTGGGTCACCTGTCGGTGGCTTTGTCCCGGCGCTGCTTGTCTCGGAGGTAGAGCCGGCAGCAGGGGCATTGCCGACCGCCGGCCGGATGGAGGTTGTCAGCGCCAACGGTCACCGTGTGATCGTGGACCGCGATGTCGATGTTGAAGCGCTACTTCGGATCATGCGCGGATTGGAGACGCTGCTGTGAATCCGTTTCCGATAGGAACAGGGTATCCATCCGAGCAGGGCCGCGGGATTTTGGGCGCCGCGCGTGGTAGCGTCGGTTCATGGAGATCGATGAGGACAAGATCGACGATGCCGTTCTGGCGCTGTTATGGCTGACGCTGCATAACGAGCGGTGTGCCTGGAAGGGCTTCGATTGGGCAACGACGGATCGGCTTCACAAGAAGGGCATGATCGGCGACCCGGTCAACAAGTCGAAGTCGTTGATCCTGACCGATGAAGGCTTGGAGCGTTCGCAAGCATTGTTCCGGGAGCTGTTTACGCGACGGCCGCAATAGCCGTCCCTTTGTGTGACTTCCATTGCCAAGGCAGCAGTTCGTGCAGGCGCGAGACGGGAAGATCGGCGATGCGGGCGAACACATCGGCGAGCCACGCCTTTGGGTCAACGTCGTTGAGACGGCAGGTCGTGATGACGGAGAGCATGATGGCGGCACGATCGGCCCCACGCTGAGAACCGGCGAAGGTCCAGTTCCGGCGCCCAAGAGCAATACCTCTGAGCGCGCGCTCCGCCGCGTTGTTCGTGAGACAAATCCGGCCATCTTCCAGGAAACGGGCAAAACCATCCCAGCGCTTCAGCATGTAATCGATCGGCTCGACCACTTCGGACGATTTGCTGAGCGTTGCGCGCTCCCGTTTCAGCCACGCGTGCATGTCATCGAACAG
>NZ_JBHLYT010000023.1:0-94794 GCF_042431665.1 Mesorhizobium kowhaii
TCCGTAGCCCCCGCTGAAAACACGCAGGGCAAGGTTCAAACATGGGTCAATTCTCGGTGGAAATATCCTGGGTTGCCGGGTCAGTTCTCAGTGGCAATCAACACCTGCGTCCCTTAAACCCGCCATAACATCCAGGAATCCTGTGCCTTGATGCTCGTTGACCATGATCCTCTGTCCGGCATCGAACCACGGATGAATGAAATCGATCCGCTGCGCCCGGCCTTGTGTAATGGTGAGATTGGTGACGGCAACGTCGATCTCGCCGTTTGCCGCGGCGTCGATCAGGGGACTCACCGTTGGGTAGGGGCGGTACTGGCTTTGCAAGCCCAGCGATGCCGCGATCGACTCCCAGAGTTCGACCGCCATTCCGGTGAACCTACCTTGCTCCTGTATGACAAATGGCGGGCTGAGATAGAGGCCGACGCTGACTGGCTGTTTGGCTTGAGGCGTTTCCTGCGCAAGTGGACTGCTTACGGCCAGCAGGCTGAATAACAGGGCTACGCAGAGAGCGTTCCTTGACATGAAAGAGTTCCCGCCCGCGGAAGCATTGACGAAATCGTCCCCTCCGGCCTTTCTCGAGACAATGGCCTGAGAGAACGCGCCTACCCGATCTATAACAAGCTTCATGGGTGTGCGATCTGAAATCCTGAATTTGTGTCCCGTTTCCGATAGATACCGTCTAGCTTGGGAGGAGACAGCGAAGCGATCTGTGTCGATGCGACCTCGCTCCAGCACTCTATGACGCAAGCCGCGCTGCGTCAGCGCATGACTGACGCCTAGCCCCGCCCAACCGGCACCGATGACGACGGCATCAAGAATGTCCGTTCCGCTCGTCATTGCGCTCCCCTCTGATTGTCACCTATTGACCTTTGTGAAATCAGTAACTGGTCCGCATTCTAGTACGGCGTTGCTCTCGCACATGGCAAAATCGAAGACGACAGCACTTGGCGAGGCGATGACTAAGATGTCGCGTCTCGTGTAAGCCGTGCCTCTGGGAGGCGGCTGATCCGGTGGAATGACCAGTGGAGGAGAGGGCAAAGGAGGAGCGCGGCAGCGCCGAAATCGAGCGCGGCGGCCGCTGTGCCGGCCCAGGTTGCAAGTTTGCCGCCGATCGCCGGCCCAGCCAGCATGCCGGCATAGTAGACGGTGTAGAACACCCCCATCCCGATCGAGCGCGTCTTCTGATTGAGCACGCGCGGCGGCAAGCTCATGATCGCGCCGGCAGGCAAGCCGCCTGCGATCCCCATGGCAATGATGAGGGGCAGCACTGGTCCGCTTCGCGACAGAAGAAGCATCAGGAATGCAAAGCCCACACAACCGGTGGCGAGAACCGCTCCGCTGCGTTTGGTTCGATCCGTCAGGAAGCCACCCAGGGGGACCGAAAGCGTGGCCAGCCAAAGCACGACGCTGATCGTCGATCCCGCCGCAGAGTTGGGCCACCCGCGCTCGACGAGCATCGACGGACCGAAGCTGAAGACCATTGCAAAGCCGACATTGTAGAGGCACCAGATCAGGCCGGCGGCGATGAGGGCATAGGTTGTCCCGGCCGAAATGCCCGAGCGTTCGACGCCACCGGCGGGCGATACTTCCGGGGTGCGATAGATGAAGGTCATCAGGCCGATGCCGACGATGACCAGGACCGAAACGGCAATGCCCACGGCGGTCACCCCGAATGTCGTTCCGATTGCCGGCAGCAGCATGAGAGCGATAGCGATGCCCGCTGGCCACGAGTTGATGTAGATGGCCATGGCGGTTGCGATTTCCCGGCCGGCAAACCAGTCGGCGACCATCTTGGTCATCAGGACGTTCAGGAGAACGCCGCCAGTGCCGCTTATCAATCGGCCGCCGATCTGCAGGCTCCAGAACGGCGATGCAGCCATCAGCATTTCACCCGCCAGCATCATCAGGAGGCCGACGAGAACGGTCGCCTTGTCGCCATAGCGCTGGCCGATGGTCGCGCCAGGCAGGGCCAATGCCACTCCCGGTGCAAGATAGAGGCCGATTAGAATGCCGATGTCGGCTAGGCTCGCACCGACGCCATCGCTGATAAGAGGCGCGACGGCGCCGACGCTCTGAAACTGAAAAGCCATCGCGGCGCGGGCGACAAACAGGACAGCAAGGATCGTCCAGCGACTGCGCACGGTTCCCCCTGATATTCCGAACTATTCGGGCCTGATATTCTGGTTCAGTCGGAAGAAATTGGTTGGGTCGTATTGCTTCTTGATCGCGGCGAGGCGTGCATAATTGCCACCGTAAGCATCACGCACGCGCTCGTCACCCTCATCACCAAGATTGTTGGCATAGACACCGCCGGTGGAGAATGGCCTGACCGCATTCCACAGGTCACGTGCCCAACGGATATTCACCTCATCATCGACCGGATTGTCCCAGACAGCGATCGGAAAGCAGTCAAAGGCCGCATCGCGATTGGCGTAGGGCGAGTGTGACGCAGGCACACGGGCGATGGCTCCGCCGACTTGCTGGAAAACCAGCAGGGACGAGTGATTGGGAGCCTTCGCGTAACTGTCGAGCAGCGCGTCGATCGCGCCGTCGCTGATCTCACGCAGGAACTGCGCCTTCCAGTAATAGCGTCGCCCGCGTGGAAAGAGGCTATCGCCCGCCGATTGAATCTGAAGATAAGGAACGGCCTGAAGGCGGCTTTCGATGGGGGATCCGAATTTCATCAGCGGCGCGATGACAGGTTCGCCCGCTTCGGGTGACCCGACATGGCAAACCGAGATGCTGAAGGCTCGGTCGCCCGAGGGCAGCGTGACGAGAGCGGCATCGACGCTCACCTCGTCCGGGGCGTCACGGGAGAATTTGTCGTAAAACCGCATGGCCTCGCGCGCCTGATTGTAGGCGTGAAGCACCGAGCCTACGAGAAGGGTCGGGCCGAGCGGGTGCAGCCGGTATTCGAACGCCGTCACTATGCCGAAATTGCCCCCGCCCCCTCGCAAGGCCCAGAACAGTTCGGGATGCTCGCTGGCGCTTGTTCGCAACAGCCGTCCGCCGGCCGTGACAATTTCAGCCGCGATCAAATTATCGCAGCTCAGGCCGTGCTTTCGTCCGAGCTTGCCGAAGCCTCCACCGAGCGTGAGGCCGGCAATACCAGTGTCGCTGTTGACGCCCATGGTCGTCGCAAGGCCGTGGGCCTGCGTGGCTGCGTCGAACTCGCCGAGGCTCAGACCAGCTTCGGCCCTGGCAATTCGGCGCTCGGGATCGACTGCGATCTTCTTCATGCGGGATAGATCGATCACCATCCCATCGTCGCAGACGGACAGACCGGCGACGTTGTGGCCGCCGCTGCGAACTGCCACGAGACAGCCTTGTGACCTGGCATAGGTCACGGCATGGACGACGTCATCAGGATCGGCGCAAAAGGCAATTGCAGCAGGGCGTTTGTCGATCGCCCCGTTCCAGACCCCGCGCGCCTGGTCGTAGGTAGCGTCCGTCGGCAACACCAGTTCGCCCCGTAAGCCTTGCCGTAGCTGTTCGATCGCCGCACTCGGAGAATGGGAGCGGCCCAATAGCGCTTCGGTCTGTCGTGGAATCTCCATCGGTATCGCCCTCGGTTCTGGCAGGACTATGGTCTCACAGAGACGCAACCTTCTGCAAAAGCGAAATTCTTAGCTGCTAGATGAGAGGAATTCATCTACTCTGCCGGCATGAGAAACTGTCCGCCCCTCCGCGCTTTACACGCCTTCGAGGCCGCCGCTCGGCACGGCAGCTTCAAGACCGCAGCGGCGGAACTCTGCGTGACGCCGACAGCGATCAGCCACCAAGTCCGCTTGTTGGAAGAGATATGCGGTCGCAAGCTGTTCCAGCGCCGACCGCGCCCGCTGGTGCTGACGGGTGCGGGAGCGCGACTGTTTCCTATCCTCCGCAACGGCTTTGGTCTTCTGTCTGGCTCCCTTGCAGCAGTCGCCGAGCCGGATTTTCAAGCGCCATTGCGGGTGACAAGCCCAAACGCTTTCGCGAGTCGATGGCTGGTGCCTCGGTTGCCGAAATGGCGAGAGGCCAACCCGGCCGTACCACTGGATATCATCGGGACGGACGCAGTACTCGATCTACGCGCTGGCGCCGCAGATGTGGCGATCCGCTACACACGTCGCCCGCCTTTGGGCTTTGCCACGCAGGAGATATGTCGCGATTCCTTCTTTCCCATTTGCAGTCCCCGACTATTGGCAAGCGACGGGCGAACGATTGAGCGTGCTGCTGATCTCCTGCGTTATCCGTTGATCCATTTTGACTGGATGAATCGGGATCCGGACGCTCCCACCTGGCCCCGGTGGCTAGCGACGGCCCGTTCAATCGATCCAGACCTAATCCCGCACAAAGCTTGGGATTTGAGCTTCCGCGAGGAACTGCATGCGATCGATGCGGTTGTCGCCGGGCAAGGCATTGCGATCTGTAGTGACGTCGTGGTTGGCCGTGAACTGGAAAACGGCTCGCTCGTCAAAGCGCATCAGTTGTCCTTGCCGGGCTACAGTTTTTATATCGTATGGATGCCCCACAGTCCGAGATCCGCGGTGATAGAGGCCTTCCTGGCGTGGATGAGAACCGTCGCATGAGACTGTCGAACCTGGGATGAGGCGCGCCAGGCTTGGCTCTTAAGAGGATGGGACCATGGCAGCGAAGATAAATGCGACGTCGCTGCTTCATGGCTCACACTCCACCTTTCAGAAAAGACTAGTGTGTTGCGTTCACCGGTTGAGCCCACCGCGCGAAGCGGACGACGTTGGAGTGAGCGTCGCGCGCTGTACCGTGGTAGCATTGGTGGTGAGGTTACTCTTGGCAGTGGGATCAGAGCATGGCCGAGATCAAGTACACCAGCACGGCTGCAGGCGGCTACGATCAAGGGTTTGCCCGCGTGTCGACGCATTTCATCCCTTACCTGCTTCGGGCCGGACGTGTAGCGGTTGGCCAACGGGTACTCGATATCGCAACGGGCACTGGTCTCATCGCCAATGCGGCTCTTGCCGCTGTTGGGCCAGACGGCCACGTGACAGCCGCAGACCTTTCGCCCAACATGGTGGACCAGGCACGGCGGCGCTTGGGAGAAGTATCAAATGTCGCGGTCAGGGTAGAAGACGGCCAAGCATTGAGCTTCCCCGATGGTAGTTTCGATACCGTGCTGTGCAGCCTGGGATTGATGTTTTTCCCGGATCCGGCGTCGGGAATTGGCGAATTTCGTCGAGTGCTTCGTCGGGGCGGCCGCGTCGCGGTGTCCGTTAACACGGTTCCAGAGCGCTCCTATAACACTCGAATTCACGTGATGATTGCGCGCCATGTGCCAAGCCTCGCGCCCGCCGCCGCTCGCCTGTTCTCACTTGGGGATGAAACACGATTGCGAAGCCTCTTCGAGGATGCCGGCTTCGAGGACATTGAAATATCGACGCACTCGCATCGCTTCCCGGTGGAATCGTTCGACGCTTACTTCGAGCACATTGAGCGGGGTTGGGGCTCCGCCGGGGAGGCATTCGTGGCGCTTCCGGAAACCCTGCGCCATCTGATCCGCGAGCAGGTCCGAAGCGATGTCGGTGACAGAGTCGGACCGATTGAAATCGAGGTGGAGTTCAGGTTTGCCAGCGGACGGAAGTAAACGACCGACGTCTATTTCAGAAGGTGACCGCTGTAGAGGGGTTACCGGACCACCTGCGATATCGGGGAGGTCCACGATGCGCCGTGCAAGATCGCAGAGCGTCGCAGACTTACCGATTGGAGCGCATCGCGGGCTGCGGCATCATAGGAGAATCGCGAAGGAGTAGCGCCCATCTTCATCGGCCGTGGCGCGCCAAAACCATTCATGGATTATGGTTCGTTGATTGCGACCGCTGCTGTCCGACTGCGCGGACAGGCGGAAACCAGCGGAGCCTGATTTGACCCATCCCCCTACCAGCATCAAGCGCGCTTTGATCACCGGGGCCGGGGCCGCCGACGGCATCGGCTTTGCCATTGCGCGGCAGCTCGGCCGTGCCGGCCATGCCGTTGTTCTCACCGGCGCCAGCGCGCGTGTGCTCGATCGCGCCGCCGAGCTTTGCGTCGAAGGCATCGATGCCACTGCCGCGGTCGCCGATCTCACCATCGCTGCCGACGTCGCGCTGCTGCGGGCGAGCGTCGGCGCCGTCGATATCCTGGTCAACAATGCCGGCATGGGTTCGCTGGCATCGCCATCGGTCGACAAGGCGTTCCTCTCTATGACCGAGGCCGACTGGGACCAAGGCA
Organism: Mesorhizobium kowhaii; assembly: GCF_042431665.1. Lineage (NCBI taxonomy): Bacteria > Pseudomonadati > Pseudomonadota > Alphaproteobacteria > Hyphomicrobiales > Phyllobacteriaceae > Mesorhizobium > Mesorhizobium kowhaii. The sequence goes on from NZ_JBHLYT010000023.1 coordinate 6,226, forward strand.
TCGACGTCAGCCTGAAGACCGCGTTTCTGGTCACCCGTGCGTTTCTGCCGGCGATGGTCGAAGCGGGCTACGGGCGCATCGTCAATGTGGCGTCGGTCACCGGGCCGCTGGTGTCTTTCGAAGGCACGGCCGCCTATTCCGCCGCCAAGGCCGGCATGGTCGGGCTGACCCGCACGCTGGCGCTCGAATTGGCGAGACACGGCATCACCGCCAACGCCGTGGCTCCCGGCTGGATTGAAACGGGTTCGTCGAGCGAGATGGAGCGGATGGCGGCCCTGCATACGCCGTCGGCGCGGGCCGGCCGACCGGATGAAGTGGCCGCAGCGGTAGTGTTCCTGGCATCGGAAGGCGCCAGCTATGTCAACGGCGCCCTGCTGGTGGTCGATGGCGGCAATAGCCTCCAGGAGCGCAAGGGCTGAAGGCCCAAAGGTGCTTCGCCGGAACGACCGGTCGTTCACGATCGGATCGCGGGGTCATGGAAAGCATGGCCCCGTTGCGCGCCCGTAGCTCAACTGGATAGAGCACCAGACTACGAATCTGGGGGTCAGGAGTTCGAAGCTCTTCGGGCGCGCCAAACTTGCGAACTGCTCGACTTGAAACCGTTTTCGCAAAAATGCGCCCGAACAGAAGAGAGAACTGTTCGGGCGCCCATCCAATACCAGCGAAAATAGTCCACCTAAGACGGCGCCGTGGGAAGGTTTGACCCTAAGACGACATTGCGAATGGTCGCCAGCCTTGGCATCGCTACTCAGGCAGTCCGGCGAGCCGTAGCCCTTGGGTCAGAAAATCGCGGTCTTCCTCTCGCCGAAACTCATCGACAAGAATATCGAGTAAGACGTGCCCGATTGTCGTATCGGGCCTCAGCGATACGAGTTTGTTGATATCCGCTCGTGCCTCGTCGGACCGACCTAGCCGCGCATGGCAGATCGCCAGATATGCGTGAATGTACCAGAATTGGCGGACTTGCCGGGAGAATGCGAGGATCGCTTCTTGATATCGTCTCGACATGAGCAGAGCCAAAGCCCGGATTTCCCAGTGCCAAGTCGGCGGGATGGGGTCGCGCATAAGTAGCTGATCCATGGCCGACAGCGCGCTGGCGGGATCGCCGTTACGAAGAAGCCATTCTGCACGATAAGCCAAGGCAAGGGTATCGGCCGGATTGAGGCTGACGGCTCGCTCCAGATGAGCGCCTGCCAAGTCGTATTGCCGCTTGGAAGTCAACGCCATGCCAAGTAACGCATGGCCTTCCGAAGCGCCGTTATCCAACGCGACGGCCGTTCGGGCTGCAGCTTCCATTTCGTCAAGCGCATCGGCTTGGAAGTTTTCAAGGTACTTCACATAGCAGGTGACCGCTCGCACTGTATGGGCAGCGGCGTAGTCTGCGTCTAGTTCGAGCGCTCGTTCTACATAAGGCATTGCACGTGAAGCATCGTGCAAGGCTGCATACTTTTTTGCCAGTTGAACACATTCATAGGCGGCCAGACTCGGTGTATTTCGGCTTGCGGCGTTGTTGGCGATATCCATCCCCAACCGGGATTCGAGCGTGACTACGATGGTCCGGACAACCTCGTCTTGGACGAGGAAGATATCTTCAAGTTCGCGATCATAGCGTTCGGCCCAGAGTTCCTGACCAGTGGGGCTATGAACAAGTTGTGCCGCCACGCGGACCCGTTTGCCGATGCGCCTCACGCCACCGGTCACGATATATTCGACATTCAGTGCCCTTGAGATTTCCGGAGTGTCAAGGCCCTTTCCCTTGAATGAAAAAGATGAATTTCGGGCAATCACGAACAGATCCCGGAAGCGCGAAAGCTCGGTCAGAATGTCTTCCGCAATGCCTTCAGCGAAGTAATCCTGCTCCGGGTCTCCTCCCATGTTGGAGAAGGGCAGCACGGCTACGCTGCCTTTAGTCCGCGTCCCCGAAGCGCGCACCATGGCGGCGGTCTTGGGCAGCGTAGCGTCCAAAAGGACATTGTACACGCGTATCGGCTGCTCAATATTCTTAAGGCTGTGCTCGCCGGTATCCTCGAAAGCCAGTTCGAGCTTGTTGCCGACATTTTCCCGAACAGAAGCGGACACCGACACGCCACCGGGCTTGGCGATGGCCTCAATCCGCGCCGCGATGTTCACGCCCTCACCTAAAATGTCATCGCCCTCAACGATGATGTCGCCAAGATTGATGCCGATGCGGAACTGAATTGGGGCGCCAGCGACGAGTTTGCGCTGCCCCATCGCACGCTGGATCGCCGCTGCGCATTCCACAGCGCTCACCACACTTGGAAATTCGACTAGCGCTCCGTCTCCCATCATCTTTACGATGCGGCCGTGACGCGCGGTGACAGCGGGATTGAAGGTCTCCTGCCAAACCTCCCGCAGCGCCGCAACGGTACCCGCCTCGTCGATTCCCATCATGCTGGAGTAACCGACAACGTCGGCTGCGAGGATGGCTGATAGCCGGCGCGTCGTCTGCTGTTCCGCCATATCGATCCCACAGTCGATGCGCTGAGGAGTGTTAGACTGTACGAACTATTCTTGATGTCTGAAAGTCGAGATATTGCTTTGGCGGGATCACAGGCAAAAGTCCGGAATTGGCGCACTTGCGACGTTGGCGACGATCCCGCCGCTTGCGCCTCGAGTGCGGGGGCAGGATTTGAACCTTTGCCCGCTGTGACCCTTCAGATCATAATGGTCGGCCTGACCCGCACGCTGGCGCTCGAAGTGGCGAGACACGGCATCACCGCCAACGCCGTGGCTCCCGGCTGGATCGAAACGGGTTCGTCGAGCGAGATGGAGCGGATGGCGGCCCTGCATACGCCGCCGGCGCGGGCCGGCCGACCGGATGAAGTGGCCGCGGCGGTGGTGTTCCTGGCATCGGAAGGCGCCAGCTATGTCAACGGCGCCCTGCTGGTGATCGATGGCGGCAACAGCCTTCAGGAGCGCAAGGGCTGAAGGCCCGGGGCGCTTTGCCGGAACGAAACGAGGCAGCGTGTCCATTCGACAAGCCTCGTCCTTAGAATTCGGTGCATAACACCCCACCGATGCCCATTAGTTCTTGCTGATATACCCTTCGCGGCGATAGCGTCCGTTGGGGCTTTCAGCAGGCGAAATGCTTAGTCGGATCGTAGCTTCCACCACGTCGCGCCAATTCAACTTTCTTGTTCCCGATGACGTCACTGACGCTATCGCTGGATATATCGACTCCTCTGCTCCCGGACGCATCATCTCGACCTTTTCGGCAGTTCAGTCCGTGCGAGATAAAGTCCCTGATTGCGAGCTGTCGGACGATCAGCTTGAGCGGTGCGCTGTGTTGGCCGCAGTCAACGAGGGCCTGGCGGTCCACTTCGATCGGCGAGGACGCCAGCCGGATCCATATTCGTCGCTAAGCAGGAGCCACTGGCACCTCGTGCCGATTTGGAAAACCAGGACGCGACTGGCTGTCATGTCATTCCAGCGGCCGAATGCAGCCGGCCCCGCCGGCCGTACCCCTCCGCCCGTTATCGTTGGCCGGCCGCAGCGCATAGAACTCAGCCCATGATAGGCGCCGGCCGCTAAGGCGTTCGAATTTCTTCGGGCGTGCCAAGCCTGCCGGGCGTTTCATCCCGTCAGCCGGCGTGTTCAGGACGCCTTGGCGAGGAAATTCTGATAGTCCGACTTGGCCTGCAGCAGGCGCAGCACATTGTCGCGGGATCCCCGCACATGGGCGCGAGCGAGGGTGCCGGCTCGGCTGGCGTCGCCGGCACAGATGGCGTCGACGATTTCGGCATGCTCGTCGCGGGCGATCTTCCATTCGTCCAGCCACAACAATTCGGTCCAGACATAGTGCTGGCACTTGTCGAGGATGCCGCACAGCATGCCGTGCAGCATCACATTGCCGCTGATTTCGGCAATGACGCGATGCAGGTCGATGCCGACCTCGAGCTCCTGGAATTTCTCCCTGGTGGTGCGATCCGGAATGGCGGCCAGTCGCTCGCACTCGGCCAGCATGGCGCGCAGCCGCGCCTTGTCCTGTTCCGTCGCGGCGGCCGCCGCCAGTTCGGTCGCATGGCCGTCGAGCAGCTCGCGGATCTCGAAAGCCTCGCGGAACATGTTGATGTCGAACTCGGTGACGACATAGCCCTGGCGTGGCCTGCCGGTGACCAGGCCGTCGCGCTCGAGGCGGTTGAAAGCCTCGCGCACCGGCGTGCGGCTGACATTCAGCTTCACCGCGATGTCGTTCTCGGTGACACGCGAGCCCGGCGGAATCTGGCCGGTCACGATCATCGCCTTGAGCGAGGAGTAGACCGAGTCGCGCAGCGTATTTTTGGTTTCCTTGGCCAAGGTCCCGTTCCCAGTTCTCCGGTTTTCCAGCCGGAACACGCATAGCTGTAGTCGCAGTCGGCGCAATTTGCCACGCCCCGGCGAAGCCATCCCCTCACCAGCTTGTCCGCTCGACACGCATGAATTCGATCGCGCCGGCCGCTGTTGACAACATCGATCGCTAGGTTACACTCAAAATTGTATACAAAATAGCATGCGAAATCAAAAATAATGGGAACACCGGTTGGAGAGCCGAAAATGAACAGGATCAGAAACGTTAGCGTCGTTGCGATAGCGGGCCTCATGGCCTCGCTCGCAGCCCCCGCCATGGCGGGCGATACCATCACCGTCGCCTCATGGGGCGGCACCTATCAGGAGGCGCAGACTAAGGCGTTCTTCAAGCCGACCGCCGATGCGCTCGGCATCACCATCAAGGAAGACACCACCAATGGCCTCGACGACGTCCGGCTGCAGGTGACCGGCAATGCCGTCAAATGGGACATCACCGAGCTTGGCGCCGACGAATGCGCGCGCGGCTCGAAGGAAGGCCTGTTCGAAAAACTCGACTATGGCATCATCGACAAGAGCGGCATCAACCCCAAGCTGGTCCATGACGACTGGGTCGGCATTTCCTACACGTCGGTCGTGCTCATCTATCGAACCGATGTCTTTGGCGACAAAGGGCCGAAGACTTGGGCCGATTTCTGGAACGTCGAGAAGTTTCCGGGACGGCGTGCGCTGAGCGGCAGCCAGGCGACCGAAACGCTGAGCGTCGCGGCACTGGCCGAAGGCATTCCGATCGACAAGGTCTATCCGGTCGATATCGACGGCGCGCTGAAATCCGTCGACAAGATCCGTGGCCATGTCGATGCCTGGTGGACCTCCGGCGCCCAGGCCATGCAGCTGGTCAAGGACGGCGAAGTCGACATGGCGAGCATCTGGAACGGCCGCGCCGGTACCTTGAAGAAGGAAGGCGCGCCGGTCAGCTTCTCGTTCGACCAGGGTGTTCTCACCGCCGACTGCATGGTCATTCCCAAGGGCGCCAAGAACAAGGATGCCGCGATGAAGGCGCTGGCGATGTTCGTCAGCCCGCAGCTGCAGGCCAATCTGCCGCTCTATGTCGACAACGGACCGGTGAACGAAAAGGCTTTCGAGACCGGCAAGATCCCGCAGGACAGGATCAAGGACATCAATTCGTCGCCCGAAAACGTCAAGACGCAGGTGCTGCAGGACGCCGAGTTCTGGCGCGACACGCTGGTCGAGGCGACGGAAAAATTCAACAATCTGATCCAGCAATAGGCTGCGGCCGCAACCCAAACCACGGCAGGGCGGCGCAACCGCTCGCCCTGCTTCCGCCGCCTCAGCCCAGGAGACGATGATCTTGTCCATTGCGCCATCCGCGCTGCCGATCAGCATGCGCCGGATCGAGAAACGATTTGGCAGCGTAGCAGTGCTGCGCGACCTCAACCTCGATGTCGAGGCTGGTGAATTCCTGACGCTGCTGGGGCCTTCCGGCTCCGGAAAGACGACGCTGCTGATGATCCTGGCCGGCTTTGTGCGCGCCAATGCCGGCAGCATCAGGGTTGGCGATGACGAGATCATCACCACGCCGCCGCACAAGCGCAACATCGGCATGGTGTTCCAGAACTATGCGCTGTTTCCGCATATGAACGTCTTCCACAACATCGCCTTTCCGCTGAAGCAGCGGGGCGTTGCGGCCGCAGAGACGGCTGAACGCGTCGAGAAGGCGCTGGATCTGGTCAAGCTGCAGGGCCTGGGCGAGCGCCGGGTCGACCAGCTCTCCGGCGGCCAGCGCCAGCGCGTGGCGCTGGCGCGCGCCATCGTGTTCGAGCCACGCATCGTGCTGATGGACGAACCCTTGTCGGCGCTCGACAAGGGCCTGCGCGAGCATATGCAGATCGAGCTGCGCAGCCTGCACCGGCGGCTTGGCATGACCACGGTCTATGTCACGCATGACCAGCGTGAAGCCATCACCATGTCGGACCGCATTGCGGTGATGAACGGCGGACGCATCGAACAGCTCGATAGACCGGAAACCCTCTACGCCACGCCGCAGACGCGGTTTGTCGCCGGCTTCATCGGCGAATCGAACTTCATTCCGGTCGAATGCCACAATGGTTCGGTCTGGTACGAGGGCAGGAGAATCCACACCGCGGCACCGGCGCCGGCATCGGGCCAGCACCTGATGGTGGTGCGGCCGGAAAAGCTGAGGCTGCTGGCAAATGCCGAACCGGCAAGCGGCGTCAATGTGCTCGACGCGACGCTCAGTGACATCATCTACCAGGGCGACAGTTTCGTCTGCTACGCGGTGCTGCGCGATGGCCGCCAGCTGACGCTGCGCGACTATTGCCGCAGTGACGTGCTGGCCAGAATGCCGGCTCCGGGCCAGCCGATCAGCCTCGGCCTCGATGCGCAGGACACGATCCTGGTGGCATCAGACGGATGAGCGCGCAATCCGCCTTCCACGAATCTGCTGGCGCCGATCTCAACGCGCAGTCGCTGCGCACTGATGCCCGGCGCGAGTCGTTGCGGCTGCTGGCGCTGCTGGCGCCAAGCCTGTTCCTGGTCTTCGCCATCATCATCGTGCCGATCGGCTGGCTGTTCTGGCTGTCGCTGTTCGACGAGGCCGGCGCCTTCAGCGCCGCCAACTATGCGCGCTTCTTCGAGCAGGCCTCCTACATCAAGACCTTCGTCACCACCTTCAAGGTCGCCTTCATCGTCACCGGCGCCTGCGTCCTGCTTGGCTATCCCCTGGCCTACATGCTGTCGCAACTGCCGCGCCGGGCGGCGTCGATCTGCCTGATCTTTGTCATCCTGCCGTTCTGGACATCGGTTCTGGTGCGCACCTATGCCTGGCTGGTGATCCTGCAGCGCAAGGGCCTGATCAACAGCTGGCTGATCGACCTCGGCGTCATCAGCCAGCCGCTGTCGCTCGCCAACAATCTGTCGGGCGTCGTCATCGGCATGACGCACATCTTGCTGCCGTTCCTGGTGCTGCCGCTTTACGCCTCGATGAAGACGATCGACACCGACTGCCTGCGTGCCGGGATGAACCTTGGCGCCGGTCCGGCGGCCACCTTCCGGCAGATCTTCCTTCCGCTGTCGCTTCCCGGCCTCGCCTCGGGCGTGGTCATTGTCTTCGTGCTTTGCCTTGGGTTCTTCGTCACCCCGGCGCTGATGGGCGGCGGCAAGGTGATCATGTGGGCGATGCGAATGGAACAGACCACCAGCCTCTACTCCAACTGGGGCGCCGGCGCGGCTCTCGGCGTGGTGCTGCTGGTGGTCACGCTCGCGCTTCTCGGCCTGTTCCAATGGCTGCTCGGCGCGCGCGCCACCGGCGTATGGAGTTCGCGATGAGCGAGGATATCGGCCTGCGGATTTCGCACCGGCAACGTCTGTGGCTCTACGCGCTCAGCGGCCTCGTGCTGTTGTTCCTGATCGCGCCATCGGTCATCATCGTCATCATGTCGTTTTCGGATTCCACGCTGCTGCAATTCCCGCCACAGCAATGGTCGCTGCGCTGGTACCAGACCTACTTCCAGTCGCTGGACTGGCGCGACGCCACGATCGTCTCGGTCAAGGTGGCGATCATGACGACATTGGTGGCGACACCGCTCGGCACTGCCGCCGCCTATGCGATCAACCGGGGCACGCTGCGCTTCAACGGCACCATCAACGCGCTGCTGACGGCGTCGCTGATCATCCCGGTGATCCTGATCGGCATCGGCACCTTCTTCCTCTATGCGCGGATAGGGCTCAACAACACGCTGACCGGCTTGGTCATCGCGCATACGGTGCAGGCCTTGCCGCTGGTGGTGCTGACCGTGCTGTCGGGCTTGCGCTCCTACGACATGAACCAGGAGCGCGTGGCACGCAGCTTAGGTGCCGGACGCGTCGCCGCGTTCTGGCAGGTGACGATGCCGCAGATCCGCTTCTCGATCGTCTCCGGCGCGCTGTTTGCCTTCATCACGTCCTTCGACGAAGTGGTGGTTTCGCTGTTCATATCGGGCGGCGAGGCGACGACGTTGACGCGCCGCATGTTCAACGCGCTGCGTGACCAGATCGACCCGACGATCGCCGCCATCTCGACCTGCCTGATCGTGCTGTCGGTCGTCCTGTTGTCGGTTGCGCAGATGTTCGGGCGGCGGCATTGATTTCAAGTGACCATGGGATATCCAGACAGAATGCGTGATTTCCAGTTTCCCGGCCGCTCGCCGGTTCGTGCCACTGAAGCGGTTGCCGCGACGTCGCATCCGCTTTCGACGCTTGCCGCAATCGACATGCTGCGCTCCGGCGGCAACGCCATGGATGCCGCCGTCTGCGCCGCCGCCGTCCAAGGCGTAGTCGAACCGCAATCGACCGGCATCGGTGGCGATTGCTTCGTACTCTATTGCCCGGCGGGACAAGGCGACGTGCTGGCCTTCAATGGCTCCGGCCGCGCGCCGGCCAAGGCGACGGTCGACTGGTATCTGGAAAAAGGCTTCGACCGCAGCCCGCTGCAGGGACCGCACGCTGTCACCGTGCCGGGTGCCGTCGACGCCTGGAGCCGCCTGCTGGAGGACCATGGCCGCAAGGGCCTTGCCGATGCGCTGGCACCGGCCATCCACTACGCCGAGAACGGCTATGTCGTGCATGACCGCGTCGCCTTCGACTGGGCCGAGCCGGAAACCGATCTGTCGGCCGACGAACATGCAGCGCGCATCTTCCTGCCGGGCGGCAAGGCGCCGAAGGCCGGCGATGTCCACCGCCAACCGGAACTGGCGGCCACCTTGCGAATAATCGCCAGGCACGGCCGCGCCGGATTCTATGAAGGCGCCGTCGCCGACGATATCGTCAGCCGGCTCAATGAATTGGGCGGGCTGCATTCGACCGAGGATTTCGCCGCGACCAGAGGCGACTATGTGGCGCCGGTCAGCACCGCCTATGGCGGCCACAACATTCACCAGATGCCGCCGAACAATCAGGGGCTGACGGCGCTTTTGATGCTGAACGTGCTGTCGGGGTTCAAGCTTGGCGGGCTCGATCCCAATGGCGCCGAGCGCCTGCATCTGGAGATCGAAGCCGGACGGCTGGCCTATCGCGACCGCGACCGCTTTATCGGCGACCAGGACCATGTTCCAGTGCCGGTAAAGCAGCTTCTGTCCAGCGCCTATGCCGACCGGCTGCGTGCCGAGATCGATCGCGAGCGTGCCATGACGCATCTGCCGCGCCTCGACTTGCCCGGCAGCGACACGGTCTATATCTCCATCGTCGACCGCGACCGCAATGCGGTCTCCTTCATCAACTCGACCTATTATTCGTTCGGCAGCGGCGTCGTCGGCCCGAAGACCGGTGTCGTGCTGCAGAACCGCGGCTCGAGCTTCCGCCTCGACCCGGCGCACCCGAACGCCATCGCGCCCGGCAAGCGGCCGATGCACACGATCATGCCCGGCATGGCAACCAGGAATGGCCGCGTGGTGATGCCGTTCGGCGTCATGGGCGGCGGTTACCAACCGTTCGGGCACGTCCATCTGCTGACCAACATGCTCGATTTCGGCATGGACCCGCAGCAGGCGCTGGATGCGCCACGTGTGTTCTACAATGATGATACCGTGGAGGCCGAACGCAACGTGCCCTCCGAAGCAATCGAAGGCCTGCGCCGGCGCGGCCACCGCATAGGCGAGCCGCATCACCCGCTTGGCGGCGGGCAAGTAGTGCTGATCGACTGGGAGAAGGGAACCCTGACCGGCGCCTCCGATCCGCGCAAGGATGGTTTGGCGCTTGGCTATTGATGGCCTCGGCTTTGCCGTGGCATCACAGTCGCGGCTGGATTTTGTCGGATTGGAAAGAGTGTCGGTAATCATGACCAGTATCGGAAATTCTCCTGGGCTTTCGCGCCCACTTGCCGCCGGCGCCGATAATGCTCCGGCGATTTCGGCGCCCGAAAGAACCACGCTGACGCATGGCGGACTGCGCGATCTGATCGCCACCACCGCTGCTGCGCTGCATGCGCGCGGCATCGGCCGTGGCGACAGGGTGGCCATCGTGCTGCCCAACGGACCGGAGATGGCCACCGCCTTCGTCGCGGTGGCGGCCGCCGCCTCGACGGCGCCACTCAATCCCGCCTACCGGGCCGACGAGCTCGATTTCTACCTCACCGACATAGGTGCCAAGGCGATCCTCGTTGCGCACGACGAGACCGGACCGGCGGTGACGGTGGCCGAACGGCTCGGTATCGGCGTGCTCCGGCTTGTCGCTTTACCTGACGCGCCGGCCGGCAGCTTTGCCATCGAGGGCGCTGCGATCGGACCGCAGGCTGCGCCTGACATGGCACAGGACAGCGACATCGCGCTTTTGCTGCACACATCGGGCACCACGTCGCGGCCCAAGCTGGTGCCGCTCAGCCACGCCAACATCGCGGCCTCTGCCGCCCATATCGGCGCGACGCTCGGCCTGACGGCCGATGACCGCTGCCTCAACATCATGCCGCTGTTCCACATTCACGGCCTGATCGCGGCGGTGCTGTCCTCACTTGCATCGGGCGGCAGCATCTACTGCACGCCGGGCTTCAACGCGCTGCGCTTCTTCCAGTGGCTGAGCGAGGCGCGGCCGAGCTGGTACACGGCGGTGCCGACCATGCACCAGGCGATCCTGCCGCGGGCGGCACGCAATGCCGAGGCGCTGGCGGCAGCGCGCCTGCGCTTCATCCGCTCGTCCTCAGCGTCGCTGCCGCCGCAAGTGATGGCCGAACTGGAGGCGACCTTCGGCTGCCCGGTGATCGAATCCTATGGGATGACCGAGGCGGCGCACCAGATGGCGTCGAACCGGCTGCCGCCGGGCCAGCGCAAGCCGGGTAGCGTCGGCGCCTCCGCCGGACCGGAGGTGGCGGTGATGGCGCCGGACGGGCGACTGCTCAAAGCCGGTGAAACCGGCGAGATCGTCATTCGCGGACCCAATGTAACGGTGGGCTACGAGAAGAACCCGGACGCCAATGCCACGGCTTTCGCGCATGGCTGGTTCCACACTGGCGACCAGGGCGTGCTGGACGAAGACTTCTATTTGCGCGTCACCGGCCGGCTGAAGGAGATCATCAACCGCGGCGGCGCGAAGATCTCGCCGCTCGAGGTCGATGACGTGCTGATGGACCACCCGGCGGTGGCGCAGGTCGTCACCTTCGCCATGCCGCATGACAAGCTTGGCGAGGAGGTCGCAGCGGCGGTGGTGCTGCGTGAGGGCATGACCGCCAACGAGAGCGATATCCGCGGCTACGCCGCGACGCGGCTGGCCGACTTCAAGGTGCCGCGCAAAGTCCTGATCCTGGACGAGATCCCCAAGGGCGCGACGGGCAAGCTGCAGCGCATCGGGCTTGCCGCCAAACTTGGACTTTGACGATGAAGATCACCATATTCGGCGCCGGCGCGATCGGCGGCTATCTCGCCGCCAAGCTCGCCATGGCCGGCCGGACCGAGCTTTCGATCGTCGCGCGCGGCGCCCACCTTGACGCGATCAAGGCAGATGGGCTGCGCCTGATCGAAGACGGCCAGGAAACGTCGGTCCCCGTCCGGGCCGCCGCGAAAGCCGAGGAGCTTGGCGCCCAGGACTATGTGGTGCTGGCCCTAAAAGCCCATTCCCTCACCCCTGCGCTGGACCAGATCGCGCCGCTGCTTGGGCAGGACACTGCCGTCGTCACCATGCAGAACGGCGTGCCGTGGTGGTATTTCCATGACGTCGGCGGGCCGCTCGAAGGCACCAGGTTGAACGCGGTCGATCCCGGCGGCGCGATCTGGCAGCGGATCGGACCGCAGCGCGTCATCGGCTCGGTCGTCTATCCCGCTGTCGAAGTTGACGCACCCGGCCTCATCCGCCATGTCGAGGGCAAACGCTTCTCGCTCGGCGAACCCTCGGGCGAGCGCAGTGAACGGGTCACGCGGCTAGCCGAGGAAATGGTCAAGGCCGGGCTGCAGGTGCCGGTTCGCGACGACATCCGCAGCGAGATCTGGGTCAAGTTGTGGGGCAACCTCTCCTTCAATCCGATCTCGGCGCTGACCGGCAGCACGCTGGCGGCGATCGTTGCCGACGAGGCGACCCGTGCGCTTGCCCGCACGATGATGCTGGAGGCGCAGGCGATCGGTGAAAGCCTCGGCGTGCGCTTTCCCATCGCAGTCGACCGGCGCATCAAGGGCGCCGGCGATGTCGGCGAGCACAAGACCTCGATGCTGCAGGACCTGGAACGCGGCCGGCCGATGGAGATCGACGCGCTGGTCAGCGCGGTGCAGGAACTTGGCCGGCTAACGGACAAGCCGACCCCCACCATCGATGCCGTGCTGGCACTGGTGCGCCGCCTCGCCATCGAGCGCGGCTGTTATTCCTGACGGGACTTAGAGCTTTGTTCAGGCGTCGGCGGCGACGAGATGGCCGTTGCCGACATCCCTTAGCGCCAGCTTCAGCGGCGCCTCGCCGATCCTGCGGGTGGCGCTCGGGATTTCCTGGTCGAGGCGGGCGAAGCGGCTCCTTCGCTGCGCCGGGTCGGGCACCGGCACGGCTTCGATCAGCCGCCTGGTGTAAGGGTGGCGCGGGTTGGAAAACACCTGGTCGCGCGTGCCCATCTCAACGATCTGGCCGAGATACATAACGGCGACCCGGTCGGAGATGTTCTCGACCACCGCCATGTCGTGCGAGATGAAGAGATAGGCGACGCCGAATTCGCGCTGCAATTCCTTCAACAGGTCGAGCACGCGCGCCTGCACCGAGACATCGAGTGCCGAGACGCTTTCATCGGCGATGATCAGCTTCGGCCGCAGCGCCAGCGCCCGCGCGATACAGACGCGCTGGCGCTGGCCGCCCGAGAATTCATGCGGATAGAGCTCCATCTGGTCGGCAGACAGGCCGACGCGCTCGAACAGCGCCGCGACACGCTGGCTGCGCTCGTCCTTCGACGCGATGCCGTGGATGACAAGTGGCTCGGCGACGAGGTCGCCGACGCGCATGCGCGGATCGAGCGAGGCGAAGGGGTCCTGGAAGATCATCTGCACGTCGCGGCGAACCGCTTTGCGCTCGTCGCGGCCAAGCCCGGACAGGTTGCGCCCGCCAATGACGATATCGCCGCTGTAAGGCACCAGCCCGGCCAGCGCCTTGGCGGTGGTCGACTTGCCGCAGCCGGACTCGCCGACCAGCGCCAGCGTCTCGTTGGGCGCGATCGAAAAGCTGATACCCTCGACGGCGTGAACACGGCGGTTGACCCGGCCGAAGACGCCGCCGCGCAGATCGAAGCGAACATGCAGATCATTGACCACGGCGACGTTAGCCGGCGCCGCCGTCTCGGCATCCCGAGATTGCTGGCGGCCGGCACCGGTGCCGATGCGCGGCACGGCGGCCAGCAGCTCGCGCGTGTAGTCGGCTTGCGGCCTGGCGAAGATGTCTGATGTCGTGCCTTCCTCGACCATGCGGCCATGCCGCATGATGATGACGCGATCGGCCATTTCGGCAACCACGCCCATGTCGTGGGTGATCAGGATGACGCTGGTGCCATGCTGGCGCTGCAGGTCGCGCAAGAGCTCCAGCACCTCGCCTTGCACGGTGACGTCGAGCGCCGTCGTCGGCTCGTCGGCGATCAGCACGTCGGGCTCCAGCGCCAGCGCCATGGCGATCATCACCCGCTGACGCATGCCGCCGGAGAGCTCATGCGGAAACTGTTTTAGCCGGCTTTCAGCCTCCGAAATACGCACCGCCTTCAGCGCCTCGATGGCGCGCTGGCGGGCCTGCGCCTGTGACAGGCTGGTGTGCGCCTCGATGGACTCGGTGAGCTGCCGGCCGATCGACAGTACCGGATTGAGCGAGGTCATCGGCTCCTGAAAGATCATGGCGATGCGGTCGCCGCGAATGCGGCGCATCTGGCGCTCGTCGAGCGTCGCCAGATCGGTATCGCCCAGATCCCCGGTACGAAGGCGGATTTTCCCCGACGATATGCGCGCGGCGGGTTGCGGCAAGAGCTGCATGATCGCCAGCGCCGTCATCGACTTGCCGGAGCCGGATTCGCCCGCAATGCACAACGTTTCGCCACGGGCCAGCGTCAGCGACAGGTTGGAGACGACGTCCCGCTCGCCGTCCTCCCCGCGCACGCTGACCGACAGGCCGGCGATGTCGAGCACCGGTCCCGCCGTCGCCGGAGCGGCAGCCCCGGCGTGCTTCTTACCCGCGCCTGCGTTCATTCGAAGACGCAGCGCGGGAAATAGAACGACACCACCCAGTTCGGCATGTCGACGATCTCGCTGATCCTGAGATCGCCGCACACCGAGGCCAGCATATAGGCATCGACAGGATCGAGCTTGTAGCGGCCGGCGAGCAGGTCGACCATCTGCGCGACGGCCTCCCTGGCGCCGGTCATCAGATCCGGGCCGATACCGGTCGTCACCTCATAGCCCTTGGCGTCGAGGTGGCGGGTCACCGGGCCGGAGGTGGTGAAGCGCGGCGTTTTCAGCCTGGCATCCTTGACCAGGTCGAGCTTGAGCACGACATCCATCGGGCTTTCGATCGCCGTTCCGCACACCTCGCCATCGCCTTGCGCCGCATGGGTATCGCCGACCGAAAACAGCGCACCGGCCACTTCGACCGGCAAATAGAGCGTCGTGCCGGCGGCAAGATCGCGGATGTCGAGATTGCCGCCGACCCGCCTTGGCGGCACCACCGAGTGGTGACCTTTCTCAGCCGGCGCATTGCCGATGGTGCCGGCGAACGGTTTCAGCGGCACGCGCGCATTTTTGCCGAACAGCGCCGGCGCGAGCGAGGCGGCGTCATACTTCCAGATGTTGAGCGCCGGCTCCTTGAAGTCGTCGGCGAGCAGCCCGAAACCCGGGATGTTCGCCGTCCAGCCGAAGCCGGACGGCTTGAACATCTCGATCGTCACCTTCAAGGCATCGCCGGGCTCAGCCCCTTCGATGAAGATCGGCCCGGTGACCGGGTTGACCCTGGCGAATTCCAGCTTGGCGATGTCGGCGACCGTGCTGTCGGCCTGCAACTGACCGCCGCCGGCATCAAG
The DNA here is from genome assembly GCF_042431665.1 of Mesorhizobium kowhaii. NCBI lineage: Bacteria > Pseudomonadati > Pseudomonadota > Alphaproteobacteria > Hyphomicrobiales > Phyllobacteriaceae > Mesorhizobium > Mesorhizobium kowhaii. The sequence goes on from NZ_JBHLYT010000023.1 coordinate 21,557, forward strand.
GCACTGGAACTCGATGGTCGAGCCGGGCGCCACCCGCTCGGCGGGGGCAAACGAATTGTCCCAGCCGAAATGGTGATGGCGTCCGTGGATGGTGTAGTCGCAGTTATTGCACATCTTTTACGTACACATTGTCGTAGTTGACGAAGACATGGACCGGGTCGACATAGAGGTTGTCGGCGCCGCCCATGCGTGCGGATTTGATAGTGAAGCGCTGCTCGTTGAAGACCGGCACCCAGGGCGCGTCTTCCATGATCTTGTCGTAGATGGCGCTCCACATCTTGTTGCGCTCTTCAGACTTCGCCGGATCGGTTATCGAGTCGGCTTCGGCCGCCTTGGCGTCGAGATCCTTGTTGCAATACCAGGACCAGTTCCAGCCACCCGGCACCGCACCGGCGCAGCCGAGGATCGGGCCGTAGAAGTTCGACGGATCGGGAAAATCAGCGATCCAGCCCATGCCGCCGGACCAGATCATCGGCGCGCCGGCCTTGTCGCCGCCGGCGGCGATGACATTGGCCTGGGCCAGTGCCTGGATGCTGGCTTTTATGCCGATGGCCGCCAGATCCTGCTGGATTGCCTGGGCGATGCGCGGGTTGGGATCGGTGTTCATGGCGAACAATTGCGTGTCGAAGCCATCGGGATGACCGGCCTCGGCAAGCAGCGCCTTGGCCTTGGCTACGTCATAGGGATAGCCCTTGAACTCCTTGTCGTAGCCTGGCATCGACGGCGGCAGCGGCTGGTTGGCCGGCACCGCGCGGTTGTTGACGATCTGGACGATGCGCGCCTTGTTGATCGCCATGTTGACGGCTTGCCTGACCTTCACATTGTCGAAGGGCGCCATTGTGGTGTTCATGGTGATGTAGCCAGTGTGCAGTTGGCCGCCTTCGACGACGCGCGCCTTCTGCTCGGGATCGGCCATCACCTCCTGGAATTTTGCCGGCGGAATGTTATCAAGGGGCAGGTCGATCTCGCCTTTCTGCATGCGCAGCAGCGCCACGATCGGCTCCTGGCCAACCTCGAAGGTGATCTTGTCGAGATGCGGTAGGCCCTTGTGCCAATAATCCGGGTTGCGCACGAAGACGATGCGCTGGCCGAGCGTCCACTCGGCGAGCTTGAAGGCGCCGGTGCCGACCGGGTGCTTGCCGAAATCGGCGCCGTATTTCTCGACCTCCTCCTTCGGCACGACATGCGAGAAGTTGATGGCCATGACATGCAGGAAGGTGGCGTCAGGCCGGGTCAGCTCGAACTTGACGATGTAGGGGTCGACCACGGTGACGCCGGAGAGGCTTTCGGCCTTGCCGGCGGCGACATCATCATAGCCCTTGATCGAACCGAAGAAGCCGGCGCCGGGGCTCTGCGTCTTCGGATTGGTGACGCGGTCAAGCGAGTACTTCACATCATCGGCCGTCATTTCGCGGCCATTGTGAAACTTCACGCCATGGCGGAGCTTGAAGGTGAAGGTCTTGCCGTCGGGCGAAATCTCGTAGCTTTCGGCGAGATCGGGCTTCAGTTTGGTGGTGCCAGGCTCGTAGTCCATCAGCCCGTCGAACAGGCTCTTGATCATCGACCAGTTCTGCCAGTCATAGCCGATCGCCGGGTCGAGCGTGGTAACATCGTCCTTGTATGTGGCAATGATTTCGCCGCCCTGCTTGGCGTTCGGATCGACGGTGTCTTCGGCGCGTGCGCTTGCCATGCCGAGCATCAGCGCCAACGCCGATGCCGCTACTGTGGATGCCAGAAACTTTTTCATTGTTATGTTCCCTTTCTCGGTTCGGTTTCGGTCATGTTTTTCGGCGATGTCCTAGGTTTTCATCTCAGTTTGATGCGAGGATCGATGAAGGGCGCGATGATGTCGGCGAGCAGATTGCCGAGCACGATGGCGAAGGCCGACACCAGCGTGACGCCCATGATGATCGGAATGTCGACGCGCTGGATGGCTTGCCACGCCAGCTGGCCGATGCCGGGCCAGCCGAACACGCTTTCGACGACGACGATGCCGCCCATGAAGATGCCGATGTCGATGCCGATCATGGCGATGACCGGCAGGATGGCGTTGGGCAGCGCGTGGCGGAAGATGATGGCGCGACGCGCCAGACCCTTGGCGCGCGCGGTGCGCACATAATCCTGGCGCAGCACGTCGATCATCGACGAGCGCATCATGCGCGCATACCAGCCGGCGCCGAGAATGCCCATGGTCAGCGACGGCAGCACCAGATGGCGCCAGGTGCCGTAGCCGCCGATCGGAAACCAGCTCAGCCGGACGGCAAAGACATAGAGCAGCAAAAGACCGACGACGAATTGCGGCGCCGAGACGCCGACGAAGGAGGCGACCATCAATGTCTGGTCGGTGGCGGTGCCGCGCTTGACGGCGGCGATCAGGCCCATGCTGAGGCCGATCAGCAATTCGCACAGGATGGCGCCGACCATCAGCAGCAGGCTTGCCGGCAGCCGCGAGACGATCAGTTCGGTGACCTCGGAGCGCTGGATGTAGGAACGGCCGAGATCGCCGCTGATGAGCCTGGTCAGATAGCGCCAGTACTGGATGACGAAGGGCTGGTCGAGGCCGAGTTGCTGGCGGATGTTCTCCACCGTCTGCGGCGTGGCGCTGCGGCCGGCGATCTGGCGCACCGGATCGGCCGGCAACAGATAGAGCAGCGCGAAGGTGATCAGCGAGACGCCGAGCAGGATGAGCAGCGACTGGATCAGGCGGCGGCCAAGATAGGCGATCATGCCCGGCCCCTTTGCGTCGGATCGAGGATGTCGCGCAGCGCATCGCCGATCAGGTTGAAGGCCAGCGCCAGCGCCAGGATCGCGGCACCTGGGAAGAACACCAGCCAGGGCGCGGCCTGGAAATAGGTCTGGTTCTCGAAGATGATGTTGCCCCACGACGCGGTGGGCGGCTGCACGCCGATGCCAAGGAAGGAGAGCGTCGCTTCGAGCAGCACCGTGGTCGAGATGCCGAGCGTGCCCCAGACGATGATGGTCGGCAGCAGATGCGGCAGGATGTGGCGAAACAGGATGCGCGGCGCACTCGCCCCGATGGTTTGCTCGGCGTCGATGAACTCGCGCTCGGCGAGCGAGCTGGTCTCGGTGTAGATGACGCGGGCGGTCTGCACCCAGTTGACCAGCGCGATGACCATGGCGACGATCCACAGGCTGGGTTCGAACACCGCCGCCAAGCAGATGGCCAGCAGCAGCGCCGGAAAAGCCATCATCAGGTCGGTGAAGCGCATCAGCGCGCCGCCGATCCAGCCGCGGAAATAGCCTGCGGTGACGCCGACCAAAGTGCCTATGAAAAGCGCGACGCCATTGGCGACGATGCCGATGATCAGCGAAGTGCGCGCGCCGTAGAGGATGCGGGTCAAGAGGTCACGGCCGAGCAGGTCGGTGCCCAGCCAGAACTGTGCGTTCGGCGGCAAGGGCGAGCCCTCGATGGTCAGGCCGTCGAACATCTGCTCGTTGGGATCATAGCCGGTCAGCCATGGCGCCAGCACCGCGCCGGCGACGACGACGGCGACGATCACCAGGCCGAGCAATGCCAGACGGCGTTTGACCAGCCGGCGCCAGACGCCGGCGCGCGGCTTGACCGGCATGCGCCCGGCTGTCGGGAGATCAGGCGCGATGGGACTGGTCATCGCCGCCTTCTTCCTCGGTCATCGCCACGATCCGGCGCGCGGCATCCTCGACGCTGATCTGCCAGCTCATCGCCAGCGAGCGCAGCTGCGCATAGGCGCGGCCGTCGTCGGTTCCTTTCGACAGTGCGGCCACCGCGCGCACGATGGTCTGGCGCTCGGCAACACGCTGGCGAAGCGAGGCAATTTCGCTGGCCAAGTGCTTGCGGGCCTCGAAACTCTGCCTGGCGATCAGCAGCGCGCTGTAGACGCCGGCATTGCCGACCGGCTTCAGCAGCTGGGCGTCGGCCTTGTGCGACAGCGCCCATTCGATGCGGCCGGGCGCCTCGGAGCCGATCAGCGCCACCAGCGGCATCGGCGCCTCGCCCGGCTTCCAGGGGAATTGCTCGTCAAAGCCCAGATCGGCGTCGAAGAAGACGAAATCGGCGGCGAGCGCCTCGGGCGGCAGTTCGGGCCAGCAATCCACCGTGACCAGCCCGATCGCCGACAATTGCCTGGTGATTGCCTGCACCGTTGGATGCGGGCGATGCAGGATGAAGGCCCTGGCGCCGCCGAGATTGGGGATGCGAGGCGGTCTGGTCACGACACCACTCTCAGGCGCGGACGACCAAAGGTCCTGGCCGGGTCGTAGCGCGACAGATAGGGATCCGGCGCCACCTCGTCCTCGCGGCTGACGACCTCGAAGAAGCCGTCCGCGATGCGCCCGATGATCACCGGCAACGTCGCGTGCTGGGAGTGGGGGTCGATGGCGATCGGCCCGAGCCGGGTGGAGAAGCGCCGTTGGGCGAAGGCCTTGGAAAACTCCGCCGGACCGGCGTCGGGATCGCGGGTGAGCACGTCGGCCATCACTTGCACGGAGGCATAGGCGGAGGCCTCGAAGGACGAGGCGAAAGCGGCCGGCCGCGGCGCGAAATAGGGCCCGACCGACAAATGCCCTTTCCCGGTTTCGCCAATCGCCGGCAGTTCGCCCTCGGTGAGGTTGCAGGAGATGACGGGGCAGGCTTCGGGGCTGAAGGCCTGATCCTCACCCGCCAGGTCGCGATAAGCCGCCAGGAAGGCGTAGGACGAGGTGCCGATCAAATTGTTGAGGATGAAGTTCGGCCGCGTCGCCCGGATTTCGGCGATCAGGCGCGACACATCGGTCTCGCCGATGCGCAGATAGCGCTCGCCCAGAACCTTGCCGCCGGCATCCGCGATCAGATCGCGCGCGACGCGGTTCATCTCCCAGCCCCAGATATAGTTCGACCCGAGCAGGAAGCCGTTGGCGCCGAAGCGCGGCACGACATGGGCCATCAGCGGCACGAGGTGCTGATTGGGGCAAGCGTGCATGTAGACGACGTGCTCGTTGGCCTCGAAGCCCTCATAGGGGCAGGCATACCAGAGCATGCCGCCCGCTTTCTCCAGCACCGGGATCGTCTCCTTGCGGCTCCAGGAGGTGACACAGCCGACGACATGGCGGGCGCTGCTGGTCTTGAAAATGTCCTCGCAGAGCGTCGCGTAGCGATCCGCATTGCTTTGCGGATCGCGCTCGACCGGCACCAGCTCGATGCCGTAGCGGCGGTCGGCATTGATGTCGGCGATGGCGCGCATCGCGCCGATCCGACACGCGTCGGAGACGAGCTGATAGCTCCCCGAGCGGGAATAAAGGATGCCGATCTCGATACGCCGCTTCAAAACAGATCCCCAAAATGAAAATGCCCCGCAGCCAGCGCCGGGGGGCGAGGCATACGAGGCATATTTGCCGCCCGGCGATCAGGGCCGGTATTTTTCCGATCACTAGCCTATTCGGTACGGGCGGTCAGTCAAGCCCTCACGTTAGCCGCGTGCAGCACCCACGGCCTGCCATCGCTGTTTCGCCACCGCCAGCTACCTGGCCGCTGGTCTTTGACTGTGTTGGCGGGCATAGGCGACACAGGCGTCCACGGTGCTGACACAAAGCGCGTCGCGACTGTTCGGCAAATTGTTGTCGCCTGCATAGGCAACTTCGGCGACGCGGCCGTCGACCATGCGAATTTGCGTGTCGCAATAACCGCCGGGAGCGACATTGACGGAGCCGCCTACCGCCGGGATCGCGCCGACCGCCAGGGTTGGAACGGCGATGCTGAGATTACCGCGCTGAACGACGCGCTTATAGGTCCAGATCTGGCCCGATCGGCCAGCGTCCGCGGTGGCGTCGGGAAATCCCGCGCACATTCGAACGTCGGCTTCGCTGAGGCCGACCATCTCCTTGCGAGCCGCCGCCACCGTGGGGTCAACCTTGGCGATGCGCGACGTATCGTCGGGGATGACGCAGGAACACAGGACGCCGACGAAGAGAACAGGAAGGGCAAGCTTTCGAATAGAGGAAAATGTCATACCGATTGTCGGATTTGCGTGGCGCCCGCCCGCTCCTTACCTAGGCAAACAGGCGATCGGATCAACCCGCGCAACTTCACGAAAAAGTGGCCCAGCTGCATCGCGGAAATGCTTGCGCTGCGTCTGGCGTCGAAGATCGATAGCGTCACTCGTTCTCTGTCCGCAGCGGCGCGTTGGTGTGCGAGGCTGGCGCCGCGCTCCGGTATCTTTGCAGCATTTCGCCCTATCGTTGCCAGAAGCGCTTGGCGATCTCTGCCTCGACCTGCCATCTTGTCAGACCGATATCGTCGATCAAATGGGGATTGTCCTTCGCCATTTGCTCAAGTTGCCAGCGAAAGCGGATCCGCTCGCGCCAGGTCCGGTCACGCCAAGTCGCAATGATGCCGCGAAGGGTCGTCAGATGCCAACGCGACACCGGCGCCACGGGCGTTCCCGGCCGCGCTGCCTTGTGCGGGGCAAATTCAAGACTATTGGTCATAGCAACCTCCATGTGGTTTGAGGGTCTGGGACCCTTGACCTGAAAGAGGCTGAATTCTGCAGGATACGGACAGCGCCGTAATTAAGCCCTCCCAAATAGTTCTCAAAAGTTCCAAACGGGTTAGAGCAGTTCGCCGTTTCACGGAAACGGCGAACTACTCTAACTCTTTGTTTTTGACGCAATTCCCAAGGGAAAGCGCAGGCGCTTTTCCCGGGAAAACCGCTTCACAGTTTTCCTGGAATTGCTCTATAGATGCGCCGTATGCAGGGATCGCGCTTTGCCTTTGGTCCGTTCGTGCTTGATTCCGGTGCGGGAACGCTGCTTCGGAACGATGTCCCCGTTGCCGTTGGCTACCGCGGGCTACAGCTGCTTGCGGCGCTCGTCGGACGGCCCGGTGACATCCTGAGCAAGGCCGAATTGATGGACGCGGCCTGGCCGGGCATGGCCGTCGAGGAAGGCAACCTCACCGTCCAGATCGCGCAGCTGCGCAAGCTGCTTGGTCCGGCCGGGGATGGCCGTGATGGGGGTGGCGAATGGATCGTCACGGTTCCACGCGTCGGCTACCGCTTCACGGGGGCCATCGAAGAACTCGGTGGCGCGGCGCGAAAACCTTTGCCGCTGCCCGAGAAACCATCGATAGCCGTGCTGCCCTTCGTCAATGTCAGCAACGATCCCAAGCAGGACTCCTTCGCGGATGGGTTGACCGAAGACCTGATCACCGACCTGTCCAGGATCTCCGGCCTGTTCGTCATCGCACGCAACTCGGCCTTTGCCTACAAAGGAAAGGCGATGGACGTGCGTGCGATCGCACACGACCTTGGCGTACGCTACCTGCTGGAGGGCAGCGCAAGACGCGCCGCGGGGCACGTGCGCATCAACGCACAGCTGGTCGACGCGGTGAGTGGCGATCATCTGTGGGCGGAACGCTTCGATCGCGGCCTGGAAGATATCTTTGCCGTTCAGGACGAGGTGACGGCCAAGATCGTGGAGGCGCTGCTCGGCCGGCTGCGTGCACCGCCGCCACGCAACCGGCCCAGAAATCTCGAGGCTTACGATCTCTGCGTGCGGGCGCGCAAGCTGATGGATGATTCGCCGCAGATGGCGCAGGAAGCGCATCTGATGCTGACGCGCGCGGTTTCGCTCGATCCGGGATACGCCGAGGCCTATCGCTGGCTTGCCATGAACCACTGGATGGGACGGGTCCATTCCGGCGGACCAACTGAATCGTCCCGAAGCGTTGCCCTGGAGCTGGCGCGCAAAGCCGTGGCGATCGATCCCAACGATGCCGGCTGCCACTGGGTCCTGGCTTACCTGCTTGCCTATGAGCGCAGCTTCACTGATGCGGATGCGGAATTCGCCAGGGCGATCGAGCTCGATCCGAACGAGGCCGACGCCTGGGCGGCGCTATCCGACATCGCGGTCCTGGCCGGGCGGGTCGAGGAGGGCCTTGAGCACATTCGCAAGGCGTTCCGGCTGAATCCTTATCCGGCAAGCTGGTACTATCTGACGCTCGGCCAGGCGCAATATGCGGCCCGCGATTACGAAGCCGCCGTCGAGACCCTGCGCAGGGACGAGACCTATCGTACAAGCTCACGCCGTTTCCTGGCGGCAAGCCTTGCGCAACTGGGCCGGCTCGACGAGGCGCACGCGGAGGTCGAACTGTTCCTCGTCGGCAACCCGCATTTTACAACCCGCCACTGGGCCATGACGGAGCCATTCCGCGACGCCGCGACGCTTGAGCATTTCGTCGATGGCTACCGCAAGGCCGGTCTTCCGGACTGACGTGCCGGCGTGATCTGCACGACTTCTGGCCGGACCTGACGGTGTCGCGGATTTCGGCGCCTTTCTCGACAGCGAACTGCTCGGTCGCCTCGCCGCGGATTCGCCTTCCATGTCGAAGCCGCAAGGTCCGCATCCTCCTATGACCGGATCAATGCCCCCGCAGCTGCTTTCGGCGCCAGGCGGCTGGCGCCTCGCCGACCCGTTCGCGAAAGACTCTTGAGAAATAGGCCGGGTCGTCAAAGCCGATCTCGTAGGCGATGTCCTCGACCGTGCGCACGGTGAACAGCAGAAGCCGCTTGGCCTCCAGCAGCCGCCGCTCGCTGACCACCCGTTTGACGCCGCTGCCCAGCACAACGCGGGCGGCCTTGTCGAGCAGATGCGGCGTCGTGGCCAGCGTCTCGACATAGCGGTCGACCGGCCAGTTGTCGCGGAAATGCAGATCGACGAGCCGACGCAGGCCCAGTGCCAGCGAAGCCTCGGAAGAGGTTGTGGAGATGGTCCCGCCGGGACCGAGGCGGGCGATGTGGGAGAGCGCGACGGCGATCAGCGCCGGCAGCACCTTGTCGTTGCCGGCTTGCGCCTCGGCGTATTCGGCAGCGATCATCTCCAGCACCGCCGCCAGCCTTTTCCAGGCGGCGTGGTGCGGCAGGCCGTCTGCAAACACCGGCCGGTCCAGCGGCAGCAGGCTGTGGCCGGCAATGGCGGCGAGGGCGTCATCGGCGACCGAGACGACGATGGCGTCGGTGCCGGGGCCGATCGAGAAGCCATGCACGACATTGCTTGGCACGAAGCTGACGGCAGGCGCCGAAAAGTCCCAGGACCGGTCTTCTATGCGGTAGGTGCCGGAGCCACTGGTCCAGTAGGTGATCTGGCCCATCTGCGGGTGCTTGTGCGCGGCAACCTCGCCGCGATGGATGTTGCTGCGGGCAAGCACCGTCTCGACATGCAGGAAACCGACATCAAGCGGCCGCACCGGCTCGCCATAGACGAAGAAGTCGGGGATGGAATTCTGGCTCATGACGCCGGAAAAAGTCCAATCGGTTTTGCGATTCCGTCCATAACCGATCCATATCCGGCGCGCTAGAGTTGGCGCCGCAAGTGGAGGAACATCATGCGCTCAGAAGACTTCCGTGCCGACAAGGGGCGTCCGTTCACCGGGGCCGAGTATCTGGCGAGCCTGCGCGACGGCCGCGAGGTCTACATCAACGGCGAACGCATTGCCGATGTCACCACGCATCCGGCGATGCGCAATTCGGCGCGGTCGCTGGCGCGCCTTTATGATGCCCTGCATGACGCCAAGCAGCACGACGCGCTGACCTCGCCGACGGACACCGGTTCGGGCGGCTACACCCACAAATATTTCCGCGTCGCCAAATCATCCGCCGAGCTTGTCGCCCAGCAGTCGGCGATCGCTGAGTGGTCACGCATGTCCTATGGCTGGATGGGGCGCACGCCGGACTACAAGGCGGCGCTGATGAACACGCTTGGCGCCAATGCCGACTGGTATGGGCCGTTCAAAGACAACGCTCTGTCCTGGCACAACAGAGCCCAGGAAGCGGCTCTGTTCATGAACCACGCCATCGTCAACCCGCCGATCGACCGCCACAAGCCGGCCGAACAGGTGAAGGACGTCTTCGTCCACATCACTGGGGAAACCGACGCCGGCATCACCGTGTCCGGCGCCAAAGTGGTGGCGACGTCCTCGGCGCTGACCCACTATAATTTCCTGGCGCAGGGCTCGGCGACGGTCACCGAGGATCCGTCGCTGTCGGTGATGTTCATCGTGCCGATGAATGCCCCGGGGATAAAGATGTTCTGCCGCGTCTCCTACGAGCAGACGGCCAATACGGTGGCAGCACCCTTCGACTATCCGCTGTCGTCGCGCTTCGACGAAAACGACGCGATCCTGGTGCTCGACAATGTCTTCATCCCCTGGGAGGACGTGCTGGTGCTGCGCGACGCGCAGAAAATCCTGTCGTTCCATCCGGCGTCCGGCTTCATGCACGGCTATTGCTTCCAGGGCTGCACGCGTTTCGCCGTCAAGCTCGACTTCCTCGCCGGCCTGCTGGCAAAGGCGCTGCGCGCCACTGGCGGCGATGCCTTCCGCGGCAACCAGGCAGCGCTGGGCGAGGTCATCGCGCTGCGGCACATGTTCTGGAGCTTTTCCAATGCCATGGCCTACAACCCGATCCCGTGGGCGAACGGCGCGGTGCTGCCCAACCTGGAAGCAGCCCTCGCCTACCGGACCTTCATGTCGGAAGCCTATCCGCGCGTCATCGACACCGTGCGCCGGGTGATCGCCTCGGGGCTGATCTACCTGCCGTCGTCGGTGCGCGACTTCAACAATCCCGAGATCGACAAATATCTCGCGCAGTATGTGCGCGGCTCCAACGACATGGGCCACATCGAGCGCATCAAGATCATGAAGCTGTTGTGGGACGCGACCGGCACCGAGTTCGGCGGCCGCCACGCGCTCTACGAACTCAACTATGCCGGGGCGCCGGAAGAGGTGCGGCTGCAGGTGCTGAAGGGCGCCGAACGCGGCGGGCGGCTGAAGGCGATGGAAGAGCTGGTCGACACCTGCATGGCCGACTATGACGAGAGCGGCTGGACCGGCGACACCTGGTTCAATCCGCTTGCTTCGTCGGCTAAGTGAAACCAGATGGCCACGCAGATTTCGAAAGCCGATTTCCGCGACGCCATGGCGAGGGTCTGCGCGCCCGTCAACATCGTCACCACCGACGGCCCGGCCGGACGCGGCGGCTTCACCGCCACCGCCATGTGCAGCGTCTCCGACGAGCCACCGACGCTGCTGGTGTGCATGAACGGCCGCTCGACGCAGGCCGCCATGTTCTTGTCCAACCGGCGCTTCTGCGTCAACGTGCTGACCCACGACCACATGCATCTGGCGGGAAAGTTCGCCGGCGCGACCAGGGACATGGAAGCCCGCTACTCGGCGGCACGTTGGCAGACGCTGACTTCAGGCACGCCGGCGCTTTCGGATGCGATCGTCAATTTCGATTGCGAGATCGAGGATGTGCATGTCGTCGGCACGCATAATGTCATGATCGGCCGCGTCATCGATGTCCGGCATGGCAGCGGCGGCTCGGCGCTGCTCTATGTCGACCGCAATTATACGCAGCCGACGCGGCTTGGCAGCTTTGGCGGGTGAGCCCAAGCGAAACCGCCCCGACCGAACGGTCAGCTTTCGCCGTCGATGAGGTTTTCCAGGAGATCGAGCAGCTGTTCCAGCCTGTCGTGGCCGAAGCGCTGTTCGATGTCGTCATAGATAACGCGACGCTCGGGCGAGAGAGCATCGATCAGGGCGGAACCGGCCGGGGCGATTGCCAGCACGACGCGGCGGCCGTCGCCTTCCGCCTTGTTGCGGGTGATGAACCTTCGCCCCTCGAGGGCCTTGATGATGCGCGTCAGGCTGGGCGGCAACACCGATGCGCGATCGGCAAGCTCCGTCGCCTCGACCGGGCCGGCTTCGCTCAGCACGCGCAGCACGCGCCATTGCTGTTCGGTCACATCGTGGGCCGCGAGCATCGGACGAAACCGCGCCATCACCACTTCGCGGGCATGCAGCAGCGCCATTGGCAGGGAACGACGGGTGTTTTCAGGCAGCAAGAAAAAGGGCCTCCCACGCTGGCTTGCGATCGAAAACAGGCCTTCTTTCAAGCCGAATCCGCCCACCGAAAGCCCGTTCCAGCCATCCCGTATCGTTGCGCCAAGCCCGATGCAAGACTTGACTTCACGGGTGCCGCATGTAATTAACGCGTTAACTACAACAAGGCAAGTGATTGGGGAGCGAAACGCCGTGCCGCACTTCTCCATCGAGTATTCGGCCAATCTCGATGCCAAGGTCGATATGGGCGAGTTGTGCGCGCTGGTGTTGCGCACCGTGCTGGACACCGGACTGTTCGAAACCGGCGCCGTGCGGGTGCGGGCCTTTCGCGCCGATGCCTATGCGGTGGCCGACAGGCTGGCGGAAAACGCCTTCCTCGACATGTCGTTTCGCATCGGAACCGGGCGCAGCGCCGAGGAAAAGAAGCGGACCGGCGAAGCCGTCTTCGCGGCGGTGAGCGAACACCTTGCCGGGCTGTTCGCAACGCCGCATTTCGCCCTGTCGCTCGAGATCCGGGAAATCGACCCGGTGCTGAGCTGGAAGAAGAACGCAATCCACCCGCGACTGCGCGGCAAGTGACGGAAGCTGATATGTCCGACCTGCAAGGCAATCTGAAGAAGGCCGAGGCCTATCTGGCCCGTTTCAAGCGCGACGGCGTGCTGAACCAGATCGGCGGCGAAGCGGTGCCGGCGCTGGACGGCGCGACGTTCGAAACGCTGTCGCCGGTCGACCTCAAGCCGCTGGCCAAAGTCGCGCGTGGCAATGCCGCCGACATCGACCGCGCCGCCAAGGCGGCGAAGGCAGCGTTTCCGGCCTGGGCCGCGATGCCCGGCGAAGCGCGCAAGAAGCTGCTGCACAAAATAGCCGACGCGATCGAAGCACGCGCCGAGGAGATCGCCTTCGTCGAATGCATGGACACCGGCCAGGCGCTGAAGTTCATGGCCAAGGCGGCGTTGCGGGGGGCCGAGAATTTCCGCTTCTTCGCCGACCGTGCGCCCGAAGCGCGCGACGGCGAAACGCTGCGGACCACAGGCCAGGTCAATATGACCACACGGGTGCCGATCGGCCCGGTCGGCATTATCACGCCGTGGAACACGCCGTTCATGCTGTCGACCTGGAAGATCGCGCCGGCACTGGCCGCCGGCTGCACCGTGGTTCATAAGCCGGCCGAATTTTCGCCGCTGACCGCACGCCTGCTGGTCGAGATCGCCGAAGAGGCCGGCTTGCCGAAAGGTGTGTGGAACCTCGTCAACGGGCTTGGCGAGCAAGCCGGCAAGGCGCTGACCGAGCATCCCGATATCAAGGCGATCGGCTTCGTCGGCGAAAGCCGCACCGGCTCGATGATCATGCGCCAAGGCGCTGACACGCTGAAGCGCGTGCATTTCGAGCTTGGCGGCAAGAACCCGGTGATCGTCTTCGCCGACGCAGACCTGGAGCGCGCGGCCGATGCGGCGGTGTTCATGATCTATTCGCTGAACGGCGAACGCTGCACCTCCTCGTCACGGCTGCTGGTCGAAGCCTCGGTCTATGACAAGTTCACCGATCTGGTGGCGGAAAAGGCAAAGCGCATCAAGATCGGCCATCCCCTGGATCCGACAACGGTGGTCGGTCCGCTGATCCATCCGGTGCACGAGGAAAAGGTGCTCTCCTACATCGAGGTCGGCAAATCGGAAGGCGCGGTGGTCGCTGCCGGCGGTGGCAAGTTCGCCGGCCCGGGTGGCGGCTGCTATGTCAGCCCGACGTTGTTCGTCGGCGCCACCAACACAATGCGCATTGCCCAGGAAGAGATCTTTGGGCCGGTGCTGACCGCACTTTCCTTCAAGGACGAGGCGGAAGCGCTGGCGCTGGCCAATGACACGCAATATGGCCTGACCGGTTATCTCTGGACATCGGACGTTACCCGCACCTTCCGCTTCACCGACGCGCTGGATGCCGGCATGATCTGGGTCAATTCCGAGAATGTGCGGCATTTGCCGACCCCGTTCGGCGGTGTCAAGAATTCCGGCATCGGCCGCGACGGTGGCGACCATTCCTTCGGCTTCTACATGGAGACGAAGAACATAGCCTTCGCCACGACGGCGCACGCGATCCAGAAACTCGGCGGCTGATCAGAGGAAATCAAATGCCCTTGCCCAAGCCCAATCTCTACCCTGCCTTCAACATCGTGCGCCTCAGCCATGTCGAGCTGGCCGTCACCGACCTCGCCAGGTCCCGCGCGTTCTATGTCGACACACTCGGCCTGCAGGTCACCGACGAGACATCAGACAGCATCTATCTCAGGGCGCTGGAAGAGCGCGGGCACCATTGCATCGTGCTGAAGAGGGCCACTACGGCCGAAGCGCGCGACCTCGGCTTCAAGCTGTTTTCCGAGGACGATCTCGACAAGGCCGAGCACTTCTTCAAGGGCAAAGGCCTGCCGGTGGAATGGGTCGAGCGGCCCTACCAGTCGCGCACCTTCCGCACCCGCGATCCGCACGGCATTCCGCTTGAATTCTACGCTGAGATGCAGCGGCTGCCGCCGATCCATCAGAAGTATGCGCTCTATCACGGCGTCAAGCCGCTGCGCATCGACCACTTCAACTGCTTCTCGCCCAATGTCGACGAGTCCGTCGCCTTCTACAACGAGCTCGGCTTCCGTGTCACCGAATACACCGAGGATGCCAGCAGCGGAAAGCTGTGGGCGGCCTGGACGCACCGCAAGGGCGGCGTCCACGACATCGCCTTCACCAACGGCATCGGGCCGCGCCTGCATCATGTCGCCTTCTGGGTGCCGACGCCGCTCAACATCATCGACTTGCTCGACCTGATGGCGACGACCGGCTACCTGCCGAACATCGAACGCGGCCCCGGTCGGCACGGCATTTCCAATGCCTTCTTCCTCTATGTCCGCGACCCGGACAATCATCGCATCGAGATCTACTGCTCGGACTACCAGACGGTCGATCCCGACCTCGAGCCGATCAAGTGGGACCTCAAGGACCCGCAGCGCCAGACGCTGTGGGGCGCCCCAGCGCCCAAAAGCTGGTTCGAGGAGGGCAGTGCATTTGCCGGGGTTGCGGCACGCCAGCCGGATCTGACGGCGTCGCCGATCATCGCGCCTTGATGGCGGATGCAGACCTAATGAGGAGACCCGGATGACTGGACATGGGCGGCTCGCCACCTTCACCGTCGGCGGCAAGGCACGTTACGGCGCGATCACCGGCAAGGGCGTCGTCGACCTGTCGGCCCGCCACGGCCAGTGGCCGACGCTGCGCGAAGTGATCGAGGCCGGCGCCTTGCGGCAGCTGGCGGAAGAGGCGGACGCCTTCGCCGCCGATTTCCCGCTCGACGCCATCGCCTACGACATCCCGATCCCGTCACCGGAAAAGATCATCTGCGTAGGCGTCAACTATCCCGACCGCAACGAGGAGTACAAGGACGGCCAGGCAGCACCGGCGAATCCGTCGCTGTTCATCCGTTTCCCGCGCTCTTTCGTCGGCCATGGCGCGCCGCTGGTGAGCCCACCGGACTCTTCGCAGCTCGACTATGAGGGCGAGGTCGTCATCGTCATCGGCAAGGCTGGCCGGCGCATCGCGCAAGCCGACGCGCTCGGCCACATCGCGGCGCTGTCGTTATGCAATGAGGGCACCATCCGCGACTGGGTGCGGCATGCCAAGTTCAACGTCACGCAAGGCAAGAATTTCGACCGCAGCGGCTCGATCGGCCCGTGGCTGGTGCCGTTCACGGATGAGGCGCAGATCGCCGACATCGCGCTGACCACCCGCGTCAATGGCGAACTGCGCCAGCAAGACCGCACCAGCCGGATGATCTTCTCATTCCGCAAGATCATCGCCTATATCTCGACCTTCACCACGCTGGTGCCCGGCGATATCATCGTCACCGGCACGCCGACAGGTGCCGGCGCCCGCTTCGAACCGCCGATCTGGCTGAAGCCGGGCGATGTGATCGAAGTGGAAGCGGAGGGCGTCGGCGTGCTCAGAAACGGCGTCGTCGACGAGGGAACATCATGACCCCCGAGCAAGTGGAAGACGCCGCCGCACGGTTGTTCGAAGCCGAGCGTTCGCGCCGCCAGATCCGGTTGCTCAGCCTCGACTTTCCCGAGGCGACGATGGAGGACGCCTATCGCGTGCAGGCGGCGCTGGTGACGCGCAAGATCGATGCCGGGCTGAAGCCCAAGGGCTGGAAGATCGGGCTGACCTCCAAGGCGATGCAATATGCGCTGGCCATCGACACGCCGGATTCCGGCGTGCTGTTCCACGACATGTTCTTTAGCGATGGCGCGACAATTCCCGCCGGCCGCTTCATCCAGCCGCGCGTCGAGGCCGAGATCGCCTTCGTCATGAAGGCGCCGCTGACGGGCCCCGGCGTGACCATCTTCGACGTGCTCAACGCCACCGATTACATCACGCCGGCGCTCGAAATCCTCGACACGCGCATCGAGCGCGTCAATGCGGAGACGAAGAAGGCGCGCACCTTCTTCGACACGATTTCCGACAATGCCGCCAATGCCGGCATCGTCATCGGCGGCCGGCCGCAGCGGCCGCAGGAGGCCGACATGCGCTGGATCGGTGCCATCGTCTCGCGCAACGCCGAGGTCGAGGAAACCGGGCTTGGCGCCGGCGTGCTCAACCATCCGGCGATGGGCATTGCCTGGCTGGCGGACAGGCTCGCTTGCTACGGCATGTCGATCGCGGCCGGCGACGTTGTTCTCTCGGGGTCGTTCGTGCGACCGGTCGAGGCACGGCCCGGCGACACCATCGTCGCCGATTTTGGCACTTCGGGGACGGTCAGCATTCATTTCGCGAAGAGCTTGACCGATCCGCCTGCATAGGCCGCACGGCAGCTTCTATCCACCGCGCAGATACGCAATCACCACATCGGCGGCGATAGTAGACATGCGCATGCCGACATCCCTGGTGATGTCGCCTTCGACGCGGCTCTGCACCCATCCGAGAAACGCGAAGGCACGCAACGCCGAAAACAGCGGCAGTGCTGCGACGTCCTGCGGCGTCAGCTCGCGCTGCTGCCGATACCCGTCGAGCAGGGCGGTCTCGATCAGCGGATAGATCGCCTCCTCTCGGTTCTGGTAGAGGGCGACGGCAAGGTCGTACATGTGCCAGCCATAGCCGCAATCGTCGAAATCGATGATGCGGATCGCGCCCTCATGGACGAGCACGTTCTCACGCACGAGATCGGCGTGGATGATGCCGAAATTGCGGGCGCTGCGTTCATGCACCGACAGCGCCTTCACGGCCTTTTCCCGCGCCTTGAAAACCAGCTCGCGGCGCGGGCCGTCGAGGAAGGGAGAGGTCTCGAAGCGTCCCCAGTTTGGGTTCGGGCCGAAGAAGCCGTCGAAATCCCAGGCATGGCGGGCGAAGCCGGCGGGCGGCATCCAGACGGTGGTGACATTGTGCATGTGGGCGATGGTTCGCCCGATCGCTGTGAAGACCCGTCTTGCCTGCTCAGGCGTGAAATCCAGCGGCACGCCTCGCGCGCCGACGGCGCGGCCTTCCAGCCAGGAGAGACAATCGACCTGACGCGGCGGCGTCAAAGTGCCGGTACTGACCGGCACGAACAGGTCGCCGCTCAGTGCCGCGATGGGAGATGGCGTGGCGACGTCAGCGGATTGCAGGAAGGCCATCCATTGCAGTTCCGAGCGCAGCGCGGCGTCGGAATGATAACCAAGCCGGTGAATGCGCATGGCCGCCGGCTGTCCATCGGGCAGGCGGACCCGAAACACCGCATTCTCGCGGTATTTCAGCAGCTCCGGCTCGTCGTCGCGGACGCCCCAATGGGCGAGCGCGCGTCGCGCCAGTTCTGTGACGGTGGCGGCATCTTCCGGTTCGGACACAGCGTTCACGCCGGCACTCCGCCGACTTCATCAAGCACCTCGTCGAGCATGCCGATCAGGAAGGCGGCATTGTCGCGCGAAAACGGCATCGGCGGGCGGATCTTCAGCACATTGCCGTGGATGCCGGTCTTGCCCATCAACACGCCGCGATGGCGCATCCGGTTGGCGACTTGCTCGGCAATGTCGGGCGCCGGTTCGCGCGTCTTGCGGTCGTGAACCAGCTCGGCGCCGAAGAACAGCCCGGCGCCCCTGACCTCGCCGATGCATTCATGCCGATCGGCCAGCGGGCGCAGCAGGCCCTGCGCATAGGCGCCGACGTCAAATGCGTTGGCGACAAGATCTTCCTGCTCCAGAACATCGAGAACGGCATTCGCCACCACAGAGGAAACCGGGTTGCCGCCAAACGTGTTGAAGTAGCGGAAAGCGTTGCGGAAGGTCGCCAGGATCTCCCTGGTGGTGACCACGGCGGCGACCGGGTGGCCGTTGCCCATCGGCTTGCCCATGGTGACGATGTCGGGAACGAAGCCGGCGCGCTGGTGGCCCCAGAAATGACTGCCGGTGCGGCCGAAGCCGGGCTGCACCTCGTCGGCGATGATCAGGCCGCCGGCCTCGCGCACGGCACGCAGCGCGTCACCGAAGAATCCGGACGACAGCGCGGGGAAGCCTTCATTGGCGAGCAGCGGACACAGGATGATGCCGGACAGGCCGATGCCGTCCTGCTCGAGCGAGGCGATCGCTTCGCGCACCGCATCGCCAAAGGCCTTGCCGGTGGCCATCGCATCCGGGTGGCGATAGCTGTCGGGCGCCGGCACCAGCCTGACATGGCGGGCGCGGCCACCGACCGGCGGCATCCGCGTGCTGAGCTGTGAAACCGCCGCCGTGTTGCCGTGATAGGTGGCGTCGGTGGCGATGATGCCCATGCGGCCGGTGGCGGCCTGCGCCATGCGCAGCGCGATATCGTTGGCCTCGCTGCCGGTGCAGCTCAGGATGGCGGTGGACAGGCTGGCATCGAAGGTCGCGGTCAGCCGCTCGACATAGTCGAGTATGGCCGTGTGGAGATAGCGCGTATGGGTGTTGAGCAGGCTTGCCTGCCGGCACAGGGCCTCGACCACATGCGGATGGCAATGGCCGACATGGGCGACGTTGTTGTAGGCATCGAGATATTTGCGGCCGTCGGCATCGTAGAGCCAGACGCCTTCGCCGCGCACCAGGTGCACGGGCTCGTCATAGAACAATTGCGATTTCGCGCCGAGCAGGCGGGAACGCCGGCTAACCAGCGCCTCCTCAGCCAGATTTTCCTGCGAATAAGCCATTTGCGTACCGAAACTCCGTTGTAACAGCGTCAGACCTTTGACAGGCCTGCGTCCAGTGCTTCGCCGATCTTCGCGACGTCGGCGGCACTGATGATGAGCGGCGGCGACAGGATGATGTTGTTGCCGGATACGCGCAGCATGACGCCGGCTTCATAAGCCGCCTCCGAAACCACGGCCATGGTCTTCTTGTCGGCCGGCTTCTTGGTGGCGCGATCCGAGACCAGTTCGAGTGCCGCCATCAGGCCCTTGTACCTGACATCGCCGACGATCGCGTGCCTGGCCTTCAGCCCTTCCAGCACGGCGGCGAGTTCGATGCCCCGCGCCGCCGCGTTCTCGTCCAGGCGGAGCCGCTTGGTCTCGGCAAGGGCCGCCAGCCCTGCCGCGCAGCCGACCGGATGGCCGGAATAGGTATAGCCATGGCCGATCGAGCCGAAGCTGGTCTTGTCGGCTTCAAAGGCATCGGCCACCCTGGAGCCGATCAGCGTGGCGCCGAGCGGGAAGTAACCCGAGGTGATCGCCTTGGCGATGGTCATGAAATCCGGCTTCACACCCGACAACCGTGAGCCCGACCATGCGCCCGAGCGGCCAAAGCCTGTCACCACCTCGTCGGCGATCAAAAGGATCTCGTGGCGGTCGCAGATGTCGCGCACCAGCGGCATGAAGCTCTCATGCGGGACGATGACGCCGCCGGCGCCCAGAACCGGCTCCATGATGAAAGCGGCGATGGTGTCGCCGCCCTGGAAGGCGATCTCGTCCTCCAGCGCCTTGGCGCACAGTTTGGCCAGCCGCGCCGGATCGGTCTCGTCGAACGGGTTGCGGAAGGTCCACGGCGCCGGGATGTGGAAGACGCCGGGCAGCAGCGGCTCGTAGTTGCGACGGAAATTGGCATTGCCGTTGACCGAGGCGCCGCCGAAATGCGTGCCGTGATAGCCCTTCTTCACGGCGAGGAACTTGGTGCGGTCGCCCTGGCCGCGGATCTTCCAGTATTGCCGGGCCAGCCGCAGCGCGGTCTCGACCGAATCCGAACCGCCCGAGGTGAAGAACGTCCGCACCATGCCTTCCGGCTCGAACCATTCGCTGAGCTCGTAGGCGAGCTCGATCGACGGTCCGGTCGAGGTGCCGCGAAAGCCGGAATAGTAGGGCAGCGCACTGAGCTGGTCGGCGATCGCCTTTTTGATCGGGTCGCAGCTGTAGCCGAGATTGACGTTCCACAGGCCGCCGACGGCGTCGAGCACGCTGTTGCCGTCGATGTCGGTGACGGTGACGCCCTCGCCCTTCATGATGATCTTCGGCGGGTTGGCCCGCATCTCGGCCGGATGCGCCATCGGGTGCCAGATCGGCTTGGCGTTTGTCTCGGTGAGGAAATTGATGTCGCGCATGACAGGCTCCGCAAATGGTCTCAGACGGCTGGGACGAGGTCGAAATGGCCAAGGGCTTCGGCATAGGAAAGTGCTGGCCGGGCAACGTCGAAATGAACGGTGCGCATGCCGGCGGTGCGGCCGCCATCGACATTGCGCTGCTGGTCGTCGACGAAGATGCAGGCGCTGGCAGGCAGGCCGAGCGACTCGGTGACGAAGGCATAGGCGCGGGGGTCGGGCTTGAGGATGCCGGTATAGGTGGCGTCGATTATTGTGTCGAACAGGCCGAGCAGCGGCAGCCGGCGGCGAAAGTCGGCGCCGTAGAACAGGTCGAGCTCGTTGGACAGGATCGCCAGGCGAAAGCCCGCCGCATGGACGGCGCGGATGGCGCTATCGGCCTCGGGCCGCACCACCTTTTCCGGCTCCGCGCCGCGTGCACGCTGGACGAAGGTTTCCATCGCCCGCCAGTCCTCGCCGACCAGCCGGCCGACTTCGCTGGTGCGCGTGCGCCAGTAGTCGCGCTCGCTGATCTCGTCGGCCTGCATCGCGCGCCACAGCGGATCGCTGTCCGGATCGAACGGCCCGCGCCATTGCAACGTTCCCGGTTCGAGGTCGAGCGCCTGTTCGGTCAAGGCATGCGTCTCGAACAGCGTCCGGGTGACGACACCGCCGAAATCCAGGACCAGCGCCTGAGCCAAAGGAGCGCTCACGCGGCCACTCCCTTGACCGGTATGCCGCGCGGGACAATGCCTTCCTCGACCCAGCGGTCGAAAATCTCGAGCGCCTTGCCGACGAAGTCGTCGGT
The DNA here is from genome assembly GCF_042431665.1 of Mesorhizobium kowhaii. NCBI lineage: Bacteria > Pseudomonadati > Pseudomonadota > Alphaproteobacteria > Hyphomicrobiales > Phyllobacteriaceae > Mesorhizobium > Mesorhizobium kowhaii. The sequence goes on from NZ_JBHLYT010000023.1 coordinate 42,756, forward strand.
GTTGATGTGGGCGTCGATCTCGTGGAACTCGACGCCTGCGGGAATGGCCTTGCGCATTTCGTCGACGAAGGCGGCGAGAGCCTCCGGTTCGTAAAGCGGCTCGCCCTGCATATCCCATTCCTGGATGCCGCCGGAGGGCAGGATGAAGGCGGAGCGCCCTTTCGCGGCTCCGAGCTTGGCGGCGATGGTTCTGGCGACCTGGCGGCGATCGTCGGCGTCGACGGTGACCGAGCCGATCAGCCGGTTGTGGGCATGGAACGGGCGCTCGGAGAACTTAGCCGGCAAATCCTGCCAGGTCGGCAGATCGACCATGTCGACCGCCCCGGGAGCGGCGATCTGCGGAATGCCACGGGTGCCTGCATTTTCCAGGCGGTCCGCGCCGGAACTGACGACGGAGCCGGCGAGATGGTTGGTGATTTCCTGCAGGCTGAAGTCGAACACCGCGCAGAAATGGCCTTGTCCGGCAATCGATTCGAAGGCGCGGCCGCCCATTCCGGTGGTGTGGAAGACGGCGACATCATAGCCGCGCCGCTCCAGTGCCGGTTTCAGCGTCTTCATGTAGCGCAGGCAGCTGCTGCCCAGCGAGGTCATGCCGATGGTCGGGCCGATGGCGGGAGCAGCCGCGCGCGACGCCAGCATGATCTTCGCCGCGCCGACGACCGCGCCGCAGGCCTGCGAGAGAACCGCCTTGCAGATGCTGTTGAGGCCATAAAGCCCACCCGCCCAGAGGATCATCATCAGGTCGGGGGCGACGCGCTCGGGTGGGATGAGATGCGAGTAGGCGATGGTCGAGACGACGAATTTCGGCACGCCGAGCGGCAGGCAAAGCGCGACGTCGAGCGCCAGGTCGGTTCCCATCGAGCCGCCGATGGCGATGAAGCCGTCGATCTCGCCGTTTTGATGAAGCTGGCGCGCCAGTTGCACGGCGCCGCCGGCCATCAGTGTCATGGCGGTGTTTTCATCACCGCTCGAGACGATCTCGGCGATCGTCACATCCACGGCGCGCGCAACGGCATGCTTGTCGTGATCCGGGCTGTAGGGCGGATCACCCAGCACGCTGACATCCATCATCACGGCGCCGCCGCCGGACGCCTCGATGCACTGCTTCATGAAGTTGAGCTCGTCGGCCTTGGTGTCACCCGTGCCGATGACCAGGATGCGGGGTGCTGTTGCCGTCTCTGCAGACATCACGCCTGCCTCCTCAGGGTTTGCAGGTTGTCGCCGTTGAGGCGCATCGAAATCTCCCGTGCCGCGGCCATCACCGCAAGTCCCCGTTCCACGATCGCCGCCGGCGTCGTCCTGGCCTTCGGCGCGGCCACCGCGATGGTGCCGAGCGCAAAGCCGTCCGCCGCGCGGATCGCCGCCGCGACGCTGATCACGCCTTCCTCAAAACCCTGATCGCAGATCGAATAGCCGCGGTCACGCGTCTCGCCGATGGAGCTGGAAATGGCGGCCGGCTCGATCAGCGTATGCGCCGTGAAGGCATTGAGCGCGCCCGCCAGGCATGCCTTGACGGTCTCGTCGCGGGCGAAGGCCAGATAGGCGATGCCCGACGCGGTCGAATGCAGGGGCAGAAGCTGGCCGATATCGATATTGACCCGGTTTGCCCAGGCCGGATGTTCGACATGGACGGTGACCAGCGCATCGACGCCGAATTCCGAGAGATGCACGGTCTCGGCCGTCGAGGCCGCGAGATCCCGCACCAGGGGAACCGCTGTCTGCAGGAAGGGAAAGCGTGCCTCGCGGATGCGCGCCAGCCGCGACAGGCCGGCGCCGAGGCGATAATGCCGGGTGGCGGCATCCTGCTCGACGAAGCCATGGCCGGTCAACGCCATCAACAGCCGCCGCGTCGTCGCCTTGTCGAAACCCGACCGGCGCGCCAGGTCGGACAGTCCGAGTTCGGGCTCGTCGACGGTGAACAGCTCCAGAAGTGAAATCGCCTTGCCGACCGTACCCAACTCCCGCCTCCCAGCACCGCCTCCCATTCAGAGGCAATCATTTAACGTGTGAATTAACTTGACAGGCATCGGCTTTGTTTGCAAGTCTATATTCAAAATAAGGGTTCACATAATGAACCGATATCCAGAGCGCATGGGACAGGCCGATCGGCCAGCGAATCCAAAGGTTCGCAAACAGGAGGGACCAATGTCAGCAGTTTCGGAGCAGGCGCCAGCCAACAGGCTGCGCAAGAACAGTCTTGGCGTCGGCGCCATCACCTTCATGGTGATTTCGGCGGCGGCACCCCTTACCGCGGTGGCCGGCGGCACGCCGCTCGGCATGCTGATGGGCAATGGCGCCGGCTTTGCCGGCACCTATCTCATCGTGACCATCCTGCTGCTTTTGTTCGCGGTCGGCTATGTGACGATGTCGCGCCATGTCGGCAATGCCGGCGCCTTCTACGCCTATGCGGCGCGCGGGCTTGGCGGCCTGGCCGGCGGCGCCACGGCACTGATCGCCATCCTGTCCTACAATGCCATGCAGATCGGCGTCATGGGCCTGCTTGGTGCGGCGACCGCCGGGCTGTTCGCCGGCTGGGGCATCAACCTGCCGTGGTGGGTGTGGAGTTTCATCGCCATCGCGCTCGTCGCCGTCCTCGGCTATCGCCAGGTCGACCTGTCGGCCAAGATCCTGACGGTGCTGGTGCTGTGCGAATATCTGGTGGTGCTGGTCCTCGACATCACCATCCTCAAGACCGGCGGCGATAGCGGGCTGTCGGCGGCGCCGTTCAGTTGGAGCCAGATCACATCAGGCGCGCCAGCCATCGCCATCCTGTTCTGCTTTGCCGCCTTTATCGGTTTCGAGGCGACGACCATCTATGCCGAGGAAGCCCGCGACCCCGAAGTGACGGTTCCGCGCGCCACCTATTTCTCCGTCCTGCTGATCGGCGTCTTCTACATGCTCACGGCATGGCTGATGGCGGTCGGTGCCGGTGTCGACAAGCTGCTGCCAGCGCTGCAGGGCCTGCAGGATCCTACGACCTTCCTGTTCGGCCTGTCCGATCGTTACGCCGGAACGATGCTGTCGCATGCGATGAGCATCCTGTTCGTGTCGAGCCTGTTTGCCGGCGTGCTGGCGTTCCACAATGCGGTTGCCCGCTACATCTATGTCTCGGGTCGCGAAAAGCTTCTGCCGCAGACGATCGGCGTGACGCATTCGGTGCACCAGAGCCCGCATGTCGCCTCGGTCATCCAGAGCGTGCTCGCAGCAATCGTCGTCGGGCTGTTCGCCGTGCTCGGCCTCGATCCGGTGCTGGCGCTGTTTTCGTGGCTGACCAATGTCGCGACGCTCGGCGTCATCGTCATGATGGCCGTGGCGTCGCTCGCCGTGGTGATGTTCTTCCGGGCCAATCCGGCTGCGCGGGAGAACGCGCTGAAGACCACCATCCTGCCCGGGCTGACCTTCATTGCCTTCGTCATCATCATCTACCTGATCGTCATCAATTTCGGCGGCCTGTCCGGGGCCAGCGGCTTCCTCGGCGTGTTGCTGCCGGGGCTGGTGCTGATCGCCGCAATTGTCGGACTGCTGCTGGCGAGCGCGCTGAAGAGCCGCGATCCGGTCGCCTTCGAAAATCTCGGTCAGCCGTTGAAAGACTGAGCGAAGCGCAGGATTGAGAGAAGCGATGGGCGGCGCCCACGCCGCCCATCGCACTGCATAGCCCCTGAAGTGAGAACGCAATGATCAGCCAGAATGCCATCGATGCACTGCGCAAGACGGAGATCGGCGCGCGAGGCCTGTTCATCGATGGCGTGCAGACCGATGGTACGGAAGGCGCGACGCTGCCGGTGATATCGCCGATCGACGGCCGTCCCTTCGCCAGCATCGCCGACGGCAATGCCGCCGACATCGACCGCGCCGTCAAGTCGGGGCGCGAGGCCTTCGACAAGGGCTCGTGGTCGCGCTCAGCACCCGCCTTTCGCAAGAAGGTGCTAGTGAGGCTCGCGGAGCTAATCGAAAAGCATGCCGACGAACTGGCCGTGCTCGGCGTGCGCGACAACGGCACCGAGATCGGCATGGCCTACAAGGCCGAACCGCTGTCGGCGGCTGGTACCATCCGCTACTATGCCGAGGCGATCGACAAGACCTATGGCGAGATCGCACCGACGGCCGACAACGTGCTCGGGCTGATCCACAAGGAGCCGCTCGGCGTCATCGGCGTCATCGTGCCGTGGAATTTTCCGCTGATGATCGGCGCCTGGAAGATCGCCCCGGCGCTCGCCGCCGGCAATTGCGTGGTGGCCAAGCCGCCGGAGATCGCTTCGCTGACCCTGCTGCGGCTGGCCGAGCTGGCAAGCGAGGCCGGACTTCCCGCAGGGGTGCTCAACGTCGTCACCGGACGCGGCGCAGTCACCGGTGAAGCGCTCGGCCTGCATATGGATGTCGACGCCATCGCCTTCACCGGCTCGGGACCGGTCGGCCGGCGGCTGCTCGAATATTCCGCGCGTTCCAATCTGAAGCGCGTCTTCCTCGAACTTGGCGGCAAATCGCCTAACATCGTCTTTGCCGATGCCCCGGACCTGAAGCAGGCGGCGGTGGTCTCGGCCAATGGCATCTTTCGCAATTCCGGCCAGGTCTGCGTCGCCGGCTCGCGCCTGCTCGTTCAATCGTCGGTCTATGACCGCTTCATGGCCGAGCTTCTCTCGGCAACCACGCGGCTGAAGGTCGGCGATCCGCTCGATCTCTCGAGCGACATCGGTGCGGTGTCGAGCGCCGAACAGCTGGACAAGAACCTTGGCTTCGTCGCCCGGGCGGTGGTGGAAGGCGCCCGGCTGGTCACCGGCGGCGAACGAATTCTTGCCGAGACCGGCGGCAGCTACATGGCGCCGACGATCTTCGAGAATGTGACGCAAGGGATGCAGCTTGCCGGCGAGGAGGTGTTCGGGCCGGTGCTCGGCGTCATGCGCTTCGAGACCGAGGAGGAGGCCGTGCGCCTTGCCAATTCGACTGTCTATGGGCTCGCCTCGGCGGTGTGGACGGCCAACCTCTCCACCGCCCATCGCATGGTACGCGCCATCAATGCCGGCGTCGTCCACGTCAACACCTATGGCGGCGCCGACATCACCGTGCCGCTCGGTGGCGTCAAGCAATCCGGCTTCGGCCGCGACAAGTCGCTGCACGCGCTGGACAAATATCTTGATCTGAAGACCGCATGGATCGCTCTTTGAGACCAGCGGCAGCGCAGGTCTCGCTGCGAATCTGACCTGCTTGCCCGGGCGCGCAGGATCGACCGCAGTCCCGCTGCGATCGGTCCGGCGGCGTCTTGTGCTCACTCTGTTGAAATTTTTGAGAGAATATTCCCGGCTTTGACGAGAACGGCGAAACGCTTTCTTTGATAAAATCGATAGAATTTCTGACGATGTGATCAAGGCTCGGCAATCCGCCTGGCCGCATGACTTCACAACCGCAGAGATCAATCATGACTGACTTCAAAAACACTTTGCCATCTTCCCTTTGGTCAAGCCTCAGCCGGCGCAGTGGCCTTGCTCTGCTGTTCGCATCGGCCGTCGCGGTCGGCAGCCTGATGGCGCCGCATGCGTCGTTCGCCGAGGACAAGAAGGCGATCAAGGTCGGCATCATCAGCGGCGAGGACGAGGATGTCTGGCGCGTCGTTGTCGCGCAGGCAGCCGAAAAGGGCCTTACCATCGAGACCGTGGTGTTCAACGACTATACCCAGCCCAACGAGGCGCTGGAGCGCGGCGAAATCGACGCCAACGCCTTCCAGCACCAGCCCTATCTCGACAACCAGATCAAGACACAAGGGTACCATATCGTCCGCGTCGGCTATACCGGCGTCTGGCCGATCGGCCTCTACTCGAAGAAGTACACCAAGGTCGCCGACCTGCCCGAGGGCGCGGTCATCGGCGTGCCGAACGATCCGTCCAACGAAGGCCGGGCGCTGCGCGTGCTGCAGAACGAGGGCGTGATCAAGCTGAAGGACGGCACCGGCATTCTCGCCACCACCGCCGACATCGCCGAGAATGCCAAGAAGGTGGTGATCAAGGAACTCGACGCCGGCATCGTCGGCCGCTCGGTCGAGGATCTCGACGCCGCCGTGGTCAACACCGACTGGGCGCTGAAAAGCGGCCTGACGCCGGAAAACCGCATCGCGCAGGAGCCTATCGCCGACAATCCCTACCGCAACTTCATCGCGGTGAAGGCCGGCAATGAGAACGAGGCCTGGGTCAAGACGTTGGTCGCGTCGTACCAGAACGAGGCGGTGAAAGCCGAGTTCGACAAGGTCTACAAGGGCACCGGCCTCAGCGCCTACTAGGGAATTACGGGCGCTGATGTGCCTGCTTTGACTAGAGCAATTCCAGGAAAAGTGTGTAACGGTTTTCCGTCCGGAATTGCGTCAAAACAATGAGATAGAGCGGTCCGCGCAACGCGCGGGCCGCAATCGCATTTTCAGGGATCCACGCATGAACCAGCATTTTACCGCACCCGCCGAGGCCACGGACCAGCCACGTGCAACACCGCAGGACGTGGTGCGTCTTGTCGACCTGAAGCGCCGCTTCGGCGCGACGCCTGCACTCGATGGCGTGTCGCTGACGGTGCGCAAGGGCGAGATCCTCGGCATCATCGGCCGCAGCGGCGCCGGCAAATCGACAGTGATCCGCTGCCTGAACGGACTGGAACGGCCCGATTCCGGTGAGGTTTTCATCGAAGGCCGCGAGATCAGCCGGCTCGGCGAGCGCGACCTGCAGCCGCTGCGGCGGCGCATCGGCATGATCTTCCAGCACTTCAACCTTTTGTCGGCCAAGACGGTCGAGGACAATGTGGCGCTGCCGCTGAAGATCGAGGGCCGCCCGAAGGCCGAGCGGCTGCAGCGCGCCGCCGAACTGCTTGACCTCGTCGGCCTGTCGGAGAAAGCAAAAGCCTATCCGGCGTCGCTGTCGGGCGGCCAGAAGCAGCGCGTCGGCATCGCAAGGGCACTGGCGGCGCGGCCGGCGCTGCTGTTGTCGGACGAAGCCACTTCGGCGCTCGATCCGGAGACGACGCGGTCGATCCTTGCCTTGCTGAAAGATATCAACCGGCAGCTTGGGCTAACCATCCTGCTGATCACCCACGAGATGGAGGTGATCCGCTCGATTGCCGACCGGGTGGCGGTGATCGATGCCGGGCGCATCGTCGAGGAAGGGCCGGTCTGGTCGGTGTTTGCCGAGCCGCGTTCCGACATCACCCGCAGCCTGCTCGGCGCCATCCGGCCGCAATTGCCGGCAGAACTCGCAGGTCGACTGCTGCCATCGGCCGGCACGGAGACGATCCTGCGTGTGGACGTGGCCGGCGAAGCGGCGCGTGGTCCGCTGCTGTCCGATCTTGCCGCTGCTGTTCCAGGTCCCTTCCGCCTCGTCCATGGCGGCATCGACCACATCCAGCAGCAGCCCGTCGGCACGCTGTTCCTGGCTGTTCCGGGCAGCGATGCAAGTCATCTCGCTGCCGTCATCACATTCCTGAAGGCCCGCCAGGCGCGGGTGGAGGTGCTAGGCCATGTCGCCAATCCTGTTTGAGCTTTTGCTGCGTTCGATCTGGGAAACCGTGCTGATGACGGCCGCGTCCGGCCTCATCTCGCTGGTCTTCGGCCTGCCGCTCGGGCTGGCGCTGGTCGCCACGGATCGCGGAGGCATTGCCGAAAGCCTGTGGGTGAACCGCGCGCTCGGCGCCGTCATCAACGGCTTCCGCTCGGTGCCCTTCATCATCCTTTTGGTGGCGTTGATCCCGGTGACGCGGCTGATCGTCGGCACCTCGATCGGCACCTGGGCGGCGATCGTGCCGCTGTCGATCGCCGCCACGCCCTATTATGCGCGCATCGCCGAAGTGTCGCTGCGCGAGGTCGATCACGGGCTGATCGAGGCGGCGCGCGCCATGGGTGGCAATCGCTGGACGATCATCCGCGAGGTGCTGGTGCCCGAAGCCCTGCCCGGCATTGTCGCCGGCTTCACGGTAACGCTGGTGACGCTGATCGGCGCCTCGGCCATGGCCGGCGCGATTGGCGCCGGCGGGCTCGGCGATCTCGCCATCCGCTACGGCTACCAGCGTTTTGAGACCAGCGTCATGATCGCCGTGGTGATCGTGCTGATCATCCTGGTCTGCGGCATCCAGTGGGCCGGCGACCGGCTGGTGGCGAGGCTGGATCGGCGGGGGTGATCGAGCCGGCTACTACGCGCGCACGGGATGTGTCGAGGTTCCCCAACTTCGTCATCCCGGGCGAAGCAGGAGCGAAGCTCCGTCGCGAAGACCAGGCCGCGACTTTGGCCGAAGAGTGCAGCGGAGCAGAATTCTGCCCCGTGGTGACGCGTTGGGGTCGCGGCATGGATCCTCGGGTCTGTGCTGCGTCGCTTCGCTCCTTGCTCCGCCCGTGGATGACGAAGCGATGGGCGCGTTCCGGCTAATCGCCAAGCGATGCGGTTCAACGATGCAAGCCGAGCTACCCGCGCAACCTGACCCCCTCGGGGTCGAAGAACGGGATCGGCGCCACGACCGCGCGGGTCGGCTTGCCGTCGATGTCGATGCTGAGCGCGGTGCCGATAGCGGTGAACGGCAGCCGCAGATGCGCGGTCGCCAGCACCTTGCCGAGGGAATAGCCTTGGTCGCTGTAGGTGACGATTCCGGCATCCTCGCTATCGGCCAGCACCCTGGCGTCGGTCGCGGCTGGCTTGTCACCGTCGAGGATCAGCCCGACCCATTGCTCGTCGAGGCCCTTGTCACGAACCTTGAGCAGGGCTTCGCGGCCGACGAAATCGCCCTTATCGAACTTGATCCAGCGATCGAGGCCGACATGGAACGGCGTACGGGTCTCGTCCATGTCGATGCCATGCGCCGGATAGGCCTTTTCCAGGCCGAGCGTAAACATCGCCAGCACGCCATAGGGTTTCAGGCCAAAGTCACCACCGGTCCGCATCAGCGCGTCCCAGACCGAAACCGCCTCGTCGGCCGGTACGAACAGTTCGAAGCCGAGCTCGCCGGTCACGCCGGTGCGCGAAACCAGTATCTTGGTCCCGCCGATGCGCCCTGAGGTGAACGACCAGCGCTTGAGCCCGTCCAGATCGGCATCCGAGACCATAACCTTCAGCAGATCGCGCGAGCGCGGGCCCTGGATGGTCGGGAAGGCGATGGCCGCGGTGATGTCGGTGACATAGGCTTTGCGGCCCTGCGCATGATGCAAAAGCCAGGGCAGCATCTTCAGGCGGTTGACCGAGCCGGTCACCAGCATGAAATGCTCCGGCGCCAAGCGAAAGACGGTGAGATCGTCCATGATGCCGCCATCCTCGCGGCAGACAGTCGAATAACGGACCTGGCCCGGCGTCATCGCAGCCGCGTCATTGACGATGACATGGTTGACCAGCGCCTCGGCGTCCGGCCCCTTGATGTCCATCTTGCCCATGGTGCTGAGATCCTGCACGCCGACATTCTTGCGGGTGTTCAGGTGCTCGTTGGCAATGCCGGAATAGGTCTTGGCCGAGATGAAATCGCCGCCGACCCGACCCATGGTCGCGCCCAGTCCGACGATGCTGCTGTAGAAGGGGGAGCGCCGCTCAGCCAAGAAAGTCTCCATCGTTCATTGCGGTCCAGAGACGGTCTCAGTTCCCGTAGACGTCGAACGAGAAATACCTGTCGTTGATTTCCTTGTATTTTCCGTTGGCGCGCAGCGCGTCTATTGCCGCATTGAGCTTGTCGGCCAGCTCCTTGTTGCCCTTCTGCAGCGCGATGCCGACGCCCGGCCCATGAATGGCCGGATCGGCCGTCAGAGTGCCCAGCAGCTTGCAGCAGGCGCCGTCGGGTTTCTTCAGCCATTCGGTCAGAATGATCGAGCCGTCCATCATCGCATCGAGGCGACCGTTGGCCATGTCGGTGCGGGCGTCGTCGCCGGTCGGATAGACCTTGACGGTCGAGCCTGAGTATTTCTGCTCGGCGAATTTCTGGTGGATGGTCGCGGTCTGCACGCCCAATGCCTTGCCCGTCAGATCGTCCGGCGAGGTGCCGGCGATGGTCGAATCCTTCGGCACCGCGATGGCCGGCGGCGTCTGGTAATATTTGTGGGTGAACTCGACCTTCTCGGCCCGCTCCGGGGTGATGGTGATGTTGATGATCGCATCGAACTTGCCGGCCTGGAGAGCCGGTATCGAGCCATCGAAATCCTGCACGGTGAACTCGCACTCGGCCTTCATCTCAGCGCACAGCGCCTTGCCGAGGTCGATGTCGAAGCCGCCCAGCGTGCCGTCTGCATTGGCGTAGTTGAAGGGCGGATAGGCGCCCTCGGTGCCGATCCTGAGCTTCTTGTCCTGGGCGGAAGCGGCACCCGTGGCGAGAACCAGGGCGACCGAGGTAGCGAGCACGAAGCGACCGAAAAGACGCATGTCCGAGATCTCCGTTGATCGGAGAAGTCTACGGTCTTTCGTGACCCCGGCGGAGACGGAAACGACATGTCATGCGCGGATCGCGGCGCGGCGCGCGATCCACGCAGGCGCGATCGGCGGTGGGTTAGCCGGCGCGCTGCTTGTCCGTCGCCTTCCGGTCAACGGCGAACTCGCCTGCCGTTAGGACAACGCCGAATTTTTCGCTGGCTTCCGCTGACGTGTAGTAGCCCAGCGCCACATCACGCAGCACCATCTCGGCGTCGCGCTCAAGCGGATCGCCATAACCGCCGCCGCCCGGCGTGCCGACGCGCACGCGGTCGCCGGCCTTCAGGGCGATGTCCTGCTCCTTGGAGAGGTGTGGCGGCACATGTTCCTCGCCGTTGCGGAAGACGGTCACCGTGTTGACCGCGCCGTCCTTGCCGCCGAGCGCGCCCTGCGGGCCGAAACGGCCATGGTCCATGACGAAGGAGGCGCGGGCGTCGCCGCGCAGGATCTCGACCTCATAGGCGAGGCCGAAACCGCCGCGCTGCTTGCCGGCGCCGCCCGAGCCTTCGCGCAAGGCATAGTGGCGGTAGAGTACTGGAAAGGCCTGCTCCATGATCTCGACCGGCGGCGATTTGGAGATGCCGATGGTCGAGCAGCCATTGGTCAGGCCGTCATGGCCTGAATTGCCGCCATAGCCGCCGCCGGAGATCTGGTACATGACGTAGTCGCGGCCGCGCGCCGGGTCGTTGCCGCCGAGCGCGAAATTGCCGCTGGAGCCGGCGGGAGCCGCCGTCACCTTGTCGGGCAGCGCCTGCACCATCGCCGCGAACACCGCCTCGGCGATGCGCTGCGATACTTCGGCGGCGCAGCCCGAGACCGGGCGCGGATATTTGGCGTCGAGGAAAGTGCCTTCCGGCCGCTTGACGATGAGCGGCTCGAAGGCGCCGGCGCTGATCGGCACGTCCGGGAAAATATGGCGCATGGCGAGATAGACCGAGGACAGCGTCGTCGCCAGCACGCTGTTCATCGGCCCGGCGCAGGGCTTTGACGAACCAGCAAAATCGAAGGTCAGCGTGTCGCCCTGTTTCTCGATGGCAAGCGCGATGGTCAGCGGCTCGTTGACCACCCCGTCGGAATCGACGAAGGCCTTGGAATGGTAGGTGCCGTCGGGGATGGCGGATATGTTGGCGCGCATCTGCTCGGCGGCGCGGCGGCGCAGTTCGGCAATCGCCTCGACAACAGTTTCGTCCCCGTAACGATCCAGGATTCCGTTGAGCCGGTCCTGGCCGATCAGCAATGCGGCGGCCTGGGCTCGGATGTCGCCGATGCGCTGGTCGGCGACGCGGATGTTGGAGCAGATGATGGCGTAGATCTCTGGGTCGAGCACGCCCTTCTTGAACAACTTGACCGGCGGCAACCGCAGGCCTTCCTGCTCGACCGCCGTCGCCGAGGCCGAGAAGCCACCGGGCACCGAACCGCCAATATCAGGCCAGTGGCCGGTGTTGGACAGCCAGCAGAAAATCTTGCCGTCCCGGTAGACCGGCATGGCGAAGCGCACATCCATCAGATGCGTGCCGCCTAGATAGGGATCGTTGACGATGTAGATGTCGCCGGGCTCCGGCGGCAGGCAGCGGCCGTCGGCGATCATCTCGATCACCGTCCTGGTCGAATACTGCATGACGCCGACGAACACCGGCAGGCCCTGGCTGCCTTGCGCGATCAGCGAACCATCGACGGCCGAATAGATGCCGTCGGAGCGGTCGTTGGCCTCGGCGATGACCGGCGAGAAGGCAGCGCGCGAAAAGGTCAAATCCATCTCGTCGCAGACCTGCTGCAAGGCCGCCTGGAGAACCGAAAGGGTGATGGCGTCGAGCTTCATCTCAGGCCTCGCCAATGTCGATGATGATGTTGCCGTCAGCGTCCGAGCGCGCCCGGTCGCCGGGTTCGAGCACGGTGGTCGCATCCATCTGCTCGAGGATTGCCGGGCCTTCGATGACCGCATCGAGCGGCAGCTTTTCCCTGATGTACACCGGTGTGTCGTGCCAGCGTCCGCTGTACCAGACCGGCCGAATCTCGCGGCGTGCCTCGTCGAGCGTTTTTGCGCGCCCAGCCGGGTCGATCAATCGCGACAGGTCGATTGCCGGCCGCACACCCGTCACCGAGGTGTTGAGGTTGACGAGGTTGGCGCGGATTTCCGGCAGCTCGACCTTGAAGCGGGCGAAATAGGCCTTTTCGAACAGTTTTTGCAGCTCATGCCGGGTCACATGCGAGGACGGCAACGGCACGTTGATGATGTGGGTCTGCCCGACGAACTGCATGTCGGCGGAATGGGTGACGCGGATCGTCTCCGGCTTCACCGCTTCCTTGCCGATCAGCTCCTCGCCTTCGTTTCGGTGCCGTTCCAATATAGCGTGAAGCTGGGTTTCGTCGAGCACCGCCACCGGCTGGTTGACCGTGTTGACGAAGTCGTGGCGCAGGTCGGCGACGACGCAGCCGAGCGCGTTGGTGATGCCGGGCCGCGCCGGCACCAGCACCTTGGGCAGGCCGAGTTCGCGCGCCAGTGCGGTCGCATGCAAGGGCCCGGCGCCGCCGAAGGCGAACAGCGCAAAGTCGCGCGGATCGTGGCCGCGCGACACCGAGACCATGCGGATGGCGCCGGCCATCTTCATGTTGCCCAGCCGCAGCACCGCGCCCGCCGCCTCGACGCCGGACAGGCCAGTCGCCTTGCCGATCTTCGCCTCGAAGATGCCGGTGACGCGCTCGACGGTGACCGGGTTTTCGACCGCCAGCAGCTTCTTCGGCGCCAGCCGGCCGAGCACCAGATTGGCGTCGGTGATTGTCGGCTCCAGTCCGCCGCGTCCGTAGCAGATGGGGCCGGGATTGGCGCCGGCGCTTTCCGGGCCGATCTGGATCAGGCCGGCCGCATCGACGCGGGCGATCGAGCCGCCACCGGCGCCGACCGTGTGCACCGCCACCATCGGCACGTGGATCGGCATGGCATATTCGATCTCGATCTCGTTCGAGACCGCCGGCTCGGCGTTGCGGATCAGCGCCACGTCGGTCGAGGTGCCGCCCATGTCGTAGGTGACGAGGTTTTCGTAGCCGGCGCGCTTTCCCGTGTAGGCGGCGGCGATGACACCGGAGGCCGGGCCGGACATGACGGTCTTGGCCGACTCACGTGTGACGAAGCGGGCCGAGATCATGCCGCCATTGCCGTTCATGATCAGGAAGTCGCGGGCATAGCCTTTTGCCCCCAATTCCTTGCGCAGCCGCTCGACATAGCGCTCGAGGATCGGCTGCACTGACGCATTCACTGCGGCGGTGACGCCGCGCTCGAATTCGCGCGCTTCCGACAGCAGCGCATGGCCCGACGTGATGTAGCCGTTCGGCCAGAGCTCGGCGGCAATCTCGGCGGCGCGGCGCTCATGCGCCGGGTTGGCGTAGGAATGCAGGAAGTGGATGACGAGGGATTCGCAGCCGGCCTCGATCAGCGCCTTCACGGCGTCCCGCATTTCGGCCTCGTCGAGCGGCGTGCGCACCGTGCCCGACGCCTCGACACGCTCCGAGACTTCGAGCCTGAGATTGCGTGGAATGATCGGCACGAAGCTGCCGGTCATGCCATAGGCCTGCGGTCGTGTGCGCCGGCCGAGCTCGATCACGTCGCGAAAGCCGCGCGTGGTGATCATGCCGGTTTTCGCCAGCCGGCGCTCGAGCACCGCATTGGTGGTGGTGGTCGTGCCATGCACGATGAGGTCGATGCCGTCGATCGGAAATCCGGTGGCACCGAGCGCCGAAACGACGCCGAAAGCCTGGTTGTCGACCGTGGTCGGCGTCTTGGCGATATGCACCCGGCCACCGTCGCGTCCGTCGATCAGAAGCAGGTCGGTGAAGGTCCCGCCGACATCGATACCGGCGACGACGCTGCCCAGGGAATCCGGCGGCTGCACCGAAAAATTCTCTTTCATTGTCGAAACCCGAAATGCGCGGACTACGGATATGTCACAGTTTGGAAAGGTGTTTCGCGGCGGTATCTTGACGCAAATATCGTTTGTATACTAATAAATTCCGGACACAAGAGCTTACCGCTTTGGAGTGTGCAGACAGCACGCCGAAACCTGAATGGTTCGGGCGCGCAGGTGAAGGTTTGGTGCCCGCGTTCGCAATTGGGCCAGAAGGTTGGATTTGATGAACACCACATCCGCGCTCAACACCGTCGGCGCCCGCCCGCTGCAGTTTCCTATACCGGCCAATGTCTATGCCGAGACGGTCGTCTCGGTGAAGCACTATACCGACCGGCTGTTTTCCTTCCGCATCACCCGGCCGCAGTCGCTGCGCTTCCGCTCCGGCGAGTTCGTCATGATCGGCCTGCCCAATGCCGAGAAGCCAGTGTTCCGTGCCTATTCGGTGGCGAGCCCGGCCTGGGACGACGAGCTGGAATTCTTCTCGATCAAGGTGCCGGACGGCCCGCTGACCTCGGAACTGCAGAAGATCCAGGTCGGCGACACCGTCATCATGCGCCAGAAGTCGACCGGCACGCTGGTGGTCGACGCGCTGACGCCGGCCAAGCGGCTGTTCATGATCTCGACCGGCACCGGCATCGCGCCCTTCGCCAGCCTGCTGCGCGACCCCGACACCTATGAGAAGTTCGAGCAGGTCGTCCTGACTCACACCTGTCGCGACAATGCCGAGCTCACCTATGGCCAGGAGCTGGTGGCGGGGCTCGAAAGCGATCCGCTGATCGGCGAGCTGACCGGCGGCCGCGTCACCCTCTACAATTCGACGACCCGAGAAGAATCGGTACGCATGGGCCGCATCACCGCGCTGATCGGGTCCGGCAAGTTCTACTCCGATCTCGGCATCGACAAGCTCAATCCGGAAACCGACCGCATCATGATCTGCGGTTCGATGCATATGCTCAAGGACGTCAAGGAACTGGCCGAAAGCCTCGGCTTCGAGGAAGGCTCGCTGCATCATCCGGCGAGTTTTGTTGTCGAACGCGCCTTCGTCGGCTGAAGCCAAGCGGCTCGTCCCAGAATCAGGTTTTGACCTTTCGGTCAAAAACTAGCTGCTTTCGCAGCCTTTTTCAGCTAAGACCCGCTGAAGGACTCGTGAAGTACGACTTCGCGGGCTATCTTCGGCGCACGTCGATGAATGAAAGGGCAGGAGATGAGCAGCACAATCCGCGAAGCCGATCTTGGCTCGTCCAAGGTGACGCCGCTGCCGGCACGGGCCGCCGCCAACACGCCCGTCCCGCTGGACCATCGCATCGCGCGCAACCCCGGCATGAAGCTCGACCTCGGCTTCATGGAATCGGTGCGCAGCGTCAACCGCTCGGCGCTGGAGCGCCGCGTCGCCAGCCTGACCAAGCGGCGCTCGATCAAGGCTGACAACCAGGCGGCATGGCTGCTGCGCGCCGTCGCCTGCATGGACCTAACGACGCTGAATTCCAACGACACCGAAGAGCGCGTGCGCCGGCTTTGCGCCAAGGCGATCAATCCGTTCCGCCGTGACATCGTCGAGGGCCTCGGCATTGCGGGCGAGATCATTCGCCCGGCGGCCGTCTGCGTCTACCATCCCTTCGTCGCCACCGCCGTCGATGCCGTGCGCGGCACCGGCATCCACGTCGCCGCCGTCTCCACGGCCTTTCCGCACGGCCTTGCGCCACTGTCGACCCGCCTGCAGGAGATCGAGGCCTCGGTGAAGGACGGCGCCGACGAGATCGACGTCGTCATTCCGCGCGGGCTGGTGTTCGGCGCCAAGTGGCGGGAGCTCTACAATGAGATCGTCTCGATGCGCGCCGCCTGCGGTGACGCGCATCTGAAGGTCATCCTCGGCACCGGCGACCTCGCCACGCTGCGCAATGTCATGCTGGCCTCGATGGTGGCGATGATGGCGGGTGCGGATTTTATCAAGACCTCGACCGGCAAGGAAAGCGTCAACGCGACGCTGCCGGTTGGCCTCGCTATGGTGCGCGCCATCCGCGCCTATTTCGAGGAGACCGGCTATCTCATCGGTTTCAAGCCGGCCGGCGGCATTTCCACAGCAAAGGCCTCGCTCGACTGGCTGGTGCTGATGAAGGAAGAGCTTGGCCGGCCATGGCTGGAACCCGACCTGTTCCGCTTCGGCGCCTCGAGCCTTTTGACCGACATCGAGCGGCAGCTGGAGCATCATCTGACCGGTCACTATTCGGCCAATCATCGCCACGCGATGGCTTGAGGCGCGTGAGGCCTTGAACGTGGAGTTCCTTCGCGCCCCCCTCTGTCCTGCCGGACATCTCCCCCACTTGTGGGGAGATTGGCTGTCATCGATGATTTCGCCAATCGCCGACGTTGCAGGATGCCAGCTGACAGGCGCGAAGGCCGATCTCCCTCCTTGTGGGGGAGATGGCCGGCAGGCCAGAGGGGGGCGCGAAGGAATGCTTTCCGAGACAATTATCTGGAGCGCGCCATGAACATTCTCGACCGCTATCACGCCATGGAGTACGGCCCGGCGCCGGAAGCTCGCAACGAGGCCGACGCGTGGCTTGCGGCGCGCGATTTCGGCAAGGCGCTGTTCATCGGCGGCGACTGGAAAGCCGCTGCCGGCGGCAAGACCTTCGAGACCAGCGAGCCATCTTCCGGCAAACTGCTGGCCAAAGTGTCGGACGCCAATGCCGCCGACATCGATGCGGCCGTTTCCGCGGCCGCCAAGGCACTGCCGAAATGGTCGGCGTCTTCAGGCTACAGCCGAGCGAAAGTGCTCTATGCCATCGGCCGCGCCATGCAGCGCCACCAGCGCCTGTTCGCGGTGCTGGAATCGATCGACAACGGCAAGCCGATCCGCGAAAGCCGCGACATCGACGTGCCACTGGCCATCCGCCATTTCATCCACCATGCTGGCTGGGCGCAGGCGCTGGACAGGGATTTCCCCGGCCACAAAGGCGTCGGCGTCGTCGGCCAGATCATCCCATGGAATTTTCCGCTGCTGATGCTGGCCTGGAAGATCGCGCCGGCGCTCGCCGCTGGCTGCACCGTCGTGCTGAAGCCGGCCGAATTCACGCCGCTGACCGCCATCCTGTTTGCCGAGATCTGTGAACGTGCCGGCGTGCCGAAAGGTGTCGTCAACATCGTCCAGGGCGGCCCGGAGGCGGGTGCGGCCATCGTCAACCATCCCGGCATCCAGAAGATCGCCTTCACCGGCTCGTCGGAAGTCGGCAAGATCATCAGGAAAGCCACGGCGGGCTCAGGGAAAAAACTGTCCCTGGAGCTTGGCGGCAAGTCGGCCTTCATCGTCTTCGAGGATGCCGATCTCGACAGCGCCGTCGAAGGCCTGGTCGACGGCATCTGGTTCAACCAGGGCCAGGTCTGCTGCGCCGGTTCGCGGCTGCTGGTGCAGGAAGGTATCGCCGATGCCCTCATTGCCAAGGTCAAGACACGGATGAGCCGGCTGCGCGTCGGCAGCCCGCTCGACAAGAACACCGATATCGGGCCGCTGGTCGACGCCACACAGCTCGACCGCGTCAAGGGACTGGTCGCCGAAGGCGCCAGACAGGGCGCCGTCTGCTGGCAGCCGGACGCAGCACTACCGTCGTCGGGTTACTATCATCTGCCAACGCTGGCCACCGGTGTTTCGCCGGCTAACATCTTGGCCCAAGAGGAAGTATTCGGGCCGGTGCTGGCGACCATGACCTTCCGCAACACCGAGGAAGCGATAGAGCTTGCCAACAACACGCGCTATGGGCTGGCCGCCTCCGTGTGGAGCGAAAACGTCAACCTTGCCTTGCATGTCGCGCCGCAGTTGAAAGCCGGCGTCGTCTGGGTCAACGGCACCAACATGTTCGACGCCGCCTGCGGTTTCGGTGGCTACCGCGAGAGCGGCTTCGGCCGCGAAGGCGGGCGCGAAGGCATGTTCGAGTATCTTTCGGCAAAGCTGCCGCTTGGTCCGGTGATCAAGCCCGCAACAGTCTTGGCACAGCCGGCCGAGCAATCAGACGGCGATGCCATCGACCGCACGGCAAAGCTGTTCATCGGCGGCAAGCAGGTGCGGCCGGACGGCAATTACTCGCTGGCGGTTGCCACCGCCAAGGGCAAGCTCGCCGGCGAAGTCGGTCTCGGCAGCCGCAAGGATATCCGCGACGCCGTTTCGGCCGCCCGCGCCTGCAAGGCCTGGCCGGAGGCGACCGCCTACAACCGCTCGCAGGTGCTTTACTATCTGGCCGAGAACCTGTCCGGCCGTGCCGCCGAGTTTGCCGCCCGCCTCAACGAGCTGACCGGCGCTACGCCCAAGGCGGCGCGCGACGAGGTCGATCAGTCGATCGAGCGGCTGTTCCTCTATGCCGGTCTTGCCGACAAGTTCGAGGGCCGCGTGCACCAGCCGCCGGCCCGCGCCGTGACGCTGGCGCTGCATGAACCGGTCGGCGTCGTCGGCATTGTCGCACCCGACGCCTCGCCGCTGCTTGGCTTGATCTCGCTGGTCGCACCGGCCCTGGCCATGGGCAACACCGTGGTCGCCGTGCCGTCCGAGCGCTACCCGCTGCTCGCCACCGACCTCTACCAGGTCATCGAATATTCCGACGTTCCAGCCGGCGCCATCAACATCGTCACCGGCCGCACGGCTGAACTTGCCGGCGTGCTGGCCAAGCACGACGATGTCGACGGGCTCTGGGTGTTCGCCGATGCCGACACCTGCGGCAAGGCGGAGGCCGAATCGATCGGCAACCTCAAGCGCGTCTGGAGCGGCAACGGTCGTAGCCTCGACTGGGCGTCCGACGAAGCCGCCGGCGATGCCTTCCTGCGCCGCGCCATCGAGGTCAAGAACGTCTGGGTGCCTTACGGCGACTGATGGATGTCGCTTCCCAAAAGCATGCCTCGGGCTTGACCCGGGGGTGCGCAGCGGTTTGGGGCAACGACATGCACAAAACGCGCTTTGAGCCGTTTCGGCGCTGCTGCCGCGATGGTGATCGTGTTCGGGCTTGACGCCCGGATGCATGTTCTTTAACGAGAAAAAACATCTTTATCTGTGGGCTGACAAGCGCGCAGGCCGCATGATGGCGTCCGACTGGCCCATGACGCCCAGGCCGACTGCCGATAGACCCGGATGATCCCAAGCGGGCGAGGAGAAGAGCATGGCGGATCTGGCAGGCAAGGTCGTTGTCGTCACGGCAGCGGCGCAAGGCATCGGCAAGGCGAGCGCGCTGGCCTTCGCCAAGGCGGGTGCCGTCGTCCATGCCACCGACATCAACGAAGCGCTGCTGGCGGAACTCGCCAAGACGTCCGGCATCAAGACCCGCAAGCTCGATGTGCTCAATGATGAGGCCGTCAACGCCGCCTTTGCCGAGATCGGTGCTGTCGATGTGCTGTTCAACTGCGCCGGCTTCGTCCATTCCGGCTCGATCCTCGAGATGAAGGACGCCGATCTCGATTTCGCTTTCAACCTCAATGTCCGCGCCATGATCCGTACCATAAGGGCTGTGCTACCCGGCATGCTGGAGCGTGGCGACGGATCGATCATCAACATGTCGTCGGTCGCTGGCGCCGGCAAGGGCGTGCCGAACCGCTTCGCCTATGGCGTCACCAAGGCCGCAGTCATTGGCCTGACCAAGGCGATTGCCGCCGACTATGTCGGCAAGGGCATACGCTGCAACGCCATTTGCCCCGGCACGGTCGAAAGCCCGTCGCTGCAGGACCGCATGCACGCGCAAGGCGACTACGAAGCTGCCCGCGCCGCCTTCATCGCCCGCCAGCCAATGGGCCGGCTCGGCACGCCGGAGGAAATCGCCGATCTCGCCGTCTATCTGGCCGGCGCCACCTATACGTCCGGACAGGCCTATAATATCGACGGCGGCTGGTCGATCTGAACCATTCTGACTGAGGAGAGCATGACATGAAGCTGCTGCGCTATGGCGAGGCAGGGAGCGAACGCCCCGGCCTGCTCGATGCGGATGGAACGATCCGTGATCTCACCGGCCACGTCGCCGACATCGGCGGCAAGGCACTCGACCCGGCATCGCTGGCGGCGCTGGCCAAGCTCGATCCAAAGTCGCTGCCCTCGGTTTCCGGCAAGCCCCGTATCGGCGCCTGCGTCGCCGGCACCGGCAAGTTCATCTGCATCGGCCTCAACTATTCCGACCACGCCGCCGAGACCGGCGCCACCGTTCCGCCCGAGCCGATCATCTTCATGAAGGCAAGTTCGGCCATTGTCGGACCGGACGACGACGTGCTCATCCCGCGCGGCTCGGTCAAGACCGACTGGGAAGTCGAACTGGCCGTGGTCATCGGCAAGACCGCCAAATATGTCAGCGAAGCCGACGCGCTCGACTATGTCGCCGGCTATTGCGTTGCCCACGATGTCTCCGAGCGCGCCTTCCAGGCCGAGCGGCAGGGCCAGTGGACCAAGGGCAAGTCCTGCGACACGTTCGGCCCGATCGGTCCGTGGCTGGTGACCAAGGACGAAGTCGCCGACCCGCAGAACATCAAGATGTGGCTGACGGTCAACGGCAAGACGATGCAGAACGGCTCGACCAAGACCATGGTCTATGGCGTCGCCTACCTGGTGTCCTATCTCAGCCAGTTCATGTCGCTGCATCCCGGCGACATCATCTCGACCGGCACACCGCCCGGCGTCGGGCTGGGCATGAAGCCGCCGGTGTTCCTGAAGGCTGGCGATGTCGTCGAACTCGGTATCGAGGGCCTTGGTCAGCAGAAGCAGACGTTCAAGGCTGACGTGTAGGCGCCCAGTTGCTCCCCCCTTCTCCCCTTGTGGGGTGAGCAGCCGGTTCGCCCTGCGAAGCAGCGGGGACCCGGCAGGGTGGATCGGCCACCACCCGGCCCTTCGCAGGCTCAGGGCGTTCGAAGCTCAAAAAGCCAAGCAATTGGCTTTTGTCCGCTACGCGAACCGCTTCTCACCCCACAGGGGGAGAAGGGCCGTCAGCGCCCAGCTACTTCAGCACCTTCCCATCCGCACCAAATCGATACGTCTTCGCCGGGTCCGGCGTCGCATAGAGCGTGGCGCCAGGCTCGGCGTCGTAGACGCCGAAGATGCGTACGGTGATCAGCCCGGCCTTCTCGCAGTCGAGATAGAGGTTGGTGTCGGCGCCGAGATGCTCAGCGTGGACGACCGTGCCCTTCCAGGCGCCGGATTTCGGATCGACGGTCAGATGTTCCGGCCGCACGCCGATGGTCTTGGCCGTTTCGCCAAGGCGGGCGCCGTCGACGAAATTCATCTTCGGCGAGCCTATAAAGCCGGCGACGAACTCATTTGCCGGCGAATTGTAAAGCTCCATCGGCCCGCCGATCTGCTCGATCCGGCCGGCGTTCAACACCACGATCTTGTCGGCCAGCGTCATCGCCTCGACCTGGTCGTGGGTGACGTAGATCATCGTCGCTTTCAGCCGGCGGTGCAGCTGCGCGATTTCCAGCCGCGTGTTGACACGCAGCGCGGCATCAAGATTCGACAATGGCTCATCGAACAGGAACAGCTTGGGCTCGCGCACCACGGCGCGGCCGATGGCGACGCGCTGGCGCTGGCCGCCGGAGAGTTCCGCCGGCCGCCTTTCGAGATAGGGCTCCAGCGACAGCATCGACGAGGCAATGCCAATACGGCGGTCGATCTCGGCCCCCGGCGTGCCGGCCTGCTTGAGGCCGAGGCCCATATTGTTCTTCACCGTCAAATGCGGGTAGAGCGCATAGGTCTGGAACACCATGGCAATGCCGCGCTTGGCCGGCGGCGTGGCGGAAACGTCGTCGCCGTCGATGACCACCCGGCCCGAGGTCGAATCCTCCAACCCGGCGATGACCCTGAGCAAGGTCGACTTGCCGCAGCCCGAGGGGCCGACGAAGACGACGAATTCGCCGTCTGTCACCTCGAGGTTGATGCCCTTCAGCACCTCGACCGGCCCGAAGGCCTTCTTCACGTTCTCGATGTTCAGCGAGCCCACGGCTTCGTCCCTGTTCTAGAGTTTGATGGCGGCGCCGCTGCGCACGCTCTCGTCGGCGGCAAGGCAGACGGCGAGCGACTTCACCGCGTCGTCCATGTGTTTGGTGAGATCCAGATCCTCGCGGATCGCCTTCAGCACAAAGGCCTGTTCGAGATCGCAGAGGTCCTGATGACCGGGCTCGCCTGCCATCGACAGCATTTCGTCAGGCTTGGCGAATTTGCCGTCCGGACCGGTCGCCGCACTGTGCAGGCGGATGGTCGAGGTCTTGGTGTGGGTGTCGATGTCATCGGACTTGACACCCTCCTTCATGACGATCGACACGCAGCCGTTCGGCGAGATGACGTCCTTCACGAAGAAGGCTGTTTCCGAAATCATCGGCCCCCAGCCGGCTTCGTACCAGCCGACCGAACCGTCATCGAACAGCACCTGCAGATGGCCGTAATTGTACATCGACGGCGCGACCTCCTCGGTCAGTCGCACGCCCATGCCGCGCACCTCGACCGGCTTCGCGTCGGTGATCTGCAGCATCACGTCGAGATAATGCACGCCGCAGTCGACGATCGGCGACGTCGTCTGCATCAACTGCTTGTGCGTCCCCCAGGTATGGCCCGAGGATTGCTGGTTGAGGTTCATGCGGAACACGTAGGGGCCGCCGAGCTTGCGCGCTTCGGCGATCAGCCTGATCCAGGACGGGTGATGGCGCAGGATGTAGCCGATCACCAGCTTCTTGCCGTTGGCCTTGGCCGCCGCGACGACGCGCCTGGCATCAGCCACCGTCGTTGCCAGCGGCTTTTCGACAAAGACATGGCAACCGGCCTCGAACGCCTTCACCGCATAGTCGGCATGGCTGTCGGAATAGGTGGCGATGCAGGCGACATCGGGCTTTTCGTCGCGCAGCGCCTCGTCGAAGGAGCGCCTGATGCCATAGCCGGAAAGCCCGTCCGGCAGCGGCACGTCGGAGCGGTTGACCAGCGCGGCGATCTGGAAGCCCGGATTGGTGTGATAGGCCAGCGCATGGCTGCGGCCCATATTGCCAAGGCCGGCAACGACAACGCGAAGAGGTGTCTGCGAACTCACTTGA
Source organism: Mesorhizobium kowhaii (assembly GCF_042431665.1). Classification (NCBI taxonomy): domain Bacteria; kingdom Pseudomonadati; phylum Pseudomonadota; class Alphaproteobacteria; order Hyphomicrobiales; family Phyllobacteriaceae; genus Mesorhizobium; species Mesorhizobium kowhaii. The sequence continues at coordinate 66,088 of NZ_JBHLYT010000023.1, forward strand.
CGGCTCCCGAGGTGATGCCGCGGATCAGCTGCCGCGAGAAGATAACGTAGAGGATCAGCACCGGCATGATCGCCAGCGACAGCGCGGCCAGGATGGCGTTCCAGTTGGTGACGAACTGGCCGAGGAACAATTGCGCGCCGAGCGTCACCGTCTTGGTCTCTTCCGACGGCGCCAGGATCAGCGGGAACCACAGATCGTTCCAGATCGGGATCATGGTGAAGACGGCGACGGTCGCCATCGACGGCCTGACCAGCGGCAGCACCAGCCGGAAGAAGATGGTGTATTCGGACAGGCCGTCGATGCGGCCGGCGTTCTTCAGGTCGTCGGACACCTGCTTCATGAACTCCGACAGGATGAAGACGGCGAGCGGCAGGCCTTGCGCGGTGTAGACCAGGATCAGCGCCGTCAGCGTGTTGACCAGCCCGCTCGCCACCATCAGCTGCAGGATGGCGACTGTGCCGAGGCGGATCGGGATCATGATGCCGAGCGCCAGATAGAGCCCCATCAGCGTGTTGCCGCGGAAGCGATACTCCGACAGCGCAAAGGCCGCCATGGCGCCGAACAGAAGCACGAAGAACAGCGAGGCAACGGTGACGACAAGGCTGTTCTGGAAATAGTGGATGAAGTCGCCCTGGCCGATGACGGTGGTGTAGCCGATCAGGTCGAATGTCCCGGGCGTCGGCGGCGTCAGCGGCGCGCCGAAGATGCCCGCGCGGGACTTGAACGAATTCATGATGACGAGGATCACCGGAAACAGCGCGATCGCCGTATAGGTCAACAGGATCGCGTGGGCGCCGATGGTGCGGGGCAGGGAATGGGTGGCGGTGCTCATCTCTTGCCCCCTCAGAACTGGTAGCGACGCAGGCGCGTCTGCACGAGGAAGAGATAGACGCAGACGCCGCCGAGGATGATCAGGAACATCATCGTGGCGATCGCAGCGCCCATGTTGGGGTCGCCGACCTGCAGCTGGAAGCCGAAGAAGGCGCGATAGAGGAACGTGCCGAGAATGTCGGTCGAATAGTTCGGCCCGGCGAGCGCGCCTTGCGCAGTGTAGATCAGGTCGAAGGCGTTGAAGTTGCCGACGAAGGTGAGGATCGAGATGATGCCGATCGACGGCAGGATCAGCGGCAGCTTGATCTTCCAGAACTGCGACATGCCGGTGATGCCGTCGCATTCGGCGGCCTCGATCACCTCTTCGGGGATCGACAGCAGCGCGGCATAGATCAGCATCATCGGGATGCCGACGAACTGCCACACCGAGATCAGGCTGAGCGCCGTCAGCGCGTATTCTTCCTTGCCGAGCCACGGCGTGAACAGGCTTTTCAGGCCGACGAGATCGAGCAGATGCGGCGCCACGCCCCACAGCGGCGACAGGATCAGCTTCCAGGCAAAGCCGACGATGACGAAGGACAGGATGGTCGGCACGAAGATTGCCGTACGGTAGAAGGCCGAGAACCTCAGTCTTGGGCTGGACAGTAGGGCCGCCAGCATCACGCCGATCGGGTTCTGCACCAGCATGTGGATGATGAAGAACCAGGTGTTGTTCCTCAGCGCGTTCCAGAAATTCACCGACCAGTTGGGGTCGCCGAACAGCGTGCGGAAGTTCTCCAGCCCGACGAAGACCTGGTGCTGCTCGATGTTGCGGAACAGCGACAGCTGCAGCGTGCCGGCCAGCGGCAGGATCATGATCGCCGTGTAGACAAGCAGCGCCGGCGCCAGGAAGACGCCAATGTGCCAGCGGAACGGTCGTTTCGGTCGTATTTCTGCGGCCATGAGTTCGGTCCCCGCCGTCTCTCGGATCCAAAGGGTGTGATCTAGATGATGCCTCGATGCACGGCCCTGATGTCCTTCCGATGCGGGAAGGACAAAGGCCTGCGACTGATCAGCTAGCCTTCCCCCACAAAGGAAGGGTAAGGCCGAGAGGCAGTGCCGACAATCGCTATCTGAACGGGCGCAATCTGAAAAACCAGGATAGTCCGAGACCGGCCAGGCATACGCCCGGCCGGCCTCGTTGCCTGAGCTCTTACTTCGCCGGCTTGTACCAGCTGTCGAGGCCGGTTTGCAGCTTCTTGGCGGCAGCTTCCGGGGTGTCGGTGCCGTTGATGACGTTGGCCGATTCAACCCACGTCTCGTTTTCGAGGTTCGGCGTGCCGCGCGACAGGATCTGGTAGGTCGAGCGGATCGTCGACTTGCACTTGCCGCGCCAGGAGACGAATTCCTGCGCCAGCGGGTCTTCCATCTTCACCGGCGCGGAGTTCAGGCTGAAGAAGCCCGGCAGCGCGTTGGCGTAGATGGTGGCGAAATCCGGCGAGGCGACCCAGGACAGGAAGGTCTTGGCCGCATCGGCGTTCTTCGATGCCGCATTCAGGCCCATGCCGATATCGGTATGGTCGGAGATGTAGCAGGTGTCGCCGGCCTTCTCGACCGGCGGCGGGAAGGCGCCCATCTTGAACTGGGCCTGGGTGTTGAACAGGCCGATTTCCCACGAGCCGGCCGGGTAGATGGCGGCGCGGCCAAGCGTGAACAGGTTCTGGCTGTCCGGATAGGTCTGCGCTTCGAAGCCGTCGCCGAGATACGGCTTCCACTTGGCCAGTTCCTCATACGGCGCGACCCAGTCCTTGTCGGTCAGCTTCTGGTCGCCCTTGATCAGGGCGGCGCGGCCGTCCTCGCCCTTCCAGTAGTTCGGGCCGATGTTCTGGTAGCCCATGGTCGCGGCTTCCCAGAGATCCTTGGTGCCCATCGCCATCGGGATGTAGGTGCCGTCGGCCTTGATCTTGTCGAGCGCGGCGAAGAACTCGTCGCGGGTCTGCGGCACCTTGATGCCGAGCTTGTCGAAGGCGTCCTTGTTGTAGATGAAGCCATGGATGACCGAGGCCATCGGCACGCAGAAGCTCGCCTTGCCGTCGTCGGTCTGCCAGGCGGACTTGGCCACTGGCGAGAAATTCTCCATGCCGGGCAGCGCCGAGAGGTCGGTGAGGTTGCCCTTCTTGAACAGTTCAAGCGACTTGTCGAACGGGCGGCAGGTGATCAGGTCGCCCGCCGAGCCGGCGGCAAGCTTGGCGCCAAGGGCGGCGTCATACTCGGTCGGCGCCGATGGAGCGAACACCACCTTGATGCCGGGGTTCTTGGCTTCGAAAGCCGGGATCAGCTTGTCCTTCCAGATGGCAAGGTCGTCGCCGCGCCAGCTTTCGATGTTGAGCGTTACGTCGCCGGCATAAGCAACCCCGGCTGAGCCGAGAATGCTGGTGCCCAGAAGCAGTGCCGTCAGTAGTTTCGTTGTCATGCTCAGTCTCCCTGTTGACCTTTTTCAGGTTCGGTTTTGATGAGAACAGGGGCAGTGCGCCCCTTGCTCCCCTCGATCGCGGAAAGCGCCGGCCTCAGCTTCTGGCCGGTTCCTTCCAGCAGTTTCTCCGCCGCATCTGCGCTGTCGGCGCCGGCGGCGAGCAGAATGGCGGTCTTGACCGCGCCGCCGCTCTTTTCGAGCAGGCGGGCCGCTTCGTCCCTGCCGCGCCCGCTGACGGCGGCGACGATGCGCGCCGCGCGGTCGCGCAGCTTGATGTTGTCGGCCATCAGGTTGACCATGTAGCCGTCATGCACATGGCCGAGATGGACGGCGGTCAGCGTCGACAGCATGTTGAGCGCGATCTTCTGGGCAGTGCCCGCGCCCATGCGCGTCGAACCGGCGATCAGTTCCGGCGGCGTTTCGAGCAGGATGGCGGTTTGCGCCTGCCGCAGCAGAGCCGAGTCCCTGTTGTTGGCGATGCCGATGGTGGCAGCCCCGCGACGGGCGGCTTCCTCGATGGCCCGCACCGCATAGGGCGTCGTGCCGCTGGCGGATATGGCGATCAGGCAGTCGCCCTCGCCGATGCCGGCATTGATGACGGCTGTTGCGGCCTCCTCGGTATCGTCTTCCGGCCCGCCGGCCAGTGTCCGGAAGGCTTCGTCGCCGCCGGCGATCAGGATGGCGATGCGGTCGCGGTGAATGCCGAAGGTGCCGGGCAATTCAAGCGCATCGGCCAGCGCCATCAGGCCGGAACTGCCGGCCGCGGCATAGGCAAGCTTGCCGCCGCCCCTCAGCCTGGCCGCGATGATCTCGGCCGCCCTGGCGATTGCGGGAATGGCATTGCGCACGACCTTTGCGGCCTCGATCTGCGCATCGGCCAAAGAAGAAAGGATGGCGTCCGGGGTCTGGATATCCAGCCCCTCGGCATTCTGGTGAAGCGCTTCGGTGCGCGTTTCGGCCATCCCGGTTCCTCCAATTCGGAAAACAATACCAAAAAAATACCACTTGTCCACACGCATTAACGAATTCGCTGACCGGAAATCGCTGAGCCGGCGAAATGCATAGGCTTTTCAATAAAATACGGCTTAATCTTTTTGAAACGGAAATTAATCCTTGGCTATTGGTATTTTATTGGTATTATCCGCCCGGAGGAGAAATCGCGTGAATTTCGTGCTCGGTATCGATGGCGGCGGCACCAGCTGCAGGGCCGCCCTGGCAACTGCGGATGGCACTGTTGTTGGCCGCGCCAAGAGCGGCGCCGCCAACATCCGCACCGACCTGACCGGCGCCCGGTCGAACATCGTCGAGGCCGCGAGGCAGGCGTTCCTTGCCGCCGGACAGGATCCGGAACTGATCCCGCAGACACCGGCCATCCTCGGCCTCGCCGGCGCCAATGTCGGCACCTACCGGCAGCAGCTCGAGGCCATCCTGCCGTTCAGCATCAGCCGCGTCGAGACCGACGCCGAGATCGCGCTTGAAGGGGCTGTCGGCGCCGGCGACGGCGCCATGGCGATCCTCGGCACCGGCACCGCCTATATGGCACGCAAGAACGGCAAATCGCGCGCCATCGGTGGCTGGGGGTTTCAAGTCGGCGACCAGGGCAGCGGCGCCCGCATCGGCCGCGACCTGCTCGAACAGACGCTGCTTGCCTATGACGGCGTCCGCGAGGGTTCGCCCCTGACGCAGAGCATGCTGGCGGTTTTCCGCAACAATCCCGAGGACGTGGTCGAATTCACCACCAATGCCAAGCCCGGCGATTTCGGCGGCTTCGCGCCCAAGGTGTTCGAGCATGCCGAAAAGGGCGACAGCGTCGCCAACTGGATTTTGAACAGGGTGGTCGCCGATGTCGAAGCTGCGCTTGGCGCGCTCGATCTTGCGGACGACGCGCCGCTGTGCCTGCTCGGCGGGCTGGCGCCGCTTTACGCGCCACGCCTGTCGGCGCGCTACCGGGCACTGCTGAAGCCACCGCTCGATGATGCGCTGGGCGGCGCCGTGCAGATGGCGACCCGCCTTTTTGCTGAGACAGCGGAGGCGGCTCGATGAACGATGCCGCCGACCAGATCTTCGCCACGCTGAAACAGTCGTCGCAAAGCGGCGCGCCGCTTTATCTGCAACTGCGCAAGAGCATCGAGGACGCCGTCAATCGCGGCCTGATCGGCCCCGGCGACGCGCTACCTTCCGAGCGCGACATCGCCAGCAAGGCGGATATTTCGCGCGTCACTGTACGCAAGGCGGTGCAGGACCTGGTCAAGGGCGGCATCCTGGTGCAACGCCACGGCTCCGGCACGTTCGTGGCGCCGCGCATGGAGCGCGTCGAGCAATCGCTGTCGAGGCTGACCTCCTTTACCGAGGACATGGCGCGGCGCGGCATGGCGGTGCGTTCGGCCTGGCTCGACCGCGGCCTTTACGCGCCCTCACCCGACGAGATGATGGTGCTCGGCCTGTCGTCGAACGAACTTGTGGCGCGGGTGGCGCGCCTGCGCATCGCTAACGACACGCCGCTGGCGATCGAACGCGCCTCGCTGTCGGCCAGCGTGCTGCCCGACCCGGCGGGAATAGGCTCCTCGCTCTATGCGGCGCTGGAATTGACCGGCAACCGGCCGGTGCGGGCGGTGCAGCGCATCTCCGCCGCCAATCTCGGCGACGGCGACGCGCGCCTGCTCGAAGTGCCGCCAGGCATCGCCGGCCTGCACATCGAACGCATTTCCTATCTGGCGAGCGGCAAGGTGATCGAATTCACCCGTTCCATCTACAGGGGCGACGCCTATGATTTCGTCGCCGAACTGCGGCTGACAGGGCCGAGCGAAGAGGGCCGACCATGAGTACAGAGCCGACCATGTCGACTGAGCCGACCATGTCGACTGAGATGACCCATATGCGGCGCGAGATCGAGGAGATCCCGCTGGCCGTCGCCCGCCTGCTTGACGGCTCCGGCGCCGTCCTGACCGAAGCCGGGCGCGGCATCCGCGAACGCGACCCGCAGTTCGTCGTCACCGTGGCGCGCGGTTCGTCCGACCATGCCGCCACCTTCATGAAATATGCCGTCGAGCTGACCGCCGGCCTGGCCGTCGCTTCGGTCGGTCCCTCGATCGCCTCGATCTATGGAGCCGAGCTCAGGCTCGGCGGCTCGGCCTGCCTGGCGATCTCGCAGTCGGGCAAGAGCCCCGACATCGTCGCCATGGCCGAAACCGCGCGGTCCGGTGGCGCGCTGACCATCGCCATCACCAACACCGCCGATTCGCCGCTGGCGCGCGCCTCGGACTATGCGATCGATATCCTGGCCGGGCCGGAGCGCAGCGTGGCGGCGACCAAGACCTTCATCAATTCCGCCGTCGCCGGCCTCGCCCTGATGGCGCATGCCACTGGCGACGAAGCGCTGCTGGCTGCACTTTTCGAATTGCCCGAGCATTTCCGCAAGGCGATCGCCTGCGACTGGATGACGGTGCTGTCCGAAACGATCGAGAAGCAGAAATCGCTGTTCATCCTCGGCCGCGGCCCGTCGGCGGCGATGGCCAACGAGGCGGCGCTGAAGTTCAAGGAAACCTGCGGCATGCATGCCGAGGCCTACAGCGCGGCCGAAGTCATGCATGGCCCGCTGGCGCTGATCGGCCCGGACTTTCCGGTGCTGGCGCTGGCCGCGCGTGACGCATCGGAGCCATCCGTCGCCGAGGCCGCCGACAGCCTGGCGGCCAAGGGCGCACCGGTCTTCGTTACCTCCGCACTTGCCCAGCGCGCCGTGCGCCTGCCGCATGTCGCCACCGGCCATCCGCTGACCGATCCGCTGACGCTGATCGTCTCCTTCTACATGTTCGTCGAGGCCTTTGCCCGCCATCGCGGCCTCGATCCGGACACGCCGCGCAATCTTCGCAAGGTGACGGAGACCGTATGAGCGACCGCTTTGCCCTGACTGGCGCCCGCATTTTCGACGGCGACGACTGGCATGACGGCCACGCGCTTGTGGTGCGCGATGGCCTCGTCGAGGCCATTTTGCCCGCCGGTGCCATCCCCTCTGATATTCGCACGGTAGACACCGGCGGCGGCATGCTGGCGCCGGGCTTTGTCGACGTCCAGGTCAATGGCGGCGGCGGCGTCATGCTCAACGACCACCCCGATGTCGCCTCGCTTGAAACCATCTGCCGGGCGCATGCGCCCTTCGGCACCACGGCGCTGCTGGCGACATTGATCACCGATACGCCCGCCATCACCGCCGCCGCTGTCGCCGCCGGCGAAGCAGCGACGCTGCAGAAGCTGCCGGGTTTCCTCGGTCTGCATCTCGAAGGCCCGCATCTGTCGATCGCCCGCAAGGGCGCGCATGATCCGGCGCTGATCCGGCCGATGCTTGACGCCGACCAGGCGATGCTGATCGCGGCGCGGCAGAAACTGCCGGTGCTGCTCACCACCATTGCACCGGAATCCGTCGAACCGGCGCGTGTCTCGGCGCTGACCAAGGCCGGCATCATCGTCAGCCTCGGCCATTCCGACACCGGCTACGCCACGGCCAGCGCCTTTGCCGCGGCCGGCGCCTCGATGGTCACCCATCTGTTCAACGCGATGAGCCAGATCGGCAACCGCGAGCCCGGGCTGGCGGGTGCGGCCATCGATATCGGCTCCTTGTCCGCCGGCATCATCGCCGACGGCATCCATGTCGATCCCGCCACCATCAAGATCGCGCTGCGGGCCAAGCAGGGACCGGCCCGGATCGTGCTGGTCAGCGACGCCATGGCGACGATCGGTACCGACATGACCTCGTTCACGCTCAACGGCCGCACCATCTATCGCAGGGATGGCAGCCTGCGGCTCGCCGACGGCACGCTGGCGGGTGCGGATCTCGACATGATCTCGGCCGTGCGCTTCATCCACCGCGTCGTCGGGGTGGAGCTTTCCGAGGCCTTGCGCATGGCCTCGCTCTATCCGGCGCAAGCGATCGGCCAGTCGCACCGGCTCGGGCGCTTCGCCAACGGCACGGCGGCCGATATCATTGCGCTGTCTGACGATCTCGACATCAGAAACGTCTGGATCAGCGGCGAAAGAGTTTTTTCAGCTGATAGCGCGAGGTGATGTCAGGCCATGCATGACGTCGATTGCGTCATTGCGGGAGCAGGTGTCGTCGGGCTCGCCATCGCCAGGGCGCTTGCCTTGTCGGGCCGCGAGGTGCTGGTGGTCGAACAGGCCGGCGCGATCGGCACCGTCACCAGTTCACGCAATTCCGAAGTCATCCATGCCGGACTCTATTATGCGCCAGGAAGCCTGAAAGCCCGGCTCTGCGTCGAAGGCCGCGCGCGGCTCTACGCCTATTGCCGCGAGCACAATGTTGCCCATGCCCGCACCGGCAAGCTGATCGTCGCCGTCGAACCCGACCAGTTGGAAAGGCTGGGCGCGATCCGGGCCAACGCGCAAAGTTGCGGGGTCGGCGATCTCGAAGTTTTGACACGGGCACAAGCCGAAAGCCTCGAACCCGCGCTGCAATGCGCCGGCGCGTTGTTGTCGCCATCGACCGGCATCATCGACAGCCAGGCACTGATGCTGTCGCTGCGCGGCGACGCCGAGGCCGCCGGTGCATCCTTCGCCTTCCTCACATCCGTTGCCGGAGCGGCGATCGAAGCCGATGGGATCCGGATCGACACGCGCGATGCCGATGGCGAGAGCTTCGCCCTGCGGGCCGGCGCCTTGGTCAACGCCGCGGGCCTCGATGCGCAGGCGCTCGCCAGCCGCATCGAAGGCTTTCCGCAAGACCGTGTCCCGCCGCGATGGCTGGCGCGCGGCAACTATTTTTCCCTCTCCGGACGGTCGCCCTTCTCGCGATTGATCTATCCCGTGCCGGTTCATGGCGGCCTCGGCGTTCATCTGACCCTCGATCTTGCCGGCAGCGCGCGTTTTGGCCCGGATGTCGAATGGATCGACAGCGTGGATTATACGGTCGATCCCACCCGTGGTGAGGCCTTCTACGACGAGATCAGGCGCTATTGGCCCGATCTTGCCGACGGCGCCCTGCAGCCGGCCTATGCCGGCGTCCGGCCGAAACTGTCCGGCCCGGGCCAGCCGGCGGCCGACTTCATGATCCAGGGACCGGCCGACCATGGCGCCGGCCCGATCGTCAATTTGTTCGGCATCGAAAGTCCCGGCCTGACGTCAAGCCTGGCGATCGCCGAGCATGTCGTGGAGCTGTTGTACCCGGGCTGACGAAACGCCTGCGCACTTCCAGCCCTAGGATGTGTAGAGACCCTTGTAGGCATCGCGCAAAAGATTCTTCTGCACCTTGCCCATGGTGTTGCGCGGCAGTTCGTCGACGAAGATCACCCGTTTCGGGTGTTTGTATTTTGCGACGCGTTCAGCGATGGCGCCGAGAATTTCGGCTCCGGTGATGTTCGATGCCGGCGACCGCACGACGACAGCGGTGACGCCTTCGCCGAAATCCGGATGGGCAACGCCGATGACGGCGCTTTCGCTGACCCCGTCAAGCGCGTCGATCTCGCTTTCGAGCTCCTTCGGATAGATGTTGTAGCCGCCGGAAATGATCAGGTCCTTGCCGCGGCCGACAATGTGGACGTAGCCGTCGGCGTCGACGATGCCGAGATCGCCGGTAATGAAGAAGCCGTCGGCGCGGAATTCCGCTTTGGTCTTCTCCGGCATGCGCCAATAGCCGCCGAAGACGTTCGGACCCTTGACCTCGATCATGCCGACCTCGCCCTGGGCAAGCGGCCTGCCATTGTCGGGATCGGCGATGCGAAGCGCTACGCCCGGTAAGGGGAAGCCGACCGTACCGGCGCGCCGTTCGCCGTCATAGGGGTTCGAGGTGTTCATGTTGGTCTCGGTCATGCCGTAGCGTTCGAGGATCGCGTGGCCGGTGCGCGCGCGCCAGGCCTTGTGCGTCTCGGCCAGCAGCGGCGCCGAACCGGAGATGAACACGCGGATATTTTTTGCCGCCTGACGATCCAGCCCATCCTGCTGCAGCAGGCGCACGTAGAAGGTCGGCACGCCCATCAGAGCGGTGGCGCGCGGCAGCAGCGAGACGATGCGGGCCGGATCGAATTTCTGCTCGAACAGCATCGAGGCGCCGGCCATCAGGATGACGTTGGTGGCGACGAACAGGCCATGGGTGTGGAAGATCGGCAGCGCGTGGATCAGCACGTCGTCGGCCGTGAAATGCCAGTGGTCGACCAGCACCCGCGCGTTCGAAGCGAGGTTCTCGTGGCTGAGCATGGCACCTTTCGAGCGGCCGGTCGTTCCCGAGGTGTAGAGGATCGCCGCGAGATCGTCCCCGCCGCGCGCCACATCATGGAAGTCCGCCGGCAGCCGCGAGGCCTGATCCGTCAGGGATCCCTCGCCATTGCGACCGAGCGTGACGGTGATAGCGCCCGATTTTTCCGCCAGTGCGCCGATGTCGGCCGCTCTGGCCGGATCGCAGACGACCAGGCGTGGTGCCGCATCGCTGAAGAAGTACTCCAGCTCGGCCAGTGTGTAGGCGGTGTTGAGCGGCAGGAAGACGGCACCGGCACGCAGGCAGGCGAGATAGAGCAGGACGGCTTCGGGACTCTTCTCGACCTGAACGGCGACCCGGTCACCGGGCTCGACATCCAGTTGCAAGAGCGCATGCGCGAGCTGCGCCGATCGCGCCAGCATATCGCCATAGGTGAGCGAGCGGCCGTCATCGGTTTCCATCAGCAGGCGCCCGGGCGCCGGCATCCGGGAACGGAACGCGTCGAACAGATGGTTGCTCATAAAGTCTTCCTGGGGGTGGCGGAAACGGCGGCGCTGGGCATGCTTTTCGAGTGGCATGCATTGGCGGAGAGCGTTCGCGGTTCTTGGCCGCGCCGTCAAGACCGCGGTTCACCCGTCGCGCCAACGGGTTGCGAGCAATGGCCGCAAAAGACTGCCGGGAAACGACGCTACCGCCGGGCGCGTTCCGCCTTGCCGGCGGCCGCCTTTGGACCTTCGCCTCGCTGGAAGCGTTCCATGCACATGGCAGCGGTCAACTGGTAGTGATTGATCAGTGCTTCAACGGCACCGTCGGCATTGCCGTCCAGCGCACATTCGGCGATCAGCCGATGCTCGCCGAAATCGTCGCGCTTGACGCTTTCGCCGTCACTTGCCATTTGCCGGTAGCGATAGGCGTGATCGGAAAGCTGTTCGCAGAACCCCACCAGCCATTGCGACCGGCAGGCCGAAATCAGGACCCGATGGAAGATGCGATGCAACCTCTCCCAATCCGGATTGAGCGAAGAGAGATCCTGCGGCGAAAGACGTGACGCACGCCCCAGGCGATGCAGCGCCAGTACGAGCTGTTCTTCCCATTCGGCGGTGCGGTGCGCGATGGATTCGCGAAGCGCCCGCTCCTCAAGCCAGCAGCGAGTACGCGTCAGCTCCTCGAGCTCCTCCGCGCTGACCGGCATGATGAAGAAGCCGCGCTGGTCGTGCCGGCCGAGAAGCCCCTCCGAGGCGAGGCGGTTGAGAGCCTCGCGGACAGGGGAAGCGCCAGCCCCATATTTGGAAACCACCCATTCGACCCGCAGCTTGCTCTCGGCTTCAAGAACTCCACCCAGAAGATCATCCCGCAATTGGTGATAGACCGTGCTGGCAAGCGTGCTCTTGTGCCCTGCGCCGTCGTCGTTCAGATTGGCAGCTCCGTATGTCAAAGCGACTCCTTGTCCCCAAATTATGTTTGGGCAATTCGAGTCCGAAGCATCCCCCTTCGTACACGTACCATATCGCGTCTGGCCTCAGAGGCTCAAGCAGAAGATCGCGCTATTGTACTTAAGCACAAAGGAATATACGGCATTTTGCCGTTCAGCGATGCAAATTCGCGTATTTCTGCAACCTTCGGAAACTTAACATGTTTTGTATGCACGCAGAATCATCTGTTCTTGTGTGCACGCGCGATTGTCTTTTCTATCGCGCGCAAAGGAGGATCTACGCAGACCCTCATCGGGGCTCGATGCTTCGCGAATCAGATCCGGACGGACCGTGCTCGGCACGAGAGCCGCTTGGCCAGTCTGAGGGCTTAAGGATGGGATGAACGCCGTGGGTTAGCCGGCTGCGTTGTCTGCAGCCGTCCTGATCGCCTGAATGTTTTGCCGGTAGGCGTCGACGCTGCCGCCCTTGAAGATCGCGGCGCCCGCCACCAGCACGTCGGCGCCGGCGGCAGTGACCAGCGGCGCGGTTTCGGCTGACACACCGCCATCGATCTCGATGCGGATCGGCCGGCTGCCGATCAGCGCCTTGACCCGCTTCACCTTGTCGACGATCGCCGGAATGAAGGCCTGGCCGCCGAAGCCGGGATTGACGGTCATGATCAGGATCAGATCGAGCCGGTCGAGCACATATTCGACCGCACTTTCCGGCGTTGCCGGATTGAGCGACACGCCGACCTTCTTGCCAAGGTTCCTGATGGTCTGCAGCGAGCGGTCGAGATGCGGCCCGGCCTCGGCATGCACCGTCAAGCCGTCGCAACCGGCCTCGGCGAAGGCGGCCAGATAGGGGTCGGCCGGCGCGATCATCAGATGGCAGTCGAAGAAGGCCTTGGTGCGGTTGCGGATCGCCTTGATCACCGGCGGGCCAAAGGTGATGTTGGGGACGAAATGCCCGTCCATCACATCAAGGTGGATCCAGTCGGCGCCGGCCGCCACCACCGCTTCGACTTCGTCGCCGAGCCTGGAAAAATCCGACGCCAGCACCGATGGTGCGATCAAGGTCTTTTTGCTCATGGGTGCGGCCTTTCCGAGCGCCCTTTTCATCCGGCCACTCTATCGACTGCCTAATGCGCCACAGGGGACTTGTCGAGTGCGCAGGCGGGTGGCTGCACAGGCTGGCGCGACGCCGCAACGTCCCGCTCCTGTTGGCCCAGCCCAGTTACCCCGATCCAAACAAAAACCCACCGGATTGCTCCGGCGGGTTCTGGCCTGTGTCGCGCAGACGGTTACGGCTTGACGTTCTGGATGTTTCCAGCCGGATCGTCCTGCTGTTGCTGGTCGCTTTGCGTCTTGCGCCGCGGAAGCAGCTGCTGCAGGACGTTCGGGTTCAGCAGGCCCGGTTCCAACGACGGTTGCCGGATCGGCCTGCAGTTTGGATAGCGCCCGATCGTGCCTTGCGGGCAGCGCCGCTTGATGATCGGCTGGCACTGGCCATTGATCATCTGCGAGCCCGGTGCGCACTCCTCCACCTGCGGCCTGGATCTGCGGCATGCGCCGTCGATCACCTCGGTCCCGCGCGGACAGACACACTCACCGCGCTTGTTGTGGACCTGGCCGCGTATGTCGCACTGCTGCACTGGCGGCTGTTTGCGCCGGCAGGCATTGCCTTGCACCTCGGTACCCCTCGGGCAGACACAATTGCCGTTGGCGTCGTGGATCTGGCCACGGATGGTGCACTGCTCGGGCTTCGGCCGGATCGGTCGGCAGGCATTGTCCCTGACTTCCGTACCCCTCGGGCAGACGCAATCGCCGTCCGAGTTGTGGACCTGACCGCGGATGGCGCACTGCTCAGGCTTTGGCCGGATCGGACGACAGGCATTGCCCCTGACTTCAGTACCCTTCGGGCAGACACAATCGCCATCGGCATTGTGGACCTGGCCACGGATCGTGCACTGCTCGGGCTTCGGCCGGATCGGACGGCAGGCATTGTCCCTGACTTCCGTACCCCTCGGGCAGACGCAATCGCCGTCCGAGTTGTGGACCTGACCGCGGATGGTGCATTGGTCAGGCTTGTCGGTCTTGACGCATTTTCCGTTCTCAAGCCCGGTTCCGCGTGGGCAGACGCAACGCCCGTCCTCGGTGCGGATCTGTCCTTCGAGCAGCACGCAGGGCTTCGGCTTTGGCTCGACGATGACACCACCGCCGGGCGAGCACTGGCCGTTGCGGAAGGTGGTGCCTGCCGGGCAGACGCACCGGCCGGCGTCGTTCAGGACGAAGCCTTGCGAGCACTCGTTCTTCACCTCATGCGTGATGATGAAGGGGTGGCAGGCATAGGCCTTGCCGCGATCGCCCTGCACTTTGGCCTGGTCGCCGGGGAGCACGTCGCCGCCTTGCACCCTTGTGTCGGGAGACAGGACGCCGATGCAGTTCTGGCCGTTGACGTTGCCCCGCAGATTGGCCAGTCGGCCGTCGTCGGGAATGACCACGGTGACCTGGTGTGCCTGGCTTTCCCCGGCGCCGAGCGTCAGGTTGGCGATGCAGGACAGCGGCAAGGTCGCCGGCTCCGGCGAGCAGCCGAAGGGCGGATCGATCGAGGTGATCGCAACGCCGTCCAGCCTGCCAAGGCCCTCCACGCCGATCGCATCACCGATGCGAACCGGACCGGAGAAGGGGCTCGTCCCATCGTTCGTGATGGTGATCTCGAACGTGCAGGGTTGGCCGAGCTTGCATTCGCGGTCGCCGGTCTTTTCGACGCGGATGGTCGAAGAGCCGCCGCCCTTGGCGCAGGCCTGGCCGATCGGATAGACGACGTCGTCGCCCGGGGCCGGACCATACGAACCCCGCGCGCAGTTCTCGAACTCGCCGTTCGCCGAAACCGTCACGTCGAAGTGGCGGCTGGTTCCAGGTGTCATGACGGCACCGGGAATCTGGCACGACAGCGCATTGGCCGGAACCGGTCCGCACGCCCATTCCGCGCCGTCGGGAGTGACGGTCTGGATCTGGACGGGCGCGCCGCCCGCCACCAGCGTGGCGGCGTCGTTGACCCGCACCGGACCGGTGGGGGCAGCCGTGCCGGCATTGATGACGGTGATGCGGCAAGAGACGACCGCAGCACCGGCCAGCGAGCCGCTGCACACCTTGGTGATGCGCAGGGCGGGCTTTCCGCCATTGGGGTGACGGATGCGTTCCTTGGCGCAGGCCCTGTTGTTGGTGAGGTCGTTTTCACCAGGAATGGCCTTCACCTCGGCGCAGTTCTCCACCGTGTCGGACTGATAGCCGGCCGGCATGACCGCCTTGACGAAGATCGGCGTCGAGGCGCCCGGTGCGAGCGAGATGCCCGCATTGTCGCAGCGGAACTGGCCGGGGCCGGTCGGTCCGCAGGTCCATGGCGGGGTCGGGCCAAAGGTCGAGGAGGTCGGCGCGCCGCCGGGATAGCTGTCGATCACCGTCAGCGGCCCATTGTAGGTGAAGGTGCCGTTGTTGATGATGTCGATCACGAAGGTGCAGATGCCGTCGGCCGTGCAGACTTCGGTGCGGGCACGCTTCTTCAGGATCAGGTCAACCTTCTTGTCGACCGGTGGCTGGCAGTCGCGATCACGATCGCCACGCCGGCAGATCGGGATCGAGGCGCAGCCGCGATCGTTCGACTGGCTGCCGAACAGCGGCTTGCCGCTGGCCGCGTAATTATAGGCGGCGCAGTTGCGCAGGACGCTGCCTTGCCAGCCGCCAGCCGGCTTGAAGCCGAGCTTGAGGTCGACGAAGGCTCCCGGATTGAGCGTGGTCACCGGATAGGTGCACGTCATCGGGGTGGTGCCGGGCACGCAGACCCAGGGCGGATTGGGCCCTGAATCCAGCGTCGAGCCGGCCGGCAGCGTCACCTCGTTGAGCACGATCTTGCCGTGGTAGGCACCGGTGCCGACATTGGTGACCCTGATGGTGAAGTCGCAGCCGCCGCCCATCGTGCAACGCTGGACTTCGGCGCGCTTTTCAACCTTGAGGTCCGGTTCCTTGTCCTTGGGCGGGCATCTCTGGTCGCGCGGGATGACGATGTCGATGGTCTGCGTGCAGCACAGGCCCCAGCCTTCCTCCGGGCCGGCATAGGTTTCGATGCCGGTGACGATGAGGTGGATGACGTCGCCGGGTGAAGCGCCGACGATCTTCCAGTTGAGCACGCCGCCGCCCGCCGGCACCAATTGGGTGTCGGGGATGATGGTGATGCCGGGTGTCGTCGTCGAAACCTGCACCCACTTGCCGCCCATCTCCGGGCCGACCGGCATGTGGTAGATGAAGGCGCCGCCACCGGGCACGCAATCAACCGTGCCGCGTTCCACCTTGAAGCATTCCTTGCCGGGAGGTGGCGGTGGCGGATTGCACTTGGTGACGTCGATCTTGATCGAGGTCTTTTCCCCGGTCTTGAAGTCGCCGTCGTCGGGCCTGCTCGGATCCTGCGACGGGATGATGATGCCGGTGCCGGGTCCATTGGTCACCTTGATCATGCCCTGGTTGTCGACGATCGTTGGCGAGGGAAACGCCGCGTGATCGATCTTGGCCGTGATCTGGAAGGTGATTACGCGCTCGTTGGGAGCGCCGACGCCGTCGAGATCGGAGGCGGAAATCCGGAAATCGGAAACCGTCGCCGTGTCGTTCGGATTTGCCGAGGTGCTGATTGTACCACCCGGCAGTGGTCCACCGGCCGCATCCGTGCCGTCGCCGGACACATTGACGTTGACGATCTCAAGGCCATGCGGAAGCTGGTCCTTGAAGTCGAGCCGGGCTTTTTTCAGTCTTGCCGCGAAGCCTGGGTCGGCAAAACCCTGCGGGTCGCCGCGCAAGCCGAAGCTCAGGGAATAGACGACATAGTCGCAGCCTCTCTGAGTGCCCTTCTTGGTGAAGAAAGGCACGACCCGGCCCGGTTCCGGATTGATGATGCGCGGATTATCGAGGTCGAGTCTGGGCTCCGTAATGACGGTGTAGACCTCAGCGGCGAAGCCTTGCACCGGGGTCAAGGTGGCGACCGCGATACCGGCCGCCATCAGCCAGCGCGCGCCGCGCCTGGCGAGTGACAGGGGTTTCATGATCGTCTCCAAAACGGTTGACTGCTTGACGGTTGACTGGTTGCTCGTTGCGAGCGGGGAAAGTGCGAGATTTTTCATCTTCCCCTCCTCAACGTTCGCAGCTGACGGCTGGGGTTCTGAGCGGCAAAGTCATCTTGCAGCAAGGGTAGTAGCCACCCTTGTCCTTGTCGGACTTCCTGTAGAAGCAGAGCCCGACATCGACTGTGTCGCCCGGATAGTGGCCGGTGATGCCGATCGTGTATGGCGTGCCGGGCGCATGCGACATGGGGGAAGTCACCCCGACGCCTGGCGTCCTGGACTGGGCCTTGATCGAATCGCCGCCGAAGCCGGCATGGTCATGGAGATAGAGATCGGCCTCGAGGCCGGAGGGCGTGCAGTAGTACTGGACGTCCTCGACATCGAGACAGGGAGGCAGATTGCCGGGCGGTGGGAAGTCCGGCGGATAGAAGGGTGGCAGGTAGCCGCCCGGGATTTCTTCATAATAGCCGGCGCGGCCTTCACAGGGATGCCAGACCGCGACGTCGCCGACGTGGCCTTCCACTTCGGGGTCTTCGAAATAGCCGTCGAAGTCGACGAACCAGGAGCCGAAGGGCGGCACGTTGGCTGGCTTGACCAGCTCCTTGGGCGTGATCTGCACGCCGTGCACGGCGAGCGGCCCGCCAGCGGCGAGCTGCTCGGCGAGCGCCGGATTGTTGCGCAGCTTGTCGCCGGTGTTGACCAGCGTCTGCGTGCAGACCGAGGTGTCGAGATTGCCATCGGCATCATAGCCATATTGCAGGTCGAGACCGCCGGCCGACTGCCGGTTGCCTTGCGGGAAGCCGACGGCATATTCCTGCGGCACTTCGACCCAGACCGATTCCGTCGCCGGATCGTCCGGGTTCTCGCGCCAGTAGCGGATGACCTCGCCCTTGCCGGAATCGGCGAACTGACTGTAATCATAGCGGTTTTCGACCGGGCCGCGCTGCGCCAGATACATGAAGCCGCTGTTGTCGAAGGCGATGTCGGTGACGGCGTAGTCCTTGTCGGCCTTGACGGTCAGTTCCCAGCGCGGGTCGCCGGCAAAGGTGCCGTCGCGGGCAATGCCCACCGACCAGATTTCCGACTTTTCGCCGACCGAATAATAGAGCCGGCCGCCATGATAGGAGACGCCCCAGATGCGGCGCTCGTCCTGCGTGTAGCCCCAGCTGTCGGGGTCTTCGCTATCGAAGGCCGCGCCCTGTATGTCCATCACCGAACCATCGTCGGCGACCGGAGCCAGCCCGTGCGCCGGACGCCCGGCAACGCCATGGTCGAAGCTGTCGATCAGCCTGCCTTCGGCGTCGATGCGATGGATCAGGCCGGTGTCGAGGTCGGAGACGAAGAACTGGCGGTGGATGGGATCGAAGGTGAGATTGCCGATGCCGGGACCGCTGTTGGTGTCGATGTCGGCAAACTTGGAGACCTGGCCGGTGATGCCGTCGATCTTCCAGATGGTGCCCGGCCCGCCACCGTTTTCGGTGCCGAACTGGCCATCCATGAAGGTAGCGCCGGCCGTGCCGCGGCGCTGCCGCTCCGGCCTTCCATCGTCGTCGGCATCGGGGGTGACGATGCGGATGCCGTGCAGCGAGGTGGCGCCGGCATAGAGATTGGGAACGCCCGACGGGACACCGTCGCGCACGCCGTCGTCATAGGTGAGGCCGAACACCTGGCCGATCTGTTCGGCCGTCACCTCGAAGGGCGGCGGCGTGAAGACGAGCTGGCCGGCGGCCGGCCCGCCGAGATGTGAGACGTCGAACACGCGCAAGGTGGCGCGCGTCGTGTCGATGAAGGTTTCGTCGACCGGATCGACGCCGGGCGGCAGGCCTTCGTCGAAATGGGGAATGATGGTACCGGAAAATCCGGTTACCGCCATCGAGCCGGGATAGATGATCTGGGTGTCCTGCGCCTGCGCGGCGCTACCCAGCCACAGGCCGGCAGTGAGTGCCAGCGCCAGCAATCCGCTCGGATGCATGGCGCGGCGCAGGCCGCTGTTGAGAGAAGACACGAACGTGCCGCGGACGCGAGACATGAAGCTACCCCCGTTAGCCACGGGAGAAACATCCGGCGTTACCGCGCAAACCAGGGCAAGGCGCGGTGGTCCGGCACGTTCTTCCCTGATCGAATTGTCTGCTTTCCTCATTTTGACGATACGCCTGCTCTTACGCAGGGTCAACGGAATCAGCAGGAAGCCCAGCGCATCGACCCCGTCCCGAAGGCGGTGGTCGCGCCGAGCTCCTGTTGTTCCCGGAGACCGCAGAGCCTCTGGGTTAATGGTCATGGGGGCTTCCTTTCCGGGCCGCACCATGCGGCACCTGGACATCAGTCGCAGGCGGACGTGGAAAGGTTCATGGAAGCCTTGCGCAGAATGCTTGCGCGCGATGCTGCCTGTTCTTATATACGCGCCAAGCCGTTCGGCGCCGGTATGCCGGTTGCCGGAACGGAATTTCTTGTGAACAGGGGCTTTCGTCGGAACGCCTGTACGGGTCCTGAGAGCCTGCTTAGCGGAGAGACTAGAAAAATGGCAAAAGTAATCGGTATCGATCTCGGCACCACCAACTCCTGTATCGCCATCATGGATGGCAAGGAGCCGAAGGTGATCGAGAATGCGGAAGGCGCGCGCACGACGCCTTCCATCGTCGCCATCAGCGGCGACGGCGAACGTCTCGTCGGCCAGCCGGCCAAGCGCCAGGCGGTCACCAATCCTGAAAACACCATCTTCGCGGTCAAGCGCCTGATCGGCCGCCGCTATGACGATCCGGTGACGGAGAAGGACAAGAAGCTTGTCCCCTACAAGATCGTCAAGGGCGACAATGGCGATGCCTGGGTCGAGGCCGGCGGCAAGAAGCAGTCGCCCAGCCAGATCTCGGCCATGATCCTGCAGAAGATGAAGGAAACGGCAGAAGCCTATCTCGGCGAGAAGGTCGAGAAGGCGGTCATCACCGTTCCGGCCTATTTTAACGACGCCCAGCGCCAGGCAACCAAGGACGCCGGCAAGATCGCCGGCCTGGAAGTGCTGCGCATCATCAACGAGCCGACCGCTGCCGCGCTCGCCTACGGCCTCGACAAGAAGGATGGCAAGACCATTGCCGTCTATGACCTTGGCGGCGGCACGTTCGACATTTCGGTGCTCGAGATCGGCGACGGCGTGTTCGAGGTGAAGTCGACCAATGGCGACACCTTCCTCGGCGGCGAGGATTTCGACATGCGCCTGGTCGAGTACCTGGCGGCCGAGTTCAAGAAGGAACAGGGCATCGACCTGAAGAACGACAAGCTGGCCCTGCAGCGCCTCAAGGAGGCGGCTGAAAAGGCCAAGATCGAGCTGTCGTCGACGACGCAGACCGAGATCAACCTGCCCTTCATCACCGCCGATGCGACCGGGCCGAAGCACCTGACGCTGAAGCTGACGCGGGCCAAGTTCGAGCAGCTGGTCGACGACCTCGTCCAGCGCACCATCGACCCGTGCAAGGCGGCGCTCAAGGATGCCGGCCTGAAGGCTGGCGAAATCGACGAAGTCGTCCTGGTCGGCGGCATGACCCGCATGCCCAAGATCCAGGAGATCGTGAAGCAGTTCTTCGGCAAGGAGCCGCACAAGGGCGTCAACCCGGATGAGGTCGTCGCTCTGGGCGCCGCCATCCAGGCCGGCGTGCTGCAGGGCGACGTCAAGGACGTGCTGTTGCTCGACGTGACGCCGCTGTCGCTCGGCATCGAGACGCTGGGTGGCGTGTTCACGCGGCTGATCGAGCGCAACACGACGATCCCGACCAAGAAGAGCCAGGTGTTCTCGACGGCCGAGGACAGCCAGTCGGCCGTGACCATCCGCGTCTTCCAGGGCGAGCGTGAAATGGCCGCCGACAACAAGGCGCTCGGCCAGTTCGACCTGGTCGGCATCCCGCCGGCGCCGCGCGGCGTGCCGCAGATCGAGGTCACCTTCGACATCGACGCCAACGGCATCGTCAACGTTTCGGCCAAGGACAAGGGCACCGGCAAGGAGCACCAGATCCGCATCCAGGCATCGGGTGGGCTTTCGGACGCCGACATCGAGAAGATGGTCAAGGACGCCGAGGCCAATGCCGAGAGCGACAAGAAGCGGCGTGCGCTGGTCGAGGCCCGCAACCAGGCCGAGGCGCTGGTGCATTCGTCCGAGAAGTCGCTGAAGGAATATGGCGACAAGGTCTCGGAAGCCGACCGCACGGCGATATCAGACGCGATCACGGCGCTGAAGGCTGCGGCCGAAGGCGACGACGCGGCCGACATCGAGGCCAAGTCGCAGGCGCTCGCCGAGGCTTCGATGAAGCTTGGCCAGGCCATGTACGAGGCCTCGCAGAAGGAAGCGGCGGAAGCCGACGCCAAGGCGGATGCCGCCAAGGACTCCGACGTGGTCGACGCCGATTTCGAGGAAATCGACGAGGACGACGACAAGAAGAAGTCGGCCTGAACCGTTTGACGGCAAGATAATGCTGAAAGCCCGGCGCAAGGCCGGGCTTTTTTGCAACCCCTTGCAGAAAAACAGCCGACCTCGTCAAAAAATTGCCGGCAAAGCCGCGTCGACACTGGCATCGCGGTTCCATCGCACCTAAATCGAAACGTCAGTGCCGGCAAAAGACGCAACAATGCATCAAGACGTTGAGTATCCGGACAGCGGGAAAAAATGAAAGCTGATTTCTACGAAACGCTGGGCGTCCAGAAAGGCGCCGACGAGAAGGAGCTCAAGAGCGCTTTCCGCAAGCTCGCCATGCAGTTCCATCCCGACCGCAATCCCGGCGATCATTCCTGCGAGCACAAGTTCAAGGAAATCAACGAAGCCTACGAGACGCTGAAGGACCCGCAGAAGCGCGCGGCCTATGACCGCTTCGGTCACGCGGCCTTCGAGCAGGGCGGCATGAATGGCGGCGCGCAAGGCTTTGGCGCCGGCGGCTTCGCCGACATTTTCGAGGATATTTTCGGCGACATGATGGGCGGGCGCCAGCGCCGCTCGTCAGGCGGCCGCGAGCGCGGCGCCGACCTGCGCTACAATATGGAAATCTCGCTGGAAGAGGCCTTTGCCGGCAAGACCGCGCAGATCCGCGTGCCGGCGTCGATCTCCTGCTCGGAATGCTCGGGCAGCGGCGCCAAGCCCGGCACCCAGCCTGTCACCTGCTCGATGTGCAACGGCCACGGCAAGGTGCGCGCCACGCAAGGCTTCTTTTCGATCGAGCGGACCTGTCCGCAATGCCAGGGGCGCGGCCAGACCATCAAGGACCCGTGCCCGAAATGCGCCGGCCAGGGCCGCGTCACCGAAGAGCGTTCGCTGTCGGTCAACATCCCGGCCGGCATCGAGGACGGCACCCGCATCCGCCTTGCCAATGAGGGCGAGGCCGGCCTGCGCGGCGGACCGTCGGGCGATCTCTATATTTTCCTGGCGGTCAAACCGCACGAGTTCTTCCAGCGCGATGGCGCCGATCTCTATTGCAAGGTGCCGATCTCGATGACGACGGCCGCCCTTGGCGGCTCCTTCGAGGTGACGACGCTGGATGGCACGCAGACCAAGGTGAAAGTGCCGGAAGGTACCCAGAACGGCCGCCAGTTCCGCCTCAAGGGCAAGGGCATGCCGGTGCTGCGCCAGCCCAATGTCGGCGACCTCTACATCCAGACCGCGGTCGAGACGCCGCAGAACCTCACCCGCCGCCAGCGCGAGCTGCTGGAGGAGTTCGAACAGCTCTCATCGCAGGACAATTCGCCCCAATCGAGTGGGTTTTTCGCCCGCATGAAGGATTTCTTCGAATCCTTCGGCGAGCGTTGATGCATGTCGCCCAAAAGTGGGAACCGGTTTTGGGACAACGACATGCATCGACCAAGAATCCAAAGAATGGCGCATGAATCGATGAAATGTGCCGCGTCTTGAGACGCGACCAAAGCTATCTTATCCACGACATCGGCATGGTCGCGCCTTGCCTTGCGCCGCTCAGGTGTTAAGTAACTTGTGGGGAGAGCCGAGGAGAGCTTGCATGACACGTCCCGGACTGCGGAAGGCGCTTGTCGAAAAGTTCGACGACGAGCTCAAATTCTTCAAGGGCTGGATCGACAAGCCGAAGACGGTCGGCTCGATCGTGCCGACCAGCTCGATCACCGCCCGCAAGATGGCCTCGATCGTCAATCCGAAATCCGGCCTGCCGGTGCTCGAGGTCGGTCCCGGCACCGGCGTCATCACCCGTGCCATCCTGGCCCAGGGCGTGCGGCCCGAAAACCTCTACGCGGTCGAATATTCCGCCGATTTCGTCCGCCACCTGCGGCGGCTCTATCCCGGCGTCAACGTCATCGAGGGCGATGCCTTCAACCTCAACGCCACGCTGGGCGAGAAGAGCGGGATGCTCTTCGATTCTGTCGTTTCCGGCGTGCCGCTGCTCAACTTTCCGGTCGCCCAGCGCATCGCCTATATCGAGAGCCTGCTCGACCGTATCCCGGCCGGACGGCCGATCGTGCAGCTGACCTATGGCCCGATGTCGCCGATCCCGGCCGGCCGTGGCGACTACACGGTCAAGCATTTCGATTTCATCTTCCGCAACATCCCGCCGACGCAGCTGTGGATCTATCGGCGCGAGGCGCATTAGGGTGTGCCGATATTCAGGTGAGGCCGGCCTGCAAACGGCGGCTCCCTGCGCTTCCGGTGCTCACGTACGAAAAGTACGCTCCGCTCCGGTTCTCGTAAGCCACCATTTTCGGCTCGGCCTGACCTGACTCTCAACACACCCTTCACGCATGCGCCGCCAAAATCGGTTTTGATTTTTGGGCCGGTGCGTTGATTTGAGCTGCCTCTGGCTGTACCTGTCCGGGAACAAGGTTGGCCAATGGCAGTGATCCCGAAAGTCCTCGTCTTCGCCGGCTCGGTGCGCAGCGGCGCCTATAGCGGCAGGACCGCCGACGTGGCGCAAAAGGAGCTCGCCATGCAAGGCGCCGAGGTGACCCGCATCTCGCTCGCCGACTATCCGCTGCCGATCCTCGACGAGGATCTGGAAAAGGAAAAGGGCGTTCCCGAAAACGCCATGAAACTCGGCCGTCTAATCATCGCCCATGATGGGCTGCTGATCGCCACGCCCGAATATAACGGCTCCATCCCGCCGCTGCTCAAGAACACGATCGACTGGGTGAGCCGGGTGCGCAGGGATGGCAGCCGGCCGGTCAGGCCGCTGGCCGGCAAGGTGGCTGGCCTTTGCTCGTCCTCCAATGGGCATTTTGCCGGGATCCGCTGCATCAACCATCTACGCGCCGTGCTGGTGCGTTGCCAGATGGAGGTGGTGACGCCGGAATGCTCGGTGCCGGAGGGCGGCAACGCCTTCGACGAGGGCGGCAATTTCCATGACGAAAGACTGTACAAATCGATGGAGCACCTATGCCGCACGCTGATCGAAACCTCGCGCATGCTGTCGACCCGGATCGGGGCGTGATCGCCGATACCATGCGGACAAAATCCATGCAGGCCCAATCGATGCAAGAAAGACTGATCGTCGGCCTCGACGTGCCGACGGTGCTGGAGGCCGAGCGGGCGGTGCGCGAACTCGACGGCGTCGTCTCCTTCTACAAGATCGGCTATCAGCTGGCCTTTGCCGGCGGGCTCGACTTTGCCAGGGAACTGGCCAGCGGCGGGACAAAAGTCTTCCTCGACATGAAGCTGCTCGACATCGACCACACGGTCGCCAAGGGCGTCGAGAACATCGTCAAGATGGGCGTCACCATGCTGACCATCCACGCCTATCCAAAGGCGATGGCGGCGGCGGTGGAAGCGGCCAGGGGCAGCGACCTTTGCCTGCTCGCGGTCAGCGTGCTGACCTCGATGGACGAGCAGGACATGATCGATGTCGGCTATGAGTATGACCCGCACACGCTGGTGCTGCGGCGCTCGGAACAGGCGCTGCATGCCGGCATGGGCGGCATCGTCTGCTCGGCCGCGGAAGCCGAAGCGGTGCGCCGCATCGTCGGGCCCGACATGGCGGTGGTGACGCCCGGCATCCGGCCGGCGGGCAGCGACCATGGCGACCAGAAGCGCGTGGTGACGCCGGCACAAGCGATCCGCAACGGTGCCAGCCATCTCGTCGTTGGCCGACCGGTCGTCGCGTCGGCCAACAGACGAGAAGCAGCCGAAGCCATCCTCGCCGAAATGCGCTCAGCGTGAGGACCAGTTCTGAAACTCTACTCCGGCGGTCGTCTGACGGCGTTTTCTGCGCTTCCGGTGCTCACGTACTTTAAGTACGCTCCGCTCGTCACCTGCGGTGACCCCGAAAACACCCCAGCCGTCTCGCCGGAGCGACTTTCAAAACTGACCCTCGCCTGCACGGACAGAAACAGGAGAAAAAAATGCCGAAGGGATATTGGATCGCCCGCGTCGATGTGCGCGATGCCGAAGGCTACAAGGAGTATGTCGCGGCTGCGAAGCTTGCCTTCGAGCGCTTCGGCGCGAAATTCCTGGCGCGGGGCGGCGCGCATGAGCTGGCCGAGGGTGTCGGGCGCGCACGCAACGTCGTCATCGAGTTCGAATCGCTCGCCGCGGCGCATGACTGCTACCACTCGCCGGAATACCAGCGCGCGGTCGCCATCCGCCAGAAGGTCGCCGACGGCGAGATCGTGCTCGTCGAAGGCATCTGAGATCCATCGAGATCATCGACCCGAGCCTGGCGGCGCGTCAGACGACGCGCTGAAGGTTCCTTTCCCCTTAGCTTCGCCCCGCCAAGCAGGGCTCCGATCCGGTTGAGGGCGAGGCAGTTTCACTATGCCTTGGCCGACGGCCGGGCATAGCCGTTCGATAACGACCGCTATATGGCCGGCGCACGGCCCATCCAACAATCGACTGCCGAGCCTGAGTAGCCTTCGCCCGAGCGAATTGCGACGGCGCTGGTTGCCAGTTGACATGCAGGTATTTACCTGCATATTATAGCCTCACAAACGAACGAGTGAGGCTGATGGACGCTGACAAGGTTTTCAAGGCACTGGGCGACCCGACACGCAGAAGGCTGCTTGACCTTCTTTGCGAGAAGAACGGACAGACGCTCGGCCAGCTTTGCGAAAACCTGGACATGGCGAGGCAATCCGCCACCCAGCACATCGACCTGCTGGAGGCAGCCAATCTGGTGAGCACGGTCAAGCGCGGCCGGGAAAAACTGCATTTTATCAACCCCGTGCCGCTGCACGAAGTCTACGAGCGGTGGGTGCGGAAATTCGAACGGCAGCGGCTCAGCCTGCTGCACGATCTGAAGCAAGAACTCGAAGGAGAGGACCAATGACCAGAGAGACGACCAGCTTTGTCTACGTGACCTACATCAGATCGACGCCGCAAAAAGTGTTCGAGGCCATAACCAGGCCTGATATCGCGAAACGCTACTGGGGCCTCGAGAACGTCTCCGACTGGAAGCCGGGATCGAAATGGGAGCATATCCGCGCCAATGACGAGCGGACCGTCGAACTCGTCGGCAAGGTCGTCGAGATCTCGCCGCCGACCCGTCTCGTCATGACCTGGGCGAACGCTTCGCAGGCGGACGATCCGTCGCAATACAGCCGGGTGACGTTCGGCATCGAGGAATACGACACAATGGTGCGGCTGACCGTCACCCATGACGAACTCGAAGCCGGCAGCGGCATGGCGAAAGGCATCAGCCAGGGGTGGCCGGCCGTGCTGTCCAGCATGAAATCCTTCCTCGAAACCGGCAGCGGCATCGACCTTTTCGCCAAGCCGAAATCGGCCTGATGCCCTGCGATATCATGCAGAACCAGGCCAGTGGAGAACGACAATGACCAAGCGCTATATCGGCGGCTGTGCATGCGGTGCGATCCGCTATGAAACCAGCGGCGAGCCCATCTTCCAGAACCACTGCCAGTGCCTCGACTGCCAGAAGCGCGCAGGCACCGGCCACGGATCCTATCTGACCTTCGGCCGGCGGGCCGATATGACAATCATCGGCGAGGCGAGCACCTGGCGGGTGGCGGGCGCCAGCGGCAACGAAAAGGTCCACGCCTTCTGCCCGACCTGTGGAACGCCGGTCTATCTGACATTCGTCGCCATGCCGGAACTAATTGCGGTCAACGCGACCAGCCTTGACGACCCCAGCCAATTCAACCCGCAGGTGGTCACATACACCATCCGCGGCCATGCGTGGGACACGATTGATCCCTCGTTGCAGACATTCGAGCGAATGCCGCACGGATAGACGTCCGCCGGGCAAATCGCAACCGGCTACTGTGATGCCTGGTGCTCGTCGCTGGCGAGCGCTTCCGCCTGGTGGCGGTGCCCGAGCATTTCATAGCCGACGACGGTGACGGCCGGCGCCAGCATCAGGATGATCAGGCAGATCGCCATGTCGACGCCGGCAAGTGCCGCGAGGATGGCAAGCGCCACGACCGCCGCGGTCGCGAGCAGCAGCCAGATGTGGAACGGGTCGAAGCGCTGCACAAGATAAGTGTAGAGCGCATAGACCATCCCCAGGAAAACGGCGACGGGAATGGCGGTGGCAAGCAGCGTTTCAAGCGCGCCGATATGCGCCTTGTGCTCGATGAAATAGGCCGCGACATGGAGCCCGGCGCCGGTCGCGACGATGGCGGCGACAATCAGCATCTGCCCATAGCCCCAGATGAATGCGCGATTGCGGTGGGCATGCAGGATCGGCGCTGACGGCAGCATGTAATAGACCCACCACATCCCGAAGGTGAGCCCGGTGCCGGCGATGCAGACCAGCGCCGCATCCAGGGTCCAGCCCTGCTCCTCGACCACTGCGGACAAGGTCGCGAGCGTGCCAACGACTCCCTCACCCAGCGCGATGATGGCGAACAGGCTGTAGCGTTCGGCCATATGGTGCGCATGCCAGGGCGTGCCGCCATCCTTGCCTTCCGCGATCACCGGCCCCGCCAGTTCGATGAGCCCGAGAATGCCAGCGAGTATGATGCTGGTGCCGACCGGGAAATCCACGACGATCTGCACCACCCAGCCGATCTGGGCGACCGCGATGGCGGTGGCGTAGGTCAGGCAGGTGCGGCGCCGGACAGGGTCCTGCCGGGCAGCGCGCAGCCATTGGAAGATCATCGCCACGCGCATGATCACATAGCCCAGCACCATCACCGAATTGTTGAGGTGCTCGCCATGCTCGATCGAGGCGAACATGCGTGGCAGGCCGATCGCCAGCACCAGCACGCCGATCATCTGCACCATGGTGCCGAGGCGGAAAATCCAGTCGTCGGTGTCATAGGCCGAGGAGAACCAGCAGAAATTGACCCAGGCCCAGCAGATGGCGAAGCTCGCGAAAGCGAAGCCGAGCAGGGCGGCCGTGTAGTGGCCTTCGGCCAACGCATGGGCGAGCTGCGACGAGGCAAAGCTGAACGCGGTGACGAAGGTCAGATCGAACAGAAGCTCAAGCGGCGTAGCGACACGATGCGCCTCATGCGGATCGCGCCCGGCCATACGCCTGACATGATGGTGGAGGGCTTCGGGGTTGACGGGTGTGGTGTTCATCGCGCGGCCTTCGCTGAGGGTCGTAAGCCGACACTAGAGCGGTTCATCGTTTCAAGGAAACGTGGAACCGCTCTATCTCCTGTTTCGACGCAATTCCGGACGGAAAACCGTTTCACACTTTTCCTGGAATTGCTCTAGCACTACTTTGGCAGTTTAGGTTTGACGGCGTCTGCGAGCAGCTTCTCACAGTGAGGACATCTGCGGCGTGGCGGCCGCGTGAAGAGGTCGAGAATGGCT
>NZ_JBHLYT010000024.1:0-6930 GCF_042431665.1 Mesorhizobium kowhaii
TGGCAGTTATCTAAACAGTCAAGCTGTCTCACCGGCTTTTCATTGATCCCTTTCCATCGACGCCGAGCCTGACGCCGCCCGCAAGCGGTGGCGATCTCGTGCGCTCGCGTCGCTCCAAGGAGCTATCACGATGTCTTCCAGGAAGCAGTCCGGAGCGCGTGCCGACGTTTACACGCGCATTACCGCCGAGATCATTGCGGCAATCGAGCAAGGTGCAGGTGATTGGCGTGCACCGTGGTTCCACAACGGAACCAGCGCCGCCCGCCCGACCAACGTCGCATCGGACAGGCGCTACCGTGGGATCAACACGGTGGCGCTGTGGGTCGCAGCCATGGCCAACGGTTACAGCGATGGCCTGTGGGGCACCTATCGACAATGGCATGACGCTGGAGCGCAGGTGTGCAAGGGCGAACGGTCGACCACGGTCGTGTTGTGGAAGCAGATCGCTTCGTCTGACGCAGCGGATGACGATGGCAGCGATGACTGCAGCCGCACTCGGATGTTCGCCCGGGCCTTCTCGGTGTTCAACGTCGGACAGGTGGACGGATATGAGCATCCGGCGACGAGTATCTTGCCGGAGGACGAGCGTCTGGCGCATGCCGAGGCCTTCATCGCCAACCTCGGGATCAAGACCGTGTTTGGCGGCCCGGAAGCTTACTATCTTCCGTCGTCGGATACGGTGTTCATGCCGGACTTCGCTTCTTTCCGGGATGCCGCGTCGTTCTACGGTGTCTGGCTGCATGAGAACGGCCACGGCTCAGCGGCAAAGCACAGGCTTGACCGCGATCTCTCGGGCCGGTTCGGCTCGGCTGCCTATGCCGCCGAGGAATGCTGTGTGGAGATTCTCAGCGGGCTTGTGCTTGCCGATCTCGGCATTGCTCACCATCCGCGTCCGGATCATGCCGCGTATATTGCCTCGTGGATCGAGGTATTGAAGGACGATTCTCGCGCCATCTTCACGGCTGCGGGCAAGGCACAGCAGGCAGCCGACTGGATGCATGAGCAGCAGCCTGCGCCCGCGTCATCCGGTGTCACCGATGAGACGCAGGCGTGCCATCCTGCCTCTCCTGTTCTCGTCGGCGCGTTGTAGCAGAGCGCGAACCTGAGCGTGCTGGGCGATCACGTTCTCCCGATCATGTCGCTCCCGCTCCACGTCGATCTGCGAGGAGCGTGGCTTCTCAAGCCTCGACAGCTTTCCAGCCGCGGCCGCCTCCCGCAGTTCAGTGAGTATGGCCGGAGCACGGTTCGCGGTCGCCCGGCTGACGCCGGCTTCCCGTGCCAGAGCGGCAACCGTCAGGCGGCCGTCCGACCTGAACGCATTCCCTGCAGCAAGCCGGGTGAGCGCTTCGCGAAGCGCTCGCTCGGTCGAAGTGCTGACCGGCTTCACGACCGTTCCTCCAACAGTGGCGCGATCAGCTTGCGCATTCGATCCCGGTCCTGCCGGATTGCGATCCGCTGCACGTTCGACAATCGCTTCTCTTCCAGCATGGCCTCGGCATGCGTGATCGCGGCCTGCCACGCCGGCAAATGGCGACGGGCTAGGCACGAGTTCGGACAGCGATCCGGCGCACAGTTGGGCAGCGATGGGGTGCTCTTTTCCGTATCCTTGGAATGGCGCAGGCAAAGCGCGGTCGAGGGTTCGAAGAAGCAGTCGCTGAGATGACCGACATGAAGGGTGCGCGCCAGATGACCCAGCATCGACCTGACGCGTGCTCTGTCAGCGATCACGCCGGGAAGAGGCCCCATTTCCATGGCGACGCGATCCATTTCCGCAGCGACGCGGATGCCGGCCGGTCCGGCCGGACGCTCCCCGCGCCGGCAGGCCTCGTAGTGCTCCACGATGTCGTCGAGTTGGCCGAGAAGGTGTTCCTGCTCGACTTCCTGTCGGAAGCCTGATGCCGACGAGCCGGCATATCCGTCGAACATTGCCACTGAAGCGTGCTTGTACTGGATTTTTCCCGCGACCACGCCGAATGGCCGATTGGCGATATACCAGGCAACTGTGCGGCGAAGCTGAAGCGTGTTGAAGGACCACGGTCGACCTTCTATCCAAGGTATGGCCGGTTCGCCTTCCGCCCCATAGCGGTCATCAAGGTTCTGCTGGAATCGAGCGATCTGACGGAGAATGTGCGGCAAGCCATGTTCGGGCACGGTCCCTCGATGAAGGACGCCCCATAACCTGTCTTTGCTCCCTTCATTGAGATGACGGCTTGCGAGGCGTTCGGCGACTTGGATCGCCCGGGCGACAGGTTCGATCGTAATCCATTCTGCCGTCTCTCCGGGCGCGGGACGCCCTTTGTAGACGGTACTGCGAACCGCAATCCGTTCAACCATTCCATCGACGCTGCGGTCACGGACGAGGCAGTTGTGTTGCATGGCTTGCACTTCACCGCCACGCATGCCGGTGAGATAGGCGCAAAGGATATAGGCGGCCGTCTGGAGATGCTTTTCTTCCCTGATCAAAGCGAAGGAGTCGAAGCGGCTCCGCCAAGGCTTGCCCGTCTCCGGATCGAGCGAGATTTCGGTATCCAATCCCCCGGCCTCAGTGCCAAGTTCCGCGACCGCGTCCATGAGAAGGGGATAGGCGACCTTGTGTCCGATGAGGTTGGTGATGTGGAACCCGCTCTGTAAACCGATGAGGGCCATGTTGAGAACATCGCCACGTATGCGGCCATATCTAACACTGGAGCCGCAGATGCCGCCCATCGCGCCAGCCTCGCTCCAAACCGGAACCCCCCGGCCGGATTTGCGCCGCTTCGCAATCCACGCTGTCGTCTTTTCGACAATACTGCCGGCTTTCCGGCCCCGGGGTCGGTTTGCATATTGTTCATGGAGGGCATCGAGCTCGGCCCGCGCGGCAAAAATATCCTTGGCGAACACGTCAACATATTTCAGGGACCAGCGCAGAATCGCGCCGATGACAGCTTCGGGGATGCGCGGGGTTTTGTTCTCCTGCCGGCGCCCGTCGCATCCCGCGACGGCAAAAATGGCGCGGCCCTTCCATGGTGAGAAGCCTATCCCGCCGTGGGTCAGGAATGGCGCCAGGCGGTGCAATTGCGAGACGGGTTTGAGCAAGTCGGCAAGCCGTCTCGGCGCAATCTTCCGGCTCATATGCAAATACCGCCATTCATCTAGCAAATCCTGATCGATCGCCGAGACATCGAAAGCGCCGATCCTATCGCGCACGAACGCCATGAACTGACACAGGCCCACCAGGGCGACACGCGCCGTGGAAGGTCTCAATCGCTCGGATCGATCCGGGAAGCGTTCATTTAGCCACGCGTAGATGTACTCCTTGGCCGTCAGTTTCTCGACCGGGCAGATGATCGATTCAAATGAGATTGTTCGGTACCGCCGGACCATCACGCGGAAGATGGCCGCATCCATGCTCCAAACGTCCTCGGCAAATCGCGACAGGACGGATCGATCGACATCTTCCCGCAGCGGCATCGATGCGAGAACGATATCGTCTGGCCGACGAATGCGCGACAAATGCAGTGTAGGCCGAAGCTTGGCGAGGGTCATGTTCTCGCCTCCGCCGGCAAGTATAAAAGGTCTTCCGACGATGCTTGGATCTGAGCTTCGGCAACCAGGTCGGCCGGGAACGCCGGAAGAATCTGCACCGTGATGCGATGCCATGCACGGCCAAACTTCCTTGACCAATCCTCCAGCCCCAGCGCGGCGCGCTGCTCGACCATGAATGACCTGAAGGCTAGCAAAGCGGGGAGTTTGCGCGCCGTGATCACGGCGTTGGGGCATTCCAGGCAACCCCAGTATGGTGTAGCGCAAGCCTCGCCCGCCGCCGCGAATGGACTTGCGTAGAAGCCGCCACAACTGGCAAGCCACACATCCTGTTCTCCGTCTAATAGGGCGCCGATCTTCTCCGGCGGTGTCGGCAAGCGTTGGGCGGTCGGCTCCCGTCGCATCAACGCCTCGGTATCGGGGAGCACGATCACCGGCTGCAGGGCGGAGTCCAACGCATCGGTGAAGGCCTGCGCCAGAGTCTGTTCGTGGATATGACGAAGGGCTGGAATGTCAGCATAGTGCCGGGCGGCAACCGCCACCGTGTGACCGACGGCGAAGATTTCGAGTTGGCCGCCTGTGCGCTTGTATCGCTCGGCCTTGTGGGTCTTGCGCAGTCGGGAAAGCGACAATCTCAGCGGCGCGCCATCGTCATTGAGGATGTCGTGCCGGGCAACGAATGCCGCGACATGAGAGCGGTTATCGTCAGGCGCCGGTTGCAGGCCGTTGGTCGTCCAGGTTACCCAGAGGTGGTCGGAGCCTGTGTGATATCGCGCTCTCTCCGTCAGGCTGATGGCTCGACGAAGGATACCGCCCGGCGTGCTGCCGGCTCCGTCACGGACGCGCAATCGCTTCCATTCCGAGTCGCGCGAGCGACGCTTGTAATATTCGATCTCGACATAGCCCTTGGAAGGATTACGCAGGCAATCGGCCTTCAGCGAGAGCAGGCACTCCAGCTCCAGGCCTGTTTCGAGTGAGAGCAGTACAATGAAGCCCACCAGATCAATGCGTGTCAGGTGGAAGCCGGCATGTATCGTCTCCAGATATGGCCGAACCTTCCAGTAGAAGGTCATGTCCTGGAATCGCTGATAGTCAGGATGTTTGACTTCTATTCGCCCCGTCGCCCGGATGACGTCGATGACTTTGTCATAGTGGGCGCGCAACGGCGGATGGACGGCCAGATATGACGGTTCTGCCGGCAGCTCGCCAAGCAGCGTAACGCGGCCGATCGCTTCGTTCACCTGAGCTTGTGCTGCCCTTCGCAACGAAGCTGTGACGCCGCTGCTATAGGCATCGCGGGGCCTGCTGGTTCCGCCTTCGCCGTGTCCCAGATAGCCCAGCCGGGCAATCGTGGCGGTAGGGAAGCGGTCCGGTTCGTGTTCGACAGCCAGCCGCATGAGCGAGATCATGCCGGCCATGAGATGCCGTTGGTGCAGGCGACCGCCGGTATTCTGTTCAAGCCAGTTTTCATAGGAGTTGATCACCGCCACGTCGATATCGTCGAGCGCGGCAACCTCCGACCGACTCTCATCAAGGAAGGTCCAGAACCGGCGCAACGCTAATGTCTTCACCTGAACAGTTCGGGCGCGTGGTTCCGGTCCCATCCGGCGTATGTGATCTCGAAGCAACGGCGCGAACTCGACGGCCAACGAAGATCGCGACCAGGAGGCAAGATCAACGGTTATCTCGCGTCCGCCATCAGCACGGACAGCGAAGCGCCGAGAGTCGATTGGCACTATGTTTCGGCTGTCGGGTTCGATCTCTTGTTGGCTCTCTGGAAAGCAGGCCCGGCGCCCCCGGCTCATGCTGACGCCTCGCTGGCGAGATCAAATCCCCACTGGTCAACCGCCGCGTCGACCAGTTCTTGGCTGTCGGCGATGTGCTCGAGGTAGATATAGGTGCTTTCGATGCGGCTATGGCCCATCAGCCGCTGCAATTTCAGCAAGGGATCGCCAATCAGGCGACGCCAGGCCGGTCCGACGTGATTGCTGCGGGTGTCGATCACCCAACTGATATGCTCTCGCAGCAGCAGCGTCAGCATATGAACGGCGAAGCCGTGCCTCAACATGTGAGGAGTAACTTCGATGTCAATCCCGAACCGCTGGCATCGGGCGCTTGCTCGCCGGAACACGGCCTCCCATGCCGCCATCGGCATTGGCATACCACCTTCGGTCAGCCAAAGTCCGAGTGATAGTCCAGAAGTCTCGTAAACGAGCCTGGATCGGTCCTGCGGTGTCAGGAGGTCAATGCTGACCGGTTTGATTTCACGATCCTCGACGATTGCCAGGCCTCTCCGACCACGCTCGATGACACGGATCGGCCTCCTGATCCGCTCAATGGTGTTTCGCGCGTCATAGCGAGCCAGAGCATTCGCCCGTTCCAGATCGACATAGTCGCGTAGTTGGCGGACGAGCCTCAGTGGCAAACGCACCTCTCGGCCTTTGCGGCCCTTGGCGGCGGCCGACGACAATAGGAAAGGAATGGTGCGAACATCATGCGGGTACGTTGTCCCAGGCAGTTCCATTGCCAGGAGGCTCGATGCCTCCTGCAGGCGCAGGCCAGTGGTGAGCAGAAGCTCCGCAAATAATGCGTTCCGTTCACTGTTACGTCCCCGCCACGAGGGGTCTTCCCGTCCATCCGGGAGATGTCCTCGCAAGCCCACGTCCCGGAACAGCTTGTAGTGTGGCAGATCGAGGAACTGCATGTTGCCGTGTCGTGCGCCGGTTTCCCGTGCCGTATTGGCCGAAGCTGCTTTGACGGCGCCACTGTACATGAGGCGGGTCCAATATTGCCGATAGGCGAAGGGAGCCTGCGCCATGAGTTTTTCATCGACTGCCCAGCGATAGAGTTTGTCCAACGCTGCGATCGAGCGGTTCCACGAGGCGGCCGAGATGCGGTAGGGCGGTTCCGAGAGCCGTCGCGCTTCGTGGAAGGCGGCAATATCCTCCCGATCCGCGCGCCAGACGGATTTCCCGCCGCGGCGCTCCGATAGAAAGCGCAGCCAGACCAGGATGTCCCGTGCATAAGAGCGTAGGCTGTTCACAGATCGGACGCCCATTGTCGGGCACGCACGAAAGAAGCGGTTCAAATCGTGGCCATAGCTTCCATCCGGTCCGAGGATGAAAGGCATGCCGTCGACAAGACCAATAAGTGCTGCGGCGTCGATCTCATCCTGGGAAAGAGCATGAGTGATGCCGCCAGCGGTGACGGATTTCGGCAGCGCCGATAGGTCGGTAAAGAAAAGTTTCGGTATCGAACTCTCCTCGGCCGCGATTTCGCCCCGGGACGGGCTCGAGCCCGCCCCGGCGCGAAATCGCACTGCTCCACATTGAATGGAAAAGCGTGTCGTAAGCATCATCATAGGCCCCTGTGATCACCGCCGTAAGACGGTACACAGAGTCTGGATAA
>NZ_JBHLYT010000025.1:0-128485 GCF_042431665.1 Mesorhizobium kowhaii
AGGGAACTCCATGGTCAGATCGACGCCTCTACCCGCTCAAGTCAAATGCCTGTCGCGCCATCTCAGGCCGAGGCGCTCCTCCCGCGGAGCGGGTTCGTGCATGCTGCGCGAAGCGGACATTCGGTTCCGCACCCCCTACCTTTCCTCCACAATCCGCAAATAAGCCGCCGTGACGAACAGCACGATCAGCCCAAACAAGATCCGCCTTGCCCCCTCCGGCATCTGCAGGATGGTCAGCAGGGTCGTCAGCACCGTCAGGATCAGGGCGCCGATGATGGTGCCGGTGTAGCCGCCGCGGCCGCCGAAGATCGAGGTGCCGCCGATCACGGCTGCCGCCACCGAGGGGAGCACCAGCGGTTCGGCGAGCGACAGCGACGGGGCCTTGATCAGGCCGATATAGAGCAGGCCGGTGATGCTGGCGAGCACGCTGGAGATGACGTAGAGCGCCGTGATGACCTGCCAGTATTGCACGCCCGACAGGCGCGTTGCGCGCTCATTGTCGCCGACGGCGTAGAGCAGGCGGCCGAAGCCGGTGCGGGCAAGCGTGAAGACGATCAGCGCGGCCAGCGGCACGAACAGCAGCAGCGCGTTGGGCACGCCATATGTCAGGCCGGTGCCGAGCCAGGCGAGGAAGTCGGGGATTTTTGCGCCCGACGCTATCACCGTGCGCTGGTAGACCTGCAGGCAGCCGGTGCCGATCAGGCTGGTGCCGAGCGTCATGATCAGCGGGTGGACGCGGAAGACGCCGACGCCGATGCCGTTGACGAGGCCGATCAGCACCGCCGGCATCATCGCCAGCAGGAAGGCCACCGCCGGATCCTGGTTGACGACCTGCGTCGCCATGATGAAGGCGCTCATCGTCGCCACCGTGCCGACCGAGAGGTCGATGCCGCCGGTCAGCATGGTCATGGTCTGGCAGCCGGCGAGGATCGCCAGCGGTATGGCGAACTTTATCGTGTTGGCGATCCAGCGCTCGTTGACGATGCCGGGGCGCAGGATCTGCAGGATCACCACCAGGATGACCAGCAGGATGATCAGCGGGATCAGCGGCCGGTCGGCCATGAAGCGTTTTACGCGGCGGCCGAAGGGGACGGGTTGGATCGCGGTTGTGCTCATGAGGGGGCTCGCGACTGGGGTGGTGTGGTGTTGGTCGGGTTGACTGTGAAGGATGGTGCTCCACGGCGCCCCCCTCTGTCCTGCCGGACATCTCCCCCACGGGTGGGGAGATTGGCGGCTTTGGCGCCTCGCTCATTCTTGCAACGCCGACGATTGGCGAAAGCCGTCGCGCCGTCCGATCTCCCCCCAAGTGGGGGAGATGTCCGGCAGGACAGAGGGGGGCGCGAAGGATCGCCAACCTCACACCGATGCGCCAGCGTCACGCCGCCACTCATGACTGCCGGCTCCGCATGGTGATGAAGGCGCCGAACATCACCACGGCGACCATGATGGCGCCTTCGATGATGGCGGTGACGTTGGGGTCGATGGCGAGCAGCGTCAGGTCGGTGCGCACCAGCCGCAGCACGAAGACGGCGACGATCGGGCCGAGCAGGCCGCCCTTGCCGCCGCCGAGTGCCACGCCGCCCAGCACCACCGCCGCGACGCTGGCGAGCAGATAGGGGCCGGGGATGGGGGCGCCGATGCCGGTGCTCATGGTCAGCGCCAGCCCGCCAAAAGCGGCGAACAGGCCCGACAGCGCATAGGCGATGATGCGAGTGCGCGCGACGGGCACGCCGCTGCGGAACGCCGCCAGCTCGCTTGAGCCGATGGCGTAGATGGAGAGGCCGAGGCGCGAGCGCCTGAGCGGGATCCAGATGATGCAGAGGCAGATGATGAGTAGCAGCAGCGCCTTCGGCAGCCAGGCGTCGATGCCGTCGGAGAGGCCCGGTATCGGCACGATGCCTGAGATCAGCGCCTTCAGCCATTCGGCCGCGGCTCCGCCCGGCGCGTCGAGCACCAAGAGGGCCGCGCCCTGCAGCACGAACAGTGTGGCCAGCGTGACGACGATGTCGGGCACGCGGGTGACGACGATCAGCATTCCGTTGACGGCGCCGAGCACGAAGCCCATTGCCAGCACGAAGGGCACTACGAACAGCGCGTATTCTTCGGAGGCGCCGTTCATCATTGAGGCCGCGGTGACGCTGGTAAGCGCCATCATGGCGGCGACCGACAGGTCGATGCCGCCGGCGATGACGACCACGGTCTGCGCGGCCACCGCAAAGGCATAAGGCAGCACGGCGCGCACCAGCGAGCCGAAATCGCCGCTGCCATAGGCCGGCTGGATCAGCCTGGTGACGATGAACAGCATGACGAAGAGGACGAACAGGCCGGCAACCCAGCCCTGGCGGCGCAGGAAATAGCTCATGGCGTCGCCCCCGGCGAAGTCGAATCCGAGGGACTCGCGGTTTCCGGGGACGAAGAGTGGGGATCGGCAAGGATGCCGATATCGGCCTTGGCGCCGCGCGGCAGGCCGTAGGCGGCGCGCATCAGCGCCGGCTCGTCGGCCTCCTCGACCGGGAAGATATCGACGACGCGGCCGCCGAAGATGACGATGACGCGGTCGCAGACACGCTGCACTTCTTCCAGTTCGGAGGTGTAGAACAGCACCGACTTGCCGTGGCCGGCGACCTCGCGCAGCAATTTGTAGATCTCCTGCTTGGTGCCGACATCGATGCCGCGCGTCGGGTCGAAGCACAGCAGGGTCTGCGTGTCGGCGGCGATCCAGCGGGCGATGGTCACCTTCTGCTGGTTGCCGCCGGACAGGCGCTGCACTTCCCCTTGCGCGCGGGTGTCGATCTGCAGCCGCTCGATGGCGCTGACCACTTTGGCGCGCTCCTGGCGCATGGCAATCGGCCCCCAGTTGCGCAAGGCGGCGCTGAAGGGCAGCGCGATGTTCTCGCGCACCGAGCGCTGCATGGCCAGCGCCTCGGCACGGTCGCCCGGCACATAGGCGAGGCCGGCGCGGATGGCGTCGATCGGGTGCGAGAATTTCACCGGCTGGCCGTCGACCCCTATTGCGCCGCCAGAGGGCCGGATCGAGCCGGCAAGCGCGGCGAACAGCTCGTCCTGGCCCTGGCCCTCGAGCGCGACGACACCGGCGACCTCGCCATCGGCGAGATCGAAGGAGACGTCGTTGAGCTTGGTGCCGACGCGCAAATTGCGTACGGCAAGCCGCGGGCGGGCAGGGGCGGGCGCAGCCTTTTGGGCAGCGCTGCGGGCGGCGACATGGGTCTTGACGATGCGGGTGCCGAGCATCAGCTCGACGATCTTTTCCTCGACGCCGGGCACGATGTCGACGACGCCGACGGTCTCGCCGTCGCGCAGCACGGTGGCGCGGTCGCAGAGCGCCGAGATCTCGACGAAGCGGTGCGAAATGAAGATCACCGCACGGCCACTGTCGCCCTGGCGGCGCACCACTTCCAGCACCTTTTCGGCGAGGTTGGCGGGCAGGGCCGCCGTCATTTCGTCAAGCAGCAGCACGTCGGGTTCGACGGCGAGCGCACGCGCCAGGTCGAGCACGCGCAGCACGGCCAGCGGAATGTCGCGTGCTGTCTCGCGGATATCGAGGTCGGGAATGCCGAGTTCACGCACCCAGGCGCGGAACGGCTCGACCGGCGTGCCGGTCAGCCGCAAATTGGACAGCACGTCGAGATCGGGGATCAGCGACGGCTCCTGGTAGACGGGCAACAGACCGGCGCGGCGCGCGGCGGCGGGCGAACGGATGTCACGCGCCTCGCCACGGATCAGGATGCGGCCGGCGTTGGCAGAAATAGCGCCGGTCAGGATCTTCACCAGCGTCGACTTGCCGGCGCCATTGGCGCCCATCAGCGCGTGCACCTCGCCCGGCAGCACCGACAGCGACGCGTTGCGCAGCGCGGCAACGGCGCCGTAGTTCTTGGCAACGCCCGTGGCGTCGAGGAGGGGGCTGGTGGTCAAATTGTGTGGTTCTCGATCATGTGGCTCAAATCATTTCGCGTTGACGCCGCCCCTCACCTGCCTGCCGGCCGGCATCCTCTCCCCGTATAGAGACGGGGAGAGGGGCGCTCGTCGCCGGCGTTGCGGCCAGCTGCTCTCTCCCCGTTCACGGGGAGAGATGTCCGGCAGGACAGTGAGGGGCAGCGCCGACCGATGGTCAGCAGCGAAACCCCAGACTTACTCGCCCGGGCCCTTGCAGGCGACGATCTGGTCCTTGGTGTAGGTGGTCCAGTCCGGGATCGAGATCGACACCGGCCATTCCGGGCTCAGCGACGGGTCGGCGGCGGCCTTCAGCTTGGCCTTGCCTTCGTCGGTGGCGTTTTCCCACAGCTGCGGCTCGACCAGCACGGTCTGCTGTGCCGGCTTCTTGCCGTCGAGGATCTGTAGCGCGAGCGTCACGCCCGCACCGCCGATCGAACCGGGGTTGGTCACCGCGGCGCCGACGAGTCCCTTGACCGAGCTCAGCTGGCCGACGAAGCCGGCATTGTCGGCGCCGACGATCGGCACCAGCGGCGCCTGCGACTCGACCAGCGCGTCGACGATGACGTTGTCGATGCCGGAGGTCCAGATGCCGTTGATCGGCGTGCCGGTGGCGAGGAAGGACAGCATCTGCTGCTTGGCCTGGTCCTGCTGCCAGCCGGTGAAGACTTCCTGCGCGACCTTCACGTCGGGGAATTCGGCCAACGCCTTCTTGAAGCCCTTGTCGCGGTCGCTGTCGGCGGACGCGCCGGCCGCACCACGCATGTAGAACACCTCGCCCTTGCCGCCCATCTGGCCGAACAGCCATTTGGCGCCGAGATAGGCGTACTGTTCCTGGTTGTTGGAGATGATGTAGGCGGACGGTTCGGTGACCGCCTGGTCGACGGCGACGACGACGATGCCGGCCTTGGTGGCTTCCTCGAGGCCCGCCTTGATGCCGGCCGGATCGGCCGGGTTGACGACGATGGCGTCGACCTTGGCGCTGATCAGGTTGCGGATGTCTTCCAGCTGGCCGGCAGCATCGGTGTTGCGGTGGGCGATGTTGAGCTTGGCGACCTCGCCGGAGGCCAGCGCCTGCGCCTTCATGGCGCAGACCATCTCCTCGCGCCAGCCATTGCCCTGCACGGTGTTGGAGATGCCGATCGTGTATTTGCCCGCGGCGGACGAGGCGCCCACCGAGGCCAGCAAGGCCGCGCCGGCAAGCAGCGGGACCATGGTCAGGTATTTCTTCATGTCAGACTTCCTCCACATTGTTTTTCAGTTCAGTTCCAAGTCGTTAAACCGCGTCGCGTAGAAAGAGATTCAGAGAGATTCAGGCGGCGCGCCTTAAGTCGTTGTTCTCTGCATGTCACTGTCCCGGAACCGCTCCACCCTTTGGGCGACATGCATTTTGCACCGTCATTTGACGAAGGGACGCAGCACGTCGCGGGCGAGCAGGAATCCCCGCTTCACCTGATCG
The DNA here is from genome assembly GCF_042431665.1 of Mesorhizobium kowhaii. NCBI lineage: Bacteria > Pseudomonadati > Pseudomonadota > Alphaproteobacteria > Hyphomicrobiales > Phyllobacteriaceae > Mesorhizobium > Mesorhizobium kowhaii. Next base: position 5,411 of record NZ_JBHLYT010000025.1, read on the forward strand.
TCGCTGCCTTCAAATCGCCGGTCCTCGTGTTCGATGATGATGGGCCCGTCATAGCCGGCCCGGTAGAGGCCGGAGAAGAAGCCGCTCCAGTCGACATCGCCGAGCCCCGGCATGCGCGGCACCTGCCAGCCTATGCCAGCCGAAAGGATTCCGCGCTCATAAAGTCCATCATGATCAATCATCAGGTCCTTGGCGTGGGCATGAAGCATGTAGGGGCCGAATTCCCGGATGAAGCGGGCCTGGTCGATCATCTGCCAGACCAGGTGCGACGGGTCGAAATTCATGCCGACTTCGCCGCCCCAGGCTTCGAGGATGCGGCGCCAGACCAGCGGCGAATAGGCGATGTTGTGCCCGCCCGGCCATTCGTCATAGCTGAAGATCATCGGGCAGTTCTCGAAGGCGAGCTTGACGCCGTGGTCGCGCGCATGGGCGACGATTTCGGGCCAGACCGTGAGCGCATCCTGCCAGTTGACGTCGACGGTCTTGGAAGCATCGCCGCCGCAGAAGGTGTTGACGACAGGCACGCCCATATTGGCGGCCAGCACGATCACCTTCTTCAGATGGCCGATGACCGCCTCGCGGTGGGCCGCATCCGGGTGCAGCGGGTTGGGGTAGTAGCCGAGGCCGGAGATGGAAAGGTTCTTGTCCGCCAGCGAAGCGACGATCTCCTTGGCCTGCGCGGCGGAAGTCGAAGCGGCGTCGATATGGCTGGTGCCGGCATAGCGGCGGCTGGCGCCCGAGGATTTCGGCCAGCACGCGATTTCCAGCGCCTCGAAGCCGGCCGAACTTGCCCAGCCGGCGACCTCGCCAAGCGGCGTCTCCGCGAAGGGTGCGGTGAGCAGTCCAAGTTTCATCGTTCCTCCCCTGGTCGTGAATTCACGACCGACTTGTACTATGCAGATCGTGCCGGCCGCTTCAACCGTGTGGTGTCGGCTTGTTTCAGATTGCGCCTGACGGTTGCCATCGGATCGTCCGAAAGCAAGCCGTCGAGCGCTGATGTGACGGCCCTGCGGAACACATCGTTCGCGGCAAGGCCGGGGGCGAAAATGGTGTCGATGGCAAGAATGCTGGCGGCCAGCGCCTGTGCATCGCGGCCGGTCGCGTCGGCAATCGCAGCGACCTTGCCGGCATAGGGGTCGGACACCGGCCAGCGTTTGCCGAACCGCTCCGAAGCTTGGATCAGATAGGCCATCCAGCCGGCGACCGGCACCGCCAGCAGCGCGATGCTCTGGTCGTGTCTCAGGCGGTCGCGGATCGGATTGAGCAGGCGCTGGACGATTTTTTGCGAACCGTCGGTGGCGATCTGGTGGTTGCGGTGGCGGATCGCGGTGTTGCGCAGCCGGGCGAGGCTCTGCGCCGCATAGGCCAATGGCTCCATGCCCGGAACCGGCATCAGCGTCGGCAGCGTCTCTTCGACAAGCATGCGCCGCACGAAGGCCAACAGCAGCGGATCGGCGATGGCATCGAATGTATGTTCGAGGCCGGCCAGCACGCCGAGCGTGGCGAGCGTCGTCTGCGCGCCGTTGAGCACCCGCATCTTGAGATGTTCGAACGGCGTGACATCGTCGACGAAACTGGCGCCGACGAGATCCCAGCTCGGCACGCGGCCGGCGAACTTCTTTTCGATCACCCATTGCCGGAACGGCTCGCTGACGGCGACGGCGGCATCGCGATAGCCGAAGCGCTGCTCGACGTCGTCGAGATCGGCTTGCGTGACTGCCGGCGCGATGCGGTCGACCATGGCCGAAGGGAAGGCGGCGTTGGCTGATATCCAGTCGGCAAGGCCATTGCCGCGCCGTTCGGCGAAAGCCTGCACGACATTGGCGAGGATAATGCCATTGGTCGGGATGTTGTCGCAGGAGAGCAGCGTCAGCGGCCGGCCATGCGTCGCCCTGCGCAGCTCCAGCGCCCGCGCCAGAATGCCGGGCACGCTGCGCAGCGTCCGGGGGTTGGCGAGGTCATGGACGATGTCGGGATGGCCGAGATCGAGTTCGCCGCTCGATGGGATGTGGCAATAGCCTTTCTCGGTCACCGTCATCGTCACCAGGTCGATGTCTGGGGAGGACAGTACCTCGAGCGCCGGCGCGGCACTGGCCTGGCTGTCGACCACCTCTGTGATGCTGCCGATGACGCGCGCCTCTATGCGGCTGTTTTCGCGGATCAGCCGCGTGTAGAGGCCGCCTTGCCGGCCGAGCGTTTCGGTGAGGCCGGGCGGTCGGATGTTGATGCCGACCACGCCCCAGCGGTCGAACTGAAGTGACAACAGATCGTCGGTGTATTCGGCCTGATGGCAGCGGTGGAAGGCGCCGACGCCGAGATGCGCCATGCCGGGCGCGAGCGTCGCGCGGTTATAGGCCGGTTTCTGGACGGTCGCAGGCAAACGGTCGAGCAGCGCCGGCCCAAGTGTTTCGGGGGAGGCGGCAGCGCTCACCGGTTCGCCCCGATCACCCACTGTTCCTGGTCGACCAGCGTGCCGGTCATCGGTCCCGCCGCGTCGGAAAGCAGGAAGACCGCGAGGTTCGCCACGTCGTTCGTCGAGAACAGGCGGCCGAAAGGCTGCGACGCGTTGGCAGCATCGAGCCAGCCTGGACCGTTGCCCAGCGTCTCGGCCTGCATGACGCGCTCGGCCGGCGTGTCGGTCCAGCCGACATTGATGCCATTAACGCGGATGCGGTCGAAGCGGTGGGCGTTGGCGGCATTTTTGGTCAGCGTCGCCAGCGCGCCCTTGGTGGCCGAGTAGACGGCGAGTTCCGGTGAGCCGCAATGGGCGTTGATCGACAGGATGTTGACGATGGCGCCGCCCTGGCCGCGCTTCTTCATGTCGGCAATCGCCGCCTGCATCAGGAAGAACGGTGCGCGCGCATTGACGGCGAACAGCGACGCCCAGTCGTCGAGGCCGGCATCGAGGAAGGACGCGCGGTCGGTCAGGCCGGCGGCGTTGACGAGGCCGTCGATGCGGCCGAAGCGCTCGATGCAGGCTTGCGCCAGCAGGGCAGGGGCTGCCGGGTCGGCGAGGTCAGCGGCGACGAAGACGGTCGGTGTGCCGAGCTGCGAAAGCTCCGCCGCCACCGCGTCGCCGCGTGCCTTCTCGCGGCCGGTGACGAGAATGCCCCCGGCGCCGGCACGCGCGAGTGTCTCGGCGATAGCGCGGCCGATGCCTTGCGTCGCACCGGTGACCAGCACCACCTTGCCGTTGAGCTGAAGCTCCATTCCTCCTCCCGGAACAAAGTTTCTATTTTTCGAAATATGGAACGCAAATTCCCGATAGTCAATTGTGCCAGCGGCGTCTCATGTGCCGCGGCGCGCGGCGACGCCTTGGACCAGCGCCATGCCGACGGCCAGCGACGCGGCCAGCGAGCGGAAGCCGGCGAAGTCCGACTCCACCACCTCGAGCCAGGCGTCCGACAGCCGGATCAGCGGGCTGAAGGTGCTGTCGGTGATGGTGACGATGCGGGCGTTGCGCTCATGCGCCACCGCGACGAGATCGGGCGTGATTGAATTGTAGGGGCTGAAGGACACCGCCAGCACGGCGTCCTGCCTGCCGATGCAGCCGACCTGGTCGAGCGCGGTGGAGCCGACATTGTCGACCAGCACGTTGCGCACGCCCTGCTGCGACAGGGTCAGCGACAGATAGGTGGTGACGGGGAAGGAGCGCTTGGAGCCGATGACATAGATCAGGTCGGCGGCTGCCAGCAGCGCCACCATCTTCTCGAAACTCTCGACGTCGAAGCCGCTCTCGATGCGGCCAAGCGAGGCTTGCGAGGCGCCGACCATGCCGTGCAGGAAATGCAGATTGGGCTCGGCCTCGGTCCGCTGCTCGCCGCGCCCTTCCGGCCACGACCCCTTGACGTGATCCTTGAACAGGCCCTGGAAATCGGAAAAGCCAGCATAGCCGAAGATCTGGGCGAAGCGCACCAGCGTCGAGGGCTGCACGCCGGCCTGTGCCGCCACCTGCGCAATGGTGCCGAGCGCCACATCGCTTGGATGCTGCCACAGGAAGATGGCGACCTGGCGCAGCCGCTTGGGGAAATGCACCGTGCCGGACGACAGCACCGCGCGCAGTTCCTCATAGGTCTGCGGCTGGATGTAGCCGAGTGCCGCCAGAGAGCGCCCGCGCTTGCGCGTCGCCGCCTCGTCGGCAACGGACCGTCCGGATGTTTTGCGCGCCCCGCTCATGATTTCAGGCTAGCGCGGCACGATCGTTTTACAATATGGAAATTGGAAATCGTGTTCGAAAGCGCTAGCGGCGTCATAGGCTTGCACGCTGTCGGAAGTCGCCTGTCGGGAGGAGTTTGAAAAATCATGGTCTATGCAACATCGGACGGATCGACACGCCAACGTTTGCGGGTCGGCATGGTTGGCGGTGGCCGCAACGCGTTCATCGGCGCCGTGCATCGGCTGGCCATGCGCCTCGACGACCAGATCGCGCTGGTGGCCGGCGCGCTGTCCTCCGACCCGGAGAATGCCGCCGCATCGGCCGCCGAGATTGGCATAGCCCCGGAGCGCAGCTATACCGATTATCGCGCCATGGCGCAGGCCGAAGCCTCGCGGCCGGACGGCATCGAAGCCGTCGTCATCGTCACCCCCAACCATTTGCACGCGCCGATCGCCACAGCCTTCCCCGAGGCCGGCATCGACGTCATCTGCGACAAGCCGCTGTCGACGACGCTCGCCGACGCCGAAGCCTTGGTGGCGCTAGCGCGGGCGAAAAGGCGCCGCTTCGTCGTCACCCTCAACAACACCGGCTACGCCATGGTCCGCCAGGCGCGCGAGATGGTGGCGGCGGGCGAACTCGGGCGCATCGTTTCCGTGCATGGCGCCTATATCCAGGACTGGCTGACCAAACCGATCGACGCCGAGGGCCAGAAGCAGGCGGAGTGGCGCACCGATCCGGCGCGTGCCGGCCAGTCGGCGGTGCTGGCCGATATCGGCGTCCATGCCTTCAACCTGGCGAGCTACATCTCGGGCTGCGAGGCCGAGGCGGTCTCGGCCGACCTGTTCACCGCGGTGCCGGGGCGGCGGCTCGACGACAACGCGCATGTGCTGGTGCGCTGGACAGGCGAGGCGCGCGGCACGATCCTGGCCAGCCAGACATCGCCCGGCCACTACAATGATCTGTCGGTGCGCATCTATGGCGACAGAGCCGGGCTCGAATGGTCGGGCGCGCGGCCGGAGGAACTGCGCTTTTCCATCTACGGCGAGGAAACCCGCACGCTGGTGCGCGGCGGCCATGGCTCGACGCAAGAGAGCCGGCGCGTATCGCGCATGCCGGCGGCGCATCCCGAAGGCTATATCGAGGCCTTTGCCAATTTCTACCGCGACGCCGCCGACATCATCCGCGCCCATCGTTCGGGTGGCGCCGTCGATCCGGCGCGCGCCGCGCAGGTGCCCGATGTCGTCGACGGCGCCCGCGGCGTGAAGTTCGTCGCGGCGGCGGTGGAGTCGAACGTGGCTGATGGAGCGTGGACGCCGGCGCGATTTGGGTGAGGATAGACGATGACGCCTCATCGCTCCTTCAACGTTCCAGCGACCGGCCCGCTGCCTCCATCGGTGGCGCATTGAGGCCGGCGGCGGCCAGCCGTGCTTCCACCGCCGCCGCCATGGACAGCACCTGCTCATCGGCAAAGCGCCGCCCGACGATCTGCAGGCCGACCGGCAGCCCGTCAGCGGCAAATCCGGCGGGCAGCGACAGCGCCGGCAATTGCGGAAGCATGTTGAAGGGGCAGGTCAGGTCGAGCCCCTTGAAGCGGCCATCGGGCAGTGTCGCGGCATGGTCGTCATCGGTCTCGGTCACAGCAGGCGCGGTGATGGCGCAGGTCGGGCACAGCAGGGCATCGTAGCGTTCGTAAAGCCGAGCCATGTCGCGCCACATCGAGGTGCGCAACAGCTCGACCCGCTTGTAGGCGGTCGCATTCATCGCCAGCCCGCGTTCGATCATCGATACGACCGACGGGTCCATATGGTGGCGATGGTCAGTGAGTTCGCCACCAAAGAAGGCCGACATGAAGACACACCAGAGGTCGAACCATTCGTCGTTGACGGCGCGCGTCCAGTCCATCGGCACTTCGTCGACGACGGTGCCCGCCCTGCGCATCTCGGCGACCGCCTGGCGGATGACCGCTTCAACCTGCGGCTGGATGGCGTAATAGCCGAGGTCGATCGACAGCGCGAAGCGCTTGCCTTCGAGCCCTTCTCGCCGCGCCGCCGCGCCGTCGAATCCGATCGGCAGCGAGGCGATGTCCTCGTCACTGCCGCCCGCCGCCGTCTCCATGAAGGCGACGGCGTCTGCAACGCTGTGCGCCAGCGGCCCGAAATGCGAGATGTTGTCGAAGACGCTGGGCAGGATCGTCATCGGGATGCGGCCGAGGCTGGGCTTCAATCCGACGACACCGCAGAAGGCGGCCGGAATGCGCACCGAGCCGCCCATGTCGGTGCCTTCGGCAAACGGCACGACGCCGGTTGCCACGGCGACCCCCGCTCCCCCGGAAGAGCCGCCGCTGGTGCGCTCGGGATTCCATGGGTTGCGGGTCACGCCCCAACGCGGGCTGTTGGTGAAGCTGGAAAAGGCGAACTCCGGCGTCGTCGTCTTGCCCATCAGGATGGCGCCGGCGGCCTCCAGGCGGCGGATGCAGAGCGCCGTCTGCGTCGGCACCCAGTTTCCACGCGTCCAGGAACCGAGCGTCGTCAGGTCGCCGGCGGTCGGCGTAAGATCCTTGGCCGCGAACGGCACGCCATGCAGCGGTCCGGTCGGCTCGCCGCGCGCCGCGGCGCTGTCCGCCTGGCGCGCCGCTTCCAGCGCTTGTTCCTCGCGGATGACGGCGAAGGGATTGAGCGTCTGGCTGACCGCTTTGGCGCGGCGGATGGACTCGCCCACGACCGTCTCGGCGCTGAAGGCACCCGAGCGGATGCCGTCAGCGATCGTCTTGGCGGTCAGGTCCAGCGGATGGGTCATGGCTCGGGTCTCCGGAAGTGTTTTGATGCCGCGCGGCTTCGCCTCCGGCAAGGACCTGTGACATGCAATAGGTGCTTGTGCTGCGCCGGCGCACCTGCACAATCTCGCCAACGCCGCAAGCAAGAGGTCTACCGTTTCGATGAAGTCCGCAGCCAGACAAGCCGGCTCGCATGCGTCCTTCGATGCCTGGAATGCCAGCCTCGGCGCAGCGGCGAATGCGATCGGCTCGCGCGGATTTCCCGATGCGCTGGCGGCGGCGCTGCGCCTGCTTGCGCCCTTCCAGATGATGAACGGCTTTCTCTATTCGCCGGGCGGTCGCGCCTTCGACCTCTACAATGAGAAGATCGTGCCCGCGCGCTCGATCATCGTCGACCGCTACCTCGCTGGTGCCTTTGTGCTCGACCCGTTCTACGATGCGGTTCGCAGCGATGGCACCGAGCGCATGATCGTGATGCGGGAACTGGCGCCGGACGATTTTCTGCAGAGCGAATATCATCGGCAGCACTACGCCACGACCGAGATCGTCGATGAGATCGGTTTCGTGCTGAAGCTGGAAAGCGGCTTTGCCGGCGTCTTGTCGCTGTCGCGAACCGGTGCGGCGCCACTGTTTGCCGGGGACGAGCTGGCGTGGCTCAGATCCGCCGCGCCAGTCGTCTGCGCGCTTGCGGCGCGACACTGGTTTCAAGTCCCCAGCCTCTCGCTCGACCTCAAGAACGCGGGCACCGCGGCGCGGATCGAGCATCCGTTGCTGACCCGCCGCGAGCTTGAAATCGTCACATTGGTACTCAAGGGACATTCCAACCTCTCGCTCGCCGCGGTCCTTTCGCTGTCGCCCAACACGGTCAAGGTCCATCGCCGGCAGATCTATTCCAAACTCGCAATATCCAGCCAGGCAGAGCTGTTCCGGCTGTTCCTGGCCTAGGTGTGTTGATATTCAGGTGATGCCGGCCGGCAAACGGCTGATACCGGCGCTTCCGGTGCTCACGTTACCCAAAAGTACGCTCCGCTCCGGGTCTCGGAATCCGTCGTCTTCGACTCGGCCTGACCTGCATCTCAACACACCTCGGACTAAGTCCGCGTCACTGGGCGAAGTCCATTTCCGGCGGCGCGACCTGGAAGAAGCTGGTCAGGTAGGCGAGATAGGCGACGCCGACCGCCAGCCAAACGAGGCCGAGGACCTTGGCGTTCTCGTCGAGGTTCCACAACAGGAAGAGGTCGCAGACCGCGGCCAGTGCCGGGATGACCAGCCCGATCAGCACGCCGAGAGGACGGACCTGCTGGTCGCGCTTCAGATAGAGCGCGATCACCGAGACGTTGACGGCGGTGAAAGCGAGGAAGGCGCCGAAATTGATGAACGAGGTCGAGGTGGTGACGTCCATGGTCAGCGCCGCGAGGCCGACGGCGCCGACCAGCATCAGGTTGAGGATCGGCGTGTGCCATTTCGGATGCAGGTTGCCGAAGAACGAGGTCGGCAGCACCGCGTCGCGCCCCATGGCGTAGAGCAGCCGGCCGACGCTGGCCTGCGCGGCAAGGCCGGAAGTGAATTGCGCGACGACCAGCGTTGCCAGGAAGATGGTGACGAACAGGTCGCCGCCGATGGCCCTGGCGATTTCGGTGGCGGCGGCATCGACCGAGACGAAATCCGCCCCCGGATGGGCGAGCTGGGTGATATAGGCCGAGGCGATGAAGATCAGGCCTCCGGCGAGCGCGATGATCAGGATCGCCTTCGGCATGGTGCGGCGCGCGTCCCTGGTCTCCTCGGTCAGAGTCGAGACCGCATCGAACCCGAGAAACGAGTAAGCGGCTATTGCCGCGCCCGCGACCGAGGCCGAGAAGGGCACGCCGGTCTTGAAGAAGGGCGTGACCGAGAGCAGGCCGCCAGAGCCGTTCAGCGCCACCACATAGCGGGCGGCCAGCACCAGGAAGGCGACGAGCACGCCGAGCTGCACCACCATCAGGATGAAGTTGACGCGGTTGGCGAAGGCGATGCCGACGACATTGACCAGCGTGGTCAGTGCGATGAAGCCGACGATCCACAGCCAGGCCGGAACCGCGGGAAAGGCCGAGGTGAGATAGGCAGCGCCGATCAGCCAGATCACCATCGGCAGGAAGAAATAGTCGAGCAGGACCGCCCAACCGACGAGGAAGCCAACGCTGGGGTTGATCGAGCGGCGGGCATAGGTATAGGCCGAGCCGGCGACGGGATAGACGCGCGCCATGACGCCGTAGCTGATGGCGGTGAGAAGGATGGCCGCGGCCGCGACGAGATAGGCCATCGCGGTGGTGCCCTGGCTGGTCGCCGCCAGCGCGCCAAAGGTGCCGAAGACGATCATCGGCGTCATGTAGGCCAGGCCGAAGAGCACGACGGACCAGAGTCCGAGCGCGCGGTCGAGTTTGACAGTGTCTTTCATTGTTCCGCCTCCGGGAAGATTGTGTCCGATGCTTTTTCCGGAGACCTAGGCGGGCTTGAGATCGAACTGTTCCGCGCAGGCTTCCGTTCGCATTTCTTGAAGATGAAGGGAAACATGACTTAGCCGGCGCGCGGCGACCATAACCCCAAAGGGGTATGCGAAATCCTCCTTGGCCGGCCAGCCGACGCGCAATGCCGGCCGCTTCGCCTGGGCGACTTCTCCAGGGAGTGAAGCCGCAGTGGCGGTGGATTCGAATGCGGGGGCGAGGGCGGGGCGGGCTCGATCCGCCGGAACATGACCGCCCCTGTCGACGATCGAACGGCGCATTTCCGAGTCCGGTTACCTGGCGATCGGAGCGCTGATCGATTTCCTGGATGACCCACACAGCCGCGCCGGATGGTGCTCATGGAACCGACGGTGATCCAGCGAGAGACAACGTGATGAGGCCTCGTTCGCCAAGTGCCAGATAGCACTCGATGAAATGAGGGTGCCGCTATCCACATGTTAATCATGACGCGGGTTCTGCGTTGTCAGGAACATCACCCGAACGTATTCGGTAACGCCAATGCGCAACGCATATCTTTTTCTTGCCGCCAGTCTCGGGCTCGGATGTCTCGTCCTCACGGCCGTTTCCCTGGCGCGGTCGGAAGCCGCCGGCACCTTGTTTCCGAATGTCAGGGTGGTCAAAGTGGCGCAATGCTCACGCCTTCTTCAAAGCTATCACGACGGCAGCAGGACGATGCCGGAATCCGGCCCTGAACGCACTCGCTACGAAGATTGCTACTACCTGATATGCGGGGGACGCAGACTGGGCGTGTGACCACCACCGCCACGCATCCGCGTCAGCCAGCCCAATCCGAAGCGCCGACCCATCCTGCCCGAATATTGCCTCTCCGCATCCCCTCCCGGTTAAAAAAGTATCATCCGTTGCCCTGAATCGTGGTGGCGCCTACTGTCATGAGCCGGTAGCGTGGTCTCGAAATGCAGAGCCGAAACCAATTCGGCCGGTTTAGGGAATGTGGGCCGAACGCGGCAACGATCCGTGCCGGCCTGGGAGGAAACGGACATGGAACCGGACCTGGAAGTTGTCCAGATACGACGCGGTGAATCGTTCAAGGCGTGGTCGCATGGCTACCCCTTCCACACGGTGCGTTGGCATTTCCATCCCGAATATGAACTGCATCAGGTGATCTTCACCAACGGCCGCTATTTCGTCGGCGACTTCATCGGCGAGTTCGAGCCGGGCAATCTGGTGCTGACCGGACCCAATCTGCCGCACAATTGGGTGAGCGATATCCCGAGGGACAGCTCGATCCCGCTGCGCGGCCGCATCATCCAGTTTTCGGAAAGCTTCATCGGCGACGCCATGCATGTGCTGCCGGAACTGGCGGGGCTCGGGCCTCTGCTCGAGGCATCGCGGCGCGGCGTGCTGTTTTCCAGCCGCACCAGCAAGGAGTTGGCGCCGCTGATGGAAGAGATGATGCAGGCGCAAGGCGTGCGCCGCATCGAGCTGTTTATGATGATATCAGGCCTGCTCAGCCGCGCCCAGGAGTTCCAACTGCTGGCCAGCGCCAGCTACCGACCCGATCCGTCGGGCTACATGACCGCCGGCATGAACAAGGCGTTGGCATATATCAGGGAGAACCTGACGCAGCTGTTCGACGAGGCGGATCTCGCGACTATTGCCGGCCAGTCGACCGGCGCCTTCTCGCGCTCGTTTCGCCGCCACACCGGCATGTCGCTGGTGCAATATGTCAAGCGGCTGCGCATCAACCTTGCCTGCCAGATCCTGATGAGCGACGAGCAGGCCTCGATCACCGACATCTGCTACGAGGTCGGCTTCAACAATCTGTCCAATTTCAACCGGCAGTTCCTGGCGGAGAAGGGCATGCCGCCCTCGCGTTTCAGGCGCCTGCTGGCCGACAACATCAACGCGGGAAAAGCCGCTTAACGGAGGAGCCAGGGAGGACCAAGGGAGGAACCACAATTTTTCGCCTGACAACGTGGCCCGCATGACGCGGCCCGCGATGGAGAGTGCTTGTCTCGAAAATCCTTCGTCAGCGGAGGATGTCGGCGCGGCTTGAAAGGCCGGCGCCGGGCCCTGGTTCCCAACTGCAGTTGGGGCGAGGGCGGACGCGTGTCTTCACATAAAAGCAGTCAACGACCTTCTTACAACCATATCCAGAAACGGAGAAGACCGAATGACCAAATTTTCATTTAAGTCCGCCGGCATGGCCGCACTTGCGCTGTCGCTGCTGGCCGGCACCGCCGCGATCACACGGGCCGCCGAGGTCACCGACGCCACCGTCGCCTTCCTGATGCCCGACCAGGCCTCGACCCGCTACGAACAGCACGACTATCCTGGCTTCGCCGCCGAGATGAAGAAGCTGTGCCCGGGCTGCAAGGTGCTCTACCAGAACGCCGATGCCGACGCCTCGCGCCAGCAGCAGCAGTTCAACTCGGTGATCTCGCAGGGCGCCAAGGCGATCGTGCTCGATCCCGTCGACTCGACCGCCGCCGCCTCGCTGGTCAAGCTGGCGCAGAGCCAGGGCATCAAGGTCATCGCCTATGACCGGCCGATCCCGACCGCGCCGGCCGACTTCTATGTCTCGTTCAACAATGAAGGCATCGGCAAGGCGATCGCCGACTCGCTGGTCGAGCATTTGAAGGCGCTGAAGGTCGATCCGGCCACCGGTGGCGTTTTGCAGATCAACGGCTCGCCGACCGACGCGGCGGCCGGCCTGATCAAGAAGGGCATCCATGAAGGCCTCGACAACAGCGGCTATCAGATCCTAGCCGAATACGACACGCCGGAATGGGCGCCGCCGAAGGCGCAGCAATGGGCCGGCGGCCAGATCACCCGCTTCGGCCCAAAAATCCTCGGCGTCGTCGCCGCCAATGATGGCACCGGTGGTGGCGCCATCGCCGCCTTCAAGGCGGCCGGCGTCGATCCGGTGCCGTCGGTGACCGGCAATGATGCGACGATCGCCGCCTTGCAGCTGATCATCGCCGGCGACCAGTACAACACCATCTCCAAGCCGAGCGAGATCGTGGCGGCAGCCGCCGCCAACGTCGCCATCAAGCTGCTTTCGGGCGAGACACCGAAGGCCGAGATGACGCTGTATGATACACCCTCGCAGCTGTTCACGCCGGCGGTGGTGACGCAGGAAAACCTGAAGGCCGAGATCATCGACAAGAAGATCAACACCGCGGCTGAACTCTGCGTCGATCGCTACGCGGAAGGCTGCAAGAAGCTGGGCATCGGGAACTGACCGCGACCTTTGCCCGTTCCGCTGCCTGGCCGCCAGACCATGATCCCGAAAAGCGGGAACCGGTTTTCGGACAAGATCATGGTCGAACAATAAGCCAGAGCCCCACCCCGAATGCATCGGGGTGGAACAGGCTCTGGCGGCAGCCAGGCAGCGCTCCCCGCTTTTGAACCGGTTTTTCTTGAAAGGTGTTCCAGGCATGGTCGATAACCCGGACGGACCGGTTCCGACAGGCGAGCTGGTGCTCAGCCTGCGTGGCATTTCGAAGAATTTCGGCGCCGTCTCGGCGCTCACCGACATCGATCTCGATGTCCATGCCGGTGAGGTGGTGGCGCTGGTCGGCGACAATGGCGCCGGGAAGTCGACGCTGGTCAAGATCCTCGCCGGCGTGCATCAGCCAAGCTCGGGCACCATCAGCTTTCGCGGCAAGCAGGTCGCGCTTGCCGACCCAAGTGCGGCGCTGACGCTCGGCATTGCCACCGTGTTCCAGGACCTGGCCTTGTGCGAGAACCTCGACATCGTCGCCAACATCTTCCTCGGCCGCGAGCTCAACCCGCTGCGGCTGGACGAGGTGGCGATGGAAGTGCGTGCCTGGACGCTGCTCAACGAGCTTTCGGCGCGCATCCCAAGCGTCCGCGTGGTCGTCGCGTCGCTGTCGGGCGGCCAGCGCCAGACGGTGGCGATCGCCCGCTCGCTCCTGCTCGAACCGAAGCTCATCCTGCTCGACGAGCCGACGGCGGCGCTTGGCGTCGCGCAGACGGCCGAAGTGCTCAACCTGATCGAGCGGGTGCGCGACCGCGGCCTCGGCGTCGTCATCATCAGCCACAACATGGAAGACGTGCGCGCCGTGGCCGACCGCATCGTCGTGCTGCGGCTTGGTCGCAACAACGGCATCTTCACCCCTGATGCCTCGAACCAGGAACTGGTCAGCGCCATCACCGGTGCGTCGAACAATTCGGTGTCGCGGCGCGCCGAGCGTCGGCAGGCCCAGCAGGATCAAATTCAGGAGCCACGCCCATGAGCCGCCAAGTGGAACAGGCCGCTCCCGTGCCGCCGCAGCTCGACCGCGCTGATGTGCGCGTCAAGCATGAGGCCGGCTTAAGCGGCGCCATCCGCGCCTTCTTCGACCGGGTGCGCTCGGGCGATCTCGGCTCGCTGCCGGTCATCGTCGGGCTGGTCATCATCTGGACGGTGTTCGCCAGCATCAACCCGATCTTCCTGTCGAGCAGCAATCTGGTCAATCTGCTGTTCGATTCCTCCACAGTCGGCGTCATTGCGCTCGGCATCGTCTGCGTTTTGATGGTCGGCGAGATCGACCTGTCGGTCGGTTCGATCAGCGGCTTTGCCTCGGCCCTGGTCGGCACGCTGTGGGTCAACCAGGGCTGGCCGGTGGCGCTCGCCATCCTCGCCGCGATCGCCGTCGGCGGCTTCATCGGCGCGCTCTATGCGCTGCTGTTCAACCGCCTCGGCATGCCGAGTTTCGTCTCGACGCTGGCCGGCCTGCTCGCCGTGCTTGGCCTGCAGCTCTACATTCTTGGCTCGACCGGCTCGATCAACCTGCCTTACGGCTCGAACCTGGTGAATTTCGGCCAACTGCTGGTGATGCCGAAAATCGTGTCGTTCGGGCTGGCGGCGGTGCCCGGCATCGTCATGCTGATCACCGGGTTGCGCACCGTTGCGCGCCGCCGCGCCGCCAACCTGTCGGCACCCTCGACCGGCGGTCTCGTCACGCGGGCAGTGGCGATCACGATCGTGCTCGAACTCATCGTCTTCTATCTCAACCAGGCGCGCGGCATCCCGTGGATGTTCGGCCTGTTCGTCGGCCTGGTCATCGCCATGCACTACGCGCTGACGCGGACGAAATGGGGCCGCTCGATGTCGGCGGTCGGCGGCAACCGCGAGGCAGCGCGGCGCGCCGGCATCAATGTGCGGCTGATCTATTCCAGCGCCTTCGTGCTGTGCTCGATGCTGGCTGCTTTCGGCGGCGTGCTTTCGGCGGCGCGGCTGGCCTCGGCCAGCCAGCAGGCCGGCACCGGCGACGTCAATCTCAACGCCATCGCGGCGGCCGTCATCGGCGGCACCAGCCTGTTCGGTGGCCGCGGCAGCGCCTATTCCGCACTGCTCGGCATCATCGTCATCCAGTCGATCGCCAGCGGCTTGACGCTGCTCGATCTGTCCTCGTCGCTTCGGTACATGATCACAGGCGCCGTGCTTGCCATCGCAGTCATCGTCGACTCGCTGGCCCGCCGCTCGCGTGTTTCCCATGGCCGGGCCTGAACCCATCAACAGGAAGAGAGATATGAGTCAACTGTCCGGAAAAGTTGCAGCCATCACCGGCGCGGCGTCGGGGATCGGCCTCGAATGCGCCAGATACATGTTGGCGGCGGGCGCCAGCGTGGTGCTGGTCGACCGCGCCGAGGCGACGCTGAACAGCCTGTGCGCCGAACTCGGCCCCAAAGCGGTCCCGCTGGTGATCGACCTGATGCAGCCATCAAGCGTCGCCACCATGATGCCGCAGATCCTGGAGAAGGCCGGCCAGCTCGACATCTTCCATGCCAATGCTGGGTCGTATGTCGGCGGCGAGGTGCTGACAGGCGATCCCGACGCCTGGGACCGCATGCTCAATCTCAACATCAACGCCGTGTTCCGCTCGATCCACGCGGTGCTGCCGCACATGGTCGAACGCAAGACCGGCGACATCATCGTCACCAGTTCGATCGCCGGGCTGGTTCCGGTGGTCTGGGAGCCGATCTACACGGCCTCCAAGCATGCCGTGCAGGCCTTCGTCCACACGGTGCGCCGGCAGGTTGCCAAGCACGGACTGCGCGTCGGCGCGGTGGCGCCAGGCCCGGTGGTGACGGCGCTGGTCGACGACTGGCCGAAGGCCAAGCTCGAGGAAGAACTTGCCGCCGGCGGCCTGATGCAGCCGCGCGAGGTGGCCGAAGCGGTGATGTTCATGCTGACCCGGCCGCGCAACGTGACGATCCGGGATCTGGTGATCCTGCCGCAGAGTAATGATCTTTAGGGGAGTAGGGCAGTAGGCAGTAGGCAGTAGGGAAGATGTAGACACAGCCTTACTGCCCGATTTCCGGTCAAAAAACGCTTCCTGCTTGCTGCCCCTCATCGCTAATCGCCTACTGCCTACTGCCTATTCCCTACTGCCTGAACCGGAGGTTTCCCAATGCCCCACTATCTCGGCATCGACGTCGGCACCGGCAGCGCGCGCGCCGGGGTGTTCGACCAGGCGGGAAACCTGCTCGCTTCGGCCAAGCAGGAAATCGAGGTCTGGCGCGAGGCCGGCGACATCGTCGAGCAGTCGAGCAACGACATCTGGCGGGCGGTGTGCACTGCCACCCGCGCCACCGTCGCTGAAGCCGGCATAGCGCCCGAGGCGATCGCCGGCATCGGCTTCGACGCCACCTGTTCGCTGGTGGTGCTGGGCGAGGGCGGCGTGCCGTTGCCGGTCGGCCCGTCCAATAATCCCGAACGCAACATCATCGTCTGGATGGATCACCGCGCGGTCGAGCAGACGCGCCGCATCAACCGCAGCGGCGAGGCGGTGCTGACCTATGTCGGCGGCGTCATCTCGCCGGAGATGGAAACGCCGAAACTCCTGTGGCTGGCGGAAAAACTGCCCGCCACCTTCAACGCCGCCTGGCAGTTCCTGGACCTCGCCGATTTCCTGACCTGGCGAGCGACCGGCAGCCTTGCGCGCTCGGTCTGCACGGTGACCTGCAAATGGACTTATCTCGCGCATGAGAGCCGCTGGGACGAGACCTATTTCCGCAAGATCGGCCTTGGCGCGCTGGCCGACGAGGCGTTCGCGCGCATCGGCACCGAGATCGTGCCGGCGGGAGCATCGCTCGGCGGCGGGCTGATCGCGCAGGCGGCGGCGGACCTTGGCCTCGTCCCCGGCACCGCGGTGGCGGCCGGGCTGATCGACGCGCATGCCGGTGGCGTCGGCACGGTCGGCGCGCGCGGCGATTTCGGCAGCGTTTTGTCGCGCATGGCCTATGTCTTGGGCACCTCGGCCTGCACCATGTCGTCGACCGCCCAACCGGCCTTCGTCGACGGTGTCTGGGGTCCGTATTTCTCGGCCATGGTGCCGGGCCTGTGGCTGAACGAGGGCGGCCAATCGGCGGCGGGTGCCGCCATCGATCATCTGGTGCGCATGCACCCGGCGGCAGGCGGAGCGGCGGCCAAGGCGCAGGCGGAGGGCCTCAGCCTCAGCGCCTGGCTGGCGCTGCAGGCGCAAAGCCGCAAGGGAGCCGCGGCCGCGCCGGCGCTGGTCGGCGATATCCATGTCGTGCCGGAATTCCTCGGCAACCGCGCGCCTTTCGCCGATCCGGATGCGCGTGCGCTGATTGCCGGGCTCGATCTCGACACCAGCCTCAACAGCCTCGTCGGGCTCTACGTTGCCGGGGTCTGCGGGCTGGGCTATGGCGCGCGTCAGATCGTGCGGGCCGAGCATGACAAGGGCATCTCGGTCGACACCATCGTCGTCAGCGGCGGCGCCGGGCAAAGCCCACTGGTGCGCCAGCTGCTTGCCGACACGACAGGTATGGTGGTGGTGGCGTCGACCTCGCCGGAGCCGGTGCTGCTCGGCTCGGCGATGCTGGGCGCCGTCGCCGCCGGGGCCTACAAGGATCTGGTGACGGCCATGGCCGGCATGTCGGAACTCGGCGAGGTCTATCATCCCGACGCTTCGCTGGCCGGCTGGCACGACAGGCGCTTCGCGGCGTTCGAGCTGCTGCAGCAGGCCGGCAAGGCGATCAGGGGCTGAGAGACTGTTTGGAAATTCTACTCTGAGCGGCAGTCCGAGTTGCAGCTCGGCACTTTCCTCGAGATGCGAGACCGCGCGCTGAGGCTGTTTGTCGTGGTCTCATTGAACAGACTGGATGAGCCATAGGAGAGCCAGAAGGTTGGCGAGCGAGGCGCAGGCCGGGCCGAAGGTTTTCATCCGATCATCGATGGTGGTGCCTATGACAGCATCTCCAGCCTGCACAAGGATCATTATCCAGGCGATGGCTTCAAGCCATTCCGTCGAACCTGTAAAAAATGGCACGACGCTTGCGACCACCAAAGCCACACTGCGTGCACAACCGTAAAATGCTATTGTCCGGGCGTTGCCGGTCTCGTTCATGGCTGCAGCCAAGGAGAAACCGAGACTGACAACCGCGCTGAGAGCTGTGACTGACGCGCAAACGATGAAGGCTGCGAACATCGGATTCCATGCCTTGTGTGGCCGCTACACCTTACTCGAATAGCCAGGGCGGAAATCAAGTCACTCTTTGCCGCCCCCGGTTATAACTTGCGCGGTCACATGCAGGACACGAATAGCTTCCGCTGCGCTTACAGCTCCTTCTGCGCCAATTCCCTGAATTCGTCAGGCACCGAGCGTGCCGCCTCCAGCGCCACCGTGCCGTAGCCGACCGCCTGCTTGCCGAAGCGCTCGCGGATCTTGTCAATGGCGCGGTCGGCGCCGAAGCGTGCCAGGCCTTTTCGCGTGCCGGGACGGCGCTTGTCGTCGGCGAGGCCGAGCGGCAGTTCGAGCTGCAGCTCGGCACTTTCCTCGAGATGCGAGACCGAGATCGCCAGCAGCGAGATCGTCTTCTCGTGCGGGTGGTCGGCAAGCGCGCCGCGCACCAGGTCGCCGGCGATCTCGGCCAGCGTCGTGGTCGCCGAGATCGGCTGGTCAAGCGTGATCGAACGCGAAACAGTGCTGAGATCGGCAAAGCGCACGCGCACCGTCACCGTACGGCCAGGCCGCGCCTTGGCGCGCAGCCGGCTGGCGACGCGGTCGGCCAGGTGCAGCAAAGTGGGCACGATGACCCGCGCCACGGCGGGCTTCTGCCCAAGTGCCGACTGGGCCCCGGCCGAATGCGCCCGGCGCTTCGTCTCCAGCCTGCGCGGGTCGCGGTTCCATGACAGCGCCGACAGCTTCTCGCCGGCGGCGGGACCGAGCAGCCGGGTCAGCGCGCCGCTGTGCGTCCTGGCCAGCTGGCCGATGGTCTCGACGCCGATTTCGGCCAGCCGCGCCTTCGTCGCCGGGCCGACGCCCCACATCAGCCCGACCGGCAGGTCGTGCAGGAAGGCGAGTTCGGTGCCGGGGTCGACCACCACCAGCCCGTCGGGCTTGGCGACCTGCGAGGCGATCTTGGCCAGATGCTTGGTGCGCGCCACGCCGATCGAGATCGGCAGGCCGAGCTCGGCCCGCACGCGGCGGCGGATGGTCGTGGCGATCTCTCGCGGGGAGCCGAACAGATGCGTGCAGCCGGCGACATCGGCAAAGGCCTCGTCGATGGAAATGCGCTCGACCACGGGCGTGAAATCGTCGAGCACTTTGATCGCCGCGTCGCCCAGTCGCTGGTAGTCGCCGAAATTGCCGCCGACGAAGATCAGCTGCGGGCAGAGCTCGCGTGCCTTGCGTCCCGGCATGCCGCCACGCACGCCGAAGGCGCGCGCTTCGTAGGAGGCGGCGAGCACCACGCCGCCGCCCACAGCAATCGGCTTGCCGCGCAGCGACGGATCGAGCAACTGCTCGACCGAGGCATAGAAGGCGTCGAGATCGGCATGCAGGATGGTGGCTGTCGTTTCCATCCCGACCGCACATCCGCAGTTGCTGATAGATCGAAACAAATAGAGAACAAAAGGAGATAATTGTCAAGCGCACGCGGCCGCCTAAACAATATGCTCCGCCCGCAACGCCTGTTTCATCTGTTCCAGCGCGGCCTCGCCACCGGCCGCCAGATCGTCGGCGATCCGGGCGAGCTTGTCGTCGGCCTTGCGGTGCTTGCTGCCCCAGGCGCCGAGCGTCGCCAGCACGGGCAAGAGATCGATGCCGGCCTCGGTCAGCCGGTAGACCGTTTTCAGCCCGTGCGTCGGGTCGTCGCTGCGGGTGAGGATGCCTTCGTCCTGCAACGTCTGCAGCCGCTCGGCCAGCGTGCGCGAGGAAATGCCTTCGTCGGACTGCAGGAATTCCCGAAAGTGCTTTTTCCCGGCGAAGATCAGGTCGCGGATGATGAGCAGCGTCCAGCGGTCGCCGAGCAGTTCGAGCGACAGGTTGATCGGGCAGCCGGACTTTCCCTTGTTCGACATGTCTATGGTTCCATTTTTAAATCACTTTACTATTGACACCATTCCTCTCATGCGTCAAATGGTTCCAAAAGTACATCATTCGCCAGCCGCCGGACAAACCGAGGAGAATGACAATGAAAAAGCTGATCCTGCAGATGCAGATGTCGGTCGACGGCTTTGTCGGCGCCAATGAGGACCATTACTGGCAGCTCTGGGAATGGGGCGACGATAGCGCCTGGGACGGCGAGCTGAAGCAGGATTTCAACGTCGTCTTCGCCGGCATCGACACCATCCTGCTCAGCCGCAAGATGGCCGAGGAGGGCTATCTCACCCATTGGGGCAATGCGGCGAAGAAATTTCCGCGCGATCCGTTCTACGCCTTTGCGCAGCGGATCGTCGATGTCCAGAAAGTGGTGCTGAGCGACAGGCTCAAAGCCTCGCGGTGGGAGCGCACGACGGTGGCCAGCGGCGACCTGCCGCGCGAAGTCAACGCGCTGAAGGCGGGCGAGGGCGGCGACATGGCCGTCTTCGGCGGCGCCGGGTTTGCCTCCGCCCTGATCGCGGCCGGATTGGTCGACGAGCTCCAGCTGTTCATCAATCCGGCGGTGCTGGGCGCTGGGCGCCGGATCTTCGACCAGGGCGGTTTCCGGGCCCTGCGGCTGCTCGGCTCGAAGGCCTATGCCTGCGGCATGGTGGTCAACCGCTACGCACCGGCGGGTTGATCGGAAGCACGGGGAAGGCATCGCATCGGAAAAATATCGTTTGGGTGGAATCCTTTGCCCGCGTCTCTTCGTCTTCAAGGTGCGGTCGCCGGCAGGGCGGCCGCATCAATCCTGAACGGAGAGAAGACCATGATCCTGGTGACAGGCGCCACGGGCCTGAACGGCAAGGCGATCGTGCGCGAGTTCGCACGGCAGAAGCATGAGGTGAGGGCGCTGGTGCGGGATCCGGCCCGGGCATCGGCGGTGGGCCTCGACGCGCTTGCCGGTGTACGACTGGTCGAGGGCGACATGCGCCGGCCTGAAACGCTGGGCGCTGCACTCGACGGCATCGACCACGTGCTGATGATTTCGACCGCCACTGAGGACATGACGGAAACGCAGTGCCGCTTCATCGACGCCTGCAGGCAGGCTGGTGTTGCCCATGTGGTGAAGTTTTCCGGCGCGGAATCCAACATCGGCTATGACGCGACGAAATTCCGCTTCACGCGCATGCATGAGGAGATCGAGCGCTATCTGGAAGGGGCAGGCATGGCGTGGACGCATCTGCGCCCCAGCCAGTTCATGCAGGTCTATCTGCGCGACGCGCCGACCATTGCCGCCGAGGGCGCCTTCACTCTCGCGCTCGGCGAGACCGAGCTGTCGCCGGTCGATGTCGAGGACATCGCCAAGGTGGCCTTCCGGCTGCTGCGCGATGGCGGCCATGCAGGCGAGAGCCTCGACATGACCGGGCCCGAGGCGCTGACCATGAGCGATGTCGCGGCGCGGATATCGCAAGCGATCGGCAGACCGGTCCGCTATGTCGATGTGAGCCCTGAGGAGCGGCGGCGCAATCTACTGGCCAGCGGCATCTCGGCCAGCTTTGCCGATGCGCTGGACGAGCAACTGGCCGAGCGGCTGCGGCGGCCGAAATCGCGAGTGCATCTGGCGACGCATGAGATGTTTGGCGTGCGCGCAACGCCGTTCGTCGAATTCGCCCGGCGTCATGCCACGATGTTTGGCGGCGAGGATTAGCCGCGCCCGCGAAAAAAAGCATCCGCCGCCACGTATCCTTTCTGCCCGCCCGTTCGTCCTAGGCTTCGAAGGTCGCGCGGCCCGCGATCCGCAACCCCGGGAGACCGTCATGGCGAGCATACAGAGCGAGGCAAACAGGAACCACTACGCGGCGATCGCCGCCAATGCCGGCAAGCTGACCAGCCCGCAAGCGATCATCGACTACAACGACACGCATTGGACGGCGCTGACCGGCGAACCGGGCGGCGTCGACTATGTCGAGGTCGATGCCGGCGGCGTGCCGGCGATGTGGATCGTGCCGAAGGGCGCCGACGAGGAGCGGGTGCTGTTTTACGCCCATGGCGGCGGCTTCGTCGGCGGCTCGATCTACACGCACCGCAAGCTGGTCGGCCATCTGGCCAAGGCCGTCGGCTGCCGGGCGTTGCTCTACAACTATCCGCTGGCACATCAGGCCAAGCATCCGGCCCAGCTCAATGCGGCGATGACCGCCTGGACCTGGCTCACCGATCGGGGTTTCGACACCAGCCACATCGCGCTTGCCGGCGATTCCTGTGGTGCGATGCTGACCTATGGCGTGTTGCAGCGGCTGCGTGCCGAAGGGCGGCCATTGCCGGTCGCCACGCTGATCATCTCCGGCTGGTTCGACATGGCGCTGACCGGTGCCAGCTATGAGACCAACCGCGACAAGGATCCGGCTTTCGCCAAGGCTGCTGTTGACTGGCTGGTGACGAACTTCATTGGCGATGGCGACCGGCTCGATCCGGAGGTCAGTGCGCTCTATGCCGACCTCCGTGGTTTTCCGCCTGTCTTCCTGCAGGCCGGCGCGGATGAAACGCTGGTCGACGAAAGCCGCATGTTCGCCGAGCGCGCCAGGCTGGCCGGCGTCGAGACGCGGCTCGACGTCTTTGACGGCATGCTGCATTCCTTCCAGATGATGGCCGGCAAGGCGCCGGAAGCCGACGATGCGATCGGCCGCTTCGCCGCCTGGGTGCGGCCGAGACTGGGCTTGCCGGCCGTAAGCGACAAAGTTGCCGGCGACAGGGCGGCGTGAGCATGCGCCGGCTGATCGTGTCGGGCTTCGTGCTTGTGGACGTGCAGCACTTGCGCAATGTTGTGGTGACGCTGACCGATACGTCGCGATGAACCAGCAGATCCGCAAATCCGTTGCACCGGCAAAAGGGATGCAGCCGGCCCTCGTCCCCGAAGGCCTGTTCGACCTGCGCTACGCAGCGTTCCTGGAGACGGTGTCGCATCTGCGCGTCAAGCTGCATCGGTACTGCGCGCGCATGACCGGCTCGGCCCTCGATGGCGAGGACATCATGCAGGAGGCGCTGTTCGAGGCCTATCGCAAGATCGAACGGCTCGACGATGCGCAGGCGCTGCGGCCCTGGCTGTTCCGCATCGCCCACAATCGCTGCATCGACTTCATCCGCAACCGCCGCGCGCGGCAGCGGGCCGAGGCCGGCTATGCCGGCGACGACATCGTGCCGCCCGTCGAGCCCGCCGGTCCCGGCGCGGGCCGTGCCATCGAGCGGCTGGTCGTGCATCTGCCGCCGAAGGAGCGCGCCTGCGTGCTGCTCAAGGATGTCTTCGACCATTCGCTTGAAGAAATCGCCGATCTGGTCGGCTCGACCACCGGGGGCGTCAAATCGGCGCTCAACCGTGGCCGCGCCAAGCTCGCCGCCTTGCCGGCGCAGCCGGTCGCGGCACCAGCACACGACCCCGAACTGGCGCGGCTGCTCGATCGCTATGTAGAGCTCTTCAATATCAGGGACTGGGACGGGGTGCGGACGCTGGCCAGCGCCGATGCGCGGTTGCGGGTCTCGGACTGCTACAACGGCCTGCTGTCGGCCTCACCCTATTTCGTCGAATATGAGCGCAGCGAGCTGCCCTGGCGCATGCGGCGCGGCGCGATCGGCGGGGAAATCGTGCTGGTCCTCGACAGGCTGTATGGCGACGCCTGGCGGCCGGCGTATCTGGTGCGGATCCATGCCGCCGACGGCGTCATCGACCATATCACCGACTACTATGCCTGCCCGTGGATCCTGGACATGGCATCCGTCGACGCTGGATGAAGTGCCTTCCCTTCTCCCACAAGGGGGAAGGGAAGGCGGCCTCACTTGGCATCGTGAAAGATAATGCCGACCGTGTGGCGCATGCCTGAGCGCAGGCGGCTGACGCCGTGGCGCAAATTGACGCGGTAATTGCGCTTGCTTCCCTGCACCGGCCGGTTGTGGACGGCGAAGGCAACCGCGTCGCCCTGGCGCAGCGGCACCACCTCGACCCGGCTCTGCATGCGCGGCCGCTGTTCGGTCAGCGCGAACTCGCCGCCGGTGAAATCCTCGCCCGGTTCGGAAAGCAGGATCGCCACCTGCAGCGGGAAGGCGAGGTCGCCATAAAGGTCCTGGTGCAGGCAGTTGAAGTCGCCCGGCACATACTGCAGCAACAGCGGCGTCGGCCGCGTCTGGCCGGCGGCGTGGCACTGTTCGAGAAACTCGGCATGCGTCGCGGGGTAGCGCATGGCCTGACCCATGCGCTCGTTCCACTGATTGGCGACCTCGGCCAGCCGGGGATAGAGCGCGCTGCGCAGACCGCCGAGCAGATCGGGTAAGGGATAGCGGAAATAGCGGTACTCGCCCTTGCCGAAGCCGTGCCTGGCCATGTGGATGTGGCTGCGGAAGTGCTCTTCATGGGGATAGAGACCGGCGATCTGCCGGCACTCTTCGGGCGCGAGCAGCTTTTCGATCACCGCGCAGCCGAAGCCGTCGAGGTCGGCGGCAAGGGCTGGCCAGTCGTAACCGGCGATGCGCGTCTCAGCAGCTTCGACCACGGACGCGGCAACCTTGGCATGGGCGTTCATAGTGTTGCCTCCTTGTCGAGCAGGGCGCGCTTGCGCTCGACGCCCCAGCGGTAGCCGGCCAGCGTGCCGTCGGCGCGGACAACACGGTGGCAGGGAATGCCGAGCGCGATGGCGTTGGCGGCGCACGCTGTGGCCACGGCGCGGGCACCGTTCGGCTGGCCAAGGCGGCGGGCAAGGGCGGTGTAGGTGATGGTGGCGCCGCACGGGATGGCGCGCAGCACGTCCCACACCCGCTGCTGGAAAGGCGTGCCGTGGCGCATGTCGAGCGGCAGGTCGAGGCCTACGCTGGGCGTTTCGATGAAGCGCGCTATGGCCGCGAGATCGTCGCGCAAGGCGGCCTCGTCTTCGATCCGCATCCTGCCGGGGAAGCGGTTGCCGAGGTCCTGCTCCAGCGTGTCGGCGTCGGAGCCGATCAGGATGGCGCAGACGCCGATGCGGCTGCGCGCCGCCAGGATGTTGCCGATCGCGGATTCGCCGATGGCATAGGCGATGGTGTCAAGGGCGGCGGCGTTGCGGGCTATTGCCGTCGGTGCGGTCATTTGGGTTTGCATGAGGTTCATTGCCTTCACTCCTTTGTGTGTGACTGAACCCTACAGAGACGGCGTCCGGTCCTCACTCCGGTGCTTGCTTTCAAATTCAAATCGCAGGATCTGGGGCCGTTCACACTCGTCACGCGAGGCGGGTGACGGAGAGCTCGCCGAGCAGGAACACTTCGCCGGTCAGCAGGTGTAGCTCGATCTCGCCGGTCGTGGTGCGGCTCCACTCGGCTTTGCCGCCGTCGATTAGCTCGCCGATTGCGGTCATCACCAATGATTTTGCGTCATCGGCGCGCTTGTGGCGAGAACTGTCGCGGGTCTGGCTGTTCCCATTGGCGGTGTTGTCGGGAGACCTAGCCATCGCGCGCATTGCGGTCCGTCTCCTCAGGCCCGCGCAGACCGATGATCTGCTGGTCTCGACCCGCTCGATCCACCGGACCCCGCCTCGCGGTCGAGCAGCGCGCGCTTGCGCTCCGCGCCCCAGGCGTAGCCGGACAAGGCACCGTCCTTGCGGATCACGCGGTGGCAGGGAATTGCGACGGCAAGAGTGTTGGCAGCACAGGCGGCGGCGATGGCGCGGGTCGCCTTTGGCGCCCCAATACGCTCCGCGATCTCGGCATAGGAAACCGTGTGGCCGACCGGGATGTCCTGCAAGGCCTGCCAGACCCGCTGCTGGAACGCGGTGCCGCGCACGTCGAGTGGCAGGTCGAGGCCGAGCGCCGGCGCCTCGACGAAACCGACGACGCGGGCGACCAGCGCCTCATAGTCGCGGTCGCCGCCGATCAGCCGCGCCCTGGGGAAACGGTCCTGCAGGTCGCGCACCAGCGCGTCGGGATCGTCGCCGAGCAGGATCGAGGCGACGCCTTTTTGGCTCGACGCCACCAGGATCGCGCCGAGTGAGGATTCGCCGACGGCAAAGCAGATTTCTTCATGGGCGCCGCCGGCGCGATAGCGCGTCGGCGTCATGCCGAGCATGCCGGTGGATTTCTCGTAAAAACGCCCGCTCGAATTGAAGCCGGCGTCGTAGATCGCCACTGTCACGCTGGCGCCGTCCTCCAGGCCCTGACGGACGCGGGCGGCGCGCTGGGCGGCGGCATAGTCCTTCGGCGTCAGCCCAGTGACGGCCTTGAAGACGCGATGAAAATAGCCGGCGCTGCGCCCGGCGGCGGCCGCCAGTTCGGCGAGCGAAGGTTCTTCTTCGCTCCGTTCGATCCTGCGGCAGGCATCGGCGACCATTGCGGCGTTGCCGGCCTCAAGCGAAGGGCCATCCGGGTTGCAGCGCCGGCACGGGCGAAAGCCCGTTGCCTTGGCCTGATCAATCGTGTCTTGCAACTGCACGTTCTTAGGATTGGCGCGCCGCGACGGGCAGGAGGGCCGGCAATAGACGCCGGTCGTCGCCACCGAATACCAGAATTCTCCGTCGGCCGACTTGTCGCGCGCAACGATGCGCGCCCAGCGCGGATCGTCGGCAACCGGGAGCGGCGTGGATTTCAGATTTCTCGCCAGGGTGATGAACATGGCCGGTATTGAAGCCGCCAAAAGCCGGCCTCGCCACCCGTTTCCTGCCAAGTGCCGCCGATCGCCGTCCCCCGAAGCCTCGTTCCTACGCCGCCCGCTTGGGTTCGATCGCAAATGGGCTGAGCCCGAGCCATGTCTGCATCTTCCTCGCGATGGCCTGGTCGCCGGTCAAGGCGACCTTTGCTCCGGCCTTCTCGACCGTGATCAACCCCATCCAGATCGCCGTCATCGTGTGCAGGTCGGTCGAGACGTAGAGGTCGACGTCAAAGCCAGGATCGTACCAGCACAGGTCGACCTCGCCGTGCTTTTCGACGATCAGCCACCACGACCGTTTGGACGCCGGTAGCTCCTGATACAGAAATTGTATCACCGTGCGCCCTTCGGGCAGTGGCGAGGGGTTCAGGTTGCGCCGCATGTCCCACATCAGCAGCGACGGATCGAGGTTTTTCAGCGACAGCCGGGACTCGACCCATTTCTGTCCCCAGAAGCCCATCGCCTCGACGACCGGGCGCAAATCCCGGCCGGCTTCCGTCAGCCGATATTCGAAGATGCCTTTCTCGCCCGGCACTTCCTTGCGCTCGATGATCCCCGCCAGCTCAAGCTCCTTCAGCCGTTGCGACAGAAGGGTCGGCGACATTTTCGGGACGCCGCGGCGCAGGTCGTTGAAGCGAGTCGACCCCGCCACCAGTTCGCGCAGCAGCACCATCGTCCAGCGGGTGCAGAGCACCTCGGCGGCCATCGATAGCGGGCAGAACTGCTTGTATCCGTGCTGGGTCATGATTGGTGCCTCTCCCTCGAACCTGGGCTGAATATTAGGCCTTCCTGAATGAAGCGACCAGTACGGAAACTGTACTACCCCAGTACAGATCGCGGACTGGTTGGCGAGTGCCCTGCCATGCGAGCCCTTGGCCGGTGCACGGGATACCCTGTGCGCAGCAACCAGGAGACGACCCATGACCGCTTATATTATCGCAGACATCAAGGTGAAGGACCCGCAGTGGATGCCGTCCTATGCCGCATCGGTGCACGACCTCGTCCACAAGCATGGCGGCAGATATCTGTCGCGCAGCGGCAACGTGACGACGCTTGAAGGCAAGCCGCTCGACACCACGCTGATCGCCTTGATGGCGTTCCCATCGGAAGCGGCGGCGCGCGCCTTCACCAACGATCCGGCCTATGCGCGCTTCGTCTCGGCCCGTCAGGATGGCAGCGACAGTCGTTTCCAGATGATCGACAACACCGATCTGGCCGGAACGATCCCGTATCTGCCGAAGGGATGATCCTTCCCGGCAGTCGTCACATCGATTTCGGGATCTCGAAGCAACAACAGTCACAGCCCTTGCGTGTTGGGCCCCCGTATTTTCGGCGGCCGGCCAGCTGTGCTTTTTCAAGAAGAATGGAATGAAGATGATATCAAACTTTTGCAACAGGCTTCTCATGGCGGGGGCCATGCTGGCCGTCTGCACCGCGTTCGCGCAGGCCCATCAGGAAGCGGCTACGCCCGCGTCCGGCCCCAATCCGCTGGCCGACAAGGTACGGGCTGCCAACAGCCGGTTTGTCGACGTCAAGGCCGCGACGGCCGAGGGCTATGCGCCCATCCCATGCGCCAGCGGCATCACCGGCGGCGCCATGGGCATCCACTACGTCAACGGCCCGTACCTGAAGGACGACAAGATCGACATCGCCCGTCCCGAAGCCGTGATGTACGAGCCGATGGCCGACGGCACGCTGAAGCTGGGGGCGGTCGAATACATCACCTCGAAGGGGCCGGCGTCGCTGGACGGACAGCTGTTCAACTTCAACAGCGCGCCCAACCGCTACGGCCTGGGCGAGTTCTACGAACTGCATGTCTGGGCCTGGAAGGGCAACCCGACCGGCACCTTCGCCGACATGAACCCGAAAGTGTCATGCGAACACGCGATGGCGCCGAGCCAGTAGCCGGCAAGGTCAGGCGGCGCCAATGCCGCCTGGCCACTCGCCCGAAGCCCGTGGGGGGGTTGCCGGCTTCAGCTAGGCCCGGTCATTGTGACGCCGGATCGGGGATCGCCAATCCCACCTCGGTGATATTCTGGCTCGCTTCCGGCAGCAGGAAACGCCCCGTCAGGGACCAGACCAAGGACACGACAAGGATCGACAGGTAGCCATCCACGGCATAGTGCCAGCCGGTGTAGACCGAGCCGAACAGGATAAAGGCGGCAAAGGACCAGCCGATAGTGGCCCAGCGACGACCGAAGCTGGCCAGGAAGAATGCATTGAGCGTGGCCATTGCGACGTGCACGCTTGGCATGGCGGAGATGCCGGTACCCAGCTCCGGGCGACCACTTTCGTAGGCTGCAAACAGATAGCTGGCATAGGCATGGACCGACGCCGCGTAGCCGTTTTGCGCCAGGGCGATTTGCAGTCCGGCAAACCGGTCTCCGCCGTAGAACTGGTCGTAGAATATCGGGCCGGTGGACGACAAGACTGTCGCAAGAACGGTACCGCACAGGATCGTGGTCAGCGCAAATGCCCAGAGATAGCGCAAGCGCCTGGCCGGGTTGTTCCAGAAGGCGACGAAGAGCACGGTGCCAAACCATTGCACGAACCAGGCATATCCGTAGCCGGCGAAAATGGCGAACGAGACTGGTTCGGGAACGATGTTGTGCGCCCATGCCCAGGGATCGGTGCCATGCAGCTGAAGATCGAGCTCCGCCAGGGCGCGGTCGGCATAGAATGGGACGATGTCCGGGATTGCGATTTTCAAGGTGGTGAAGGCGGTGATGCCGAGAAAGAACAAAAGGATGACGGGCGCGGCTGCCAGCCAACGCTGCCTGAGCGTGTCGAGCATGAACCTGGTCGGGTTGTCCCTGGCGAATGCCAGCGCCATCAGGCCGAGCCCAGCCGCCAGAAGCGCGGGCAACAAGAAGGCGAACGGCTTGGCATAGGATTGGGCCAGATGCAGATAGCGATCCGGCTGCAGGTAAAGAGCGGTCACGGCATAGGTCAGACACAGGGCAGTCAGCAGCCAGCCGCTCCTGGTTGCCGCGATGTCTAGGTCAAGAGGGGCAGACGAGCGGCTGTTATCGCCGCGCTGCCCGATGTACGCATTCATCGGAGGACATCCCGCCAGCTGCCCAGAAAACTGTTATGGAGTATTTCGCAGAGAATGTATTACCGTCTGGTTACACTTTCATCGAAGTAAAATTAAAAATATTAGAAAGTTATATTGCAAAATTTGTTGGCAAGGATTCATTGACGAAGATGTTGCGCCGCAACGCACCGGCATCATTCGCCGCCATCCGAGGCTTTCGACTGTTGCAGGCTGCCGTCATCAAGCTTCGGCCAAGACAGAGGGCCATCGCCTGGGCGGCGATGGCCCTGCAATCAGGCGGCCTTGATCAGGCCGAGCTGGGTGAGGGCGGCGACGCCGTCGTCAAGGCCGATCTCCTCCACGATCCTGCCGTCGACCACTTTCAGCACGGTGGTGCCGGTGAAGCGCATGGTGCGGCCGGTGGCGGCCGGCAGCGAACCGACGAGGAAATCGCTGAACGCCGGGCCGGTATGCGTGCCGCCGCCCTCCCACTGGCCGACGACATAGTCGCCGTCGGCGATGAGGTCGGCGGTGGCCCAGAAGTTGAGGTCCGGGAAAGCGGCGCGGAAGTCGGTCATGAAGGCCTTGATGTCGTCGCGGCCGCGGCGCGGCTCGTGCAGCGAGTATTTCAGCAGCATGTCGGGTGCTGAGATGTCGTCGACGACCGACAGATCGCAGGTTTCACCCCAGAAATCGGTGAACCATCTGATGACGACGGCCTTGTTGTCTTCCTGTTTGGTCATTGGGAGGTCCTCTTTGTTGTTTGGGGATCACCGGTCTTCGCCGGTGACCTGGGGCCATGACTAGGACGATCCGGCGGGCGCAAAACTCCGGTTCTTGCCGGCCAATCGAAAGGCGGGGAGGCGTCGATGCCGAGGCCAAGGCATAATAAACAGACCGGGCGGATTGTTTTTGCCGTGCTTCAGGTCTATCTCATGGACGCGGACGCCACGTCACGCGTCGCGCAGGTTTGTTGGAAGTCGCCATGGACAATGTTTCCCGTTCCGAACGATCCCGAAGCGCCATCATCCAGGCGGCGCTCGCCATCATCGCGCGGGATGGACCGGGCCGGCTGACGCTGGACGCCATCGCCCGCGAGGGTGGCCTCAGCAAGGGTGGCGTGATGCATCAGTTCCGCACCAAGGAAGCGGTGCTGAAGACGCTGCTGGAGAACCAGGTCGAGTTCTTCGAGAACTTCTCCAGGGATTATCTGGCCAGCGCGGACATGAAGGAAGCGCAACTCTCGGCACAGATCGCGGTGCAACGCAAAGCCATCGCGGAGCCGCATTCGGTGGCCTTCGGCCTGCTCGGTGCCCTGGCGGAGAACCCGGCGCTGCTTTCCGGCCTGCGAGAGACCGATGCCAGGAAGGTCGAGGCCATTCGATCCGAGGCTGCCGACCCCGATCTCGCGACGCTTCGCCTGTTCGCGGCCAAAGGCATTGCCCTGTCGACAATGATGGGCATCTGCTCGCTGTCGGATGAGGATCGGGAGCGGCTGTTCGAGCGCCTCCTCGACAACGGACAGTGGCCGGACTCTGCTGCCGCCAAGGACCGCCCAACTTCCCCTTCAGTCGGCGATTAAAATAAAAACCGACTAGACGGTTTGCAAATCGGATTTTGCCTGTTATACGAACACCCAATGCAAGAGCGAGGGGTGCAGGCATGTTTCGGCCGGGGACGAAGTGCGGTGCTGGATGGCCCGCAAGCAACTGGCAACTGGCCAGGCTGAAGGCTTCCGGCGCAGCGTCTCCGGCTCATGGGCGCATGTCGGCGGAGGCGACGCCTGTCGCCGGCGGGCATGGCATGCGATCCTTGATCTCTTGGCCACTCGCTACATGGCGACCCACCGCATTCAGTTTCACGCCGCTGGTGGCCACCGGCCTCGTCCTGTGCGCCGTCGACCTGATGACGGCCCTGCTGGCAATGCGGCTGTTTGACCGCCTGCGCGCCGCCGCACCTGGTCCAGATCCCTGGGCGTTGTCGGATTATCGGCCACAGACGCTGCTACTGGTGCTGGCGGCGGTGCTCGCCTTGCTGCCGCTGCTTCATCTTGCGTCGAAGGTTCTCGCCCATGCCGCGCAAAAGCCGTCGCGCCGGCATGCGTGGTTGCGCGCCGTCCGCATGACGCTGTGCGTACCGGCGAGCCTCTGCCCGGTCGTCATCACCCTTTTGCTTACAACAGGACATTAAGGCATTGAAAATGCACAAGACCATCAGGACTTCTCTTGAGCGGCTCACGGTTGCACAGAGACGCAGAACCGCTCCCTCTCTTTGTTTGGACGCAATTCCGGACGGAAAACCGCTACGCACTTTTCCTGGAATTGCTTTGGTCATCGCCGGGCTCTGCGTGAGCGTCCAGGGCTGCGTCAGCGCAAATCCGGTCGCCTATTCGGGACTGTCGTCGTCGGCTGAGCTCGCCCCCAATCCGCGAGACGATTCCGGGCGGGTTCCCTATAGCTATTCGACCGCGGTGGACTGGGGAAAATACAGCGGCGTCATCGTCGATCCCGTCGTCATCTATCGGGGCGCGGACGGGCAGTTCGGGAAGATGTCGGCAAGCGACAAGGCTTCGATCGCCGGCTACATGCAGGCCCGGTTTACCGAAAGGCTGAAGAGCCGGTTCGTGCTCGCCGGCAAGCAGGGGCCGAACACATTGCGCGTGCGGCTGACGCTGACCGGCGCGAAAGCCAACACGCCGGTTCTTGGCACGCTGTCGCGCTTCGACATCGCCGGCGGCGTCTACAACACCGTGCAGACCGCTCGCGACCGGGAAGGGTCGCTGACCGGCTCCGTCATCTACGCCGTGGAAATCTTCGATGCCCAGACCGATCGCCTGCTGAAGGCGTTCGTCACCAAGCAATATCCGAGCCCGATCAACATCAAGGCCAGCATGCAGCCGCTGGCCGCCGCGCAGGCCGGCATCGACAAGGGTGCGGATGCGCTTGTCGCTCAGTTGAAATGACCAGGCCTGAAAGGCTTTTTCACTCTTGATGAAACGGCGATTTGCCGGGAACCCAGCCAGTAGGAGCGCCGGGCCATGGAGGCCATTTCAATTGCCTGGTTCTTCAGCTGGCAGCTCTGGTTGACGGCTTTGAGCCTGATCGAAGGACATCCGATGCATCGTGTGATTTTTCGTACAATCCTCCTGATGGGCGCACTGGCCTTGCTCGGCTGCGAACGAAGCAGCCCTTTCGGCAAGCCCGAACAGCCGGCAAAATCCGCCGCGCAAGTGGTGATATCGCCGTGACATATCGGCGAGCACCGTGAACGGCTGAACACGGTCGTGCCGCACGGATCGTTTCACACCACCCCAACGGTAACTGTTTCTTCTCTGGTTTTGCTGCAGATTGTCCCGCTGCGGGGATGAGCGAAACAGACGATGACGCGTCAGGACAAGAAAAGTCGCAATGGAACGTTCTGGGCCAAGGCCCTGGAACGCGCCCATCTTGGCGTCTGGGACTGGGATCTTGCGACCGGCGACTGCTTCTATTCCGCGACCTGGGCGCGGATGCTGGGCTA
Organism: Mesorhizobium kowhaii; assembly: GCF_042431665.1. NCBI lineage: Bacteria > Pseudomonadati > Pseudomonadota > Alphaproteobacteria > Hyphomicrobiales > Phyllobacteriaceae > Mesorhizobium > Mesorhizobium kowhaii. Next base: position 38,356 of record NZ_JBHLYT010000025.1, read on the forward strand.
TGATGAAAGCGAACTTGCCAACGCCAGCGACCTGTGGCTGCAGCTGACCCATCCCGACGATCGCGAGCGGGCGCTGGCAAGCGGCGACCGCCACATTGCCGGACAGACCGACGCCATCGAGACCGAACTCAGGCTGAAGCACAAGCTGGGCCATTGGGTGTGGGTGCTCGATCGCGGCGGCATCGTCGAGCGCGACGCGGACGGGCGGCCGCTGCGGCTGATGGGCGTGCAGACCGACATCACCCGGCAGAAGGCGACCGAAGCCGAGCTCGAACAAGTCAATGTGCGCTTCCGCCTGGCGCTCGCCGCCAGCGGCACCGGCATCTGGCACCACGACATCGCCACCAGCAAGAGCTATTGGGACACCCGCACCAGGGATATATTCGGCCTCTTTGCCGACACCGACGAGGTGACGGCCGACCTTTGGCACACCTATCTGCATCCCGACGACAAGGAGGCCACCGAGCGTGCCCACCAGGCGGCAGTCGGAACGGACGGCGTCATCGCCAATCAATACCGCATCATCAGGCGCGACGGCGAGCTCCGCCATGTCGAATCGCTGGTCCGCTTCATCGCCGCCGCGGGTGCCGCGGGCCAGATCCTCGGCACGGTGCGCGACATCACCGAGGAAAAGCTGCGCCAGCAGGAGCTCGCCTATGCGGCCGGTCACGACGCGCTGACCGGCCTGTGGAACCGCTCCGCTTTCGACCGGCTGCTCGCCGACCACATCGCGGCGGGTGCGCCGCTGGCGGTGTTCTATGTCGATCTCGACTACTTCAAGGCGCTCAACGATTTTGCCGGCCACGCCGCCGGCGACCTGGCGCTGAAGAGCGTTGCCGCCGGCATCCGCGCTTGTCTGCCGCCATCGGCGCACGCGGCGCGGCTGGGCGGCGACGAATTCGCGCTGCTGGTGCCGCATTGCGACACCGCGCAGGCCGAGCGGATCGCCACTGCGGTGCTTGGCGCGGTGCGCGAAGCCGATCTCGGCCCGGCCGCGTCGACGCGCAAGCTGGCGGCCTCGATCGGTATCGCCTTCGTCGATGACGCCAACACCACGGTGGCCGACGCGCTGGCCTGCGCCGACGACGCCTGCTATGCGGCCAAGGCTGCCGGACGCAACCGTTTCGCTGTCTTCTCCATCAAGACGGCATCGGGATCGGGCGGGCTGAATGCGGCGCGTATCGCCGCCGACACCGTCGATGCCATGGAAGACGGACGGCTGAAACTGTTCGGCCAGGAAATCCATCTGCTGGGCAGACCCTGGCAAGAGAGCCGCCATGTCGAAGTGCTGGCGAGGCTCGCCGCGCGCAATGGCCGCCTGGTGCCGCCCGGCGAGTTCATTCCGGTGGCCGAGCGGTTCGGCATCGCTTCCAGGCTCGACCGCTGGATCATCCGCACGGCGCTGTCGCGGCATGGTGCGGCCTTGCGCGCGGGCACGCTGACGCTCGGCTTCAACCTGTCGGCGCAGACGCTGAGCGATCCGCAGCTATGGGCGTTCGTCGACAGCGTCATCGAGCAGACCGGGGCGCCGCATTCGGGCATCGGCTTCGAGATCACCGAGACCGCCGCGGTCACGAATTTCGACGCCGCCGAACAATTCGTGCGCAAGGCGCGCGAGCGGCACTGCCGGGTCAGCCTCGACGATTTCGGCGCCGGCATGAGTTCGTTCGAATATCTCAGGCGCTTCCCCGTCGACACCATCAAGGTCGACGGCTCCTTCATCGAGCACATCACGCAAAGCCGCTTCGACCGCGAGATCGTGCTGGCTATCACCAGCATTGCCCGCAGCCTGGGTTGCGATGTGGTGGGTGAGAAGATCGAACGGCAGGACACGTTGACGATGCTGAGCGACATGGGCGTCGCCTTCGGCCAGGGGTTTCTGCTGCACCGGCCGGAACCGCTGGAGGCGATCGTTTCGCGCGCGACCGAGGTGGTGGCGACCCGCAAGGCATCGTGATCCAGCGTGTATTGAGATTCAGGCCGGCCGGCCTGAATCTCAACACGTCTTAGCCGGTTCGCCGCGCCGTCGATTGCGGAAACTCCAGCACTCCAGCCTCGGCTGGCCTGTGCTGTGCTTCCGCCACCGTTTCGATCAACAGATCAAGGGCGTCACATGCCGTGCGGCTCGTCTCGTCATTGCCCTGCAGATAGTGATAGGCGCGTTCGAGATGGATGCGGGCGGCTGAAAAATCACTGGTCAATGGTCTCTCCATGATCCCACCCTAATGTATCTTGCCGGGCCTGGCGGAAGGCGGGGTAAATATCCACAGGCGGCTTTTATTCAAATGCCACCGAATCTAGCGCGCGCTGTCAGGAGCGAAGTCTCCAACTCTTTGCCGTGTCTTGCTGCGCGGCTAGACTGCGACCTTCCTTGTCCGAGGTGAGATCGATGATCGTCCAGGCCTGCATCAACGGCGCGCGTCCCCGTGAATTCCACCCCAGGCTGCCGCTGACTGCGCAGACGATGGCCAGCGACGCCGCGGCCTGCGTCGCCGCCGGTGCGGCCGAACTGCACATCCACCCGCGCAGCATTGACGGGCGCGAAAGCCTGGCGGCCGTCAATGCCACCGTGCTGGCGGTGCGCCAGGCCTGCCCGGGCACGCTGGTCGGCGTGTCGACCGGCGCCTGGATCGAGGACGATGTCGAGCGGACCCGCACCGCGATCGGCGGCTGGCGGGAACTGCCCGACTATGCCTCGGTCAATCTGTCGGAGGTCGATGCGCCTGGGGTCATGGAGCTGCTGCGCAATCGTGGCGTCGGCATCGAGGCCGGGCTTGCCACCCTCGCCGACGCCGAACGCTTCGTCGGTCTTGCCGACCACAGCCGCGTGCTGCGCATCCTGATCGACATCGACATCCGGGATCTGCCGGCCGCGCTGGACGAGGCGCATGGCATCGCCGCTGTGCTCGAGCGTGCCGGGGTGCGGCGGCCGATCCTGCTGCACGGCGTCGACGCCACGGTCTGGCCGTTCGTCGAGCTGGCGCATCGCAAGCGCTGGTCGACGCGGGTTGGGCTGGAAGACGGCAAGACGCTCGCCGACGGCAGGACGGCGAGGGACAATGCGGAAATCGTTGCCGCGGCCGCGGCGATTTTTCGGTCCGCGCCTGCGGGCTGAACGACGGTATGCCTCAGGCTTGTCCGCTGGTCGGTGCTGTCCAGCTGCGCAAAATGTGTTTCTGGATCTTGCCGGATGCGGTGCGTGGCAGCGCTTGCGTGAGCAAAAACTCCTTCGGCACCTTGTAGCGGGCGATGCGTGCGCTGCAGTGGCTTGCCAGATCAGCCGGATCGACGACGCAGCCGGGTTTGACTACGATGAAGGCGCGCCCGACTTCGCCCCAGCGTTGGTCGGCGACGCCGATCACGGCCGCCTCGGCGATGGCGGGGTGGTCGAGCAGCGCCATCTCGATTTCGACCGGGTAGACGTTCTCGCCGCCGGAGATGAACATGTCCTTGCGGCGGTCGACGAGGGTGACAAAGCCTTCGTCGTCCCGCCGCCCGATGTCGCCGGTGCGGAACCAGCCACCGCCGGTGAAGGCGCGCGCTGTCTCCTCCGGCCGGTTCCAGTAGCCTGATGTGACGCTGGGACCTGACAGCCATATCTCGCCTGGCTCGCCGGCGGCGACGTCGCGGCCATCCTCGCCGACGATGCGCAGGCCGATCGTCGGCGCGGCAAGACCCGCCGAGCCCGCCTTGCGGGCGATCCGGTCGGCCTCGACAGGCATGCCGAGCACGGTGCCGGCTTCCGTCATGCCGAAGCCGTCGACCATGCGCACGCCTTTTGCCAGCCACCAGAGGATGTCGGCGGCCGGATTGGGCGCGCCGCCGGTGAAGATGGCGGTGAGCGAGGTCCAGTCCACAGGCGCAAACCCCGGATGGTCGCGCAGCATTCTGGCCATTTGCGGCACGCAGAAATAGTGGGTGACGCCAAGCGCGGGATCGGCGAGGCGACGGTTGGTGAGGCCGGCATCGAAGCCGGGTGAGATCAACACCGTGCCGCCCTGCAGCAGGGGTGGGCGCAGGCTGGCGATGAGGCCGATGACATGGAACATCGGCGTGTCGCAGAGGAAGATGCTGGCATTGCCGACCCGCCCCAGCACGCCGAAATTGACCGCGGTGGCCAAGGCGTTGCGCTCGGTGACGATGACCCCTTTCGGCCGGCCCGACGTGCCTGACGTGTAGAGGATGATCGACGGCGTATCGTCCGCCGGCAAAGGGCGGCGCGGCGCCGGCGCATGCGCCTCGACTGCCGCCGCGAAGGCAGCGACTTCGACCGGCATGCAGCCTTTGGGTAGCGCCATATCGAGGGCCGAGTCATGCAACAGAAGCACCGGATCGCAATCCTGGAGGATCGTCTTCTGTTCGGCACCGGCGAGCCGCCAGTTGAGCGGCACGAAGATGGCGCCGAGCCGCATCGCAGCCTGCTGCAGGACAAGCAAGTCGGCGCTGTTGCGGGCTATCGTCGCGATCCGTTGCCCGGCCGCGATGCCATGGCCGGTTTCGAGAACGCCGACGGCGCGCTGGATAGCCTCGTCGAGTGCGAAGTAAGTCCAGCGCCGGCCGGATCCCAGGTCGACACAAGCGACACGATCCGGCTGCGTCCGGGCGTGCAGGGCCACGGGGTCCGAGGTCGTCCAGGCCGGCATCTGCATCTCCTCCCCAGGGTTGCGCTATGCTTGCACGGTCACCTGGCTTTGTCGTAGGCGCCGAGACCGGGCTTGTAGCTCTTTTCGTCGATGAACTGGCGGATGCCTTCCTTGCGGCCCTCATTGTCGTGGGAGTTGGCTGCCTCCTGGGCGCGCACCAGATAATCCTCGGCATTGTCGTAGGTCATCTCGGCGACGCGGCGGATGGCGTCCTTGGTCGCCTTCAGGGCAATCGGGTTCTTCTTCAGCAGGAGGGTGGCGACCTCGGTGACACGCGCCTTCAGATCCGCCAGCGGCAGGCTTTCGTTGACCAGCTTCCAGGCGGCGGCCTTCCTGCCATCGATGAGTTCGCCGGTCAGCGCATGGTACATGGCATCGCGCATCGACAAGAGGTCGACCACCACCTTGGTGGCGCCGCCGCCGGGCAGGATGCCCCAGTTGATCTCCGACAGGGCGAACTGCGCCTCGTCGGCGGCGAAGGCGAGGTCGCAAGCGAAGAGCGGGCCATAGCCGCCGCCGAAGCACCAGCCATTGACCATGGCGATGGTCGGCTTGCCGTACCAGCGCAGCCGCCGCCACCAGCCATAGGCTTCGGACTGCGCCTTGCGGATGGCGCCAAGACCCTTGGCTTCGGTCTCGCGGAAATACTCCTTGAGGTCCATGCCCGCCGACCAGGCGCTGCCTTCGCCGGACAGCACCAGCACGCCGACATCGTCGCGGAATTCCAGTTGGTCGAGAACCTCCATCATCCGCCGGTTGAGCGCCGGGTTCATGCAGTTGCGCTTGTCCGGCCGGTTGAAGCGCACCCAGGCGATGCCGTTCTCGACATCGAAGGCAACGGTCTCTTCGGTCATGTGCAGGTCCTCCCGTTTCGCCTTAGAATTGATGGCAATTGCTATGCGGCATAGCTATCGGTTTGCTATGTCGCATAGTCTTTTTCGCTTGACAAGGGCTTTGATCGCGGCGATCGGTTGCAACATGGATGAGGCCCACACCAGTCGCAGCGCGCCAGGCGCGACACCCGAAGACGCGCTGGACGCGCAGATCGGCTACAATCTCAAACGCGCCTCGGCCTTTGCGCTCAACGATTTCGCGGTCGAGATGGCCGAGGCGGCGCTGCGCCCGGTCACCTATGGCATGCTGGCGCTGATCGACGAGAAGCCCGGCATCCGCGCCGCCGAACTCTGCCGCCTGCTTGGCATGAAGAGCGCCAACATGGCGCCGCTGCTCGCCGAACTGGAAGAGCGCGGGCTGGTCGAGCGCGACGACCATGCCGGCGACCGGCGCGTGCAGATGCTCACCCTTACGCAAGCCGCCAGGGAGGCCATGCCGGGATGGCGCCGGCAGGTTCGCCGGCACGAGGACCGGTTCCTGCACCGGCTGACAAAAAAGGAGCGGGCAACGCTGCTGCGCCTGCTGCGCCTGATCTGGACGGATGAAGAGGGCTAGCTGATCTCCCCGTCCGGCACCGAAACCCGCAGCAGCAGGGCGAAGAGCGCAATCACCGGCGGAACGACGAAGCACCAGACATTGGCGAAGGCAAAGCCGAGTGCCGCGGCGGCACAGCCGGCGGCGAAAACGGCGACCGCCACAGACATGCGCCGCAGGCGGGCAATGAGGGCAGGGCGGGCTTCGGGCGCGACGCCGCCGATGAGATCGGCGAGGTCGAGCATGAGCTGGGTGGTGGTGCCGGTCATCAGCGTCGACGGTGGTGCTGCCGCGAGATGGACGCGGTGCACTGCATTCTGGATCGCCATCGCGGCGACCAGGACCATGCCGGTGACGATGGCGGCCGCGCCGTCGCCGCTGGCGAAGGGGCCAAAGCGGATCGCAAGGGTGGCGCCGGCAATCAGCAGCGCCAGCTTGGCCGCCAGCAGCACGGCGAGCGCCGGCCGTCCCCGTCTGCGCAAGAGTTCACCCGCCAGCCGGGTCAGGATGACGACGATGCAGAAGACTGGCAGCGCCAGCAGCTTTGCCAGCACGCCCGAGATGCCGAGCACCAGCGAGGCGCCCAGGGTGACGAAATTTCCTGTGACATGCGCGGTGAACAGGCCCTGCAGCGCCAGGAACCCGGCCGTATCGACATAGCCGCCATTGAGGCTCAACAGCAGCGGCAGTGTGGGTTTCATGCGGCATCTCCGACCAGACTTGCCGGACAGCGTCTCATATCCCGGCGGGGCGTTCCACCTCGGCGCGGCTTCTTGCCGTCGCCCGCGGCCCTTGCCGTCGCCCGCGCGGCCCTTGCCGTCGCCCGCGCGGCCCTTGCCGTCGCCCGCGCGGCACCTTTGCCGTCGCCCCCGCCACACGAACGGCAAACTCGGATGTCACTCGAGGACCAACTGAATAAGACACCTCAGGCGCGGGGGGTCCAACGGAGCTTTGCATGTCGCTGTCCGGTACGACAAATCGCTACGGAAGCCTCGCCCAGGCATTTCACTGGCTGACGGCACTGCTTGTGCTCATCGCCTTCCTGGTCTCCGAAGGTGGCCCGCCGACGCGGGTCTATTCCGAGGCCCGCGCCTCGACGCTGCTGCTCCACGAGTCGCTCGGTTTCACCGTTTTCTGGCTGCTGGTCCTTCGTCTGATCTGGCGCCTGTTCGACCGCGTTCCCGATGCACCGCCGATGCCCGCATGGATGGACGTCGCCTCGAAGGTAACGCATTGGGCGCTCTATGCGCTTCTGTTCGCGGTTCCGGCGACTGCCATGCTCGGCGCATGGTTCGGCGGCCACCCGGTAACGGTCTACGGCTTTGGCGCCATTGGCCCGTTTTTCGGCCCGTGGGATGCCGGCGCATCGCTGGCGGACATCCACGGCACGCTTGGCGATATCATCCTATGGCTCGCCGGCCTGCACGCCGCCGCGGCCATCTTCCATCACGTCTTCCTTCGCGATCGCGTGCTAAGCCAGATGCTGCCCGGCTCCCTCGTTCAACGGGGAGAAATGCCCGGCAGGCAATGAGGGCGGCGCCGACTTAAACGATGAAGCGAACCGGCCCCTCTACAGCGCAACCACGTGTCCCACTCCCCGCCGTACCGCCTCGCGATAGGCGAGGTCGGCCGCCACCATGTCCTCCATGGCAACGCCCATGGCCTTGTAGACAGTGACCTGATCGGCGCTGATGCGCCCCGGCCGCAGCCCGAGCAGCATTTCGCCGAGTTCGGTTCCGGTTTGCGGATCGAGGCCGGCGAGTTCGCAGGAACCGATCGGGGTCGGGGCGAAGGCTTCGCTTGTCTCGACGAACAGGCTGGCCCGCCTGATGAGGTCGACCGGCAGTTCGCCGCCGGGCGGTGCGACGCCCACCGACGAGACATGGGTGCCGGGCCGCACCCAGTCGGCCGAGATCACCGGTTCGTAGGAATGCGTCGCCAGGCAGACCACATCCGACGAGCGCACCGCGGCTTCAATATCGCTGACGGCGACGACCCCGGGATGCTGCGCGGCAAGCGCGTGCGCATCCGCGAATTCCTTCGAGACGACGCGGATCTCGGCGAAGTCGCGCACCAGCGGCAGAAGATTGAGATGCTGGCTGGCTTGCACACCGGCGCCCACTACCGTCGCGACCCTGGCGTCGCGACGGGCGAGTTCGCGCACCGACAGCACGGCTGAGCCGGAGGTGCGCACGGCGGTGATGTAGGTGCCGTCCATGACGCTGACCGGCATGCCCGTCTGCGGGTCGAACAGATGGATGGTGGCGAGATGGCTGGGGATGCCTTTGGCGATGTTGCCTTCGAAGACGTTGACGATCTTCACCGTCAGATGCATGCCCGTCATCCAGGCCGGCATCGCCAGCGAATAGCCGGCTTGCGGAACATCAAGCTGCGGCCGCGCCGGACTGACGATCTTGCCGCCGGACAGCGCCTTGAAGCCGCCGGCCAGCGCGTCGAGAAGCTGGCGCAGGTCGATGCATGTTTTCACCTCGGCTTCGCTCAAGAAGAGCACTGGTGTATCGCCCTTGGCCTGGGCGCTGCGGGAGATCGATAGGGCTGATGTCATGGGATCCGCTTTCGTTGTCGGCTGGGGTACACGGCAAACGGTATTGCGATCTGATGGCGCGATGAAATATGCTGTTTTTGCGATTTCAGCGTGACTATCACGCTTGTCCTGGCTCAAAAGTGTGAATCCTGAAATGGACGATCTGGACCGTATCGACCGCTCGCTGCTGCGCTTGTTGCAAGAGGACGGCCGCCGCACGACGCTCGATCTGGCGCGGCGAGTCGGCTTGTCACCAACAGGGGCGGCGCAGCGCGTCAAGCGGCTGTTCTCCGAAGGGTTCATCCGCGCGGTGCGAGCCGTTCTCGATCCCGCCAGAATCGGGCAGGCACAGCTCGTCTTCATTGAGGTGCGGCTCGACCACACGGCGCCGCATGTCTTCGACCGCTTCGCCGAGGCGGTGTTGCGGGCGCCCGAGATCATCGAGTGCCACATGGTGGTCGGCGGCTTCGACTATTTGGTCAAGGCGCGCATCGCCGACATGACGATGTTCCAGGATTTTCTGCAGCGGGTTATCCTGCCGCTGCCCGGCGTCCGCGAAACGCACACCTATGCCTCGATCGCCAATGTGAAGCCCGACGCCTTGTTGCCGATCTAGCTGGCTGCATCAGGTCATTGCAACTGTCGTTGAAAACTCGGCAAAGCACACTCCTTCCAGATGATCTTCCAAAAAATCTTTTACGTCGCGATCCGTTTCCGCCCTTCGGATCGTCCTTGGTGTGTTCGAAACAGAAGGAGACATGCCATGTCCGACGAGTCCGTTATTTTGATCAATCTGCTGAAGGTCAAACCCGGCAAGCAGGATGCGCTGATCGCGCTCTTGAAGCAGAACACCGACACGGTGGTCCGCACGCTCCACGGCTGGAAGACGACCCGGCTGATCGCGGCAAACGACGGCGCCGGCGTCGTCATCTACTCCGAGTGGGAGACCCCGCAGCTGTCGAGGCGATGCGCAGCGATCCGCGCATGAAAGCCTATTTTCCGAAGATCATTGAGCTGGCGAGCTTGGACTCGATCGTGGGCTCGGCGGTGTTGAGCGAAACCCGGTGAGGGTGAACACACAAGCAAGTTTGCGTCACACCGGTAACAAAGGAGAACCGTAATGGCTCGGATGGTCGTGATTTACCGGACACCGAAAGACGTCGAGGCATTTGACCGACATTACTTCGAAATCCACGTGCCTCTCGCCAAGAAGATTCCGGGTCTCAGGAAATACGAGGTCAGCGACGGCCCCGTCGCAACGCCGGTCGGAGCCTCCAACGTTCATCGGATCGGAACGCTGTATTTCGACGACCTTGCGGCGATCGAGAAGGCGTTTGCAAGCGCGGAAGGACAGGCGGCTGGGGCGGATCGCCGACTTTTTGCGCCTGATGACTCGGGCGTTCAAATGTTCCTTTTCGACAACAGGGAAGTTTGAACCCGAAATGGCGGGCGGCCGCTTCCAAAGATCGTAAAATCAGACGAAGAGGAATGAGCGATGTCAGCAACCAAAGCAGTTTTTGTCCTGATCCACGGCGGTTGGCACAACCATTCGGCGTGGGACAGAGTTACACCAATACTTGAAGCCAACGGCTTCGCGGCTTTGACGCTCGACCTTCCCGGCGCGGGGGTGGCGCAACAGAGCGCGGAAGCGCTGTAGGTCTCGATACATGAACACGAACGAATTCGAGGATCGTCTGAAAGCTTTGCGGCCGCGCCTTCATCGCTACTGCGCGCGCATGACGGGATCGGCGGTCAATGGCGAGGATGTATTGCAGGATACCCTCGTCAAGGCCCTTCACGCGCGAACCCAGGGCGTCGCGGTGGACAATCTCGAGGGCTGGCTGTTTCGCATCGCCCACAATGCCAGCCTCGATTTCCTGCGCGACAGGTCCCGGAACACGGTCGTTCCGCTCACCGAGGACGTCGAAGCGGCGCCCATACCCGAAGCGGACATCGTCGCGATCAGCTTTCAGACGTTTCTGCGACTGCCTGAACTTCAGCGCTGCGCGGTGATCCTCAGGGATGTTCTGGGTCATTCGGTCGACGAGATCGCAGGCATCGCCGAGTGCTCTGCGACAGCCGCCAAATCGGCGCTTCAGCGCGGGCGCGCTGCGCTGCGGCGGCTGGCGCAGGCGCCTGAAGACACAAGGCTGCCGCTGATGTCCGATCAGGACCGGCGGAAGATCACCGCTTATGTCCATCTGTTTCGGAGCGGCGATTTCGACGCAATCCGCGCCATGCTCGCCGATGACGTGAAGCTCGATCTGGTGAACCGGCTCCGGCTGGAAGGGCGCGACAAGATTGGCCTCTATTTCACGCGCTATGCGGAAGAGACGAAATGGCGGTACGCGCTCGGCGCGGTTGAAGGACAGCCGGCCATGCTGGTCTTCGACAGCACCGGCCCGATGGAAAGACCTGCGCATTTTGTCCTGATCGACTGGTCGGAAAGCCGGATCATCGAGATCCGAGATTTCCTGTTCGCTCCCTATGTGCTCGAAGCCATAGATTGGGTGCGGTTGGGCTGAAGCCCAACCCACGCGGCCACCAGCGACTCATCCGCTGGACTGGACCGGTGGCCTTGCTCCGGCATCGAGCAGCCATTGCCGCACCGCTTGCGTCGGCTCGGGATGCCGCTGTTTTCTCGGCATCACGACGTAGAAATCCTGAGTGCCGCGCATTTCGCCACTGACCGGCTGAACCAGCCGGCCGGCGGCGAGATCGGCCGCGACCAGAAAGCGGCTGGCCAGCGCTATGCCCTGGCCGGCGATGGCCGCGTCAATGGCGAGCCCCGTCTGGTTGAAACGCATGCGTTTCAGTTCGGTCGTCAGCTTCAGGCCAACGACCTTTTCCATGAATTCCGGCCACAGATTATGCGTGTCGTGCAGCAGCACATGATGCTGGATTTCAGCCGCCGCGATCTCACTGGCGCTGGCCGGCAGTAGGGCCGGGCTGCAGACGGCGATGATCTGCTGGGGAAACAACAGGTCGACAATCAGGCCGGCGCCGAAGGGCGGGCGTCCTTGCCGGACAGCAATGTCGACGCCATCGGCCTGGAAACTCGACAGGCTCTCGCTGGCCAGGATGCGCAGATCGACCAGCGGATTGTGCGCCACGAAATCCTGCAGTCGCGGGATCAGCCATTTGGTGGCGAAGCTCGGCGTCACGCTGATCGTCAGCCGCGCCGGTTCGGGGCGCAACAGCAGCGTCGCCTCGGAGATCAGATCGAAGGCGCGGCGGATGTTGGGCACATAGGCGCGGCCCTCGTCGGTCAGCGCCAGGCCTCGCGGCAGCCGCTGGAACAGTTTTGCGCCGAGATCGGCCTCCAGTCCGCGAATGTGCTGGGCCACCGCCCCTTGCGTGACGTTCAACTCCTCGGCCGCGATGCGGAAGTTGAGATGACGCGCCGAGGCTTCGAAGGCGCGAAGCGCATTCAACGGCGGCAGGCTCAGGAACGCTTCGGGCATGCAGTAGTTTTTCTACAGCTTGATTTCAGGCATTCTGGTTCGAACCAGCCGTGCAAACCAGCTATATCACTGCCCGAAGCCTGAAAACACTGCTTGCAGAGTCCTGCCAACCCGAGAGGAAATCCAATGAGTGTAGAAAAAGTAGCTGTTGTCGTGGCCGGCGGCAGCGGCATGGGGGCGGCGGCGGCGAATCGCCTGGCGGCGGATGGCTTCAAGGTCGCCATCCTGTCGTCCTCGGGCAAGGGCGAGGCGCTGGCCAAGGAGCTTGGCGGGCTCGGCGTCACCGGCTCCAACCAGTCGAATGACGATCTGCAGCGCCTCGTCGACCTGACGCTCGAGCGCTATGGCCGCATCGACGTGCTGGTCAACAGCGGCGGCCATGGGCCGCGTGCGCCGATCCTCGAGATATCAGACGAGCAGTGGCACACCGGCATGGATGTCTACCTGCTGAACGTCATCCGGCCGGTGCGCATCGTGGCACCGCAGATGGTCAAGCAGAAGGGCGGCGCCATCATCAACATCTCGACCGCCTGGGTGGTCGAGCCGAGCCCGATGTTCCCGACCTCGGCAGTGTTCCGCGCCGGGCTTGCCGCCTACACAAAGATCTTCGCCAACACCTATGCATCAGACAATGTGCGCATGAACAACGTGCTGCCCGGCTGGATCGACAGCCTGCCGGCCACCGAGGAGCGCCGCGACAGCGTGCCGATGCAGCGCTACGGCACCTCAGATGAGATCGCCGCGACCATCGCCTTCCTGGCTTCCGAAGGCGCCGGCTACATCACCGGCCAGAACATCCGTGTCGACGGCGGCATCATCCGCGCTATCTGAGGCGGCGATGAGCCAGGCTGCCGCCTTCGTGGGCTCGCGCTGAAGGTGATCCGGCAGCACCTCTGAGAGACGGATTCTGATATCCCCTTCTGACATTTCCAAGGAGCAAAAAATGCGGCTTTTGATACTCGGCACCGGCTGGATGGCGCAGGAACATGCCCGGCGCTTCAGCGCCATCGAAGGTGTCGACATCGTCGGTGCCGTCGATGTCGATGCGGCGCGCGTCGGCGAATTCGCCGACGGCTTCAAGATCGACAACCGCTTCACCTCGCTGGAGGAGGCGCTGACATGGGGCGGCTTCGACGCGGTGGCCAATGTCACGCCGGACCGCATCCATCACCCGACCACCATGGCGCTGATTGCCGCCGGCAAGCCGGTGCTGTGCGAGAAGCCGCTGGCCGAAAATTTCGGCAAGGCCACCGAGATGGCGGATGCCGCCGAGGCTGCCGGCATCGTCAATATGGTGAACCTCACCTATCGCAATGTCGCGGCACTGCAAAAGGCCCGCCAGATGGTGCAGGCGGGCGAAATCGGCACGGTCAGGCATGTCGAGGCGTCCTATCTGCAAAGCTGGCTGGTGTCGAAATTCTGGGGCGACTGGCACACCGATCCGAAATGGCTCTGGCGCTTGTCGCGCGGCCACGGCTCGAATGGCGTGCTTGGCGATGTCGGCATCCACATCCTCGATTTCGCCAGCTACGGTGCCGCTCTCGACATCGACCATGTCTTCTGCCGGCTGCGCGCCTTCGACAAGGCGCCCGGCAACCGCATCGGCGACTACGAACTCGACGCCAATGACAGCTTCGCCATGACGCTGGATTTTTCCAATGGCGCCTTCGGCGTGGTGCATGCCAGCCGCTGGGCGACCGGCCATCTCAACGAACTGCGTCTGCGCATCTATGGCGACAAGGGCGGCATCGAAGTGGTGCACAATCTCGACGGCTCGGCGCTCAAGGCCTGCGTCGGCGCGAATGTCGAGAACGCCAAATGGGAAGAGCTCGACGCCGGTGCGGTGGCGACCAACTACCAGCGTTTCGTCGATGCCGTCGCCAGCGGCGTGCAGAGCGAGCCCAGCTTCCGCCACGCCGCCGGCCTGCAGAAGGTGCTCGACCTCGCCGTGGTGTCGGACGAGAAGCGGGCGGAACTGAGGGCACACGCGGATACGCAGTGAGGGATGATCTTCCCTTCTCCCCTTGTGGGAGAAGGTGGATCGGCGCGCAGCGCCGAGACGGTTGAGGGGTGCTGGACGGAACGCCGTCATTGCCAAGCTGGAACACCCCTCATCCGACTTCGCTTCGCGAGGCCACCTTCTCCCACAAGGGGAGAAGGAAAGACGCGATTGTCACTGCTGATCCGCATCGGTCAGCGTTTGCAGGAAGGCGACGATGTCGTCGATCTCGGGGTCGGTCAGCGCTGGCTTGTCGCCGGGCTTCTTGCCGAAGGGTGGGTCCTGGTTGAGGTTGGCCCAGTAAGCCTTTGGCAAATCGTCATTTTGCCGGATCGTGCCGTCGGCGTTTTTGGGATACCAGTGGCCGGGATCGCTGTCGCGGCTGGCGTAGAAGGCGACCGCGTCGCGCAGGGTGTGGAAATAGCCGTTGTGGAAGAAGCTTTTCCGTAGCGCGACATTGCGCAGCGTCGGCGTGCGAAACAGCCCGCAATACTCTGACCGGCCGTGGAAGTCGGTGCGCTGCGGTCCGCACAGGCCGAGATCGACATAGGCGGGGTCGGCATTGGCCGGTATGGCCGGGTTGCGCGGCACGGCGACGGCGATCAAGCCGAAATCGGTGAACTGCGGCGGCTCGCCGTCATTGGCGGGTTCGCTCAGATGGCAGGAGGCGCAATTGCCCTTGGTCTCATCCTCGAACAGCGCGCGGCCGTGCAATTCCTGCGCCGACAGCGTCGCCTTGCCGGCGAGGAAGGCGTCGTAGTGGCTGGAATAGGGATAGAAATCGGCGGCGCTCTGCTCGAAGGTGCCCAGCGCCTCGACAGCGGCGTCGAAGGCGTCATCCGGGTGGTCGAACACGGCATCGCCGAAGGCGGCCTTGAATTCGTCGGCATAGGCGGTCTTGCGCAAGCCGGCGGCGACGGCGGCGGCATCCTTGTTGGCCATCTCGAACGGCGACAGCAGCGGGATCCTGGCCTGATCGCGGCCGCGGTCGGCGCGGCCGTCCCAGGTCAGGCCGCCGGTCGGGCCGTTGTCGACGCTCTCGTCGCCTTCATCCTCGGAATCGTAAAAATGCTCGGTGAAGGCCGGCACCGCCTGCAGGTAGCGCAGCGAGGGCACGGCGCGCAGTCCGGGCTGGTCGAGATGCGGCCCACCCATCTCGACCGGTGCCGCCGAGGCCGGGCCGAACGCATGGTGCGGATCATGGCAGGACGAGCAGGCCTGCTTGCCCGAAGCAGACAGCGACGGGTCGAAGAACATTTTGCGGCCAAGCGCCGTCAGCGCCTGCGCCCGCGCGAAAGCATCCGCGCGCGACATCGGCCCGGGATGGACGCTGCCGCTTCCGGCATGAACAAGGGTTGCCGACAGGGTCATGGCAAGGCCAAACATCGATGCCGCGGCGGTCGCGATCATCAGGCCTTTCCGTCGTCTTGCCGTCATAAGGTTCAGTCCGGTTTGTTCCGGAATTAGGTCCGCACTGCAACGGATTGATGACCAGCCCACCCGCTCACGCAACCGTGTTCGGATGGACGGCAAATGTCACAAAGGTGACAAGGCGCCGACCTAGCGTCTGCAGCCATGGCTCGTCGCCCCAGCCATATATTGCCCCTCTAGCCATCACCCTAGCCATGAGGACTTCCCATGACGCGGCTCACGCTTTTTACCTCGCTTTGCTTGGCCGGCACGGCGCTGGCCTCGATTCCGGTTACAGCCATCGCTGCCCCGCCCGGCTACGACAAGATCGACACCGTCGTCGTCATCTATGCCGAGAACCGCAGCTTCGATAATCTCTATGGCGGCTTCCCCGGCGCCAACGGCCTGGCCAACGTTTCGGCCGACCAGGTGCACCAGCTCGACCGCGACGGCAAGCCGCTGACCGAATTGCCGCCGGCCTGGGGCGGCCTGACCGCCAAGGGCGTGACGCCGCCGGTGACCGAGGCGCAGTCGGCGCATCTCAGCAATGCCAGCTTCGCCATCGACGACGCCAGCGGCTTCAACGAGAAGACCTCCGTCATCACGCGCGACCTCTGGCATCGCTTCTACCAGGAGCAGATGCAGATCGATGCTGGCCGGAACGACAAGTTCGTCGCCTGGGCCGATTCCGGCGGCCTAGTGATGGGCCATTATGACGGCTCGGTGCTGCCGATGTGGGCGGTGGCGAAGAAGTATGTGCTCGCCGACAATTTCTTCCAGGGCGCCTTCGGCGGCTCCTTCCTCAACCATATCATGCTCGCCTGCGCCTGCGCGCCGGTCTATCCGCACGCCGACACCAGCCCGGTGAAGGGGCAGATCGCGGTCGTCGAAGCCGACGGCACGACGCTGAAGGTTGCCGACAACTCGCCGGCCTCGGCACTCGGCGGCGCGCCGAAATTCGTCAATGACGGTGCCATCACGCCCGACTTCTACGCCGTCAACACCATGCAGCCACCTTACGAGCCGAGCGCCAACAAGCCGGCCGAAGGCGGCGACAAGGCACTTGCCGATCCGGCGCAGCCGACCACGCTGCCGCCGCAGCACGACATCACCATCGGCGACCTGTTGTCGCTGAAGGGTGTCAGCTGGGCCTGGTATGCCGGCGCCTGGCAGGCCACGCTCGACGGCAAGAACGCGACGCCGGTGCCCAACTTCCAGTTCCATCACCAGCCGTTCAACTACTTCGCCGCTTACGCGCCCGGCACGGCCGCGCGAACCGAACACCTCAAGGACGGCGGCCTGGATGGCGCTGAATTCATCAAGGCGATCGACGACGGCAAGCTGCCGGCGGTGAGTTTCTACAAGCCGCAAGGCAATCTCAACGAGCATGGCGGCTATGCCGATGTGGCGAGCGGCGACCAGCATCTCGCCGATCTCGTCTCGCATCTGGAGAAGAGCCCGCAGTGGAGCCATATGCTGGTGGTCGTCACCTATGACGAGAATGGCGGCTTCTGGGACCATGTCGCGCCGCCGAAGGCCGACCGCTGGGGGCCGGGCAACCGCATCCCGGCCTTCATCATCTCGCCCTATGCGAAGATGGGCACGGTCGACCACACGCAATACGACACGACGTCGATCCTGCGCTTCATCACCGCCCGCTACGATTTGCCGGTGCTGTCCGGCATCGTCGCCCGCGACAAGGCGCTGCGCAACAACGACCAGCCGCCGATGGGCGACCTGAGTGCTGCGCTCGATCTCGGCCGCTAGGGCAGGGGAACGTATATTGCTCTAACTGCCTGATCTCCGGATCAGGTCGCGGCCGATCGGCTTCGGCGTCTCGCTGCGCAGCACCAGCGCCGTCGTGACCGCGCCGTGGCGGGCCACGGCGTCGACGATGGTTTCAAGCTGCGCCGGCGAGGGGACGACCACTTTCAGGATGAAGCAATCCTCGCCGGTCAGTCGGTGCACCTCCGTGATCTGCGGCATCTCGGCGAATTGCTTCAGGCAGGGGCGGATGTGCTCATGCGTGGTGCGCACCCGGATGATCGCCATCATGCCGAGGCCAAGGGCGGCCGGATCGATGACAGCGGTGTAGCCGGCAATGACGCCGCGCTCCTCCAGCCGTTTCACCCGCTCGGAGGTCGCCGGTTGCGACAGGCCGACCCGGCGGCCAAGCTCGGACATGCCGATGCGGCCGTTCTCCTGCATGGCTTCGACAATGGCGATGTCGGTCGGGTCGAGCGGCGCGCGCTCATCGCTGTTTTTCATGCCACTTTGAATCCATCGGAAATGCCGCGACTTTTCCGATGATTTCCCATTCTCGGGGTGGTGACAAGACGCCACCATGCTCTCCTGACTGATAGGAGCAAGGCAACATGACGCATTTCATCATCCTGCCCGGCAGCGGCGGTTCGGGTCCGGCGCACTGGCAAACGCGCTGGGAAAGCGCCAACCCGGCGATGCGGCGGTTCCAGCCATCGAGCTGGGACCTGCCCGATTTGACCGACTGGCTGGCGGCGCTGGAGGCTGCCGTGATCGAGGCGCCCGAACCGCCGGTGCTGGTCGCGCACAGCCTGTCCTGCCTGCTGGTGGCACATTGGCAGAAGATCTCGCGGCGCCCGGTCAAGGCGGCCTTGCTGGTCGGCGTTCCCGATCCGACAGCGGCCGTCTTCCCGACCTACGGCATGGCCTTTGCCAAAATTCCCGAGGGCCGGCTGCGCTTTGCCTCGCTGGTGGTGACCAGCACCAACGATCCCTATGGCGCGCCGGACTATGCAGAGGCGAGGGCGAAGCATTGGGGCAGCGGCCTTGGCATCATCGGCCCGTTCGGTCACATCAATGCCGAGAGTGGCATGGGCGACTGGCCGCAAGGTTTTGCGCTTCTCGACGGTCTCGTTTCTGAAAGCTAGCGTCAGCCGCCATTCACCAAGGCAAGGATGAGTTTTTGCAGATTGCCGCCCTGGCCGAGTTCGACGCGGTCGAAATCGCGGCTCGCTTGCCGCTGCGCCTGTGACAGTTCGGACAGGCGCTTCGTCATCTCGCTGCGGATCTTGCTGCATTTGGGGTCGCCGGCGACGCTGAGGCCGACGGTCGCTGTCTCGATCTTGCGCACCATGTCGATGATATCAGCGCCATGCACTTTTTCGTGGGCGCTGACGCCGGCGATGAAAACCTCCCAGTTTTTCTCGACGGCTGGCGGCAGCGGCGCTGAGGGGCTTGGCAAGGTGTAGGTGATGATGAGCTTCGGCCGTGCCGAGACCAGCACGCAGGCTCCGGCTCGCGCCTGATAGTCCCTGGTCCAGGTCAGCTTGAAATTGGTGTGGGCGATGGCGCGGGCAACGCCGAGCTTCGGACCGTTCTCGCCGATCGAGCGGTAGAGTTCCGGCCCGGACTGGCCCGAGATGGCGTAGGTCTCGACCTTCTCGACCGGCTTCCAGTCGGCATGGGCGGCGAGCGGCGAGGCAAGCAGGGCGGCCAGCAAAAGGCACAGACGAACACAGGCTCTCAACACCGCTCTCCGCACAATCAGGACAGGACGCCGCAACGGGCGATGCCACCGGATGGCTTTTCCTATAGAATGCCGACGGGTGCGGCCGCAAATGTCTGAGGGGGAAGTCATGAGATATCTCATCGTCGCGGGTGTGGTGGCGGTCTTGCAGGCCGCGCAGCCGGCGTTTGCCGCGTCGTGCAGCGGCTGGAGCGCCAAGATGGAGGAAGACGAGGGTGGCAGCGTGCTGACCGCCTCGGTCTGCGGCGGGCCGAAAGGTGATGCGCATCTGATGCTGACCTGTTTCGACACGCCGGTGCTGAGCTACGACCTCGGCGCCACCGGCCAGCAGCTGGAGCCCGGCATCAGCGGCGCCTTCGATTTCAAGGCCGACGGCAAGACGGTGACCAAGACGCTGCAGCTCGAAGCCATGTACAACTACTTCGTGGTGAACCTGGCCCGGGCCGATCCGCTGCTGGATCTGCTGCGCGGGAAAGGCGATGTCAGCGTCGGTGCGGCCAAATACGGCCAGACCAGCTTTCCGCTGAAGGGCTCGAGCGGGGCAATAGGCAAGGTGCTGGCGCAGTGCGGCAAGGCCGCGCCAGCGGATGGGGATTGAGGCGCGGGCCTTTGCAACACCGCCAACGCCAGTGTGATGCGGCGTCTACCGCGTGGTCTCGCCATGCGTCGCGACATAATCGATATCGGACCGGCTGATGCCGATGTCCTTGAGCATGAAGTCGGGCATCGCCTCCAGATGGCGTCGGTCGCGACGGTGGCGCCAGCGGCGCGCCAGGCGTGCCAGCAGGGTCGAGGGCAAGCGCCATTGTCGGGCGTTCCTCGGGACGCTTTCAATTTCGGTCATGGTTTCCTCGGAATTCAGCGCGAAGGGCTTGCCGGCGTCGCGCCGGCAAACCCTGACGAGGCGTCAGTCGCCCATCCTCATCGCATCGCAGGATACGGTGGGGTTCATGTCGGCGAAGGTGCCGGTCGGGTTCTTCTTCCACGCCCAGACATGCAGCTCGTAAAAGGCCCCGAGGCCATAGCGATTGGGCGCGCTGTTGAAGTTGAACAGCTGCCCCTCGAGTGAGGCCGGACCCTTCGAGGTGATGTATTCGACCGCCACCAGCTTCAGCATGCCGTCTGCCATCGGCTCGTACATCACCGCTTCCGGCTTGGCGAGATCGACCGCATCGTCCTTCAGGTAGGCTGCGTTGACATAGTGGATGCCCATGGCCCCACCGGTGATGCCGCTGGCGCAAGGGATCGGTGCGTAGCCTTCGGCGGTGGCCGTCGCCACATTCTCGAACCGGCCGTTGGTGGCGCGCACCTTTTGCGCCAGGACGTTCATGTCACTGGCTACAGAGGTGTTGGCCCCATGGGCATGAACCGCCGTCAACGCGACGGCGGACAGCATGGACAGGGCGGCAAGGCGCCGGGTCCAAGGAAAGATTGTCATGTTAACTCCATAAGCTTGCTATCGCGCACCGGCCGTATCGGCCCGAGCGCCTCGGTCGTGGACGGACGCGTGGTCCGCCACCATGGCTGGTTAGGCGCCTGCGGTCTGCGGGCCGATGAAGGCGGCGATCTCCGTCACCTTGTTGGCGGGAAAGCCGCCCTCGCGGGCATGCCGCTTGATGATCTCGGCGCTTTCGGCCTCGTGCACGCAGTAGATCTTGTCGCCGGCGACATAGGAGGTGAGCCATTTGTAGGGTACGCCGAGGCCGGCCACGACCTCGTTGGACTTGGCCGAGATCTCCTTGAGCTCGTCGGCACTCAGCCTGTCGGCGCCTGCGATCTCGCGTTCGATGATGAAAGTTGGCATTGTCGGTCTCCGTTGTAGGTTGACGGCCCGATAAAACCGATCGACGTTCGACCCGGTGTGCTGCCCGCCAAGGAAACGCCGCGAGAACGGTCACACGCTTCGTCCCACGGTGGTGGCGCATGCCATTTGCGAGGATGGGGCAGGCACATGGTGGAAAAATTGGGCGCTACCATCAGGCTTCTTGGCGACCCCGCCATTCTCGATGCGAATGGGCGGAGCCAACCTGTGCGTGGTCATCAGGCCTGGGCGCTGCTGGCCCGCGTGCTTCTGGCGCGCGCGCCGCTCGACCGGCGCACACTTGCGGCGGAGCTGTTTCCCGAGACCGTCGATCCGCTGGGTTCGCTGCGTTGGTGCCTGGCCTCGCTGCGCAAGGCGCTCAACACCGCCGACTGTCTGAACGGTGACCCGATCGAGGGCCGCTTTGCCGACGATTTGGACATCGACGTGCTGCGCCTCGACCGCGACGATTTCGACATCGAGGCCGCCGGCCCGCTGCTCGGCGCGTTGGAGCCGCGCTGCAGTCCGGAATTCGCCACCTGGCTGCTGGTCGAGCGCGAGCGCATCGCCGGCATCGTCGAATCCCGGATTCGGCAGGAAACCATCCGCGCCATGTCGGTCGAGGATCATGGCCGCGCCACGCGGCTGGCCGAACTTGGCGTGCGGCGCAGCCCCTATGACGAAAGCGCGCATATATTGCTGGTAAAGAGCCTGGCGTTGGCCGGCCGCTACCAAGCGGCGCTCGAACAGGTCGAGGCGACCGAGGCTGTGTTCGTGGCCGAGCTTGGCGAAAAGCCGTCGGCCGCGTTGCGCAGTGCGGCGCGCCGCACCATCTCGTCTCCGCCCAGCGGCATCTCACGCCAGGCCTTCGTCATCTCGCTGATGCAGTCGGGGCTTGCCGCGCTTTCGGCGGGTGCCGTGGACGCCGGCATCGACTGCCTGCGCCGCGCCGTGCGCGACGCCGAAAAGCACAAGGATGCGCATCTGACCTCGCGCGCCATGTTCGAGCTTGGCGCAGCGCTTGTGCATTCGGTCAAAGGTTATGACGACGAAGGCTCGGTGCTGCTGCGCCAGAGCACGGAATTGGCGCGTCAGGGGGGCAATGCAGCCATCGCTTCGGCGGGCTTTCGCGAACTCGGCTATGTCGAGGCGCTAGCCGGGCGGCGCCCGTCGGCCGCGACCTATCTCGCGCAGGCGCTGGAATTGGCCGGTGGGGACGACGATTTGGCAGGCATCCATGGCGTCATCGGTTTCAATCTGGTCGACTGGGGTCGGGTCGGTGAAGGGCTCGATCACTACGCGCTGTCACTGGAGCAGGCGCGCTCGGCCGGCAACCGCCGCCGCGAGATCTGGTCGCTGGGACTTGGCGGCTGGGGGCTGCTCGCCGCCGATCGGTTGGAGGAAGCCGACCTCTGGCTGGCGGACTGCCTGGCGCTGGTCGAAGAACAACGTAGGATGTCGTTCCGGCCTTGGCCGGTGGCGGTGCTCAGCGAATCCCGCACCCGCCAGCAAGCGCGTCCCGATGATTTGCGTCCCGGCTGGAGGAAGCCTTTGCGCTGAGCTGTCAGATGAACGATCCCTGCTGGGAAGGGGCTGTGGCCCGCGCGCTGGCGTTGACCTATGCAGCAGAAGAGGCGTTCGAGCCGGCCATGGAGTGGTTGGGCGAGGCGCGCCGGCGCTGCATGCGCGACACCGACAGTTATGCCGGTTTGCAAGTGGAAATCCTGGCGAGCCAGGTGGAAGTCAATCTGAAGCTGGACCGGCCTGAGACGGCCGACGCCGTCGCGCGAGAATGGCTGGCGCTGGCGGCCAGAACGCACCGCGATTCGCATGTCGCCCGCGCCGCCGGCTTTGTCACGCGGCGCAGCTGAACCTACCGGAACAGTGTGCCCAGCCTGATCGTGGCCGCCAAAAGCTCCTCGTCCGAAAACCCCGAAAAGCCCAGCACCAGGCCTTTGCGTGTCGGACCGCCGATGAACATCGAGGACAAGGCACGGGCGCCGACGCCCGCCGCTTTCGCCGCCTCGACGATCGCGGTGTCCGGTCCGGCCCCCTTCAGCGTCGCCATCAGGTGCAAGCCCTGTTCGGGCACGGTCACGTCGAGGCTGTCGCCGCAATGCACCTCAAGGCCGGCGGCCAGCACGTCGCGCGCGGCCTGGACGCGGCGGCGCACGCGTCTCAGATGCGCGGCGAAATGGCCTTCGTTCAACAGGTCGGTCAGCGCGCCTTCGGCCAGCGTCGAGGGGAAGCGGTCGGAGCGCGCCCTGACCGCCATGACGGCATCGAGCAGCGCTTCCGGCACCACGACATAGCCGATGCGCAGGCCGGGGAAGAGGATTTTCGAGAAGGTGCCGAGATAGGCGACGCGGCCCGCGCCATCCATGCCTTGCAGCGAGGTCAGCGGCGGGCCGGCATAGCGGAACTCGCTGTCGTAATCGTCCTCGATGATCCAGGCATCGTTGCGCCGCGCCCAGTCGAGCAGCGCCAGGCGGCGGCGCATCGTCATCGTCACGCCGAGCGGATATTGATGCGAGGGCGTGACATAGGCCGCGCGCGCCCTTGGGCAGAGGCTTTCGCCGATCTCGGGATCGAGCCCTTCCTCGTCGACCGGAACGCCGACAACCCTGGCGCCGCTGCCGGCCAGCACGGCATGCGCCATGGGATAGCAGGGGTTTTCGATCCAGACGGCGTCACCTGGCCGGATGGCGGCGCGCGCCAAAAGATCCAGCCCCTGCTGCGTGCCCGAGGTCAGCACGATCTGGCCGGCATCGCAGCGCACGCCGCGCGCGGTCCTGAGATAGGTTGCTATCGCGCTGCGCAGGGCGAGGCCGCCACGCGGATCGCCATAGCGGAAATGCTCCGGCCCGGGGCGGGCGAGGTGGCGCGACAACAGGATGCGAAACAGGTTCAGCGTGCGCGGATTGGATACCGCCACGCCAAGGCCGCAAGGCAGCGAGGCCGCGATGTCGATCTCGGGTGGACGCGGCCTGATCATGGCAACCGGCAGATGCGGCACGTCAGGCGCGACGAAGGTGCCGGCGCCGACCTTGGCTGTGGCAAAGCCCTCCGAAATCAGCATTTCGAAACAGGCGACCGCCGCCGAGCGCGACAGGCCGAAGCGTTGGGCGAGGTCGCGGGTGGTCGGCAATTTGGCGCCGGCGGCCAGCGCGCCGGTCTCGATCAGCCGCCGCAGTGCCGCATAGAGCTCGCGGCTGCGCGGGCCATCGCCCGGCAGGACCGGGATCAGCGCCGACCAATCCGGTGGATTGGTCTGAATTTTCTCACTGTGATTGGTTCTTTTATCGACCAATGCCATGACGCATGGTTGGCAGACTAGAGACAAGGATGCAAGCCGTGAACGACGTCGCCGCCAGCTTTCCGACCACCAGCCGCAACCGGGTGAAGCGCCTGCACGAGCGCGGCAGCTACGACCGTGCCGCCGTCTTCGCGGTGCTGGATGCCGGGCTGTTGTGCCATGTCGCCTACACATTCGACGGCCAGCCCTATTGCACGCCGACCATCCATTGGCGCGAGGACGATAGGATCTACTGGCACGGCTCTTCGGCCAGCCGCATGCTGCGCCAGCTGCGCGGCGGCACGCCGGCGTGTCTCACAGTGTCGCATCTCGACGGGCTGGTGCTGGCGCGCTCGGGCTTCAACCATTCCGCCAACTACCGCTCGGCAATGTGCTTCGGCACGGCGCGGATCATCGATGAACCGCAGGAGAAGCTGAAGGCGCTGGCCGGTGTCGTCGACCGCTTCTACCCCGGCCGATCCGAGACGCTGCGGCCCATTTCAGTGCAGGAAGCCAAGGCGACGACGGTTATCGGCATGCGCATCGAGGAGGCGTCGGCCAAGGTGCGCGCCAAGGGCGTCGGCGACGACGAGGAGGATTACGGGCATCCGGTGTGGGCCGGCGTCATTCCGGTGCGGATGGTGATCGGCGCTGCCGAGCCGTGCCCAAGGCTGCTGCCTGGTATCGAACGGCCGCAAAACCTGTCCGGCTATGCCGAGGGCGAAAGGCTCGATCGAGCGCTGATGCAGGCGCAACTGGTGTATGAAGGTGAACTGTAGCCTGTAAAGTTGGCACCCCCACTGCCAACTGAAGTGCCTTGCCGCCACCGGCACTGCGCCGTAAGTCATGCAACCATGATCGAATTCCGCCGAGCGCAAGCGTCCGACCTGCCTAATATCGTCGCGATGCTGGCCGACGATCCGCTTGGCGCCGGCCGTGAGGACACCTCGGTGCCGCTGGCGCGCGGTTATGTCGATGCCTTCAACGCCATCGACGCCGATCCCAACCAGCTGCTGGCGGTCGCCGTCGACGGCGCCGAGGTGATCGGCACGTTGCAGATCACCTTTCTTGCCGTGCTCTCGCACAAAGGTGCCTGGCGCGGGCAGATCGAGGCGGTCCGGATTGCCAGCCACCGGCGCTCGGGCGGGATCGGCAGGCAGATGATCGATTGGGCGATCGCGCAATGCCGCGCACACAACTGCAGCCTGTCCAGCTCACCACCGACAGGTCGCGAGCGGACGCGCACCGCTTCTATGAGGACCTCGGCTTCACCGGCAGTCATCTCGGCTGCAAGAAGACCTTGTGATGCCAGGCGCGGTTCCAGGCCGGCCGCGACTGGCGTATAGCGGAAGGCTGTCAGGCTCTATTCAAATTGCCGGGGAGGGCTGATATAGGTCAGTCAGGTTGACCTATATAAAAATTGTCGCGGGAGGCGCGCTTTGACGTTGATGAATCTGTTGGCTTCGCGCTCGTCGCGCATGAAGGCGTCCGAAATCCGCGAACTGCTGAAGCTGCTCGACCAGCCGGACATCATCTCGTTCGCCGGCGGCATTCCCGACCCGGCGCTGTTTCCGGCCGAAGCCATCCGTGACGCCTATGCCGATGTGCTGGGCGGCGGCGAGGCAGGCGCTGCGCTGCAGTACCAGGTCTCGGAAGGCTATCTGCCGTTGCGGCGCTGGCTGGCCGGGCAGATGGGCAAGCTCGGCGTCGCCTGCGACGAGGCCAACATCTTCATCACCTCCGGCTCGCAGCAGGCGCTGGACTATCTCGGCAAACTGTTCCTGTCGCCGGGCGACACCGCACTGGTGACATGGCCGACCTATCTCGGCGCGCTGCAGGCGTTCAACGCCTATGAGCCGCGCTATGAGCGGCTGACGATTGACGGCGGCAACATGACGCCGGCGGCCTATCGCGCTGCCGCCGCCACGAATGGCGGCCGGGCCAAGTTCGCCTATCTGGTGCCGGATTTCGCCAACCCGACCGGCGAGACGTTGAACCGCCAGCAGCGCGAGGCCGTGCTCGACCTCGCCGGCGAGCTCGACATTGCCGTCATCGAGGACGCCGCCTATCGCGCGCTGCGCTATGACGGCGAGGGCGTGCTGCCGATTCTGGCGCTCGACTGCGCCCGTTCCGGCGGCATCGACAAGGCACGCACGCTGTATTGCGGCTCGTTCTCGAAAATCCTGTCGCCGGGCATGCGCGTCGGCTGGGTGTGTGCGCCGCGCCATATCGTCGAGAAGCTGGTGCTGATGAAACAGGCCTCCGACCTGCACAGCCCGTCGATCAACCAGGTGGTGATGCACCGCGTGGCCGAGGCCGTGTTCGACGGCCAGGTGGAAAAACTCATCGGCGCCTATCGCGAGCGCCGCGACGGCCTGCTCACGGCACTCGAAGCCAACATGCCGGCAGGCGTGACCTGGAGCCGCCCGGAAGGCGGCATGTTCGTCTGGGTGACGCTGCCCGAGGGGTCCGACGCCACAGCACTTCTGGCGCGGGCGGTGAAGGAGGCACGCGTCGCCTTCGTGCCCGGCAGTGCGTTCTTTGCCGACGCAACCGGACGCAACACGTTGCGGCTGTCGTTCACGCTCGCCGACCGGCGCGCCGTGAGCGAGGGCATACCCCGGCTGGCGGCGATCCTGAAGGGCTGAGCCCACGCCTGATGTCGGCACCCTACGCCGCCACGTTCACCAGCTGATTGAGATTCGAAAGCCTGCCGCGAGCCAGCTTGCGGATTGGGTTTTCGAACCCTTCCTCGCCGGTTTCGACGACGAAGACCAGTGTCATGAAATCCAGCATGAACTCGTCGATGGCCGCCGTGATCATCTGCGATCTGCCCTTGAAGCGACGCAGCAAAGCGTTCGCTTCTTTGATGCTGCCGACGCCGGCACTGTCGACCAGTGCTTCGAGCCTCTGAAAACTGTCCAACTTAATTCCTCCGAGCCGCGTCACAAGAACCTGGCTCCGAACAAAAGGTTCCAGCTGAACGGGATTGATCGCCTGACGCATGATCCGGCTTCCGAGGACAGACAACCCGCTGGCGGATTTTTTTGTTCGAGGTGGAACCTCTGCGGCACATAAAAGTTCTCACCATGTCTGATCCCCCGTCAGACGTCTGAAAGCTCGTTATGAGCTTTCCAAAGGCCCGCCGGATCCCCCTCCCGGCGGGCTTTTCTGTTTGAAAGATAGACCGAGGGCTCCAGGGCAGGACGTGTGGTAGGACTTGGCGGTCAGCAAGCACCCACATTGACGGCGTCCTGTCCGAGCCTAAATTCGAAAGCCTTGCGAGGAGGAATTTTCATGGAACTGCATCGCGGCCGGCTCATCGACCATATCCAGCTGGTGGTCAGGGATTTGACTGCCAGCCGGCGTTTCTACGAGGCGGTCCTGCAGGTGCTCGATGTTCCGATCGGCGGCACCGGCGACGACTTTTTCTGGGCCGACGAACTGTTCGTCTCCAGTGCCGACAGCCCGGCGGCACTGGGAAAGCTCACCGGCCGCCATCATCTCGCCTTCCAGGCAAGGGACCACGCCATGGTCGATGCCTTCTACAAGGCCGGGCTCGCCGGCGGCGGCAAGGACAATGGCGCGCCGGGCGAGCGGCCCTATCATCCCGGCTACTACGCCGCCTTCCTGCTCGATCCGGACGGCAACAACATCGAGGCCGTCCATCACGGGCCGGCCGCGCGCAGCGCCCCTTCGATAAAAATCACCTTTTGAGTGACTTTCTATCCGTCTCGTATCCTCGTATACGAGAATCCGCAAACTGATCAAGGAGTCGCATGAGTCCGCTGCCTGAAACCGTGCCGTTTTTCAGCCAGTGGGAAACATCAGACATGACCATGGACGTGCTCGCCGAGGGTGCTGAAGTCGCGCTGCGGCGCGATCCGCTGTGGCAAAATTCGGGGGCGGAGACACCGGACGAATATGCAATCTGGGCCGCCAATATCTGCGGCATGGCATGCCTGAAGATGATCCTGGCGACGCGCGGCGAGATCGTGCCGACGATCGAGCTCGCCAGGCGATGCACTAGATATGGCGGCTATGTCGTCACCGCGGGCTCGATCAAGGGGCTGATCTATGCACCGTTCGCTAGCTTCGTGCGGGAGGTTTTTGGCCTGCAGGCCGAGGTGATGACCAATGTCGCGACGTCAGACATTCCGGCGATCCTGGCGCGGCCGCGCTTCTTCATCGCTTCGGTCAGCAGCTCGATCCGCTGGCCCGAGCGCGAGCCGCCCTCGAAGGGCGGCCATCTGGTGCTGGTCACCGCGGTGTCGGACAAGTGTTTCCGCTTCCACAATCCGTCCGGCCATACCAGTGCCACACAGGAGAACGCAATGTTGGCGCCGGCCGATTTCGACCGCTTCGCCAATCGCGGCATTGCGGTCGCCATTTGATTTTCGACAGTTGAGGAGTTTCGATGACGGACAAGACAAGGGTTGGGTAGTGCATCAGTTTGAAATTGCGGCTTCGCGCTTTTTGTAATTGCCGCGACGGCCAGCCTTCGGGGCGGCAGCGTCAACCATGTCGGCAATATCGGCTACCGACCAAAGCTTTTCCGTCACGCCAGCCGCCATTGCAGGGGAAACCCGGAGCGTTTTGTGAATGCGCGCGAAATTGTAATGCATGTAGTGGAGCGCGACCGACAGTGCGTGATTTTCGACCTTTTTCGAGAAGGCGTTCGTCAACCGCGTGAACCGGCGCATTGACATGCGCATAGTCAAATTCTGCCGCTCGACGTAGGAGGTGGAGACGTGCGCTATGTCGGGGTTTCCCTCGATCCTATGCTTCTCAATGCCAATGCATTCCGCAGGGCTGTAGCGGCCCTTGGCGCTCTCGGAAGTGGCACCATAGACCTTGTGCAAGACGGCATAGTCAACGTCGGCACCGAAAGAGCCTTCGATAGCTTCAAGGTAAGCGCGATGGCCGTCTGTGGTGATCTGGACGCGATTGCGAAGCCGTGAGGCGAGATCATCGACAAAGGAAATCGCTGTCATGCCCGAACGGTCGCCGATCCGCCATGATGGAACAAGCTTCGTATCGGCATCAATGGCAACCCACGTCCAAACGTCGCCAGCCTCATCTGGCGCAGCTTTCGCAGCCGCGACGTTCTTCTGCTTCGCGTAAACGAACGACCAGATTTCGTCCAACTGCACCCTTTTGCAAGGCAGATCGCGAAGCGCCTCATCCTGATATGCGAGGCAGGCGCGGCCAGCGTCAACGAACAGCTTGGCAACCGTGTTGAAGGCCGTGTCGGTGATCCGTGCCGCAGCCCGCAAGCTGTTTCCCTCGACCAGCAAGTGGAGGATTTGAATACGCTTTTCGCGGGGCAGCTTGTTCATGCCCCTAATATAAGAACCATCTTGCTTGGCGTCAAGCATGAACGTTCAGGTATTAATTTTGCCTGCGCGGGAACTGGAGCACGTTTCCCGACTCCAAATCGACCACACCGTGATTTGCTTGGCGGATAGATACAGGCATTTGCGGACTTGAACTTTGGCTTAAGGAGCCAGGCTCAAGGCTAGCGATGTCTTCGATTTCTCGTGGCGGATGAGGAAGCGCCGAGGCAATTGCAGCTTTCGAGAATATTCCTGAGTTGAACATAGCCTCAAAACCTCGCCGTAACATTCTCGGTCTTTCCATCTTCATTTCTGTGTCGAAGGGTTCCCTCCGAATACCTCGCCATCGCCGCTTAGTCATACTGCGGAACAAAATCCCAATTTCCTCAGCATCGATCAAACCAAGGTCACCGGCCCGCACAACCATTGCCGAGATCGCCATGCCCCATCGCCGCTTCAATGCACAAAAATAGTCGAGAGAAACCGAGCCAACTTCCTCCAAAAAAGCATCACGAGGAAATAGAAGCGCGCCGGCAAATCGGAATGCCTGTTTCTCCATTATCTTGTGGGTGGTAGGATGTCGCGCTTGAGCTACGCTAACATTCTTGTGCAAAATATAGTGGCCAAGCTCATGCGCGGCATCTAGCCTTGCACGAGAACAGCTTGCGTTCTCGATATTTATGCCGACAAAAACTTTGTCCAGCAAATTAGATTTAAAGCAAAATCCATCCTGTTTCTCTGATGAAAAGTTAATGGTGGTGACCGGTATCCCAGAATTCTCAAGCGCCAGAATCATATCTGGAATAGGTTCCGATCGTAGTCCCCACGCCTGTCTGACCTCCATAGCAACACGCTCGATCATTTGGCCCGTAATAAAATGTACGTCGGCAGGCACGTCGAAATCAGGCAACGGTGAAAACCCGAAATCAACTTCTGAACCGAGATATGCGTAAATCTCACAAAGCCAACGCATTCGCTGCTCAGTCATTTCTCGTGCGCTTTTGCTTTCTGATGCTTGAGATCGCCAATGCACGAGCTCGATCTGTTCGGGCCACGCTGCACTCAGGAAAAATTCAATTGGGAAGTTGAGCTGGCGAGCGATAGCTTCAAGCCGGTCGGCTGGCGGCCTGTCTACACCATCTTCATATCTGGTAATTGCCGTACCTGTTACGCCAATCAGATCACCTAAGGCATTTTTGAAAAGGCCCCGCGAAAGCCGCGCTTCCCGCAAACGCTCGCCGTGAAAAGTCTTTACCCCGATACTCATGCCTTAAACCCTGCATTGCGCTTGTTGCGCTTCAGCTTGGCGACAACCCTGTCGCGCTGAACATTTCCATTAATCTCCATGGTCGGATCGGGCGTGATGTCAGCGTTGCCGAGGCCGAACATTGCAACCCGATGGAGATCAAGCCGCATAACCCACATGGAATAAGACGCGTCGGGAACCGCGAGCAAAAGGCCGCCGAGTGCAAGATGCTCACGTTTGAATCTAGAGCCAGCGGCTCCATGGAGAAGGACTGCCAGAATGTCGCCGGACCAATCCAAGATGCGGCTCGGCTGATCGCCGAGATTGAGTTCAAGTTGCCGGATCAAGCTGTGGGTGTCCGCCAGATCGCGCTTGTAATCCGAAACCCTAGGCTTTTCGGACAATTCGAGCATTGGTTCTTGGATCAGCACCACCCGACCAATCTTTACGATCAGTTTCTGTTGGCCGTTGCACTCCAATGCCCGGAAATTATAAGGCACGCCGTGCTTTTGGCATGAGCGCACAAGTGCGTTGACAGCGCAGCTGCCTCGTCTGTCGGCAAACTGCTCGAGCTTCATTTCCACCGGCAAGGCACGATTCGCGCGCAAATCTTCGTACAGGAGGTGATATTCCCAAGCCAGGTCGACGGCTACGGACTGCAAAAATTCAGGATCAATGTCGTGAGCGAGAATCTGGCGAGAGAGGTCTAGATTTGTCACGGGCGAATCCTTCAGCCGCGAAGCAACTGAAGTCAGTTTGGACAAATGCCTAAAAAAGTCAAGTCTGGGACCAGCGTTTCGCAGCCGCTTTCTTGGCAATCTCGGCGCGCCGCTCTGGCGTCATGTTCTTTGCACGAGCTGCGCCGCCAAGTCTGCCGAGCGCGGCCGCGGCTTCGTTCTTCGACGGTTCGACCGGCGCAACGTCTTCGGCTTCACCGACGCTGATATCGACGATCATCTTGCCGAGTTGGTTGGGATCGCGCGGACGCTTGGGTTTAGCTTGGGATGGCATAGTGACTCTGCCTCTGCTTGGCGCTAAGCATATAACTTCGACAAACGGGCTTCAAGGGCAATAGCAATGTCAAATCTCGTGGCGATCCTGATATTCTCGGCCGTCCTTATTGCGATCCAATCCGCTGTGATGATTTTTCGTGGGAAAAGTTGGGGACCAACCTCCTCGCGGCTCGTGGGGTTTACGGTCGTGGTTCTCGCTGTGCTTATTCTGGCTTTTTCTGAAATTCCAGCCGAACAGCGCGCGCCCGCCTACGCGTTGCTAGGTGTGGTCGCCGGCTTCCTCGCAGGAAGGCCTTCAGACTCTGGAGAGAACGGATAGCGATTTCAAACTGAGGCACTACCAAGGGTTGCCATCCTTTATGGCGGGCGTTCGGCCGAACATGACGTGTCGCGCCTCTCGGCCGCCAATGTGCTGAAGGCGATCGACCGGACGCGTTATGAAATCGTGCCGGTCGCCATTTCCAGGGATGGCAGGTGGCTGCTGCAAGGTTCGTCGGTCGGCGACGCGGCTGGGGCTCCGGTATCCGAGGACGGTGTGGAGGTCGCGCTGCTGCCCGGCGGCAAGGGCAGGCTGGTCGCCGTGTCGCGGGATGGAACGCAGCCTGACCCCGTCGATGTCGTCTTTCCGGTGCTGCACGGGCCGTTCGGCGAGGACGGCTCGGTGCAGGGCTATGCCGAGGTCGCCGATGTCGCCTATGTCGGCTGCGGCATCCTCGCCTCGGCCGCCGCCATGGACAAGGATGTCGCCAAGCGGCTGATGCGCGAGGCCGGCCTTGCCGTCGCCCGCTCGGTGACCTTGCATCGAAACGATGTCAGTTCATTCCAGGAGATCGCCGGGGCGCTCGGCTTGCCGTTCTTCGCCAAGCCGGCGCGCCAGGGATCGTCCTTCGGGGTGAGCAAGGTGGATGACAGGGACGGCTTCCAGCAGGCCATCGAAACGGCTTTCCGCTATGACGGCAAGGTGCTGATCGAGGAGTTCGTCGAAGGCCGCGAGATCGAGTGCTCGGTGCTGCAGCGGGCCGACGGCACGCTGACGGTGTCGCTGCCCGGCGAGATCATTCCGGCCGGCAAGCACGGCTTCTACACCTATGAGGCCAAATATCTCGATGCCGACGGCGCGGTGGTCAAGGTGCCCGCCGATGTTCCGGCCGCAGTCGCCGACAGGGCAAGGGAGATGGCGCGGCAGGCTTTTCAGGCGCTCGGCTGCGAGGCCATGGCGCGCGTCGATTTCTTCCTGCGCGCCGACGGCAGTCTGCTGGTCAACGAGGTCAACACGCTGCCCGGCTTCACCGACATCTCGATGTATGCCAAGGCGCTGGCGGCATCAGGCATAGGCTACAGCCAGACCATCGACGTGCTGATCGAGCACGCGCTGGCCAGGCATGGGGCGCGAACAGTCTGAGTCTTTGCCAGGGAAATGCTGATGGCGGCCGCCTGATCGGGCTTTACGCGATGTGGGGCCTTTACGCGATGTGGGGCGGCGGATTTTCCGCCGCCCCACATCTTACCGGTCACGGATGATGATGGATATGCCTTTCGGCATCGACTTCCCCAACCGTAAAGCTCTGGAAGCCCGGCATGAGCTGCCATACGGCTGCAAGGCCGATGATCAGATAGGCCAAGCGGGCCAGCATGGCGCCCCCGAGGACCGTGCCGATTACGTCATAGCCCGTTACACCCATGGACAGAAAGTTGAGACCGCCAAGGATGATCAGGGCGAGGGTGACGAGGTTCATGTTGCGCATAAACGCCTCCTAATGTTGCCTGAGAAAAAGACGTCTGCAAAAAAACGCCTGCCGTTTCAAACGGTTCCGGAGATCACGAAATTGTGAACAACCGCTACGATCCGTGAATGCGGCCAGCTTACTCGACCCGGCCTACTCGACCAGGATATGCGCCTCGCGCGCGGCCTCGACAAAAGCCTCCCTGGCGATGTCGGGGGACACTTCGCCGCTCGTCGCCCGGCGGCAGGCGCGCAGCGCGGACTGATGTTTCACGCTGCCTGCGTCGCGCCAATGTGTCGTGAGCAATTCGATGGCTTGCTGGGTATTGGACAGGTTGCGGGTGGAACCGGTGACACCGACCGAAACCACCACGGGTTTGGAGAACCATGCGGTTTGCATTGGAACCTCGACTGCGTTGCAGTCGTAAACGCTTCTGGGCGGCGTTGGGTTGCATCGTTGCCAATCACTGTAGCGTGAGGCCACCGGCAGACGCATCCAGGCTCACCGCTGCCCAGCCATCACGGTCACGATGTCACCAGGGGACGGTGCGGCCGAGATAATCCCCTGCTTGGCGAGAAGGACGTTCACCAGGCCGGGAACGCTCTCTTCGATGCTCAGCCGCCCGTCCGGACCGCCCAGATCGGTTCGGACCCAGCCCGGCGCCATCACCACCATGGCGCGCGATGTCCCGGCCTGGCGGGCGGCGAAGCTTCGCATGAACATGTTCAGGGCGCCTTATGGATACTTTGTCGTGGCCGGGGGGCTCGGATCGCCCTCGAGCTCCTTCGGCAGTGGCAAACTCGAGCACTGCAAATGTATTTCGCGGGCGAAGATCTTTCGCTCCTTTTGCTCGTGCTCTTTGATGGCTGCTGCGAGCCCTAATCCGTAGGGACCAAGGAAGATACCGGTCCCCCAACCGGGATGCTCTTTTTCGCGAGCATCATAGTTCGAAGCGTCAACACGGGCCTGTTGGCACTCCGGCGATACCCATTTCGGGTCTTGCGTCGAAAGCGACGCTCCATAGTCGACCGGAGAGCTCACACATCCAGTTACTGCCGTGGCCAACGCGACTAACACTGCAAGTCTCATTCCGGATATTCTCCACAGCATTTTCGAGAGTACATAGAACCCTCCTCGCGACAAGGGGACCGCTGCGATGAGACTGGGGAAATACAGTTCCCGGTACCATCGATTTACCGAGGGGACATGAATGTCTGTTCTGGCGCACGTGCTTGTTCTGGCTGCTGAGCCGAACGGCAACGTCCCACCCATCTCGGCCATTTCCGGCAGCCAGCCGATTGAGTTATGATCCTTGCCCCATCCCGATGGATTCGGGATGGGGCCTTATCTCTTGTTTTGAGCATGATCTCCAGCGAAAAGCCGTTCCGACTCTTCGGACCATGCCACGCGCGCTCTACCGGTCGACCATCGCCATGGCGCGGCCGGGATGGCGCGGGCCGGAGATTTTCGCGGCGCCGGTGCTTCGTCGAGTGCGGCCATCTCGCGCCATCCTGATCAATGCCCCGCAGCCAGTGACGAGCAACTCGTCACTGGCGAAAGTTGCACGCCGGCTCAATATGCCCGATCATGACCGTTGGCAGGGGGAGAAACCAAGTGACGGCCAATCGTCGAAACGGCACGGCGTCTCCGGCTCAAGGGTTGGAGGACATTCTTTCGGCCGCAGCGCCCCGCCCGCGAACGTCATTGCCCAATGTGGCGACCACCGTCACGACGGTGGCGGCGCTGTATTTTGGGCGCGAGGTTTTCCTGCCGATCGCCATCGCGCTGCTGCTGACCTTCGCGCTTGCGCCGCTCGTCTCGGCGCTCAAACGGGTCGGCATCCCCAGGATTGCGGCTGTCATCGCCAGCGTGCTCAGCGCTTTCGCGGCACTTGCCCTGTTCAGCTTCATTGTCGTCACGCAGGTCAGCGAACTGGCGCAGAACATCCCGGTCTACCAGACCAACATCCTGACCAAGATCCGGTCGCTCAAGGAAACCGGTGTCGGGGGAGGGATCATTGCCAAATTGAGCCGCGTGGTCGAGCGTGTCGGCCAGGAGATCGACAGGCAGGACGCGTCGCTGCCGGCCGCCACGCCGGAAAAGCCACCACGCGAGCCGGTGCCCGTCGAGATCATCGCGCGCGAAAGGCCGCTCGAGGTCCTGCAGAACATCGTCGGCCCGCTGATCAGCCCGCTCGGATCGGCCGGGCTGATCATTGTCGTGGTTATCTTCATGCTGCTCGAACGGGAGGATTTGCGCGACCGCTTCATCCGGCTTGTCGGTTATGGCGACCTTCACCGCACCACCGAGGCGCTCCAGGAGGCCGGCAAACGGGTGGGCCGCTATCTGCTCATGCAATTGGTCGTCAACATCGTCTACGCCATACCGATTGCAGCCGGACTGTGGATCCTCGGCATTCCGAACGCACTGCTCTGGGGGCTGCTGGCGCTGGCGCTGCGTTTCGTTCCCTATATCGGCCCGGCCATAGGCATGCTGCTGCCGCTGTTCCTGGCGCTGGCCGTGGCACCCGGCTGGTCGCTGGTCCTGTGGACGGCCGCCCTGTTCGTGGTGATGGAGCTGGTCACCGGCAACGTCGTCGAACCCTGGCTCTACGGTTCGCGAACGGGGCTGTCGCCGCTGGCGATCATCGTTGCGGCCATCTTCTGGACGTGGCTCTGGGGGCCGCTCGGACTGATCCTGTCAACGCCGCTCACCGTCTGTCTGGTGGTGCTGGGCAGGCACGTGCCGCAGTTTGAATTCCTCGACGTACTGTTCGGCAACGAGCCCGTGCTCGAACCCCATGCGCGCCTCTACCAGCGGCTGCTGGCTGGTGATCCGGAGGAAGCCACCGACCACGCCGAGGAGATGCTGGAAGAGAAATATCTTTTCGAATTCTACGACAAGGTGGCCATTCCGGCACTTCTGCTGGGCGAGCGCGACCGTGTGCGCGGCGTCATGGGCGACCTGCAACGACGGCAGGTGGCGGCCAGTGCCCTGACGCTGGTGGCCAACCTCGACGACGACGCGCAACAGGAAGCGGCCGAGGAGGATGTCCCGCCCGAGGCCGGGGAGCCGGGCGACCATGACGATGCCGCGGGCGCGGACGAGGCCGACCTGCCCGATGGCACGGATATGTCGGTGCTGTGCGCCGGCGGGCGTGGCGAACTCGACGATGCCGCCGCGGCGATGCTTGCGCAGGTACTGGAAGTGCAGGGCGCGACAGTGTCGAAGGTGGGCTTCGCCGACATCGACCCTGCGAACATTCGCCGCCTTGAGCTCGATGCCATCGACACGGTCGTGGTCGGCTTCCTGAACCGGGATTCCGTCAAGCACGCGCGTTTTCTGGTTCGCCGGCTGAAGCGTGCGAAGGCCGCACTTCGGGTGGGCATCGTGTTCTGGTCGGAGACCGGCAATGACGACAAGGAAACGGCCGAGAAGCTTGCCCATGACATGAACGCGGATTTCGTGGCCCATGGCATGGTCGACGCCGTGGTCGGCGCGCTGTCAAACGAGCCGCCGGTTGCCGTCAAGCTGATCGCCAAACGCCGTATGCGCCGGCAGCGGTCCGCCCCCAAAAAGGTTCAGGCCGCAACCGCGAGCTAGGGTCGTGTGCGTTCACTCCGGCTTGGTGGTCCAGGCACCTATCTCCGATCGGCCCATCAACGTGCCGCCGGCACCGACCTCCGAAAGGATACGGTCAGCGAGTGTAAAGGGCTCGACCTGCGAAGCTGCCACGATCCCTAGCCTCGCCATGGTCGGCAATTGTGTCTCCACGAGATCGGTCACAAGGTGCACAACGTCAACTGCCCGTGGTCCTGACGAGATGACCGCCTCCAACCTCAGGATCGGCGAGGGTAAACCAGCCTCTTCAAACAGAGAGGCAAGTCGCGCACCAAGGCGCACCTGCGCTCCCGCCCCTCGATTGTACGGCTGAGCCACCCGCATACCTGATCGTATGTTGGCGACGGGGGCGACGAACGAGCGCCATCCCAGTCAAGTTCGTGGAATACGACGACCCCACCAGGCCGCAAATGACGGACGATCTGTCGGAGCGACTGTGCTGGATCGGGTATGAACTGGAGAACGTAGCGACCAACTATCGCATCGAATGGTTCGTCAAAAATCAGTTCAGCCGGATCGCCGTGTCTGAAGGAGATTCTGCCTGCCTCGGCATTCTTGGCGCGCAGTTCCGCCCGTTCGACAGCTGCAAGGGCAAGGTCAGTTCCCACAACCTCGCCAGTCGGTCCAACGAGTTCGCTGCAGAGAAACGCGACATCGCCGGCCCCGCTGCCGATATCGAGGATGCGCATACCTTTTGCGATCCCGGCAGCTTCCAGAAAGCGACGCGTGATCGGATCGATCAATCGTGCCTGGGTACTGAGGCGGCGCAGTTCCGCCTCTGCATGCCCCAGCACGTAGTCAGCATCGTTCATCGAGACCCCCAATGTGCCTAATTCTAGCACGGATCGCGACGCTCGCTACGTCCAGCGCCAGTGTCTCGACTTGGCGCCACTTTCTCGTTCCAATCGACGAGACGAATGGCAGCATTTGACCCGATCCCGCCATTGCGGATAGCCGGCGAGAACGTCGCGAGAGGGTGGTAAAGCGGCCAGGGGTCACTGACTCAGTAGGCTTCGATTGTCAGAATTGCGTTCTGGAATCGCTTGGCCTCAAGGTCCTCAGGCGTAATCCAATATTGAAGCGGCCCCATCTCCCCGACGGTCCAATTGAGCGCCATATCTGGCCCAAGTTGAAGCAACAGCAGGTAGCGGTCCTTCATCTCGTCGGCTGCGACCTGGACGACTTCACCCTTGCCAAGCATCTGATGGCTACGGGACAGGTGACGGGGAGACAGGGCGGCTACGACGTCAGGGCCTATGAGGGCTGCCCCGTCCGGATCTGTCAGTCCCCCCTCGGCGCCTTGGATCGCCGCGATTGAAAGCCAATCATTCATCACCAGCGGAAGTTGACGGCGATGCGGCCGCCGTGCCGAAGATGACGGCATGCCGTTGACGCGCAAGTCCTCCAGGAAGGCTAGGATTTGTTGCTTCAGCTCGGCAGGAGGTGCGTCATATTCCTTCAGTCCGGCATGAACCGTCGGAAAGAATGCGTTGAACATCTTCGAACCGAACGCCGACAGTTCGCGCTGCGCCACCCGTAGCCGCTTGGCCTCCGGATCATCTTCGGCAACATCGCCAAGCGCCTTCAGTTGTGCCGCGACATCGGCCGTCTCTTCGCGGTGATAGGCCTCCACAAGCTTCCGAACGATCCGCGCAGAATGCCAATTGGCCGGAAATCCCGGGTACGGCGTCCAAAGCATGTCTTTCGGCGCATGATGGGCGGAGAGCAGCGGATCGGGGGCGATTTGCGGACCGTAGAAGGCCTCAACCCTTTCGGTCCGAATTTTGTCCGCGACCTCGAAAGCATGACCTTCGTCCGCACGCGCCGCGACTTCGGCGTCGGTCGGCTCCTCGATCCAGGCAAACTCGACCTCGACCCGATCATAGTGAGTTCGCTTGCCCCGCAAGATTTCGTCCATCGGATCCGATCCCAGAATCTTGGCGGTGAAGGGCATGTCAAGCGGCCCCCACTTCTGTGTCACTTGACGCGGTTCATACCGCGTCACGAAGTGCATCGCGTCCGCCCCAAACGTGTCGGACATCGGCGCGAAGAAATAGAGATAGCCCTTTTCGGGCAGCAGATCTCGTCCAGGTCCCGGCGGCAGATCCGAACAGTCGATTTGCGCCATGAAATTGAGGCGCTCGAGCAATCCCTTCCGATTGTGAACCGTCGGCCAGTCGAATTCATCGGGGACAATCGGCAGCCCGCCAAAATAGCTCATGCTCCGTTGGGGAAGGCGCGGCGGAAAGACGTGTTTGATCGCGATGCGCGCGGCTTGCCCATGTTCGATCGCTTGGCGGCCATCTTCGGAAATCGGCGGGATCTTGCGCTCGACATGCGCTTTGAACTTCGCCTTGCGCTGGTCGTCGCTGTCCTTGGCTTGCTGCTGTATTTCGGCGATCAGCTTTTCTGCTGCAGAGTTAGACCGGGGCGATGCAGCATGGGCCGCTTGAGACGATGCCAGCGTGCGCTGACGCGCCTTGCCGACCGGCAAGGCGGAACTGTCCCGAGCGTCGTTTGACGGTTCGGTCATATCGGCGAGTGGGGAAGAGGTTCTCTCACGCCTTGGCTGTGGCTTGCCTTTTGAAGCCGAACCGGAAAACAGCCCGGCAATGCCTTTTCCTCCGCGATAGATCAGGCTGCCAACGATCAAGAGCATCGCCCCGACCACAAGCAGCGGCATCAGCTTTTCCATGACGCTTACCCCCCAATCCTATCGTCAGCTAAGTCACCCCTCCCGACACCAAATTATTGCCGTCATAAGGGGCGTTGCGCAAGCAAGGGGCCATGCCGATCCTCAATCCGTTTGCCTGATACGGGTCGGATCGCAGCGTTCCCGATCGGCCATCCATGAGCACCTGGCGCGTAACGGCCTTTCGGACGAGCGGCTTCGAATGTCCGTTCCCACACTTTGCAGTCGTTCCGTTGCGGTCGCCGCTTGCTGGAGCTGCGTTGGTCAGGGGCCATTGGTGGTCAGGGGGCCAATGGTGTTTTTAATGGAACGCTAATATACATGGACGCTCGAAGGAGCGGCGCCTGCCAGATACCTGAGGAAGGCCATGCGAAGATTCATCTTCACGGCAATGTGTATCGCCGCCGCAACAGCCGCCAGCGCCCATGATTGGTACGAAAACAAGATCGACCCGCAGACGAAATTCAAGTGTTGCGGTGGTTCCGATTGCCGCGCCATACCGCGCTCTTCGGTGCGGTTAAGGGTCGACGGCGGTTACATTTACCTGCCGCATAATTTCATCATCCCACGGGACCGTGTGCAGGAATCCCCAGACGACCAATACCATATCTGCGAGAATACCTACGTCGTAACCAATCAGTTGTATTTGCGTTGTTTTTTCGCGCCGCGTGTGAAGATCTCTCTACTTCACCCAGGCTAAGCTAAACACTGCGCGGGGCTGCCGGGATCGACATCGGCAAGGGTGCGCAGCCGTGGCAAATTCGGCCGCGCGCTCGCTGCCCTGAACGGACGTTCGCGTTCGCTACACTCGAGGCCTCTGTGAGCGACCCGGCAGGCCTCAACCGACCTGAATGCGGCGGGTCACCTGTCCGTTGCTCTCCCAGTAGGTGTGTTTCTTGGCAATCCACGGATCGCTCATCGCCGGCTGGATGTTGCCGCTGGTATCGATCGCGCGCGAGGTGACGGTGTGCTCCCCGGCGGAAGGCTTGGGCCAATCGAGAGACCACATCTTCCAGGCGAACTCCGCCTTGTCGGTGCCGTCGATGGTCGCCGGCATCCACGGCCCATCGTCGATCTTCACCTCGACCCGGTCGACCGGCGCGCCCCAGGCGGCGCCAACGATCCGGTAGTCGTTGCCGATATGGGTAACCCGGGCCGGCGCCGATTTGAGCCTTGCCCGTCCGACGGAGGTTTCCGCCCACACGGTCTCGCCATTATGGTCTTCCTCGCGGACCGTGACGTAGTCGCGTCCCATGAACCGGCTCTCGAAGCGCTGGTCGCGCACGTCGATGCGCTTGAGCCATTTCGCGTTCGCGATCCCGTACCAGCCCGGCGCTATCAGCCGCAGCGGGAAGCCGTTGTCGGGCGGCAAGGGAGTCCCGTTCATCTCGTAGCAAAGGATGTTTTTTGGATCCATGGCGTCGGCGAGCGACATGCTGCGCGCGAAATTCTGCTTGAACGTGACCTCGTCGGCTCGTTTGATCTCGCCTTCGTCGGCGCCCCAGAAGACGACCTCGATGCCGCTGTCGAGGACCCCGGCCTCCTTCAGGATCGGGGCGAGCGGCGTCCCCGCCCAGCGCGCATTGCCGATTCCGCCGTTGAAAAACGGCAGACCGGTATTGCCCGAACATTCGATCGTGAAGGTGACTTCCTGGCGCGGCCGGGCCTTGATGTCGGCAAGCGTCAGGACCAGCGGCTTTTTGACCAGGCCGCCGATTTCCAGCTTCCACGCGCTTTCCTCGATGGCCGGCCGGTTGAAATGCGCGATTGAAAAGAACTTGTCGTTGGGCGTTACCCAGGAATCGAGGTCCTCCCAGACGAGCTGATTCTTGATGACCTGCGGAACCGGGTTCGGCGGCAGCTGATCGAGCCATTTGACGACTTCCTCGCCGGGGCGGCTTGGAAAGGCATCGGCGTGGCGGGTGGCGAAGAAGGCCGCCAGGCCCACAAGTGCTGCGCTGCCGTTGGCAATGAATTCTCGACGTGGAATCTCCTGCATGAAGGCGTCCTCCCCGTTGGGCGACCGGCCTACCGGATGAGAAGCTGAACCGGTCAGTTTGTATTTTGTACCGGTCAATACAATATTTGTACAATATTTGTACCGGTACAAAGCCGAGTTCATTCCCAGTCGGCATCAAAGTCAAGACGTTTTTTGAACCGGTCCGAATCGTGATACGAGGCAGCCATGCGAAGAGCAGTCACCCTCTTGGATGTCGCCAGAGCCGCCAACGTTTCGAAGACGACGGTGTCGAATGTTTTCAGTTGGCCCGAACGCGTCCGCCCGGCGCTGCGCGCGCGGATCGAGGCGGTTGCGCGCGAGCTTCACTATGCCGGCCCGGACCCGAAGGGGCGGATGCTGAGTTCCGGCAAGGTCAATGCCATCGGCGTGGTGCCGATTGGCAACTTCGGCATCACCTTGTTCTTCACGCACGAGTACGGCAACGCTTTCCTCGGCGGTGTCGCCCATACATGCGAGGAGCGGGGCGTCGGACTGTCGCTCGTCTCGGGCCGGGCGAACGAGTGGGGCATCAACGACGCCCTGGTGGATGGCTTCATCTTCGAGAGCGCCGAGCAGATCGATCTGATCGAGCCGGCCCGGCGTCGCCGATTGCCGGTGGTCGTGTCAGGCGTCGCCGGTCCCGACATCACCTCGATCACCATCGAGAACCGCAGGGGGGCGAGAGAGGTGACACGCCACTTGCTGGAGCTCGGCCATCGCCGCTTCGTGATCGCCTCCGTCATGTGGCAGTTTGTGCCGCCGGTCTTCCACCCTCCGACAGGGGCCCCACGTCAATTCGTCGCGGTCGGCCCGCCGATCCTCGAGCGCATGGCAGGCGTGGCCGATGCCCTGGCCGAGTTCGGCCTCTCATTCGATGACATGCCGGTCATGGAAGGATGCGGCACGCCGGAGGAAGAGGCAGCGTTCGGCAACGGTCCCGGTATGGCCCTCGACCTGGCGCCCGAAGCGACCGCCGTCATCGCGCTCAACGACGGCGTTGCCTTGAACATAATCGAGCAGGCCAAAAAGCGCGGCCTGTCGGTGCCGCGGGACCTGTCGGTCGTGGGCTTCGACGACGTCGCCGGTGCGGCGCGATCCGAGCCGCCGTTGACCACGGTGCACCATTCGGCCTTCGAGAACGGGAGGCTCGCGGCTTCCCTGCTTCTCGACGGCGGCCCGCCGCGTCACGTGGTGATGCCAGTCAAGCTGGTGGTACGCGCCTCGACCGCACCACCCCGAAAGCAGCCGCAGCTCGAAGCGGCAGAGCGTCGGCCATAGCTGCATCAGAAAGATCGCCCTGCGGAAATGCAGTCGGCTAGCTTGCCGGCGGCCTTCAAGAACTGCATCGCGATGCCTCTGGCCTGGCACTAGCGGTGCGGAACCAACGCCGACAGAC
Source organism: Mesorhizobium kowhaii (assembly GCF_042431665.1). Lineage (NCBI taxonomy): Bacteria > Pseudomonadati > Pseudomonadota > Alphaproteobacteria > Hyphomicrobiales > Phyllobacteriaceae > Mesorhizobium > Mesorhizobium kowhaii. Next base: position 81,476 of record NZ_JBHLYT010000025.1, read on the forward strand.
GCGCAGGGCATCCCCGCAACGGCGCAACTCGGTACACGAGGGACGACCATATCTCGGCGGAAACAACTTGAAGAAACGCTTCGCTACTCATAGCATGCCAGGCCATGGTGAAATCTGATCAGGAGGTCAGTGGAATCGGTCGGGTTTTTGAGCCAGTGCAAGGTAGGGAGGATAATTATGGCTTCCGAAGTACAGGCAAACAACGGCGTTAACGTCGAGGCGCTGCTCAGCGCCCGCGAAGCGCTTACCAACGCCCCGGAGGCCGCGCAGTTCAAGTGGCGCGCGGCCTGCGAATGGAAGGATGGCACCCACAGCCACTCGACGGTCGAGAGTTTCTACGGTCTCGGCCAGGACCAGCATCGCAAGACCACCTTCACATTCGATGCCGACCATCCGGAGGTCTTCGCTTCCTTGGATCAGGGCGCCACGCCTGTCGAATACGTTCTGGTCGGACTGGCGAGTTGCCTGACCGCCGGCATTGCCGCGGTTGCCCAGAACCGGAACATCCAGTTGAAGTCGGTGAAGGCGACCATCGAAGGCGACATGGATATCGCGGGCATACTCGGCATCGACAGCGACGTCCGCAACGGCTTCAGCGGCATCACGGTGAGGTACAACATCGACGCCGACGCCAAGCCCGAGGACATCGAGGCTCTCGTCGCTCAGTCGCAGAAGCGATCGGCGGTCTATGACATTGTCACCAATCCGACGAACGTCACGGTCGTGGTGAATTGAAAGGCACTTCGAACCGTAGACTCTCCTGATAAGAGGGCGCGATTAGTTCCGTCACGACAGTAATCGTCGGTGCAGGGCACGCGGGGCTCGCGATGAGCCGCTGCCTCGCGGAGCGCTCGATCGACCATGTGCTGCTGGAGCGCGGCGAGATCGCCCATAGCTGGCGCACCGAGCGATGGGATTCGCTACGGTTGCTCACCCCGAACTGGCAGAGCCGGCTGCCGGGCTTCCGCTATGACGGCGACGACCCCGACGGCTACCGGACGATGCCTGAGGTCATCGACTTCCTCGGGAACTATGCCAAGGTGATCTCGGCTCCGGTCAGAACACACACGACCGTTACCTCGGTTCGCAGCGACGGGGCGGGATATCTCGTGCGCACGGACCGCGGCGAGTGGCGGTGCCGGACCGTGGTGCTGGCGTCGGGCGCGTGCAACATCGCGCGCCTGCCCGATTTGGCTGCCCGCGTGCCGCCGTCGGTCGCCATGCTGACGGCACAGTCCTACCGCAATCCGGGGCAGGTCGCCGACGGTGGCGTGATGGTGGTGGGCGCGTCGTCGAGCGGCACCCAGATCGCACAGGAGCTGCAGCGTTCGGGGCGTCAAGTGACCCTGTCGGTGGGCGAGCACATCCGGGCGCCCCGCGTCTATCGCGGCAAGGACCTGGAATGGTGGATGGACGCCGCCGGCGTGCTCGACGAGCGTTACGACGAGGTAGACGACATCAGGCGGGCGCGACGGGTTCCTTCGCTGCAGCTTGCCGGCACACCCGACCGCACCACCCTCGACCTCAATGCGCTGGTCGACCTCGGCGTCAGGCTCGTCGGCCGTCTCGCCGGCATCACCGAAGATGGCAAGGCCCAGTTTGCGGGGTCGTTGCGCAACATGTGCGCGCTTTCCGATCTCAAGATGGCCCGGCTGCTCGACCTCATCGACGAATGGGCGCGCGCCAACGGCCTGGACGCTACGGTCGGGCCGCCGGATCGCCCGCCACCGACCCGTGTCGAGGACAACCCGCCGCTCGGCCTCGACTTCGCCGCAGGCGCGATCAGGACGATCATCTGGGCCACGGGCTACCGGCCGGACTACTCCTGGCTGGAATTGCCGATCCTTGACCGCAAAGGTTACGTCCGGCACGACGGCGGTGTTGCGGAACATCCGGGCCTGTACCTGATGGGGATGCAGTTTCTGCGCCGCCGCAAGTCTGCGCTGATCGACGGCGCCGGCGACGACGCGCGTGATCTCAGCGACCATCTGGCGTCGTACCTCGGGCAAGATTCAATCTGCTAGCAGACTCAACGTCTGGAGACGAGAGGGAACAGGTTGGTTGCCGCGACAACGTCGAATTCCGTCACCCTGCAATCATATTCCCAAGTGCAACTTCGGCTTCCAGAAGGGGCGGAACAACTCAATCTTGGGACAGCGGTTCATCACCACTTTCAAGCCCGCTTCCTCCGCCAACTGGGCGGCAGCGTCATCGCGCACCCCAATCTGACCCCACAGAACCTTGGCATTGATTGCGATGGCCTCTTGCGCAACTTCCAACAGATCTTCGGAGCGGCGAAAAACCTCGACCATATCCACAGGCCGGTCGATGGCCGCTAGTGACGCGTACACCTTAAGCCCTCGAATTTCATCCAGACGGGGACTGGGGTTGACCGGGATCATGTCATAGCCGATTTCGTGCAGCACCCTGAGTACACCATAGGAAAACTTGGTTTTATCGGGGCTGGCCCCTACCATCGCGATGGTTTTGACCGATTTCAGAATTTCTTGCAGATAAGCCTCCGAATAGGGCTCATCATGATTCATATGGGTCATTTCTTTGCTTCCAACGGGGTCGCAATATCGGCTTTCAATTCATGAGCGGCCAGCGGGTCAAGGAACGGGTTGCGATAGAGCTTGTCGTGGCTCTCAACGCCGACCTCCAGCGTGCAGTCGCTCATAGGGCGGGCGACGCAGAGGATTATATAGCCATTGTTGATCTGGCGGTTGTTCAGCGCCCGTTGCGCTTTCTGATCGACTTTGCCGCTGATTATTTTGGCCGCACAGGTTATGCAGCCGCCATACTTGCACCCATAGGGCAGATCCACGCCCTGCTCGCGCAAGCTTTGCAAGAGGGGCTTGCGGTGATCGACGTCAAAGGCCGCACCGCCTTGATTGGCGAGAGTGATGGTGAAGCTGGTCATACCCAGATGTCACTCGTGCAATCACCGCCGGGATAACGGGTTTCGTGGCAGCGGCTTGGTCCGTTTGGTTCCTTACCAAAATCAACAACAAATAGCGGATCAATTTCCATGCCGCCATTTTCCGTATCGCAATTGACCATCAGCATGCATCCGCCATTGGTGCGGATTTCCGGATAGAACTGATTATCCCAGGTCGAGAAGAGTGAGGTCGTCACATAAAGGCGCTTGCCGTCGAGGCTGAGCTGTATCATCTGAGGCCCGCCAGTCACTCTCACGCCATTGACCTCAGGCGCACGGCCGAGAAGTCCGCCCATCCACACTTGTCCAGTAAGCTTGGCATTGTGAGGGTCCGAGATGTCATACTGACGGATGTCGCCATGCAACCAGTTGCACAGATAGAGGTATCTATCGTCCATACTGAGCAGAATGACTGAGATCACACCCGGTATTGGGATCGGCCATTCGGGATGCGGCTCATTGTCGACATCGACAATTTTTTCCCATTGCCAATCACCCGCCGCATCCTTCCACCAATGGATGATATTTGCAGAAAGGGCCGCGCCGACAAAGCCGTGACTGCTGTCGGGATTATGATGGAATCGCACTTCCAGCGGGATTAAGCCATCTTCACCGAGATAGAATGTTTGCTTTGGCTCCTTCTTTTCAAAATCCCAGAAATGGATCTCTCGGCCATATTTCAGATGGCCAACCTCTTCCAGGTCAAAACCAGGCATGAAGGTATTGGGCGCGGCCCACTCCGAGCTGACCATTACGTTGTGTCGCGGCTGGTACCAGAAATCATAACCAAACTTGATACTGCCCATGGAGTTTTCCCAACGGCCGACAATCTCGAACTCCTTGCTGAGCTGCAAATAGCCGCCAGGGGCATTGCCTTGAGCGTCGCCAAGCATGGAAACGATGATTTCCGAGCCGAGGCAATGCACCGTGTGCGGTGCCGACAAGTTGGTCCTGGTTTTGATTTCAGCGCCATCTATGACCTTGAATAGGGTCGGATTGCGGGGATCGGTACCGCAATCGACAATATGCAGATTGGACGAGCGCACACCTGGCACAATCAGATATTTCCGCTCCATGCTCGCATCGCCATGGCACGACGAACAGGCATTCCAGCCCGAGTGATGAAGCTCATCGCCAATACCCGGCATTTGCAAACGTGAAATCACTTGGCTGTAGGTCGAACTCTCCGGATCGACGTCAATGGTACACAAATAGTCCGGCTTCTGAATGCCCGTGCCGGTGTAGATGGCAATCGTATAGAGCAGCTTTTCGCGAGGTGCCCTCATCGCCTCGGCTGGAGAAGCATAGCCCGGTCCACAGCAATGATTGGTCATGGGTACTTCCCCAATTTGAACAGATCACTGGCCAGCCCCAACGGGGTCAAGCTGGAATGTTAGTGCATGCTGGGCATTGGCGCTACGGCCGGAGTGGCTGGTGAAGTGCGCACGTGACATACAACTCGGCGACAGGGCGCCCATGGGACCGCCCAACGCCAGCTTCTTATCCCGACGGAACATTGGCGGAGCGATCGGAGATCGGATAAAACTGGGCACAGGCGATCGGTGTCCCAAATGAAGGGCCTACTGGAGATCAAGGTGCTTGGCCAACTGGTTGTCCTGCGGGACGCCCGGGAGATCGCGCTGCCGCCGTCGAAGAAAACCCGCGCCCTGCTCGCCTATCTGGCTGTGACGAACCGGAGGCAGCGGCGCGACCATCTGTGCCAGATGTTCTGGGAAATCCCGGACGATCCGAGGGCTTCGCTGCGATGGAGCCTCTCGAAGCTCAGGCACATCATCGACGACGATGGTGACTTTCTCAGGACCGATCGGGACAGCGTGCTTTTCGATACCTCCGGTCTCGACGTCGATCTGCTTGGCGTCGCCCACATGACCGCCGGCGATGTGCGCTCCCTCGACACTGAGCCGCTGGAGACGGCGGCTGCCTTGTTCCGGGGGCGGTTCCTCGAGGATCTGGAACTGTCGCGCTGCCCGGTGTTCGAGGCGTGGCGCACATTCCATGGCGACGCCCTGGATCGCACCCGGTTAATGATCCTGCAGGCGCTTGTCGAGCGGCTGCGCTCGGACCCTGAGCGGGCGCTTTCGCACGCGGAGACACTGCAGTCCCTCGATCCGGCCAACAAGCAGATCGCCTTGGAGGTTCGATCGCTGGCAGCTGCGGCCAGGGAGCGCGCGGTGCAACCGCCACCGGCGCGCGAGGAGCACCAGGCGTTGGCCGAAGGCCCCGTGCCGTGTATCCAGCTTTCCCAGGAGATACACTATTGCAGCAGCCCGGACGGTGTCCGGATCGCCTATGCGGTTTCGGGCAGCGGCCCGCCGCTGCTTCGCGCGGCGCACTGGATGTCGCATCTGCAATATGAATGGGAAAGCCCGGTGTGGCGACACTGGATCTATTCGCTTTCGACCGGGAATACCCTGATCCGGTACGATGAGCGCGGCAATGGCCTCTCCGACTGGAACGTCGGCGACGTCTCCTTCGACGCCATGGTCACTGATCTGGAAAGCGTCGCCGACGCAAGTGGCCTCGACAGGTTCCCGCTGCTCGGCGTCTCGCAAAGCTGCGCCATATCGATCGCCTATGTCGTCCGTCACCCCAAGCGCGTGTCGCGCCTGATCCTCTATGGCGGCTATGCAAGGGGCCGGCGAAAGCGTGGGGACAGCCACCAACTCGACGCGCATGAAGCGATGACCACCCTGATCCGCGAGGGGTGGGGCAAGGACAATTCGGCGTTCCGCCAGCTGTTCACCGAGGCATTCATTCCGGGTGCCAGCCGCGAGCAGATGGCCTGGTTCAACGATCTCCAGAGGCAGACCACATCGCCACTCAACGCCAGCCTGCTTCACACCACTTTCGGCGACATAGACGTTTCGGCGATGCTGGGGGACGTCGACGTTCCGACGCTGGTGCTGCATGCCAGGAACGATGCCGTGGTTCCCTTCGAGGAAGGCAAGCTGCTCGCGGCCGGCATACCGGGAGCGCGCTTCGTCGACCTCAATAGCGCGAACCATATCCTGCTCGGCGACGAGCCGGCCTTCGCCGATTTTCTGCGGGAAGTCAGCTCCTTCATGGCTTACCCGGAGTGAGGGAACGCCGGCCCGCGCTACCGCAGCCTTGAATTCCTACGCTCATTTCAACGCCCGCAACAACACCCCCTCTAACGCCAGGCGGCGACTGTCGGCGCCAGTCAGGCAAAAGGAGGACCCGAGATGAAGATCCATACAGTGATCGGCGGAGGCGGCGTGAAGCTGCATGTGCACGAATGGGGCAAGGCCGATGCTCCAGCCATCCTCTTCATCCATGGATGGTCGCAAAATCACCTGTGCTGGAAGAAGCAGTATGAGAGCCGGCTGGCGGAAAGCTTTCGCCTCGTCGCCTTCGACCTTCGCGGCCACGGCATGTCGGAAGCGCCTGAGGCACAGGAGCAGTATACGGAGCCGAAGCCATGGGCGGATGATATCGCTGCGATCATCGACCAACTCCGGCTCGACCGACCGGTTCTCGTTGGCTGGTCCTATGCAGGCTTCATCATCTGCGACTACCTGCGCGCATACGGTCAGGACGCGATTGCCGGCATCAACTTCGTGGGTGCGGCGGTCACGCTCGACCGCGCGGTGTTCGGGGTCCTGATCGGCCCGGGTTTTCTCGACCACGTGCCCGGTGCGACGGCGGACGACCTTCCCTCCAACATCCAGGCGATGCGCGAATTCGTGCAGGGCTGCACCGCGCGGCCACTGCCGAGGGACGAATATGAGGTCGCGCTGTGCTGGAACATCGTCGTTCCGGCAAGGGTGCGGGCCGCGCTCGTCACCCGCGCGATCAATTCCGACGACGTTCTGGCCACACTGCGCAAACCTGTGCTGATGACCCACGGCGGCGGCGATACGGTGGTTCTGCCGGCAATGGGCGAGCACATCCTTCAGATATGCCTCACAAGCCGCGCTTCTTGGTATTCCGAAGTCGGACACGCCCCCTTCATCGAGGACGCCTCCCGCTTCAATCGCGAGCTCGCCGACTTCGTGCGGAGCGCGAGGACATCATATGTCGATGAGGATACGAGCCATCGAATGGCTCTTGCCGGAGTGAGTTGACAGGCTGGCGTGACAGCGCATCTTGCCGTTCAGCACGCGCTGCACCGCTGATCCCGGCGCGGCGGGGCGTCTGCCAGCTACTGCGCACCCGATGTCCATTCGGGCAGCGGCGCAAGGCTGCGGTTGAACTGCTTCCACCACATGGACTCATCAATTTCGCAGCAGGCGCGAAGCATGGCGTGCGCCTTCTCGAAAGCCTGGGAGGCGAGATCGTCGAACGTCATACGCGCGTCGTACGGCACGGACACGACCAGTTCCTGACCGGTCTGTGTGCCGCCTTCGTCGACCTGAAGATAAAGCCAAACGACGAATTGCGCGCCTTGGCCGCTCGCGTCCGCATTGCCGATCTTGATGCGGTCGATACCTGCTGCAGTGACGTTCATGCGGGGACCCCTTCATTGGTTGGATTTGCAGTGAATCCCAGAAGTCCGCAGCAATCAGAAAAGTTCCGGAACCATTGTCGCTATGGTGAAGTATTGATGAAGAGGTGGTTGGGCAGCCTCTCGCATGGGTTGGTGAACCATCCAGAAACCAGGGCTGGGTCGCAAAGAGGTCTCCTTCGCGCCAATTGACGACCTATCTGGCGCTTCTCCAGAGCCGGCAACGCGCTCGCTCTGGCAGCTGAGCCGAACGGCAACTTCCCATCCAGCTCGGCCATTTGCCTCGGCCATTTGCGGCAGCCAGCCGATCGAGTTTTCACCCTTGTCCCATCCCGATGGAATCGGGATGGGACACTATCTCTTTGTTTTGAGCACGATCTTTTCCGAAAACCGGTTCCGACTTTTCGGGACCATTTCCTCGCGCTCTCTATCGGTCGACCATCGCCATGCCGCGCTGGCCATAGCGCGGGCCGGAGATTTTTCCCGGCGCCAGCGCTTCGTCGAGCGCCGCCATTTCGGCGGCATCGAGCTGGATCGCGGCTGCGGCGATATTCTCCTCCAGATATTGTCTCCGCTTGGTGCCGGGGATCGGCACGATATCGATGGCGAAACCGGTGCCCTTGTGCAGCAGCCAGGCCAGCGCGACCTGGCCGGGCTTGACGCCTTTGGCCGCCGCGATGTCGCGCACCTTGGCCGCCGCCTCGACATTGGCGTCGTAGTTTTCGCCCTGGTAGCGGGGGTCGTTGCGGCGGTAGTCGCCCTCGGGATAGTCCTCCGCGCGCTTGACCTCGCCGGTGAGGAAACCGCGGCCGAGCGGCGAGAACGGCACCAGGCCGATGCCGAGTTCGCTGAGCAACGGGATGATCTCCGGCTCCAGATTGCGCTCCCACAGCGAATACTCGCTCTGCACCGCCGACACCGGATGCACGGCATGCGCCCGGCGGATGTTGGCCGCACCCGCCTCGGACAGGCCGAAGAACCGCACCTTGCCTTGCGCGATAAGCTCGCCGACTGTACCGGCGACATCCTCGATCGGCACCGCCGGGTCGACGCGGTGCTGGTAGAGCAGGTCGATATGGTCGGTGGCGAGCCGCTTCAGCGAGGCTTCCACGACCGCGCGGATATGCTCGGGCCGGCTGTCGGTACCGTCGAGCTGCTTGCCGTTTTCGATGCGGAAGCCGAATTTGGTGGCGATGGTCACCTGGTCGCGCTTGCCCTTCAGCGCCCGGCCGAGCAGTGCCTCGTTGGTGTGAGGGCCATAGACCTCGGCGGTGTCGAGGAAGGTGCAGCCGAGTTCGATGGCGCGGTGCAGGGTGGCGATGGATTCGGCCTCATCGGCCGGACCGTAGGACTGGCTCATGCCCATGCAGCCGAGGCCGATGGCCGAGACTTGCAGCCCCTGGCTGCCGAGCTTGCGGGTTTTCAGGGTCATGGCTGGCGTTCTCCGGTGGGGATCACCAGACTATAGCAGCCGCTCGCTCAATTCCCACAGCCGTTCGGCCGCATCGCGATCGACGGCATAGCGGGGCGACAGCGGCCGGAGATGGGGCTCACATGTTCGAGGCGACGTCGCGGGTAGACACTGGCTTGAGCTTGTGGGCCGGACGCTGGTTTGCCTTGTGTTCGGCTGGGCGCTGCCTTGTCTTGTGTTCGGCGGCGCGGGGATTGGCTTTGACGGTGGTCACGGTCTTGGGGATCACGGTCTTGGGATTCAGGGTCTGGGGCGCTTGTGCCTTGCTGCGTTTGAGCCAGCTCAAAGACAGTTCGGCAAGGAGACTGCGCAGACCTTTCACAACGTCCTCCGCCTGTTGGGCGACGGGATAATTTCCGAGGGCCGGACTTGTTCCGCCCGCAAGAAACGTTCCAGGGGTCGGGCTTCGGTCGGGCGGCGCATGCGACCTAAGTCCGATCGCAAAACGCAATGGTCTTGCCAATGGCGCGCCTCGGAACAGCCAGCTCTCACGGTCGTTGTCCGCTTTAGATTTGCTGGAGGAAGCTATGGATAGGAGTGTTGGCCAAGCGCGCTGGTTGCTCGCACCGATCTTCGCGGTGGCCATCACCTTTCTGGTGATTGGGATTACCCTCGGCTGACCCTCCAAGAGAAGCGGGCCCAAAGGTTCTACAAATCAGCGCTGCTATGTCCCTTCCCGCGCTGATAGGGTTCGCTCGCCGCTCCCATGCGGCGAGCGAACCCTCAAGTCTCAGTAAGACCTCAAGTCTCAGTAAGAATAGTAGGTCAGGGTAACATAGACTATCGGCGCAGCGATCAAGCAAATCGCCATTCCGATAACCAACGCAATGGCCAGGCGCTCTGTGCGCCTGACAATGTCAGCGATTTTGTCGTCGTCAGGCGAGGGGATGAGGTCAAGGACGGAAAGAACCTCCGGAACACGAGCATTGTTGTCATTTGCGGGTCGGCTTTCGTCATCATGCGTGCTCGGTCTCTGGATATAGGTCACTGTTCGCCTCGCTTTGGGGGAAACGCCACGCCGCCGCTGCGGGGACGCTAGATCTGGTGCCCCGCGATGGGGGAATGGTGGACACTCGGTTGGTCGCCGACGAAAGGGCTCGTGCTCGGCGCGCGGTTCTAACGCGTCGGCCAGGCATAGGTTGCCCGCTAGGACTTCAGTCGTACCAACCCCGGACCTTAGCCTGACCGGCGGAACGCAATGCTGCGGGGCTCGTTGCTGACCTGTGATTGGCAGTCAAAACCTGGCTGCCAAAGTGACGCAACAAAGAAAGATTTGTCATGAAGAAATATCTTGTCAGTGCAGTCGCAGGCCTCGCCCTCGCCGCTGGAATTGGTGCTTCCTTCGCGGAAGACGTCGTCGTTCTCAAGCCGGAACAGCAGACGGTGGTTCGCGAATACATCCACAAACAGAAGCTCGTATCAGTCAGCCTGCTTGGCGTCGAACTCAATGTCGGCACCGCTCTTCCAGACACGGTCGAACTTCACGCAATCGACGTGCCCGATGTAAGGTACAAGTATACGGTTGTCGGAGATCATGCGGTTCTCGTGGACCCGGATACACGCAAGGTCGTGCAGATCGTCGAGTAAATCTTTTGTAGCAGCCGAGCCCGCTTCCCGATCTATTTCGGGAGGCGGGCAGCTCATGGCTTTCATACGGATTGATCTGGGTTGCCGTGCTGGAACATCTTTTTCGTGCCCTGCTTCGCCCGCTTCCTTTTCGTCGCTGCCGACTTTCTTTCCCGGTCCCCCGGTTTCTATGTGATGCTCATAGCCATGGTACTTTGCACTGCGCTTGCGCCGCGGCATACCGCGTTGCAGGCTTTCCGGGAGGAATGAAATGAGCCCCACTGATCCGCCAGTAGAGCGACGCTCTCATGCACGGGGGATTGTTCTGAAGGATGCGACCATTATCACGGAAGATGCCAACATCAGTTGCTCCGTCAGAAATCAGCACGCTCACGGCGCGGAGTTACGGGTGGACCCAGGCGTAACAATTCCCGACCGTTTCGTCCTTCACGTGCCTGCGGATGACGCCAGCTATCGTGCCGTGGTGCGGTGGAGAAGGAACGAGCGGCTTGGCGTGCAGATTTATTGATACCTGTCCGCACATGGACCGACTTCGAGCCAAACCCCATCCCTGACTCGCAGAAAATAGATGGCTCCAATGAAGCCTATGGCTGGGTGCCGTTTGGTTTCCAGTCCTTTGCGGTGCCGTCCAGCGCCATCCTGATATCGTCTGGACTGTCGATGCCGCTGCTGAAAAGAGCGATCAGGCGCCGCGCCAAATGCTCGCGCGCCGGGTGCGCGCCTTCAATCCCGGCTTGCTCGCAATAATCGTCCAAAATCCTGGTGAGTGCCGCCAACTGTATTTCGTCAGCCGTGCCACGTAAGGTCATCGCGCGTACCTCCCTCAAGGGCGAAAGCGTGATCGACTCTTTCAAACGCTCGTTGCCGTTGAAGACCGAGCGACGATAGGACAGTACGCTTCCGACAATCGGTTGGCGAGTCATTCCGCCGGGGAACTCAATCCAAATGGTCGCGTTAGCGGCCTAAGGATTGTTTCGATGACTGACGAACAGGACAGAACACCCAGCGTGCCTGACAACTCTGTCGTTCGGCGCCTGTTAAAGAGGCGCATATCACCGAAGAGCAGGCTCGCGAGCTTATCGCTTTTTTGGGATACGATTGGCCTTCGCTTATCCGGGAGGCCCGCTTTCTAACCCGAAAACGCTAGCCGCCCGTTCACCGGGTCTGTCAAATATATAGTCGCCCATCCGTTTCATCTGCGAGCCCGCCGTCACATGGCCGACGGGCTGCAACCGTCCCCAGAATCGTTCCGACGGCGGGTCTCTTTGCCTCGCTGCATCTCGGGGAAGGGACGCTAATGCCAGTAGCGGCCAGCTCAGTAACCGGTGGTAGCTAGGGCTGGTCGGGTCGGGAATGCGCAATCCCTGATATGCGAGAGGCAAGCGCATCCAATCCGTTGTCATAGATCTGCGTCAGCACGCCTTCTGCGGCGTTGGCTCGCTGGGATGTGCAAGCAGCGGGCCGCCGGCTGACAGGCCGGGACCCGACTGCTCGCGACCCTACAGGATGTTGGTCGTCACTTCGACGACGATCGCGGCACCTTCCGGCGTGCCATTCGTCACATGCACGACACGCGATACCCGCAGATCCTGCGCATTTCCGTTGATCGACAGGGAAACGCTTTCGCCGATCCGGGGAACCGCCTGGAAAACGGCATCGGTGGCTTCCGGCCGGTTGTCGATCGAGATGCGGCAGTTGACGGTCATGGGATGTCTCCTGTGTCTGACGGGCGCCCCGGTCGTCAACGCAGGCTCAACAAAATGGTTTCAGGATGGCTGGAAGTGAAACTTAATGGCGCTTGAGTTCGTATAGAGCAGCAGTTGCTCCATTCTATGGGAGCAACAGGCTCGCTGGGGAGGGCGTTGGGGCTGCCCCGGCGAGCTGCGTCATCATCGATGTGGCCAGGCTGGCCACGGGCTTCCGGCGCTGCCCCTTTTCATTTCGTCGCGCGTGGCACGAGATAGCTCGTCACGGTGCCTTGCCCGATGCCTCGCTTGACCACGACCGTCGTGTATTCCGCTGGCAGCGAAGCGGTGACGTTCGGGTCAATTGACTTGCACCTTCCGACGATTTCGCCATTGGGAGAGCTTGCCAGCCTTTGCGCCAGTGAAGCCCGGCATTGATCAAGCGATGCGTACATTGTTGGCGCCGCATCGATGGGTTTGCATACGGAAGCCTCTCCCGGGCTGCACGAAAGCAAAAGCATCACTGCCGCGGTTGCCGGATCCACTCCCTGAGCTCCCATGCTGGACGAACCTCAACGCGGAAGTGCGACCTTGGTTTCGCTGTCGCTAAAAAACCGATCCGCATTGCCCAACCCGGCGAGCTTTTGTGGTGTTGCCCGCGGCCTCAGAGAGCGCTGGGACGCGCGAGGCACTTCGGCGGCGAGCTGCCAGCTCAGCTTGTGTGGTCCAGCAGTCTGGTGGTGATGTCACGAGGATGTTCGTTGTTGGTGCGATCGATGCCTTCCACGGTGATCGCGTACATCCCGTTTTCGATCCTTGCTATCCAGCCTTTTGCTTTCAGATACCAAAGATGAAACTCCAGATGTTCACGTGGACAGCCTGCCAGGCGTTCGAGTTCTGAATCGCCAATGCCAGGATTGTTCACGTCTTGTCGGCGTTTGACATAGAGGAGCGAGAGCAGTTTGGCCTGAATGACGACATCCCGTTCGATGCCTTTGGTGTTGCTGGCTTCCTCGGTCAACTCGCGGCGAACGTTCAAATGATCTCTGTACTGAATGTCGTACTGCGCGCGCTTGACCGGATCTTTCAGCGTATTGTGGGCATCTATGATTTCACTGAAGCGGGATTCGTCGCCGGTATCCCGGTTATCGGGATGGTAGCGCATGGCAAAATAGCGAAATATCCGTTCTATCGTTTCCGAGTTGGCGTTCGGGCTGATTTCCAGAAGTTCGTAGTAGTCAATGAACAATTCGGTGCTCCCACGACATCGCCATCAGGCAATGCATTGGTCTAATAAGACAAAGGGCCTGGCCGCGAAAGAGTTGCGATCACAGGCCCTTGTCGTCGGGTTCGTTCGAAGAGTGCGCCTGTTGCCGCACAGTCGCAAGCTGGACCATGGTCCGTGGACCTAAGGTCGTAAATCCGGTGCCGTCAAATGCCAGGCATAACCGGTCACCGGCGGCGCGAGCCTAAGATAGATGCCGCGATCGCCAACTAACCGCGCGGTCTGGCTTTCGGCCCTGGCCTGCTTTCCGATGGGTTTGCGGCCAATCTGGCGGATCGCCTGTCTCTTAGCCACAGGGATATCTTTTTTCTTGCCAGCAGCTCATCGCGATCGCCATCCGCACTCCGCTTCGCAGCAATCGCATAGTCGGCTCGGTTCGTTCGATAGTCGTCTTTTTGCACAGACATCGCTTCCTCCTTCGCGGGCGTTTTCGCCCTCCTCTGGCCCGCGGAGGAGCTACTAACTGCCGGTGCAAGGCGCGAGTCTACCAATTGGGGATTGTATTAAAATGATACAGTTCGCAGTCGCGCCTGCCTCTCGTTGTTTTCGATAGTGCCCGCTTCGCTCTGGGCCTGCTACAATCCCATATGGCCGTCCGAATAGCTGTTGTCCTGGCACTTCTTTTCGCCTTCGCCTACGGATTCGCAAAACTCGTTGACCGTTATGGCAGTGTTGGCGATGCTCCCTCTCCGTGTGCGGAATGGTCAAATCCTGATTGCTCAAACCGGAACGCGGCGCCGGCGCAGTAGCGATGTTTCGCACATCGCTTCCTCGATGATCTCAGGTCGTGCCTCAGTTAAAATTTGCGAAAACGCCTAATTCCTTGCCCGACTTGTGCAAAGGCCTATGCTCAGAGGACAGGATAGGAGGCGTCATGGCCAAGCTGACAAACGCTGCAGATATGGCCGGGACCGTTGGTGTTGATCCGACGGCATTTCGGCAGGCATTGCGAAACGCGAAGTTCCCTTGGCACAAGCGCAATGCTGATTGGATTGTTGAGCTTGATAGCGCGGAGCACTCGTCAATGCGGACCGTGCTTGTAACTCTCCTGAAGCGAAAGAAGCCCGATGCCAATCGGACCTAAAGGCCAGAGGCGCCGGCCGACGTGATCGGCAATGCCGTCCGCGCCATGCGCATGTCGCGCAACGTTTATTCGATGGATATTCGACAAAAGGCGACAGGAAATACCTAAGCGATTGATTTGGCTGGTTCCCGCTCATGGGCTCGAACCACGATTCACGCCTTCAAAGGGCGCTGTCCTACCATTAGACGAAGCGGGATAATGCAACCTGCGCCGACACCCCTAGCCGGTTCGCGCGCCGGGATCAACGCGATCCTCCTGCGATCGGCAACTGGCGATCGGCAATTGGCGGTAAGCCGTCGCCGTCAGGGGATACGGCCAACCGGCTCGTCGCACTTGTAGACCGGGCAGCGGCCGTCACGGGTCGGGACATAGGCCGACATCGGCACGTCGGGCCAGTCGCATTCGTTGCCGAATTGCCTGACATAGCGGTCATAGGTGTTGGGGCCGGTGGTCAGCACCACGGCGCGGTGGCTCTGGATCAGTTGCTGGAGCTGCTGGCAGCTCATCGTGCGGGTGTCGGGCCGGGCCTCAGTGAGGCCGGTCGCGGCAAGCAGCATCGCTGCTGTCGTCAAAGCAGTTCGGTGGATGCGCATGGCGGTTACCTCAGCGTTTCAAGTACCAAGCAAACGTGTCACGCGAAACTCGCATCCCGGCCGGCGGTTCCGCAACGGCGCGATCCTCCCGCGTTCGGCAACTGGCGATCGCCAATTGGCGGCAAGCCGTCGCCGTCAACCCGGGAGATCGCCGATCGGCTGGTCGCAGCGGTAGACCGGGCAGTGGCCGTCACGGGTCGGAACATAGGCCGACATCGGCACCTCCGGCCAGTCGCATTCGTTGCCGAATTGCCTGACATAGCGGTCATAGGTGTTGGGGCCGGTGGTCAGCACCACGGCGCGGTGGCTCTGGATCAGCTGCCGAAGCTCCTGGCAACTCATCGTGCGGGTGTCTGGCCGGGCCTCTGTGAGGGTGGTCGCGGCAAGCAGGATCGCTGCTGTCGTCAAAGCAGTTCGGCGGATGGGCATGGCGGTTCCTCGGGCGTTTCACGTAGCAAGCAAGTGTGTCACGCGAAACTCGCATCCCGGCCAGCGGTTCCGCAACAGCCAGTTGGCGGTCTTCTTGCGGTGCAACCAAATGGCGCGTCACGCATTGCTGGGGATGGACGGCAGGAAGCCCTACGAGACACCGCAATGGCCACCCGGAGACGAGGATCGCGAAGCCATGTGCTGTTCCTTCTGCGGCGGCCGCGACCACCGCTACGAGGATTGTCCGCAACGAGATCCCGAGGCCGATCTTCCGCCTGACGCCCCGGACGACGTCACCCCCAAACAGACCTGATTGCGAAGCCGGGTCCGGGTTCTTCGGCGGTTTTCGCCGGCGGCCATGGATTGTCGTGCGCCGATTGCAACCAAACGCGCCACCACGCATTGCTGGGCAGGGGTGGAATTTGTCACGCGGGCCGTGAGGGCGACGTGCCGGGGAAGGTGGGGCAATGGTGGAATTGGCAAGCATCGATGGTCTGATCGACACAACCGCCGACGCACGACTGGCGGCGATCGTCGATTCATCCTTCGACGCCATCATCAGCAAGGATCTGAACAGCGTCATCACCAGTTGGAACGGAGGGGCGCAGCGCATGTTCGGCTACACTGCCGAGGAGGCTGTCGGCCAATCGGTGCTGATGCTCATTCCCGATCACCTGAAGGATGAAGAGGCCGACATCATCGGCCGGGTTCGCAATGGCGAACTCGTGGCCAGCTACGAGACGATCCGGCGACGCAAGGATGGCGGGATCATTACCGTATCGCTGACCGTCTCGCCGATCAGAAACGCAACGGGCGAGATCATCGGCGCTTCGAAGATCGCCCGCGATATCACCGCGACCAAGGAGAGCGAGCGCCGGATCAGGCTTTTGCTGCGGGAGGTGAACCATCGCGTCAAGAACCAGTTCGCGGTGATCCTCTCGATGGTCAGGGAGACAATCAAGCGCTCGACCGATCCCGGCGAATTCGAAGAGCTCATCCGCTCCCGCATCATGGCGCTGTCGCGGTCGCACGATCTGCTGGTGAACTCGGAATGGGCGGGCGCCAGCCTCTTCGACCTCATCCAGGAGCAGCTCAAGCCGTTCAGCCACGAGGAGCAGGTATCGCTCTCCGGACCGTTGCTGACCTTGCAGCCCAACGCCGTACAAAATCTCGGCATGGCATTTCATGAGCTCGGCACCAACTCTTCCAAATATGGCGCCCTGGCGAGCGATACCGGGCGGCTCGAGATCACCTGGCAGATCGCCACCGGTGTTTCGGGCAAGCGGGAGATCCATCTCGTCTGGGACGAGACGATGCCGGTGCATGAAGGCGACCGGCCAGGGGGACGGCAAGACGAAAGCACGCGCAAGGGTTTCGGCACCGTCGTCCTGCAGCGGGTCGCGCCACAATCGCTGAACGGCTCGGCCGTCCTGGAGCGCAGCCCGGGCCATGTCAGCTGGTCGCTGACGGCGCCGCTGGAATCGATCATCGTTCCGCAGCTCGGCGCAGAAATGCCTGCCGCGGAGTCGCCTTTCGGCCCCTGAGGGTCCGGCGCGGTCATTTCATCTACGGGCAAGAACCTTCGGGCGCTGCATCGGGCTTGAACCAGCCCGGCTTCGCTGGCGGAAGCGGCCAACCTTTTTCATCGACAGGCGTTGTCCCTGTGAAGGGAAAGGTCGCCGCAGGCGGCCGTGAAAGGAAAAGGAGGCCGAGATGAGAACCCTCGCCATCGTGCCATTCAGCCTGATGCTGGCGCTGGCAGCGCCGGCCGCGGCCCAGGATCAGCAGGACAACCAGGCGCCGCTGACCGACAAATGCCGGGTCCAGACGCAGCAAGGCGCTAAACAGCAGCCTGCCAGCGACAATCTGACGGACACGCTCAATGACTGCGGCGGCGTGCTGAAACCGCCCGCCATCGGCGATCAGGGGATGGCCACGCCGGCCCCGGATGAAGGCAAGACACCGATCATCAAGCCGGGCGAATTGCCGGCCCAGCCGCCGGCGCAGTAGAAGGCGCGGCAGCCGAAACGACTAGCGAACCAGCACGTCGACATGGTTGCACAGGGCGGCGAACGCTTCCTGTGCCTGGGCGGCACCTGCCTTGTTTTCGAGCGCGGCTTCGACTTGCTCGCGCGCGGTCTGATAGAACGGGCCGCGCTCGGCCTGCGGCCAGTCGATCAGGATTTCGCTGGCATCCTTCAGCGTGGTGATGTCGCGGATCGTGTCCGAGCCATGCGGCCTGATCCGCATCGGCGTCGACAGCATCAGCTCGGTCATCTCCTGTTTTCCCAATAGTGGAGGAGGTTTGCTTCGCGCGCGGCGTCGATCATCGCCCGCATTGCTTTTTCCGGCGGCGTCCAGCCATCCAGTGCATCGCGGCAGCTGCGCAACGCCGCCCGGTAGCATTGGCCCCGGCCCGCCGGCCAGTCGCCGAGACATTCCAGGCTCTCCCAGGCACTGCACACCACGCGCTCACGCCCGGGGGTAAATTTCAGTCTGATCGGATGGGGAAACATCTTGTCGTTCAACGGTCGTCTCCAAGGCTGTGAGGCGTTGGATAACGTCAGCAACAGGGCAGGGTTCCCCACCCTTGAGATCAAATTTCAGTCGCCTGCGACGACGTCCGACAACGGCCTCGGCGCCGGCAATTCGGCGGTGTTCGTCGTTGGCCGGTCATGCTCGAACTGCTCGGTGTCAGGCAAGGCATGCAGCCAGGTCTCGCGCCGGCTGATCCACAACTCATATTCGGGTACGAGATCATCGGTCGGCGCGACATCGAGGCTGCCGATCATCACCTCAACCTCGTCGTCGCCGACGAAAGCGACGCGGCCGCCGCAGGTCGGGCAAAAGCTGCGCGTGCCATAGGTGCTGACAATGCCTGTCGACTCGAAGGCCTCGCGCGGCCAGATGGCATAGGCCGAATAGACCGAGCCGCTGGCCTTGCGGCAGTCCTTGCAGTGGCAGAGCCCGATTCTGAGCGGCGCGCCGCTGACCGAGAACTGCACGCCGCCGCATAGGCAACTGCCGGTCCTGCGTATGGTGTCGGACATGATGCGACCCTCCATCTTGTCAGTCTGTGGCATGAACCTTTGGCATCAGCCTGGGCGCTGCGGGCTGGGCGGGACAGATGCTCGTCTGAGACAGAGCCGCATCGGCTCGTCCGGGAGCCCCATCCCGATCCCATCGAATGGACCTAGCCGCGGGCCGCCATATAGGCATCGAGCTTCTTGCGCGATGGTCCATAGCGCTTGATGATGGTCTGCGCTTCGCTTGGCGGAAGGCCGTATTTCCGGGCAAAGGCAGCGACCTCGTAAGGCTCCTCGCTCGAAACCAGCTTGCGGTCCTGCTTTGTTTTCGACTTGTCGTCAGCCATCTCAGGCCTCGCTTTCTGTTGCCGGGGAAACGCGCGGCGCCCGATTCCACGATCAACAGGACATAACACAGATCGGCGTCGCGGGTTCCATAGCCACGACAATAACGCCGTGCCCGGCCCGCGCCGGCGCATCATCGCGTTCGAAAATCGATGCCGATTTTCGGGGTCATGCGCGAGGTTCAAAGAGCTCGACCACATTGCCGGACGGGTCTTCGCAAAGAATCTGCCGCCCGCCCGGGCCATCTACGATCTCGTTGCGAAACGACACGCCGCCCTCGCGCATTGCTGCAGCCAGTGCCGGAAGATCCCTGACTTCCAGGACAATGCGGTTCCACCCGCCTGGCTCCGGGGTCCGGCCATCCGGCATTGGTCTCGCGGCAGAAGCCATTGGACCCGCCAGCCAAAGTGTGAGGTCGCCGCGCGTCAGGATTGCCATCGCCGGGCCGAATTGCTGCTGCAAGGCGAAGCCCAGATGCTTCGTATAAAACGCGATCGACAGATCGACATCGCTGACGAGATACCGGAATGACGCCATCCGCAGGCTCCTCACTATCCATCAAGCACCGCCGGCGAGAGAAATAGCCGCCGGGACAGGCCGCGGCAAGGTCCGGGCGCTGTCGTTCGGTTCACGAGGTGGCGACGACGTCGCGCTGCCGATGTTCGTCCAGCGGGACTTGACCAGCCATCCGGAGGCGTCTTTGGAAAACCGGCTCTTGCAGGGCTTGTCGCCATCCAGGCAAAAACTTTCGCGACCGATGTCGGACCTGGCGCCGGTCGCGCGTCCTTGGGTCGGAGCCCATTGCAATCCTGGAGAACAAGCATGTCGTCGCAAATCACTCAGTCGCAAATCACTCAATCGCCGTGGCAGACCGCGGCCCTTCTCATCGCCCGTCTGATCTTTGCCGCCGTGTTCCTGATGGCCGTGACCTTCAAGTTCATGGGCATGGGCGACACCGCCGGCTACATCGCCGCCGCCGGCTTTCCGTTTCCGCTGTTCCTGGCCTGGTGCGCGGCGCTGCTGGAAGCCGCCCTTGTGCTGTGTTTTCTGACCGGTGCGTTCTTCACGCCGGCAGCCCTGGTCGCCGCCGCCTACGTGCTGTTCCTCGGCTTCTCCTTCCACGGACCCAGCCACTGGGCCGGCAACCAGGCCGAGTTCGGCTTCTTCATCGACCATTTTTCGTTCATGGCCGGACTGCTGTTCGCGGCGGTGCATGGCCCGGGCAGGGTGCTTTCGCTGAACCTGGGATGGCCGGGCCGGGCGTAGCAGGGGCTGGCCTCACATCTGGTCGTTGTAGGGCTCCTTGATCTGGCCGACCATGCGGGCGAGTTTTGAAAAGGAGGGCATGTCCGCCTCCGGCTGGCACTGATTGGCGAGTTCCAGCAGCCGTATTGGAAAGCTGACGGCGTCACGGCTTGACGCGGACATGCCTTCGGATCGCTCCTGGCTGGTTTCGCCGGCTTCGACCTTGCGCAAGGCCAGGTCTATTTCCTCCGCCGTCAGCACCCCCTTTTGAACCAGGAGGTGGTTGATCGATGCGACGGCCATCAGCAGGCCTTCGAGTTGCAGGTTGGCGACATTCATGGCGATTGCTCCCGTGGCTATGATCGAAAACGCGCGAGCGGCGTTTCCGCTCCGGAGGGCGGGGCGGAACCGGTTTCGGCTGGTATGGCCGGACAGGGGACAAGATGGCCTATTCCTCGCTCCAGCGCTCGCCATATTCGCGCCACAGCGCCTTCACCTCCAGGCCGCCGAGGTGCGGGATCGAGGGATCGCCTGAGATGATGGCGACGGCGCTGATATCGTATTGGGGAAAAGCGTGGGCGACGAAGCGGATCGCTTCGCCCAGCGAGCGCACGCGGATGATCGGATCGGCCTGGCCCTGGCCGGTGCTGCGCACACCGGAAACCGAGGCTGGAGCATGCCGCATCCTGAACACCGATGCCATGGCTGGTCTGTCCATCGTCCTCTCCCACAAAGGCCGTGACGGGAATCATTCCATGAGCTTCAGCTAACGGTCTCACAGATGCCGGCTAATGGCCAGCCGGCACGAAAAGCCCGATCCTCGGCGCTCGACCCGCGTGCCGATCGGGTTGTCCGGTGAGGGCAATTGTGCTATTGATTTGGCCATGGTGCTGATTTGCGCCAATGACCTCCAGACCCGCCGTGCAGGCGGGTTTTTTTGTTTCCTGCAGTCCTTCGGCGAAGCAAAGGGAACTTGCGCGGTTCCATACTGGGAAAACCGAAATAGGAATTTTTTCTCAGAAAATCGTTGACTGGGTGAGGGCAGCTATGCTACATATTTGCCCATGGTGCTGATTTGCGCCAACGATCCGCCGCCGAGGCGGTTTTTTTGTTTCTGGCTCAATCAGACGTGTTGGCGGGACGGAACGCCATCTTTCGGCCCTGACGTCCCATCCGCAACCCGCGAGAAATCCCCATGGTCCGCTACGCCACCATCATCACCGACGATGACGGCCGCGAGGTCGTCAGCGCCATTGGCGAATTCGAGGGTGCCGCGCCGCAGCCGCGTCTGGGTCGTGTTGAGCAAGTTGCGCCCGGCGTGTTGATCGGCATGGTGCGCGGCGGTCCGGTTGACGCGGTCGACGGCTTCGGGTTCGCTCCGGGTTTCCAAGGCGTCGGCGACAAAGCCATCGGGACGGCACGGCTGATGACCCGGCTGCGCCTTGCCGGCCAATCTGGTGCGGCGGGTTCCGAAGCGGCGCGCTCCGAAGCGGCAAAACCGGCCGACGCGACAGATGCGAAGACCCCGGCAAAACCGACGCGGGCGGTCCAGCAAGCCGCGCAAGCGCGCCGCCCAATTGAAATCCAAGGCGGCGAAATCCAGGGCGGCGAAATCCGCTCACTCCAAATCCAGGACGCCGAAATCCGCCGCCATACCAGCGGAGGCCGGGCATGGCTGACAAGCCGCCGGCCAGGCCGGCTCGCCGGGCGCCGAAGAGCCGAACCAAGACGCCGCCCGCCGCCAAGCGCCAGCCAAAGCGCGCGAGAAAGACACTGGGCGATGATTTCCTGGCTGCCGTGCGTGCCGATTTCCGTACCCATGGCGCCGGCGTCATCGCCGAGGTGCGTGCCGACAAGCCCGACCAGTATCTGAAGATCGTGCTTTCGGTGCTGCCCAAGGATTTGCATGTTTCGATCAACCAACTGGACGGGCTGAGCGATGACGAGATCCGCAGCCGCATCCGCAGCCTCGAAGCCGTCCTCAAGCCGTTCCTTGAAGACCTCGGCAGCGAAGACGGAATATCTGGCGCTGCTGGCGGAACTGGACCGCAGGCGCCGCACTAACCAGCTCGCCGCCTACCAGCCCTATACCAGGCAAGCGGAATTCCATGCCGCGGGCGCGCAAAACCGCGAACGGCTGTTCATGGCCGGCAACCAGCTCGGCAAGACGAGGGCCGGCGGTGCGGAATGGGCGATGCACCTGACCGGCCGCTATCCCTCGTGGTGGCAAGGCAAGGTCTTTGACAGCGCGGTTCGGCTGTGGGCGGCGGGCGTTACCGGCGAAGGCACGCGCGACAACCCGCAGCGCGTGCTGGTCGGCCCGCCGCAGCAGCAGGCGGCCTGGGGCACCGGCATGATCCCGGCCGACGCAATTTTGCAGACCACCATGGGGCGCGGCGCACCGGGTGCGCTCGACAGCGTCGTGGTGCGCTGGGGCGGTGGCGGCGATGTGCAGGCCGATGAATCGGTGCTGTCGTTCAAGAGTTTCGAGAAGGGCCGCGAGAAATGGCAGGGCGAGACGCTGCACGGCGTCTGGTTCGACGAGGAACCGCCGCTCGACATCTATTCCGAAGGCCTGACCCGGACCAATGCGACAGGCGGCATCACCATCGTCACCTTCACGCCGCTGCTCGGCATGTCGGATGTGGTGCTGTTGTTCTTGTCGGCGGAAGAGGTGGAGGGAGTTAGAAGCGGTCCGCTTTAGCGGACGAAAAGCCAATTGCTTGGCTTTTCGAGCTTCGAACGCCCTGAGCCTGCGAAGGGCCGGGGAGGGTCGCCTCAGGGCTTGGGTTCCTCGCCCCGTGAAGCGGGGGAGAGGTGGCCGCGCAGCGGCCGGAGCGGGGGCTTCGTAGGGTGCCGGCTTAACAAAATGGGGTTCGCTTCTTCTTGCACCGTCTGCGCCATTCCCCCTCTCCGTCGCGGCTTCGCCGCGCCACCTCTCCCCCACTTTCGTGGGGGCGAGGAACCAAGCTTTCCAGAGGTAACGCCATGACCCGTCACGTTACCTTCATGACCATCGACGATGCCGAGCACTACACCCCCCAGGAGCGCGCGGCGATCGTTGCCGCTTATCCGGCGCATGAGCGCGAGGCACGTGCGCGCGGCATTCCGGTGCTGGGGTCGGGCCGCATCTTTCCGGTGGCCGAGGCGCTGATCGCTTGCGAGCCGTTTCGGCTGCCGCGCTACTGGCCGCGCATCGGTGCGCTCGATTTTGGCTGGGACCATCCGTCGGCCGCGGTCGAGCTCGCCTGGGATACGGAGGCCGACGTCGTCTATGTCGCAAAAGCCTGCCGCGCTTCGCAGCAGACGCCGGCGATGCAGACGCTGACCCTGAAACCGTGGGGCGAATGGCTGCCTTGGGCCTGGCCGCGCGACGGCCGCCGCGAAACGCTGGAAGGGGCGGGCGTGGCGCTCGCCCGGCAATATTCAGCACACGGGCTGAACATGCTGACCCGCCACGCGCAATTCCCGGACGGCTCCGTCTCGGTCGAAGCCGGGCTGATGGAGATGCTGGACCGCATGCAATCCGGCCGCTTCAAGGTGTTTTCGACGCTTGCCCCCTGGTTCGAGGAGTTCCGGCTCTATCACCGCAGGGATGGCCAGGTGGTCAAACTGCGCGACGATTTGATGGCGGCGACACGCTATGGCGTGTTGATGCTGCGCGAAGCGGTGGTCGATCCGGCCGAGTTCAAGAGCGCTCGGCGACAGGTGGGCCAGAGCGATCCGTTGGGGGCTTTTCGGTAAGGGCGGAACACCTATCGCGTTGTAATCATCGGGCCTGACTCTGGGCCTGCCCCGATTATCCGTGCCGCGACTTTCGACGTCACTGCGGCGGAATTCTACGACGCGTCATTCACGGCGCTTCTGGCGCCCTCAACGCCGCTCCGTCTCTCCAAAGATCTTCGATCTGACCAAGCCTGCGAATGCGAGCCGCCAGTACGCGTGCGATCCGGCCATGCCCCCCGTTGGCGCTCCCTCGTGGCAGGAGACAATTCAATGGCGACCATACCTCTCAATTTGGCGCAGCGCCGGCTCGATACCGGCAACGCGGTGCGGTATCCGCAGGGATCGCCAATCGGCGGCGCTATGCAGGGTTTTGGCGACGAGCTTTCCGCTGTCGCCGAGCGCTACCAGCAGATGAAAGAGCAGCAGGACGCGTTCGACGCCGAACTGGCACACCGCCGGTTCAACAGCCGGATCGCGCAGGCGGAAGACGAGGTGACGGCGAATGCCCCCGCCGACGGTGCAGGCTTGCATGACGCGATGTACGGCCAAGTCGATCCGCACAACGGCCGGATGGTCAAGATCGGCCTGTTCGAGGCGCTGTTCGACGACGCCTTGCCGACCGTGCCCGGGAGCCAGCGCGCCAATTTCGCCAGGCAGAAGGAGACGATGCGCGCGGAGGGCTCGCTGCGCATGGCGCAGCGGCAGCTTCAGCGGCGTCGAGACTACGAACAGGCCCAGGTCGACACGGCGCTAAAAACCAACGCCATTGCCATAGGGCAGGGCGACCCCGACGACAACATCAGCTTCGAGGCGGCCAGGCAGGACGGGCTCAATCTCATCGACAAGAGGGGCCTAGATCCGCAGGCCCGGGAGCAGGCGGTGAAGGCCTGGCTCAGCACCGCGGCAAAGGCACGTTTCGAGGCCCTGATCGCCAAGGATCCCAAACGAGCGCTTGCGATGTTTGGTGTGAGTTCGCCGACAACACCCTCCCGTAGCTCAGGCGCCGATGCTGCGGATGCCTCCGATGCCGTGGCTGCGAAAGGCGACCGCGTCGGCAAACTCACGCCGGATGAACGGATCGCGCAGGCGTTTGGGGACGGGTCGTCATCGCCTCTCAGCAGGGGGGGCATCCTGACAACCGATCTTCGCGCCGATCTGTCGCCCGACGATGTGCAGGGGCTGATCAATCAAGCGCACGCTAACATCGTGGCGCAACTGATCGAAGCGCGCACCAACATCTACCTCGCCTCGCAAAACGCGCCGGACGCAATCGCCAACACAGGTACCTATTCTGGCCAAATGCCTAACCCTGCAGACTTCGCCGCTGTCTATGGCGCCGAAGAGGGCGGCAAGCAGTACCAGGACTTCAGCCTAAGGATGGATGTCGGCCGTCAGGCCTTCGGCATGCGAACGACGCCCAATCAGGCTATCCACGCAGCGCTACGCGATGCCGAGCCTGGGCCAGGTAGTTCCAACGAGGAGCAGAGACGGTATCAGGTCACGGCTGCCGCTGCGCTCAAGACACTGAGCATGAGGCGGGAGGATTCTGCTGGCTACGCTCGCCCCAATGTCGATGCTGCCTGGAGGGCGGCAACCGGTCCAGACAGCAAGTCGGAGACCAGCGATCCGGAGGTATACAAGTGGGCCATCGCCGTCTCCGTTGCGGCCCAAAGGCAACTGGGCGTCGCGACCCTTCAGCCCCTACCAAGGGCCATTGCCCAAAGCCTGGCCGACACCTTTAGCGACGAAGGCGTGCCGCAGGCTGATAAGGACATCATCCTGCGTGATCTCCTGGCAGCGGCGCCCGATCCGGGTGTTCGCGAGGCCCTGTCACAGCAGTTGGATCTAGTTGGCCGTTCTCGGCCGGCCCAAGTCGACCCGATCACCACAGCGGCGACGGGGCAAGGACAGCCTCCATCGGTGCACCCTGGCGAACCCCAGTCTGCATTCCAACAGGCTACGGAGGACTTCGGCAATTATCTCAGCGAGAGTTTCGAGGCCCTAGGCCGAGCCCCACACGACATTGGGCTGTTTCTCCGGGATCTGCGCGACGATCCTTTGGACGCCCTCGGTCAACTGCCGGTCACTTCTGCCTCCGGAACAACTGCCGGAGGAGCTGCAGGCCTTCGGTGGTTGGGTACTAGGTTTGCTAATGAGACCCCTGTCGCCGAAAGTTTGGCGACAGACGTCGGAAGAGCGTTTTCAAAGAAATACCAGAGAAATTTCTTCAAAAAACACCCACAATTAATAGGAAAAGTTTTTATTCACCACAAGGTAGAGCAGGATGTGCTCAATAAATACCCGGGTCTTTTTGACGATGATTTCATTCATTCTCTAGAAAATCTTTCAGGTATTCCAAATAGTCTAAATTCTACCTTGCATCTTCGAGATATTAGGCTTGCTTGGAATCAATTTTACAGAGAAGTAGCCAATCCGACGAAACAACAATTCCTTGATAAAGTCGCTGAAATCGATAGAAAATTTGGCCATCTGTTCAATCCCCCAGTAGGTAAATGATGCGATACTTCTACATAGAGCCGGAAGTGGCGGGCGGACTTGGTGATCACACGGTGAGGGACGTGAGCATCCATCCACCAATTGTAACGAAGCTGCACTACGAATTTCAAGGGTGGTTTGGCGACGTGCTGTTAGAGAGCTTCCCGTGCTTCATTGTCACCGAAGGAGCAAAAAGCGCGCTACTGGAAATAGGTATCTCCGGCGTGACATTCAGCCCGGTCGAAGTGAGCACCTCTGATCTTTTTGAGGAAATGCAGCCGGATCAAAGGCTTCCGCCGTTCGTATGGCTAAAAGTGGACGGGGATGCCGGCCGCGATGATTTCGGAATCGCGAACGATTACCGCCTTGTCGTTTCCGAGCGCGTCCTCGATGCCCTCAAGCCATTGGGAATCTCCAATGCCTTGATTGAACCTTTCGAAGCGTCTTGATGTCCTTAAGTCTTGGCGGCTCTTGGGGGGCGACGTTGAAGCGATGGATTGCTACCCTCAGATCGAAACCTGCCGAAGCGACACGGGGGCACCTGACCGACGGGTCGGCAGGATACTTTTATATAAGGCCGAACGTCGCTGGTGGGCTTGGCGAAAACAGCGTTCTTGACTCGAGCGCCCATCCGCCAATCGTAACCAAGCTTCACTACGTGGTAGAGGGCTGGTTTGGTGATGTGCTCGTTACGACGTTCCCCTGTTTCCTCGTCACCGAAGAAACCCAGCGCTCACTGCAGAAGATGGACTGCTCAGGTGCGACGTTCGCCGACGTCGAAGTGACAACCTCCGAAGAGTTTCACGAGGACCAGCCTGGACAGGAACTCCCACCCTTCGTCTGGTTGAAAGTGAATGGGAAGGCCGGCCGCGACGACTTCGGGATCGCAGCAAACTATCGCCTCGTCATCTCGAAACGCGTTCTTGATTTGCTGGAATCATTGGGAGTGCACTGTCACCGTAATTCTTTGCGTCGAGACCGAATAGCTGCGATGTCTCGAATTGACGCCGTGGGTTACTCCACGATTTTCCAGTAAGAATCCTTGCGGGTCACCTTGCCGTCGCGAAACGTGTAGAAGTCGCAACCCTGGACTTCCTTTCTCGTGCCCTCGCGGGTGGTGCCGATGAGGGTCCATTTCGAGATGCCGGTATTGGCAGCCGCATCCACAAAATGCTCGGGGTTGCCGTAGTGGACATCGGGCAAGCCTTCGAAGCGTGTCGCCAGCGCGTCTCGTACGTTGCGCTTGCCCTCGCAACGCGTTCCCCAGGGCTTGCTTCCCCTCGGCATCTCCAGGACGCAGTCGTCGGCAAACAACGCCATGATGCGATCGAGATCGTGGGCGTTGAAGGCGTCGCTTAGCTCCGTCAGTGTCGCTCGAATGTTCATTCGCCCGTCTCCTCCAGGGATAACCGATAGGCTGCGATGTCCGAAGTAGGTCACTGGCGACGGGGCCGGTCAAGTGCGCGGGCCTTCGAGACTCCCCGAAAGCGGGAAGCGCACCCCATCGCTCAGGCCTGCTTATGACCCTTCGCATCATCCCCGCCACCTTGCGCGATCTCTCCTACATCGCCGCCAACCTGCGCCCCGAAGACCGCGCCGAGATCGACTGCCAGTTCGACCAGTGGTCGCCGGCGCTGCTGGCGCTGACGGCGCTGCAGGGGTTTGCCTATGTCGCCGAACTGGACGGCAATCCGGAGGCCGGCTTTGGTGCTGCCGAACAGCGCGGCGGGTTGTGGATCGCCTGGAGCTGGGGCACGCGCCGGATGAAGCGCTGCGTGCCTGGGATTACGGAATTCTTTCACGGCGTGCTGGCTCACCAAGTCGCGGCACGCGGCGCCTGGCGGGTCGAGGCGCGGGCGCTCGCCGCCAATGAACTGGCGCTGCGCTGGCTTGGCCGGCTCGGCGCCACGCAACGCTGCCTGCTGCCGGGCTACGGCCGGAACGGCGAAGATTTTTTCCTCTACGACTGGACAAGAGAAGGCTGGAACCATGTGCCTGTTTCAAAAACCACCGGAACTGAAACCGCTGCCGCCGACGCCGACGGCCGAGGACAAGGACGTGCAGGCGCGGGAAGCCGCACTGCGGGCTGAGCTCGAGCAGCGCCAGGGAACGCTGAGCACCATCAAGACCGACCTCGCGCCGGCGAGCCTCACCGGCCAGCGCCGCGTTCTGCTGGGGCTTTAGACCATGACCGCGATGAAGCGCAGTTTTCGCAAGCGTGTGCTGGCGTGGTGGTATTGGCGGCGGCATGCGCGGTTGGTGAAGCGGCGGTGATTGGCAGCTTCGGCCTCTCACGCCTTCTTCGCGAACGCCCACACCATCAGCGGGTATTCCTCGTCGTTGCTGAGATCCCGCCACAGGCCGTAGGCACGCACCGGCCCGCCGATGTGGGCCCTGGCGCAGGCCTTGTTGCCCCAGCCGTGGACCTTGACGTTGGCTTCGGCAAAGCCGCCCTCGACCATCAATTGCTTCAGGCCGGCGGGGGTCCATCTGTTGTAGTCGTGCGGCCTGGCGTGGACCCGAAACAGGAAGGGTGTCGCCACCATCGCCCAGCCGCCGGACCGGGTCATGGCGTGGATGTTCTGCACCGCGGCCTGCGGCCGCCGCACATGTTCCAGCACCTGGTCGGCGATGACGATGGAATATTGCTCGTCGGTGCGGTCCTTGCAGATGTCGAAGGCGGGGAAATCGACCGACCGGTAGTTCGGGCACATCGCCCGCCAATAGCGGTTCCAGCCGGGCGAGATTTCGATCACGTCGGCGGCTTTGCGATTTCCCGCTTCGAGGAAGACGGTGAACGCCTCGATCTGGCGGATGCGCAGCCAGTTGCGGGAATCATAGCCAAGCAGCCGCTTCGCCACCTGTTTGCCGCGGTTTTTCAGGGTACCGGCAAGGCTTGTCGTCGTCACTTCGACCTCCTCCAAAACCCGCCGCGAGACCTTCTTAGACCGAGAACCGCGCAAAACAATGACATGGTCGCGATGCCGTCGCGCCAAACCAGAGAGATCTGACATGACCGATTCCCGTGCCCGCGATATCCTGTCCCGCCAGTCCGAGCTCGAGAGCGAGCGCAGTCAGTATGAGGCGGTGTGGGAGCAGGTGGCGGAGTTCTGCGACCCCGATGCGCCCGACATCTGGAGCGGCCGCCGCATTGGCGGGGCGGACTCGCAGGCCGAGCGGCAGGAGCGGCGCGGGGCTCGCGTCTACGCCAACACCATCAACTCGGCCGCCAACCGGCTTGCCGCAGGTTTGGAAAGCCTGATCATTCCGCAGTCGGAAAAATGGCATGGCCTGTCGACCGCCGAAATGAACGACGAGGAGACCGACGAGGAGAAGGAATGGGCGGAATCCCTGCGCGATTTCCTGTTCTCGCTGCGCTACTCTGCCAATTCGAACTTCGTGCCGGCGACCCAAGCCTGTCTGCGCAATGTCGTGCGCTACGGCCCGGCCTATCTCTATGCCGAGGAGGGGTTCGGCTCGACGCTGATCCGCTATGCCTCGATCCCCGTGGTCGAGGGCTATCTCTCGCGCAACCGTTGGGGCCAGGTCGACATTTTTCACCGCCGCTACGAGCGCACGGCAAGGCAGGCAGCGCAGTTGCTCGGCTACGAAAAGCTGCCGGCGCGCATCAAGGTGCTGGTTGACGATCCGGCCAAATGCGAGACGAAGATCTCGCTGGTCCAGTGCATCCAGCCGCGCGACGAGCGCAAGATGTATCGGCTGGGTGGCCACACCCAGTATCTCGACACGGCGTTTGCCTCCTACCACGTCATCGAGGACGAGGAGGAGATCGTGCGGGAAAGCGGCTTTCGCACCTTTCCGGTGTCGACCTTCAACTGGCGCCGCTACGAGGGCGACCCCTACGGCATCTCGCCGACCATCGAAGCGCTGACCACGGTGCGCGAGGAAAACGCCGTGCGCCGCTCCGGGCTTCGCGCCCTGCAGCAGATCACCGATCCGGCCACCGCCTCCAAAGCCCGACTCGACTATGTGCCGGTGCTCAATCCCGGCGAGAACTATCCCGGCCTGATCGACGACAATGGCCGGCCGCTGATCGCGCCGATCTCGACCGGGCAGAATCCGACCTATGCCTTCAACTACGCGCAGAGCCGCGCCGACGAGATCCGCGACATGATGTTCGTCAATCTGTTCCAGACGCTGGTGCAGAACCCGCAGATGACGGCGACCGAAGCGCTGATAAGGCAGGAGGAAAAGGGCGCGCTGCTCGGCCCCTCCGGCTCGATCATCCAGGCGGGCTTTGCCACCAATCTCGACCGCGAACTCGGCATTTTGGAGGACAAGGGGCTTTATGACGAAGACAGCCGCTTCCTGCCGCCGGCGAGCCTCGCCGGCAAGGCGGTGCGGCCGACCTTCACCGGCCCGCTCGACGTGCTGCGCCGCTCGGCCGAAGCGCGCGACACTATCCAGGTGGTGACGACGGCCATGCAGATGGCGCAGTTCGATCCGGGCGTGATGGACAACATCGACAGCGACGAGGCGATCAAGATCGTGCAGAGCGCCGGCCGCAGCCCGCAGCGCATTTTTCGCCGCAAGGAGGAGGTCGACGGCCTGCGCGATGCCCGGGCCAAAGCAAGCCAGGCCCAGGCCAGCATGGCGGCGATCGCCACCGCCGGCAAGGCGGCCAAGGATGCGGTGCCGGCGGCGGTGCAGGCGCGCGACAGCGGCCTGCTCGACGGCCTGCAAGGCATGCTGCAGGGCCAGGCCGGGTCCGGCCAAGGCGGGCAAGGCGTGCCAGCCGGTCAGGATCCGGCGGGCGGTCGCGCATGAGCGGCAAACGCTTCGCCCGATCCGGCCAGGCCGGCGGTCCGGCCAAGGCGCGAGAGGCGCTGGCCAGGGCGTATCTCAGGGTGTTTTCCGGCGTGGACGGCGAGATGGTGCTGGCCGACCTCGCGGCAACAACAGGCTACTACCGCCGCCCGTCCTATGGCGAATGGATGGCGCGGACCCGCACACCCAACGGGTTCGAATTGCACAGCGCACTCAGCAATGCCCGCGCCGAAGTGGTGCAGCACATCATGGGGTTTCTGACGCTGGATGAGGCGCAACTGGTGGCGCTGGAGAAGGCGGCGCGGGCGGAGGAGTAGGGCGCTTTAGCAGTCAAGCCGTGCGTGGTCACGGCTCCCTCCGGCCCTGACTTGAGAATCCGTGCCGCAACAAAAGCCGAGGAGCGCGACACATCAGAATTCCGCGCCGTAGAGGCGCTCTGAGGTCGCGGTATTATCAGCAGGATGAAAATGCGAGGGTAAGCACGCTGCTCGCGGGAACGTCAGGCCCTCTTGCTCGGGCAGCCGTGGCGCGGCAACTGGCCGATGCCGGTCTGGGCTGGATCATTCCCGGTGCTGGCTACAAGGCCCCTTCGACGCTCTCGGTGTTCGCATCAGATGCGAAAGCCCTTGGCAAGGTCGCTGCGAATGCAGGGATCGCCCTGGCCAACGTAAATGATTGGGTTGCCTACGGCATGTCCGGAGGAACGATCAGCCCTCCAGATTACAAGGATGCCTACTACAACCCGGCGAACCGTGTCGAGAACCTGATGATGCATCAGGGATCTGATGCATTGAGCTGGTCGATACCGTGGCCCGGGGCTGGTCGAGCTGCAGTTGCCGAGGAAGGGATAGCGCGAGCAATCGAGGCGGTCGGTTCCGGAGCGGCGGTGCGAGCTGAACGATCCATCGGCAATCTGGAAGCTGCAAATACACCAACGTCCAAAGTCGCTCCCGGGCAGGTTGAGAAGCTAGGTACCGGCGAAGGCGCAGCAGGAGCCATACCGGCAAAGCCACAGCCTGAGAACTTCTCCAAGCAGCCCACGACGTCGCTTGATGCCGCCGGGGAACTTCCGGTCGCCGGTTCCAACGCCCTCTCTGGCGTTACGACGCCCAGCCCCGCGCAAGGCGGACGCCAGACGACCCGTTCGCCTCGGAAGTCAAAGCTGGACCGCGAGATGATCGCCGCAGTGGCGAGCGAACTATTTGCCAGAGACCCCAGACGCGTAGAGCATCCCGGTGCAATATTTGGCGAGGCGACTACAAATAATTACCGGAAAGGGTATGCTGAGGCGAACCCCGGCGTGAACATCGAGGATTTGGTAATTCATCACCCAGCCGAGCAGAAATTACTTAAGAGGTTTCTAAATTTCCTGTCGAAGAAGAAGATCAATTCGGTAGAAAATCTTCGCGGAATACCTAAAGATTTAAATGAAATACTTCATCTTGTTATCATTAGAAGCGAAAATGACAAATTCTATGAAAAGTACCCTAACCCAACCGAGCGGCAGATTCTGGACCATTCTACAATGATGGATAAGAAATATGGCCATCATTTCGTGCCGCCTGTCGGAAAATATAGGTGAAAAGTGGATTACTATTATGTGGAGCCGTTTGTGGCTGGCGATTTTGGCAAAAATACAGTTCTCGATAACAGTGTTCACCCACCGATTGTGCACAAACTTCACTATGAGATCGACGTTTGGATCGGAGATGTCCTGATAAGGAGCTTTCCCTGTTATCTTGTTACAGAAGAAGCTGAGCGAGAATTGTTGAAGATAGGTGTTTCAGGGGTGACGTTTGCCGATGTCGAGGTGACTGCCTCGGAGCTGTTCCATCGGCTGCAGCCAGAGACGAAACTTCCACCTTTCGTCTGGATGAAGATCCATGGGCAGCCGGGACATG
The DNA here is from genome assembly GCF_042431665.1 of Mesorhizobium kowhaii. Classification (NCBI taxonomy): domain Bacteria; kingdom Pseudomonadati; phylum Pseudomonadota; class Alphaproteobacteria; order Hyphomicrobiales; family Phyllobacteriaceae; genus Mesorhizobium; species Mesorhizobium kowhaii. Next base: position 114,564 of record NZ_JBHLYT010000025.1, read on the forward strand.
ACGACTTCGGCATGGCTCCGAACCACAAGCTTGTTGTTTCAGAACGTGCCCTAGACGTGTTTGAGCGCCTCGGCAATGAGTCAGCCGGGGTTCGTTCATTCGACGGGCCGGAAAAGGATTGAATGATCCTGGTGACTTCGCACGTCGGAGAATATCGCCTGCAAGACGGTATGAGATGAGACCACTGTCAGACATCAGACAGTCGACGACCACGGCTCGTTGATTGGATCATTATTGGTGTGGGCGGAGCTTACGGGCGGCGCCAGCATCTCAGAACATGGCGCTGCCCGTCCTTCGGACCCCCCCTTGCCGGGACCTTCTCCCCGTAGAACGGGGAGAAGGGGGGCTAACGATCAATAATCGCCGTTGTAGTACCGGTCGTCGCAGGGCGCGGTGTAGATGCGGCCGTCGCGGTCCTGGTAGCGGCACATCTGTTCGCCGCGCCGTTGCGGTTGCGGGGTGGTGGCTGAGCCGACGACCGCGCCAAGCAGGGCGCCGCTGGCCGCGCCGATGACCGTGCTCTTGGTGTTGCCGCCAATGGCCTGGCCGACGAGGGCGCCGCCGGCGCCGCCGATCAGCGCGCCGGTTCCGGCTCTCTGCTGGCCTTCGGTCTGCGCGCAGCCTGCAAGTGCCGCAGTCATCAGCACGGCGGCAATGGCTTTGTGAAAGGTCATGTGAAGTCTCCCTTGAAGGCCTGAAATCCCTATGGCTCGCCACGTGCCGCCGCATTGCGGCGGAACGGGGGCACGCGGCCTCACGATATAAGACATGGTTTCTCGGGCGTTGATGGACCGAGAGCCGAAAACACCTCTTTCGAACAAGGCGCTAGCTCGGCTCCTTGTCAAAACGATTCAGCCTTTGACGGGTCGGTCTGGCTGCGCCGGGCCCTCCGCCATCGCTCCCAGGCCTTCGGGCGTTCAAGTCCTTTGAAAGGTCCACTGGACCTTTCGATCCGCCCGAAGGCAGACCGGACTTTCACCGTTCGTCGTTTGGAAAGCCAAGCAATTGGCTTCCCATGCGCTGCGCGCACCACTCCTCACTCAAACAATGGAGACATACCAATGACCCGAGGTCTTCCCCGCACACTTGTCCGCGCCGCCGCCCGCGAGGCCGGCCTTGCCCCGCCCAGGCCCGGCCTGAAAGCCGTCACCACGGGGCAGGGCGGCGCCTTCCGCACCGTCTTCTCGTTCAATGGCATGCCGGTGCCGGTCACCGACGCGCAGGCCTATGCCAGCCAGAAGATATTCGACTTCACCGACGGCAAGGTGCGCATCAAGGGCGGCACGGCGCGGCTGCAATTCGCCGTGGTGACGGCACGCGCGGCGACCATCAACGACAATGCCGCACTGACCTGGTCGCTCGGCTCGGCGCCGGCATCGAGCGCGACGCTGGCCTCGACCATGGTCAACGTGCTGGCCTCGACGGCCCGCACGCTGGACGGCGCCGGTGCTACGCTCTCCACCGCCTCGACCGCCGACATCGCCGCCGCCGCGACGCTGGATGGCACGACGACGCCGGTCGATCTCTATCTCAACCTCGCCTTCGCCACCGGCATCGACATCGACGCCGACGGGATGATTGCCGTGACGGGGACGATCACGCTGCTGTGGGAGAACTGGGGCGATAATGCCTAGCCCACAAACTTGGGCGCTTGACGCAAGCGGCGATGACGGCCGATCTCCCCCCTCGTGTGGGAGATGTCCGGCAGGGCAGAGGGGGGCGCGTCCCGCCGACCTGTCGGGCTGTTTCATCAAACCAAACCGGTTGCGTTGACAAGCCAAATCGAAGGTCAGCGTTCCTTCGCGCCCCCCTCTGGCCTGCCGGCCATCTCCCCCACAGGTGGGGAGATTGGCAGCTTTGCCGCCGGCTCTTTTCTAACCCTCATAAAGGAAATCTCACATGATAGATCTGGCAGACGCCGGGTCCGTGGCTGCCGCACGGCAGCCGGCAGGCAACCCAGTACGGCAACCCGTAGGTGCGGAGAACGGGTCCGCCGCGCCGCCGGCCAAAAGTTGGTTTGACGGTCTTTCCGAAGGCAACCGCAAGCTTGCTGAGACCAAGGGCTGGACCAAGCCTGAAAGCCTCGATCGGGTTTTCACATCCTATGCGGAGCTGGAGCGGCAGCAGGGTGAGAGCCTGCGCGTTCCCGCCGCGGACGCATCACGGGAAGACTGGGACCGGTTTCATGCCCGGCTGCCCGAGGCGATGCGTCCGGTCACCTCATCCGAAAAGGTCGAGTACCGGCGCCCGGAAGGGTTGCCGGAAAACTTCGCCTATTCGGACGAACTCGCCAATGCGTCCAAGGCCTGGGCGGTCGAAGCGGGTGCTTCGCCGAAGATCGCGCAGGCCTATCACGACAAGTTCGTCGGCTACATGGCCGAGCAGGCGAAAGCGCAGGAGTTCGCGCTGGCCCGTTCGGTCGAGGCCACGCATGACGACCTTGTCAGGGATTGGGGGCCGACCGACAGCGATGGCTTTCGCCGGAAGATCGAGGTCGCCAACCGGGCGATGAAGAAGCTCGGCCTGGTCGACGCCTACAAGGCGAAGGGCATCCTTCTGCCTGACGGCGCGCTGACCGATCCGCAGATCGCCAAGGCGTTCCACGCCATTGGCGAGGCGATGTTCACGGAAGACACGATCGACGGCGGTGCCGTCTTGAGCGGAGGCAATCCGTTCAAGCGCAACGCCGCCGGCGAACGCAACATTTCGGCGATTTCAGCCCTCGTCAAAAGCGACCCCGCCCGCGCTCGGCGGCTGGCCCGCGAGGCCGGGGAAAATCCGGATCGCTGGATGCCAAACAACCCCCTCTAAAGCTGTGTCGATATTCAGGTGATGCCGGCCTGCAAACGACGGCTTTCTGCGCTTCCGGTGCTCACGGACCTGAATGTCCGCTCCGCTCCGGTTCTCGGAAGCCATCATTTTCGGCTCGGCCTGACCTGAATCTCAACACACCTTCTCCGCCAAACCCAAACCTGAAGGAAGAGAAAAATGGCAGATGCCTACACCCGTATCGCGGACGCGATCGTTCCGTCCGTCTATGCGCAATATGCGTTCGAGGAGCATGTCCAGTCGCTCGAAATCTACCAGGCCGGAATCCTGTTTTCCGACCCGGCCATCGCCTCGAAACTGTCGATGGGCGGCCGCTCGGTCGACATGCCCGGCTGGAAGGATCTCGGCAACGATCCGTCCGAGCCGGTCAATGACGATCCGGCCGATTCCATCGAGATGAAGAAGATCGGCTCGCGCCGCGAGGTCGCCGCCCGCAATGTCCGGGCCCAGGCGTGGGGCGTTCCGGACCTGACCTCGATCCTGGCGGGCGATGATCCGCAGAAGCTGATCGTCAAGCGGCAGACCGAGTACTGGCAGCGCGCCAACAAGCTGACCTTGCTCGGCATCCTGAAGGGCGTCGTCGCCGACAACATCGCCAATGATGGCGGCGACCTGGTGCGCACCACCGGCGCCTCCATCGTCGACACCGACATCATCGAGGCCGCCTATCTGATGGGCGACCGCGCCGACAAGTTCAAGACGATCTGGATGCACTCCAAGCAGATGAAGGCGCTGAAGCTCGCCGACCTCATCGACTATGTGCCGTCGTCCGAGCAGGGCGGACCGCTGATCCCCTACTACATGGGTCTGCGGGCGGTCGTCGACGACGACATCCCGGTGGCAGCGGGCGTGTACACGGCGTTCATGTTCAAGGACAAAGCGATCCTGTGGAACGAGCTGCCGGTCAACACCGAAGGCGGTCCGCTGGAGTTCGATCGCAAACCCCGCCAGGGCCATGGCGGCGGCGTCACCGAAATGGTCGGCCGCCGGCATTTCGTGCCGCACGTTCCCGGCACGCGCTTCCTCGATGCCTCCTCGGCCGGCGAATTCGCCACCGATGCGGAGCTGGCGCTGGCGGCCAACTGGGACCGCACCGCCTCGAGCGTCAAGGCCATGACGTTCATCGCGCTGAAGACCACCGAGGCCTGATCGGGCCGAGGCGAGGCGCGGGGGCGTTGCGCCAAGCCCACTCCAAGGCCGCATTCCTTCGCGCCCTCCTTTGTCCTGCCGGACATCTCCCCCACGAGGGGGGAGATCGGATGTCACTGCGGCCTTCGCTAATCTCCGACGTTGCAGGAAGAGGCCCAGCGCCTGAACTGCCAATCTCCCCACCCGTGGGGGAGATGGCCGGCAGGCCAGAGGGGGGCGCCGTAGAGCGCGATCTCTGATTATCGCCATCCAATCCCCAAGCCGCTTCGCAGCGGCTTTTTTCATGCCCGACGATATCCCCATCAACCCTTCTCACGGAGGCGCTAGCCCATGGCCATCACACCGCTCGATATCGCCAACATGGCGCTCGCCGTGCTCGACGAGGCGCCGGTCGACAGTCTCGATCAGGACGTCAAGGCCGCACGCCTCATCAACCTGCATTTCGACCTGACGCGCGAGGCGGAGCTGACCAAATATGCCTGGGTGTTCGCGATCCTGCGCGCCACCGTCGCGGGCGCGGATACCGGCAGCGGCGATTGCACGCTGAACTTCGCCTATGAGTTGCCGGCCGACTGCCTGCGGCCGCTGCCACCGACCCGCAATGGCGAACCGGACGGCGTGCCTGTCTCCTGGCGCCAGGAGGCCGACCTGATCTACAGCGATCAGTCCGGGCCGCTGGTGATCCGCTATGTCGCCAACCTCACCGACCCGAACGACTGGGACGCGCTGTTCACCGAAGTGCTGGTGGCCGCACTTGCCATCAAGGTGGCGCATCCGCTGACGCACAAGTCGGGCATGATCGACATTGCCCGCTCGGCCTATGAACGGGCGCTGGACGCGGCACTCAACGCCAGCGCCATACAGCGCGGCGGCCGGTCCTACACCGCGTCCTGGGCGAGCCAGCGCGGCGACAACAGGGTTGCGCCCGGCGACAGCAGGATTTTGCGCTCATGACGACGCTCTATCCGGTCCAGGACGTCTTCATCCGCGGCGAGATCTCGCCGCGCCTGCACGCACGCGCCTCGCTCGATTTCTATCGGGCAGCACTCGCCAAATGCGAGAACTTCGTCACGCTGCCGCATGGCGGCATCCGCAAGCGCGGCGGCACTTACTTTGCCGGCGAGGTGAAGATTTCGCTGAAGAAAACGCGGCTGATCCCGTTCATCTTCTCGGCCGATCAGGCCTACGCGCTCGAATTCGGCGATCTCTACATCCGCGTCTATGCCTCTGGCGCCCGCGTCGGCACGGTCGAGGTCGTCACGCCCTATCTCGAGGCGGACCTGTTCGATCTCGCCTATGTGCAGTCGGCCGACCAGATGTGGATCACCCACAGGAACTATCCGCCCAAGGTGCTGACGCGAACAGCGCACACGACATGGACGCTGAATGATTACGCGATCGACGACGGTCCCTACGATGACATCAACAACACCGCGACCACGCTGACACCGGCGGCCTACGGTTCCTTCGTTCCCAGAATGACCAGCCTGACCGCGCCAAGCGGTACGGTTTCCAGCCAAAACGCGACTGCCGATGCATGGGAACTGTTCGACAAGAGCAGCAAGACCGGATCGATCATTTCATCGGGCACCGGCGCGTGGGTTCAATACCGCCTGGCGTCCAGCGCACGGAAGGTGTGCAACGCCTATTGGGTGCAGGCAAATGGCGCCGCCTCCGAGTCGCAGGACATGCCGACCCAGTGGGAGGTGCAGGGATCGAATGACGGTTCCACATGGGTGACGATCGACTCGCAGCAGGGCCAGACCGGCTGGGCTGCTTCAGAGCGCCGGTATTACGAGTTCTTCAACAAGACAGCCTTCGAATACCTGCGCTGGGACGCGGAAGGCGGCGGCGGTCCAGACTCCGCCAACACCAGCCTGGCCGAATGGGCACCGAACGAGGACGGCGACCTGATGACGCCGTTCAACCTGACGGCGTCCGCGATCGTCGGCATCAATGGCGGCACCGGCTTCCAGACCAGCGATGTCGGCCGCGCTGTCAGGCTGTTCGCCTCCGACGGTCGCTGGCGCTGGGCCAAGATCGTGTCGCGCACCAGCACGACGATTGTCACGGTCCGCATGTACGGCCATGCCCTACCGGACCTCAACCCGGTATCCCGCTGGCGGCTGGGTACGCTGGTTCCCGGCAAATATATGGAAGGCGGCTCGCTCTATGAGGAACGCCTGGCCTTCAGCCGGAAATTCTCGGTCTATGCCTCGGCCACTGGCGACTTCGACAATTTCGCGCTGGGCGAGAAGGACGACGACGCGCTGGAGTTCGTGCAGGCCGGCGGCGGCCAGGCCAACGACATCGTCTGGATCGCCGAGTCCGACGGTGCGCTGCTGATCGGCACGTCGGGCGGTGTGCGCGCGCTTTCGGGCTCGGGCATCGACGAGGCGCTGACGCCGTCCTCGTTCAAGAACCGGCGTTCGCGCACCTTCGGCTGCGCCCGCATCCGACCGGTCGATGCCGGCCAGTCGTTCCTCTATGTCACGCGCTCGCGCAAATCGATCGCCGAGCTGACGCAGACGGCGCAGAGCCGTTTCACCTCCGATGATGTCGGCCAGATTTCCGAGCATATCCCGAAGCTTGGCGTGGTCGAACTCGCCTTCCAGACCGATCCCGACCCGTTGCTGTGGTTCCCGCTCGCGAATGGCGAGCTTGGCGGCTACACCCATCAGCCATCCCAGGAGGTCAGAGGCATGCACCGGCATCGTCTGGGCGGCGCCTTCGGCGGATTGGGCTGGGCGGTTGTCGAAAGCGCTGCGGTGACCCCCGGCCAGAACGGCAACGACGATCTCTGGCTGGTCGTCAAGCGCAGCATTGGCGGCGCGACCAGGCGCTTCATCGAGGTCAAGACCGCGCCATTCGAGTATGGCGCCATCGCGGACGCCTTCGAGGTCGACTGCGGCCTGACCTACTCCGGCGTGGCAGCGACCACCGTGGGCGGCGCGGCACACCTCGCCGGCCAGTCCGTCGATGTGCTGGCCGGCGCAAAGGTCTATCGCGGCCTGACGGTCGGCAGCGGCGGCACCGTGACGTTGCCGCCCGGGTCGCCCGCATCAGCCAAATGGCAGCTCGGGCTGCCCTATGCGGCGGGCGCCGACACGCTGGAGCTCGATGTCGGCGGCCGCGACGGCTCCATCATCGGCCGCCGCAAGAAGGTGGCGAAAGTGATCCTGTCGCTGCTCGAAACCGACACCACCGGGCTCGAAGTGCAGTCCTTCATGCGCGGCCGCTGGGAGCCGGTGCGCATGCCCTCGATCGTCGCGCCCGACGGCGGGGCAACGCTGTTCACCGGCAATGTCGAGGTGCCGATCGACGACAGCTGGGAAGGGCAGGGAAGGGTGAGGATCCGCCACGTCAACCCGACGCCTTGCACCATCCGCGCCTTTACGCCGGTGTTCGACGCGGAGCCTTAGGGAAGGCCAACGTCCCATTCCCGCCAACCCCCGCTCTGTCCTGCCGGACAGAGCGGGGCGCTGTCCCGCCAGCCTTGATCTTTCCTTCTCCCAAAAGGACCCACCCCAATGACATCCCCCCATGCCGAGCAACTCGGCAGGGCGCGGACGGCTGCCGAATACGCTTCCGTCATCGCCTTGCTCGACACCGACCTCAACGACGCGCTTCGCTGCAGAGCCGAGCTGGCGCAGGCCGAGGACCGCGCGGTCTTCGGCGACGGCGACCTTGCCGCCGCGCGCGCCGCGCTCGACGACTGCAACGCAGCAATAGCGCTGCTGGAAAGAACCATAGATGCCGCCGGCAAGCGCCGCACGGAGGCCGCCGCCAGCGAAGCCCGCGCCGACATCGCCGCCCTCGGCGACGAGATCAAGGCCAGGGCCGCGCTGCTTGGCGAGCGCTGGAGCACCGTGCACCGGCTGGTCGAGCTGCTGCGCCAGCAACTGTTCGAGGCTGATGCGCTCGCCCGCGCCATCGCCACCGCCAACGGCCTGTTCGACGCTGCCGGCGTCGCCGACCTCAAGGTCAACCTGACCACCACCCGCCGCACCGCCATGGCCGGGCCGCGCGCCGCCGCACCCGCCCGCCTCAGCCGGCCGGCGCTGCAGGCCGACAGGCTGCTCCTGTCCTTCCTCAGCCCCGGCGGCGCGCTCGACCCGCGCCCGGCGCTCGGCGCGCCGGTCAAGCGCCCCGAAGTCAGGCGCTGCGAAGTCAGGCGCTCCGAGGGCGTCAAAAGCAAATTCCTTCCCGCCAGCACCCCGACAAGCAACCCCTTCGGCGAACGAGGCTGAACCATGTGCACACTCGCTCTTCTCGGTACGGCTCTTTCGGTCGGCGGCGCGCTGGTCGAAGGCCAGCAGTCGAAGCAGATGGCCGACACCCAGGCCAGGGCCTATGAGCAGCAGGCGCGGGCCGACGCGCAAAGTGCCGCCTTCGAGCAGGGCCAGGAGCGCCGCAAGCAGGACCTCCTGCAGGCGCAGGCGCGCGCCCAGGCCGGCGCCTCGGGCGTTGGCATTGCCGGCTCGCCGGCCGAAGTGCTGGCGGCAAACGCTGGGCAGGGCCAGCTCGACCTCAAGGCGATCCAGTACAGCTCGCAGCTGCGCCAGAACAATCTTGGCACGCAAGCCGCGATCTCGCGCTTTTCCGGCAGGCAGGCGGTGACGGCGTCGATCTTCAAGGCGGGCAGCAGCCTCGGATCAGGCCTCTCCAGCCTCTACGACCCGACCAAGGCCGTCACCTTCGGCAAAGGCGCCTTTCCGCCGGCGCCGGGTGGCCTCTCCAGTGGAGGTCTCTACTGATGGCGACCATTCCTCTCCAACTGGCCCAGCGCCGGCTCGATACCGGCACTGTCGTCTCCTATCCCGAGGGATCGCCGGTCGGCAGGGCGATGCAGGGATTTGGCGACGAGCTTTCCGCTGTCGCCGAGCGCTACCAGCAGATGAAAGAGCGGCAGGAGGCGTTCGACGCCGACCTCGCGCGCCGTAGGTTCAACGGCCGGATCGCGCAGGCGGAAGACGAGGTGACGGCGAATGCGCCGGCCGACGGCGCAGGCCTGCACGACGCCATGTACGGCCAGGTCGATCCGCGCACCGGCCGGGTGGTCAAATCAGGCCTGTTCGACACGCTGTTCGACCATGCCTTGCCGAACATGCCCGAGAGCCAGCGCGCCAATTTCGCCAGGCAGAAGGAGGCGATGCGCGCGGCCGGCTCGTTGCGGATGGCGCAGCGGCAGCAGGCGCGCCGCGACGACTATGAGCAGGCTGAGTGGACCAAGGTCGACAACATCTCGACCAGCGCGATCGCAAAAGGCAACCCGAACGACACCGGGACTTTCGAAGCGATCCGGCAGAACGGCTTCGACCTGATCGCCAAGATCGGCAACCCGCTCGCCCGGCAAGCGGCGGAAGTGGCCTGGCGCAGCAACACGGCCAAGGCGCTGGTCCAGGCGATGATCGTGCAGGACCCGAAGCGGGCGGCCGAGATGCTGGGCGCGGCGCAGGCTGGAAGCCACACCAAGGATGACAGCGCCAAGGCTGTTGGCGCAACCAGTTCGACACCGCCGGATGGCAAGACAGCCGCCGCACCCCTCGACGCCATCACCTATTTGGCGCCCGGCGATGTTGCCGCGCTACGCGATCAAGCCAATACGGCGACCGCCGCACAACTGGTCGATGCCCGCGCCAAGGTGCAACTCGCGGAGCAGAATGCCCCGGCGGTTATCGCCAGCACGGGCCAGTATCCCGAGAAGAAGCCGAGCGAACAGGATTTCGTCAACATCTACGGCGCCGACGAGGGTGCCGGGCGTTTCCAGACCTTCAACATAACGGCTGGCATCGCCGATGCATTCTTCAAAATGCGCCGTGCGCCGAACCAGGCAATACATGCCGAGCTTCGGGATCTTGAACCCGGCCCCGATGGCTCGCAGCAAGAGCGCGAGCAATATGAGGTAAAGGCCGGCGCCGCGCAATTGGTGTTGGGTGCCAGACGCGCCGATCCCGTCGGTTACGTCAGCCAACTGTTCCCGAACAAAGCCCCGGACTGGAACAAGGTCTCAACGCCTGAGGATTTCCAGGCTGCCGTGACTTGGGCCACTGCTGCCCAGCAGGAGATGGGTTTTGACAGAAAACTGCCGCTGCCGTGGGCTGTAGCTGACCAGCGGGCGGCGAAATACATCGACCCAAGCGAGCCGTTCGAAAAGCGTCTTGCAGAGTTGAGTTCGATTGTATTGGCGGTTCGTGACCCTGATGCGCGCAAGGCGGTGGCCGGACAGATATCCTTAGCGGCTGAAGCCCAATGGCGAGCCCGGGCTGCCCAGGATCCGAGCATCACCCCGGAGTTGTTGGAAGCCCAGCTCGCCGCGCTCAAGAGTGGGCTGGCTTGGATGGGGGAACATCCGGCTCAAGCGCAGTACAGCACCATGTCGTTGCTGCAACAATTTGGCCTGGCGTTCTCGGATGTAGGTCGCCTCACGGCCAAGGGCGCGGCCGCCGGAGGTGCGGACGCGATCTCCGCCGGGCTGGACGCCGCTTTGTCGGGCGAGAGCTACCAGGACCTTCTCGGAACTGAGCAGGCCCGGACCGAGGACGCTGCGGACCGGGCAGGCTCGGCCGGTTGGGCGGCGGAGGCCCTCGGCGCCGGCTTGACCGGATATGGGGTCGCGAGAGGCGTAATGACTTTGCTGGGCCGGGCAGGGATTGGCGCGGCGGCAGAGAGCGGCCTGACGAACCTCGCTGCCCGAACCGGCGCTGGGGGCGCGGCGGGTGGCTCATATGGCGGGGCATACGCGTACAACACGGGCGGGAGCATTCCTTGGGGAATTGCCAATGGGGCACTTTGGGGTGCTGGCGGCAATGTCCTCGCCGAGGGGGTCAGCGCGGTTGGTAGCCAAGGGTGGCAAGACTTGCCGAGCGTTCCAGCCTTGCTAAACCCGATATCGCTCCGGATAATGGGCCGGGCTCTATCCCGACAACTAGTACAGAAGAGATTCCAGTTTCGACTGGCAAGGCAGACGAAATAAGGAGGCCGTATGCACATTTGGAAGATCCTCCCAACATTGCTCCAGGCAACAAACCAACAAAGAAGCAGAGAATAACCATATTTAAGGAAAATATGAAAATTAACGGTGGTTCTATAAGGTCAGATAAGAGCGGAATAGAGGTAATTACACCAAATCAAAGTAGGAAAGGTGTTACTCCTCCCAAAAATGAAGCGCATATTGATCATATAGACCCAGTTAACCCTGCCGACAAGACGAAATCACCTGGATCGAATAGCTACAAAAATTTTCAGATTCTCGCCAGGTTTGAGAATTTGGACAAATCAAACAAATAGGTGATGATATGAGTAGTTGGAAGTTCAAAGACCAAAAAAATTTGGCCGTCATATCTACTCGGAAAGTATTCAGTAGTGCAGGTTGGATTGCGTATGTGTCACATGATCACGATGACGAGTCGTGGCAATTCTATGGAAATGAGGCTGAGATTGATCAAGATGACCTAATTTTAGTGGCCTTGGTCGAGGTGGTAGAGCTTGATCAAACTGTTGCACAGTTGGCGGATTTGCCGTTGGGCTGGCATGCTTGGCGCGATACAAAAACTTCGCCGTGGAAGCGTGCCAAGATGCCTGATGAACCGCAAGAATCGGAGCTGAGTTAGTTTCGTCTTATGGACGCTTCCCATGAGATACCGCTGGCCGATGGTGGGGGAGATCACGTATTGAATGTGAAGCCTCGTACCCGGGAGGACCATATAAGGCATCATCAAGATGCCGGAGATTCTGCGCGCTGGGCTAACAGGCGATGGCGCAAGAAGAACTTAATTGGTGGAGACGGAGTATGAATGCAATCGCCCCAGATCTCAGCAAGGTCAGTCGGTTGCCGCTTGCGGCGGACGATCCGGACGCGGACGACAATTTTGACGCTGCCCTTGGCGAGGCCCGTGAATACATTAAATTTTTTGAGTGGAGGAAGAATATCAAGGCGGAGTATTTTGGATATGGTGCCGAGGGCATAGTATACATTTTTCTCTTCGAGATTTCGCCTGGAAGGCCAGATGTACCCGCATGGATATGGGTGATCGTGGGTGATGTGCCTCCAGCTTACATGCCAGGCGACGACGTCAGAATTCCGTATGAGGCGCTGGATGGATACATTGGCGCAATGGAAGATTGGGTTGAAGCCGCTCGGCGGGGGAAGTCAATTGCGAAGCTGATTCCTGTCAATGTCCCGGCGAATCCCGCCAACGCGGAAATGTTGGGCGGGCGTCTCAAATTCCTCGACGAAAAGATTCTTCCGCTGCTTCAAGAGTGATGTGTCGGTACTTGTCGCCAAGCACCTTGGCTAAACCGGCGGTGATCACAGGCGACTATCGCCTTGCCGGCGTCTGGCCATCTGTTCGACCGCCAATAGGTGAATAATGCGATATTTCTACATAAAGCCGCATGTGGCTGGTGGTCTTGGTGAAAACACCGTTCTGGACACCAGCGTTCATCCGCCAATCGTAAGCAAGCTTCACTATCAGGTGGAAGGCTGGTTTGGTTCTGCACTGGTGACCACCTTTCCCTGTTTTCTCGTTACCGAAGAGGCCAAAAGCGCGCTGTTGAAGATGAGCTTTTCAGGTGCAGTATTCGCTGATGCTGAAGTGACCACCTCTGAGTACTTTTAAGAAATGTAGCCTGGGGTGCAGATCCCCCATTTGGTGTGGCTGAAGGTGACCGGACAAGCAGGTCGCGACGACTTCGGGATTTCTTCAAGTTATCGCCTTGTCATCTCGAAACGCGTTCTCGACTTGCTTGAATCACTGGGCCTTCCCTTCGCTCACATTGAGCCTTTCGAAGCCTAGAAGGGTAGTATTCTCGAAGCGACTGCGGATTTAACGCTCCAGCGAACAAAGATCCCTCGGACCTGCCGTGAGCGCCAAATTGAAACTCGCGTCCAGGCCGGCGCGTCGGAAATACGGTGACAGTGCACCATTTTTCTTTTCGCCACCTGACGTTTTCCGGTTTGCCCGGCAATTCGATCCAGGAATGCCTCGTTGCCCACCGGCCGGCCGATACTCTCGGCCTTGCGCGGGGCGTCGAAAACCGCGACATCCATCTCTCAAGGAACTACGATGACAGTCAACTACACAATGACGGCCGGCTGACGCAGCAAAAAGTGCACTGTCACCGTAATTCCTCAACGCGCATCCCAAATTAGAAGGTAAGGAGTAGTTCATCACGCAGCAGAGCGGCAGGTCTTAAAAAGATATTCCGGACTTGTGGGCGAAGAGGAGATGCACTCACTTGAGAATCTTCGCGGAATCCCTAAGGAATTGGATAACCTTCTCCATCTGACGGTTTTTCGCTTTGAGTGGGACGAATTTTACAGGTTGCATCCCAATGCGACTCGTCAGCAGGTGCTGGACTATGTTGCCTACATCGAAAAAAAATATGGCCATCTGTTCAATCCTCCAATAGGTGAATGATGCAATATTTCTACATAAGGCCAAATGTCGCTGGTGGTCTTGGCGAAAACACGGAGCTGGATAGCAGTGTTCACCCGCCGATCGTAAGCAAGCTCCACTATGAGGTGGAAGGCTGGTTTGGTGATGTTCTGGTAACGACTTTCCCTTGCTTTCTCGTTACCGAAGAAACCAAACACGCGCTATTGGAAATGGGCTTTTCAGGTGCAACATTCGCCGATGCTGAAGTGACCACCTCCGAGAATTTTCAAGAATTGCAGCCTGGAGTGGAGATCCCCCCGTTGGTGTGGCTGAAGGTGAACGGACAAGCGGGTCGCGACGATTTCGGAATCTCTGCAGATTATCGCCTCGTCATCTCGAAACGCATTCTCGACTTGCTTGAATCATTGGGAATTCCGCTCGCTATGGTTTATCCTTTCGAGGCCTAGCACTACTTTGGCAGTTTAGGTTTGACGGCGTCTGCGAGCAGCTTCTCACAGTGAGGACATCTGCGGCGTGGCGGCCGCGTGAAGAGGTCGAGAATGG
>NZ_JBHLYT010000026.1:0-10084 GCF_042431665.1 Mesorhizobium kowhaii
CCGTAGCCCCCGCTGAAAACACGCAGGGCAAGGTTCAAACATGGGTCAATTCTCGGTGGAAATATCCTGGGTTGCCGGGTCAGTTCTCAGTGGCAATCAACACTTCGCCCGCTTCCGCTGTCTTGGCCTTACGCCTTCGCCGGACCTTCGCGGTGTTGACGCACTGTCTGATTGGCTCGACAAGCGAGGGTTCCCAGCCCTTCATTTGAACAATGCGCTGGGCCGTTTCCTTGTTAGCCTTGCTGCCTTCCGCCTCGCACTTCAGGATAAGGCGGTAAAGCTCGCCCTTGCGGAAGCGGTTGGGCTTGCGCCGTAGTGGCACGATCTGCGCCGGGTCGCCCTTATAGCCAAGGATCAACAGCACCGCGTCTATGTGCTGTAGCTGGTCAGCCAGGTCCGCACCCTTGAACCGGATTGCGCCGGAAATCTCCGCGCGCTTCGCCACCAGCGTATTGATAGCGTGCTCGTATCGGGTGGAGCGGACAATGGGAGCAACTCTTGGCATCCCCGGATTTTATGGGAACCCACCCTTTAGGTCGTGCGGGAAGTTGGTGCGTTTGCTACATAAGGCCGCGGAACTGCTCGCGCTCCTCGAACGCCATTGCCGAGCGGCAGTAGTCGAGAAGCTGCGTCCATGAGGAAAGGACTTCGCGGCCACGGACCTCGCCGCGCGCCATGCGCTGTGCAGTCGCCGCGACGACCTTCAGATCGAGCGCCACCGCCGGGCCGATGCCCTTGACCTCCTGCAGCAGGCCAACCGGGGCGCCAAGCACTTCAGCCAGCGTGCCGAAGCGCGCCAGCAATGCCTTGGCGACCGGTTTGGTGTCAGCGCGGGGGATCAGGCGAAAGAGCAGAAGTTCCAGAAGCTCGTAGTCGGGCAGGGCGTCCGGACCTGCCGAGGCAAAGCGTTCGCGCAAACGGTCGCGATGGCCGAGATAATGCGGCTTTTCCTCGCTCGGTTTTTCCTTGCTCGACTTGGCCTTCGCGGGAGGCCGGATCGGCACTTCGGAGAAGAAACCTCGCTCGTCGTCATCACTTCCTGTCCCCACAAGCCGCTCCGCATTTCCTGGCCGGAAGAACCGACGCAACAAGTTTAGGCCGGCAGGCCGGGGCGGTCGAGCTTGTTGGGCGACAGCGTGAAAATCTCGCAGCCGGTGTCGGTCACGGCGATCGTGTGCTCGTACTGTGCCGACAGCGAGCGGTCGCGGGTCACCGCGGTCCAGCCATCCGACAGGACTTTTACATGCGGCCGGCCGAGATTGATCATCGGCTCGACGGTGAAGATCATGCCGGGCCGCATCTCGACGCCCTCATTGGCGCTGCCATAGTGCAGGATGTTCGGCGCGTCATGGAAAAGCTGGCCGACGCCGTGGCCGCAGAAGTCGCGCACCACCGAGCAGCGCTCAGCCTCGGCATAGGTCTGGATGGCGGCACCGATGGCGCCGGTGCGGGCGCCGGGCCTGATCGCCGCAATGCCGCGCATCAGGCATTCATGGGTGACTTCGAGCAAGCGCTCGGCGGCGCGCTTGATCGTGCCGACCGGGTACATGCGCGAGGAATCGCCGTGCCAGCCGTCGAGGATGTAGGTGACGTCGATGTTGACGATGTCGCCGTCCTTGAGCGGTTTGTTGTCGGGGATGCCATGGCACACGACATGGTTGATCGAGGTGCAGGACGATTTGGTGTAGCCGCGATAGTTCAGCGTCGCCGGCAGCGCGCCGTGGTCCATGCCGAATTCGAAGACGAAGCGGTCGATGGTTTCGGTGGTGACGCCGGGCTCGACCATCGGCACCAGTTCGTCGAGGCAGCGCGCGGTGAGATCGCAGGCCTTGCGCATCCCGACAAAGCCTTCTTCGCCATAGAGGCGGATCTGGCCGGTGTTTCTGAGTGGTGCCGTGGCGGCGTCGAGGTAGGTGACCATTTTGTCCGTATAGCTAGGTAGGACCCTGCAAGAGGGCCGACGTGAAAATCTCCCCAGATTTGGCACTTGAGGGCAAAAGGTTCAAGGAAGAACTGCTCGATGCAGCCGTGCATCTCGGGATATTCGCCTTAAGGCGTATTGATATTCAGGTGATGCCGGCCGGCAAACGCTGGTTTTCTGCGCTTTCGGTGCTCACGTACTTTAAGTACGCTCCGCTCCGGTTCTCGAAAACCAGCGTTTTCAACTCGGCCTGACCTGAATCTCAACACACCTTGGTATGGGGCGATGTCTTGCCGGCTTTTGCCCGGCTTGCTTTCCTTCCTGGCCATCGTGCGTTAGGGCGAGTGATGTTTTCGAGACCGCTTCCCTTCACGGCGGCCAAGCGCACCAGATTGCTTGAAGCGCCGCTGACGACAGCCTGCTCATGCCTGATGGGCATGGTGCTGCTGGCGATGCTGTGCTTCGGCCGCCCGGACGTGCCAGCCTTCGCGGACGCTGCATCGGGCGGCGCCAGCATCGGCCTGGAACGGTCTGGAGAGGTGGCGGCGCTGTTGCGTGTCACCGGCAAGGCGCAGGCGCTGGAGGTTCGTGCCGCGCGGCCGGCCCTGGTCAAGTTCGCCAGCGGCCATGCCGCTTTGCCGGTTCTCGACGCTGTTTTTCTTTGGCTTGAACGGACTTCGCCGAAAGCGGTTATTTCGGGATACGGAGCGCCCTCGGGTCCCAGGGCAAATGCCCATCAGCCGCGCGGGCCGCCGACCATCGCGGCCTGAGCGGTCGAGGACCGCAGCTTCACACCATACCTATCCCTGTTCGCGTCGTGATCGTGCGGCGGCTGTCGGCCGCGCACCGATCGCGCGGCGCGTCGTTTCCGGACTATTTCAATGCAACGCATCAAGACATTCAAAACCCTGTCGCGCGCCGCCTCGGCGGCCGCGTTCCTTTCCGTCCAGGCGCTCATCTGCATCGGAACCGTTTATTGGGCGCTTGCCGAGACGCTCGGCCTGTCGGCAATGGCGGCACTTGTTCTCGGGGGCATCTTCGCCGTGCCGACGATATTTGTGCTGATCACTGCCACCCGCATGGCTTTCGACGCGGAGACAGATCCGGCGAACCAGTAAGCTTGGCGGCTTCCGGGCGGTCGCGGTCACGCAGTGGTCGCGACCGCAGTGACGACCAATTGGTCGCACCGCAGTGACGACACATTTCTGAGCCAAAAGCGGTCAAACCAACTTTTGACGACGAACCGCGTTGCATCGGTGACGCCAGTTCGGGAGATGGGAAATGGACAGACTGCAATTCGAGGTGCCGGTGCGGATCGCACCCGCGCCCGGCCTGCCAGTCGAGGAGATTTATAGCGTCGAACAGGCGCTCGATATTCTTCAGGACTGGCCTGTGCGCCGTCAGGGCCCGATCTATCAGAAGGCGTTCAACGCCTGCTTTGGTGCCACGGTGGACGTGGTCAAGACCGAAGATGCCTGCCGGGCATTCATGGCGTTTTGTCGTGCGAGCGGACTGATGGCCAGGGACATGATGACGCCGCGCAAGCGTGGCGGCGAGGCGAGAACGCTTCAGGCCTGAAGGCAGTTGACCGCTTCGCCAGTCCCGATTGAAACGCCGACGATCGCTTTGAACCTACACGGCGATGTCGTGACCGGATCATGGCGTCCCTTTCGTCTCCGACGACGGCACGAGCCGCGTCAATGTCAGTGCCGTTAAGCTTCCGTTTCCACCTTGGCGGCTACGCCAGTGCTTGTTCAGCAATGGTTGATTCGTTGCGTCAGTTCATGGTTTGGAAGATGTCTCCAGAAAAAGTCCGCGCGTTCCCGATCGACCGTCAGGTGTTTTTGGTCAGGGAGGTTGCCGTCAAGCTCGGCAATCTGCATGGCGAGCCGGCCACCTCGTTCTGGAGGGCCAAGGCGTCGGAGTTGCTCGATCTCGTTGTTGGATCCGGCCGGGACAGAACTGCAGCCAGCGATGAAGTGCGCAGGTTCTTCTTGGCCGTGCAGAGAGAAATGTCGGCCGGCGCTAACGCTGAGTCGACACCAATTCTTTCCGCCTGAAAGCAAAACCGCTCTACAACGCTATTTTACTCTAATTGCGCGTAAATGCCGGCCGTTGCCGCGACCATGCGACGACGCCAACAACTCCGCCAGACGGACTTGGTGTCAGTTTGTCGGCGCACAAGTCCTATCGCGTACGCAGTCCATCCGATCCTGCTCCATAGCGGGTCACTTGTCGCCCGTCTCCGCCGTTGCGTTGTTAGCGAATGGTAAACTATCCCGGCAATCGTTTGCGCGGGACGGAAGCTTTTTGTTTCGTCCTAGCTGCCTTGCATACGCTTCGATCAGCCAACGAACCCTTTCTTTTGCAAACCAATAGCTTACTGATCAAAAATGAACTGAACTTTTTAGCCATTCGTTCATACATGCGTGCTTTCTAATCCATATCATGACCTTCAGTTGCTTTACCCGAATTCGGCTTATAGCGAACGGCATATGCCGGGGTACGAACGCAAACGTTGCCACCATCTTCGCCCTGACCTTGCCGATCGTTATCGGCGCCGCAGGCTTCGGGGTGGAGACCTCCTACTGGTACTACAACAGCCTGAGACTGCAGGCGACGGCCGATGCCGCGGCCTTTGCCGGGGCGCTCGAACAAATCTCAGGTTCCGACAAACCGGCGATCGTTGCGGCCGCGACCCAGTCGGCCGCGACAAACGGGCTGGGCTCCGGCACGATCGTCGTCAATACGCCACCAGTGTCCGGACCGAATACGGCGAAGAAAGCGGTCGAGGTCATCGTTGGCCAGAACCTCGACCGGATGTTCACCGCGATCTTCACGCAGGCCCAGGTTCCCGAACATGCGAGGGCGGTAGCCCTCATCACCGATGCCTCGAAGGCCTGCGTGCTCGCGCTCGATCCATCCGCTTCGCAGGCGGCGCTGTTTTCCGGCAACACCAGCGTGAAGCTCATCGGCTGCTCGGTCATGTCCGACTCGATCGCTTCTGACGCCATCAAGCTTCAGGGCTCGGCGGGGCTCCAGGCCGATTGCCTGATAACGGCGGGCGGCGTCTCTCTCAGCAATCCCGTCACGACAGTCTGCGCGGCCCCGATCACCCAGGCGCTGCCTGCCGCCGATCCATTTGCCAGCCTGCCGGCCCCAGCGGCCTCGAACCCTTGCCAGAACGACAACAAGGCGACGCTGAGCCCAGGCACCTATTGCAGCGGCATGACGCTGAAGGGCAATGTCACCCTCTCGCCCGGCGTCTATGTCGTTCAGGGCGATCTCAAGATAAACGCCAACGCGGCCATTATCGGCAGCGGTGTGACCATCTTCATGTCGGGCAGTTCGACCGTCAGCATGAATGGCAACGCCTCCGTGAAGCTCAGCGCGCCGACCTCTGGCACCTATTCCGGTGTGCTGTTCTACGGCGACAGGACCGGCAACAGCGCATCCAGCACATTCAATGGCACAGCGGATTCACTGCTAACCGGGGCCATCTACTTCCCCAAACAGCAAGTGAATTATCTAGGCAACTTCTCGGGCAACAGCGGCTGCACCCAGGTCGTCGCCAAAACGATTCAATGGTCCGGCAGCACAACCATCAACCAGGATTGCACGAGCCTCGGAATAGGCGACATTCCGGCCACGCAGTCCGTGGCGCTGGTCGAGTAACCTTCCATGGAACGCCGGTCGACGCCGATGCTGCGTGATGATGCGGGTGTTGCCGCGGTCGAATTCGCGATGGTCCTGCCCTTCCTGTGCCTGGCGCTGCTCGGCATCGTCGATGGCTGGTCCTATATGACGAGCTCGCTGTCGATGCGCGCCGGCGTGAAGACTGCCGCGAACCTGATCATGGCAGGATCGACCAATGATACGGCGACCCAGGCCGTTGCCATTTCGAGCTGGGAGAACCGGCCGGCGGATGGCCAGGTCACACTAAGCCGGGTTTACATGTGCGGGACGACCGTGGTCGACGCTTCCACCTTGTGCAGTGGACCGAAGGTGCCATCGATCTATGTCCAGATCCAGGCATCGGCTACCTGGACGCCGCCTTTCACCTTCGGCGCCTTTTCCGCCCCCAGTGTCATTGGCCACCTGGAGATGATCCGTGTCCGCTAGGGCAAGCGCGTTCAGGCGGGATCGATCGGGCGGGGCCGGGTTGGAATTCGCGCTGATCGCGCCCTTCGTCATCATGCTGCTGTTCGGGATCTTCGCCTTCGGCTGGTCGATGAACTCCGTGTCCAGCGTTCGCTATGTGTTGGAGACGTCATCACGCTCGCTGCAGCTTCGGAACACGCTGACCCAGGCCGACATCCAATCCATCGCCACACAGAAATTGCAGGCCTTGGGTATGAGGGATGTGAACGTCACGATCGCCATCGATCCGGCGAGCGGTGGCTTCCGCATGGCGCATCTGACCGCCACCTATGCCTTCGTCATCGACTTCCCTTACTTCAGCGCCTTCCCGATCAACTACGCGACCACCGTTACCGTGCCGCTGGTCGGCAGCTAGGCACGTGGTCTGCCTTGGAGGTCGCAGAGCCTGCAACGCGGACACCGCTCGGCTCGCGCTGGTAGCCTCCTGCACGCGCCCCCTGCGCGAGTAAGAACGCACAGGCAAGTGCCATCGTAGGCTGCCTCGGGCACCAGCCCCGCCGGGGTTAGTCGGCAGCGGGGGTGGGGTGGCTTTGTGGGGCCCCTATCAGGGGAGCCCAGCCGTTCACGTTCAGGACCCTGATAGCCGCTCTCGCTCCCCAAAGCCCAAATCGCTCCGAAAGACGGAGTTCGACCCAACGGTGACCTTCTTCATTGTCCGCGTTGCGAATGGCGGCGATGCGCCTGATAGCGGCCGCCGAGTATCACTTAACCCTTGCCTGAAAGCAGACATCAGCTCGACAGGGTCCGCACCGCACCGCACCGCAACTCAATGCCGATGACGGCACCGAGCAGCGCGCCGGCGGTGGCGACGATCACGGTGCTTTTCGTGGTTTCGTGGCAAACCGCCTCTAGCAACTTGGAGCAGGCTGCAGCTGCATTTGACCCAACATTCAGCGTGTCGGCGAGCCTTGCTTCAGTTATAGCGAGACTTCAAAATGCGGCCAATCTGGACTAGGTTCAGTAGCACAAAGAAGACATTCCAGCCGACGACGTTCATGAGCGGCGTCGGCTGGCTGTAAAAATACACGGCGGGGCAGATTGCGGCCGCTGTGGTGAGGATCCTCAACCGCAAAATATCCAAGGTGAAGTAGGCGACCACATACATGATATTCGCCATGTTTATGAGAATTTCCATGTCTTTGGTTCCATTTGATGGCCAGCACTCAGATGCGATCGTCCTTGAGATGCTCTCGAACGGCGTAGGAGATCGCAGCGCGGCGAATGCCTATGTCCTTCAGGATATGGTCAGGTAGTTCGCGCAAAGCCCTTTCGGCTCTGCGCGCCCTCAGCCCGATCGAAATGCGCTTTAGGTAGTGAAACATCGTTTTCTCCACTGGTCAGGAATCGCGGCGCCAGGGAATGCGGGCAGGCCGCTCCAAGCGCCGTTCTGTTCATTGCTTACTGGTTGGACGACGCTGCCTCACGTTGACCACGCGAGGCAGCGACTGGAGGTCGTCAGGCGGCGGCTGTCGAAATCGGATCGTTCCGAAGGATGACTGTGTCGGCAACCGGGTAGAATTCCTCCCCGGGCATGCCAACGCGCTTGGCGTGATCCCGGATGGCATCACCGTCTTTGGCCTCGTAGATGCAGAAGGTGCCGATGCGCCCATCGGGTTCATGCACAACGTAACTGCGGATCCAGCTGACCGTGCCCGACATCTGCTCCTTGGCGACCTTTGCCGATTTCGCGCCGGCGGCTTCCAGTTCCTGCATGGATGCCCACGCGCTCGGGCGACGGATGACAAAGAGGTTCATGATTTTTCCCTTTCACTTTCGCGCCGACCCTTCGCCGGCGCTGCTGATGGCCATGCGGTGTCTGCATGGCTGGGAAAAAAATACGTCTCGGGGGACTGATCGTCCTTATCCAGAGCTGATCTCTGGCTGATCTTTCCCGTCGCCGGCTGACAAACGTGATCAGCAGATCATCCAGGCAAGCAGGAGGGCAGGGGTCAAGCAGTCAGCGCTTGCATAGAGCCGTCGACAGGCGACTGGCTATCTTGCGAAAGGTTATGGCGAAGCATTGCAGCTTCCTCTTCCAATCGCTGCGATCCCAGGTGGCGAGCCGATCTCTCTGCCGCAGTGATCTCCACCTTCGCCCGCTGATGTCGCCCGAGTTCAGCAATGCCTTCGCTAGCTGTAGCCGAACCCTCGCCGCATGATAAACAACGCCCGTACTGGTCCAGAGTTGCCGGGCCAGTAGCAGAAGCCGATTTCCGTTCAGGTCGCCTGGCTCGCAAAGCGCAGCCTTGGTTTCGGCTATCAAAGCCTGCGTAGCCGGCTGTCGCCAGCGTTCTGGCTGTGCATTTATTTCAGCGAGATAGATTGATGCTTGGGCTGAGCGCCCACCGCGCGCCGCTATGCAGGCCGCGTTCACCAACAGGTTTCCGCGTCACTGAAGATGGAACCACGACATCCCCTGTAAAGCCCGATCAAGTGCGGCCAGCGCACCGTCCAGATCGCCGGTTTCGAACAACAGCAGGGCATTGCCCGGTTCCGCATCCCAGCCGAGCGCATAGGCCTGATCGTAGTCGGCGCGCGCCGCTGCGAGATCGCCGATCATGGCGAAGATATCACCACGGACGCGAAAGCCTTCGCCAAGCGACCAGGATTCCTCCGCAGAGAGTTTGGGAAGCGCCTCGTTTATGCAGGTGAGAGCCTCAGGCAATATCTGCTGCGCTGCGACGACTTCCGCACGATGAAGGTCACAGGCTCCTGATGTTTGCGCAAAACTTGCGGTGCACCAGCTTTCAAAGCCTTCGCTCCACTGGCGAGCACGCGGCCAGTCGGCAAAAGTCCTGCAACTCCAGAGGATATTGCAGTAAACCAGGCTACCGGTGATGGGGTCGACTTGACTCGACAACGCGATCGCCGCCGCATGGTTTTGCTGCTCGCTGCCCTCATCGATCTTGCCGAGGGCCAGATTGAAAAATCCCTTGTACGTCAGGGTCAGCGCTCGCAGGCCAGGATCTTCGCAATTTTCAGCTATCGCGTGAGCGGCTGACGCCAGTTGAAGCGCTTCCTCCGGGCGACCGCCCGAGGATGCAAGGCGCGATCTCATCCAGAGCAGATATGATTGCGTACTATCGTCTGGCGACTGAGACAGAAGCGAAGCAGCACGTTCCAGCCATCCCTCCGCAACGGCATCCGATCCGCGTTCGGCCTGGATCTTGGCGAGCGTGACAGCAGATCTCGCGGCGCGCGCGAAATCACCGGCCTCGATATGAGCCGCAACAGCGCGAGCCAGCACAGGGATCGCCTCGGTTGGCCGCCCGCCACATTCGACGACCAGAGCCCAAAGGTCGATGTCCGCCGAAGAGAGAGCTTCAATCTCTGCAAGATTGGCGAAGAGTTTTGCAGCCGCGCTCCAATCGCGTGCCGCTGCCAGCCTGCGCGCCTCAGCAAGATCGTCGGCTCCTTGGAACGAGGCAGGCTGCACATATCCCAGCCCCGGCTCATCGATGGCGAAGCGATAGCCGTGGCGAACGTAGCTGTGTATCGCGTCCTGCAACCCGCCCGCTGCAAGCGCCTTGCGGGTGAGGCTGACCACGCGCTGAAGCGAAGCTTCAGTCACAATGACACCCGGCCAAAGAGCGTCCATCAGTTCGTCTTTGGGGACGACTCTGCCCGCGTTGCGGACCAGGTACACCAGCAAGTCAAAAACAAGCGGCTGGATTTTCTGCCCAACGCCTGTCAGCGACAGTTTGCGAGCAGCTTCATCAAGTTCGAATTGTCCAAATGAGTGGTGCATCGCCCCCTTCCGGTGCAACAATCTACCCTATCAAGCTAAAACATGGGAGAGGCTCAAGACGTGTGTGGCTCGGTTGCGCTCTGGCGGCAACATCATGTCGCCATTGGGCGCAGATGAAAATCCGTATGGACGAGGCGACCCTCGCGAATGGCGCCAGGAACCTGCTATGCCGGAAGAGATGACGGACGGTCTCATCGGTATCGGCGGAGCCGCGAATCTGTGGTAAGCCGCCGCTCAACCAACCAAAGGACGAC
>NZ_JBHLYT010000027.1:0-97717 GCF_042431665.1 Mesorhizobium kowhaii
TGATCGGCCCTCCACAAGCCGACCTCCTATGAATCACGCAAACTCTCTCTTGGGAATTCCAAAAACTCGCCCGCCGCTAAAAACCTGCCAAAGTAGTGCTAGTCGGATTGTAACTTTGGGTCCTTAGTAATTTGTTCCCACTCTGCCCACAACTGTGGCTTGCCAGCCAATGGCACGATTCGGCCGCCGTCGGGGGTATCATAGTAGATGCCAAAGCGGCCGGAGCTTCGTTCCTGACAAAAGCGACGGAGCATTCCTGCCTTCATCCTACCGTCAATCATCTCCCAAGGACGATCGTGAAGTCCGAATAGTCCAATCTCCGTGCCGTCGGGCATCGCGCTAGCCGCGACAGGGCCTGACGCCTCCACTGTGAAGATCATCGTTGTTCGGCGTTCGCCATCCTCCCGGAAAAGTGAATAGAGGACTGTAGCTTCGGCAGTGATCCCCAATCGTTGAAACAGACCGCGCAGCGCTTCGTCATGCCGCTGGTCACCCACTAGTGGTAGGCTCGGCACTTCCCATTGTGTCGACCCCGGACGACGGCACAAAAGCACTCTACCCGCATCTTCAAGCAAACCACCAACAACTAGCGGAGCACCGCTATGTTCAAGTTCGCGCAACGCTAGGCCAAACCCAACATAGCCTCCACGGTAATAGCAAAGAGGCTGTCCTGCCGACAACTGGAACGGCCCCACCGTTCCCAGCAGGATAACGTGGTCTCCGGCGTCTAACACACGATCGCGATTACAGATCATCGTCGCCAAACTTTTCTCGACATAGGGAACCTCCCCTTCAGCAAGATTGGCGATCTCAAGGGCCTTTACCTTTTTGTCGCGGGAGGCCAGTGCGTTCGAGGTTTCGCGCTGCCAATCACCCAACACGCTGATACTAAAAAGATCAGTGCTGAAGAACCGCTCGAAGCTAGAAGAGGTCTTTGCTAGGCAGACTAGTACTAGCGGCGGTTCCAACGAGACAGAAGTAAAAGAATTCGCGGTGAAGGCATAAGCGGCGCCGTCAGAACCTCGCGTCGCAACGACCGTGACCCCGGTCATAAACGATCCGAGCATATTCCTAAAGGTTTGACTGTCGCAGGCTTTGGCGTCAATCCAAGCGTTCGTCATGTGAGTCTCGGGCCCAATCTTAGGAGTGAGTATTCATACCGCCGGCATTGCAGGACGCATTAGTGTTGCGTCCGCAGTGTGAAATGTCCAATATATCGATGAAGGCTGGTTGATAGGATTCTCGTATGGATCACCTGGACCTTCAGCGGCTGAAAACATGGTTGTGCGAAGTGTTCGTGACGGCGGGCAGCTCACTGGCGGCGTCTTCTAGACGCTTGCCGCCGTTATCAGCTGGCACCTATGTCACTGACATCAGACGGTCCGCTGCCGGCGCACTGTGGCGTGGCAAGCGAAGGGGAAGCTAAGCTGCAGGCTTGTTGATCAGGGAACGTGCTGCCCATCCCTTGATATCCCATCCAGCCTCAAGGAGAACAGACGTCGCAAAAAGCGAACTCGGGAGTCTTCGTGACGAAGCCTCCCAAGTCATGGAAGTTCGCTGCGTAATCGATGGTGTTCTTGCCGAGAGGGCCGTGCACGTAATGGTCCCTGCAACTGACGGCCTGGTCCAGGACCCAAAATCAGTTCATCAACCGCTGCAACTATGGGAACTGCGCTGTAGCGGACTTTGTTTTTCAGACGGCTCTTTCCCAGCCGCTTAAGCTCCGCCAGTTGTGAACGATCCCGAGGCGATCCGCGAGGTCCTCAAACCCTCCCTGGGGCGGCTTCGCCCTGTCGACCACGAGGCCCGAATAGTTGTCGCCCTGGCTGTACGCCGCGCTCAAGGAACTCGGCCTGCCGGCGATCTGCCTGGAGATGGCGCGCATATACGGGCCGCGATGTCGGCGCAGCGCAACAAGACCAACAGGGCCGATGCGCTCGGCACTGCTCATCTGATTCGCATGGGCTGGTTCCGCCAAGCCTACATCAAGTCGGAAAATTGCTACGGAACGCGGCTTCTACTCACGCACCGACGCAATCTGGAGTCCAAGGGTTGTGTTGCAAATATTCGGAAACACAAGAGGGAGATTTCCGCTGGACGCAATTCAGGCCACGATTGCCTCGAATTGTTCTTTCAGGGTGGGATCTGGTTTGAAGGCGAAGCGGCCCTGCCGCTTCCGCATCATATGAACCATCTCGATGCCGGCCAATGTTACGGCTGCCGTCGCGAAGGACTTGAAACCTCAGCATGGGTCGCACCCGCCACTTGATGCGACGATGGTCCTGCTCAATCCGATTGTTCAAGTATTGGCTCTTGCGGATGCGGATTGGCTTCAGCGCTCGTCGTGATCGATCTTGCAGCCGACTCTCGCCATCGCAGGCAATGATCGCTTCCCAGTTCGTTTGACTGCCGTCGATGACGATACGATCAGGTCGGCCGTGATGCTGCAAAGCCTTTCGCAGAAAGCGTTTCGCGGCAGGCAGATCACGGCGTTCGCTGAACAGGAATTCGACGGTGTCGCCAACGCGATCGATGGCCCGATAGAGATATACCCATTGCCCGCGAACCTTCACGTAAGTCTCGTCCATATGCCATTTGCTGCCGACCGACCGCTTCCGCCGATTGAACCGCTTCAGAAGTATGGGCGAAAAGTGGACAACCCAGCGATGGATCGTCGAATGATCAATGCTGATGCCGCGCTCCGCTATCATTTCCTTCAAGTCCCGCAAGCTCAGACCAAAGCAAGATATCAGCGAACGCACAGCAGGATCACTGATCGGTCGAAAATCACGGCCTTTAAACGTGAAACGATCTCCGCGACGGGAACCATCTCATGCCAGACCTGCATTACCGGAAAGTTTGCAACGGAACCTATGGTCAAGGAACTGTTCTGGTTTACAATCGCCCTTTGGGAGATACTCAAGTCGATCGGATGCCCCATGCTTATGAGGTCTCGCCCCGACGTCGCATCTGCCGTCCGATCAGGCCGCCCAGCTCCTTCATACGGCACTCACTTCGAAAACTGACAGAATTGTCCATCTCTGTCCGCTTCATTGGGCCGATGACATCCCGCGGCTGCAGTTTGGCAGCAACCAGATCGGCCGTTTAATGCCAGTAAGTTGCAGACGTTCGCCGAAGCGTCACGGCTTGCTCGTGTATTCCGCACCTGCGTCTCGATGGAGAACGTGAAGACGTACGGACCGATCCCAGTGTAATTTTGAGGTATGGGCCGCTTCTGGTCCTAGCCGGACATCGCAGAGATCCGCTTCGTTTGTTCGTAGTTGGCTAAGCTGAAGATCTCATTGCTCCTCCGAGAAATGGCCGCCATCGGTACGTCAAAAGGTTCACTGCTGATGAGACCGCCATACGAAACCCGTATCAATTTCGATAGATCAATATATTCGACACGGAACTGGCGATCAGGGAAAATCCGCGGAGGTTAGGAAACAAGAAGTAGACCTGAATGAATGCGACCCGGCCTTTAGACGGCATCACGGTAGTAAGCGTCGAGCACGCGATCGCGGCTCCATTTTGCACAAGGCATCTCGCAGACCTCGGAGCGCGAGTCATCAAAGTCGAGCGGCCGGGCTCAGGTGACTTTGCAAGAGCATATGACGACCGAGCCCGCGGCCTTGCGTCCCATTTCGTCTGGGTGAACCGCTCGAAGGAGAGCTTAGCTCTGGATTTGAAGTCACCTGCCAACCGTGACAAGCTGGTGAAGCTCTTGATGCGTTCCGACGTTTTTGTCCAGAATCTTGCTCCGGGAGCCGCCGAGCGTCTCGGCCTCGGGTATGAAGCCCTCAGCAAGCTGAATCCGCGTCTCATCGTATGCGACATTTCTGGCTACGGCGAAAACGGACCTTACTCCTACAAGAAAGCCTACGACCTTCTTATTCAGAGCGAAGCCGGATTTTTGTCGGTGACCGGCACTGATGCGCAGCCTGCCAAGTCTGGATGCTCGATCGCGGACATTTCGGCGGGAATGTATGCCTACAGCACCATACTGGCGGCGTTGATCCAAAGGCAGCGGACCGGAAAGGGCACGCGTATCGAAGTGTCGATGCTGGAGACCATGGCCGAGTGGATGAGTTTCCCCCTCTACTACGCGCTTGACGGCTCGCCCCCTCCGGTCCGCGCGGGAGCCTCGCACGCTAGTATTTTCCCATACGGTCCTTTCGCCGCTGGCGACGGCCGTGTGGTGATGATCGGAATCCAGAACGAGCGTGAGTGGGAGAGCTTCTGCAACAACGTCCTGCAGAACCGGGACCTGAAAAGCGATCCGCGCTTCGACAACAATATGAAACGGTCGAACGCTCGCGCCAAGCTGACCGAGATAATCGTCAGCGCCTTTGCCGCGCTCACCGCGCAGGAGGTGATCGAGAGGCTCGAAGCCGCCGACATCGCGAACGCCGAGGTTCGAAACATGAACCAGGTGTGGGAGCACCCCCAGCTCAAGGCGCGGAACCGTTGGGTCAATGTTGAGTCGCCAGTTGGTCCACTTCCAGCGTTGTTGCCGCCTGCCCTGCCGAGTGATTTTTCGCCGCGGATGGGTGCTGTTCCGCGGGTCGGAGAGCACAACTCGGCGATCCTGGCAGAGTTGGGAGAATGATCGTGTCGGGAAAAGCGTGGGCAGTAATCTCATCCGCCAGGGCCTTGCTCTTCGTGCCCGGAGATCGGCCGGAGCGGTTTTCCAAGGCCTTGGCCTCCGGGGCCGACCTTGTCATCATCGACTTGGAGGACGCGGTCTCGAGCGAGAACAAGTCTTCGGCTCGCGAAGCGCTGCGCGACCTCAATCCCGGCGCATCCGGCAATGTAATCGTCCGGATAAATTCGGTGGCTTCGACGCACTTTCAGCAGGACGTCGAAACATGCGCGGCGGCGCGGGTCGCTGGTCTGATGCTACCCAAAGCGGAATCGGCCAGTGACCTCGACGCCGTGAGTGTGCTCTCCGGCGAGATGGCGGTGGTGCCGCTGGTCGAGAGCGCCAAGGGAATGGTCAACCTGGGGGAGATCGCCAGCCACCGTTCGACGGCGAGGCTGGCTTTCGGATCGATCGATTACAGGATCGACTTCGCGATCTCCACTGACGGGGTGGGTCTTGCTGCCGCACGGTCTGAGATCGTTCTTCGCTCCCGATTTCACAATCTTCCTTCGCCGATCGAAGGCGTCACCCCGAACTTCCGCGACGAACAAGCCTTGGAAGCCGACATGCGAATGGCGCGGGAGTTTGGGTTCGGTGGGAAATTAGCCATCCACCCCCTGCAGGTTGAACCGATCCAGCGGGGGTTTCGGTCGACCCCGGATGAGATCGCATGGGCGAGGAAAATCCTGGATGCGGTTGAAGCGGCTGGTGGGGCAGTCGGCTCGATCTCCGTCGCCGGGGAAATGATCGACCGTCCGGTGGTCCAACGGGCCAAGAACATCATCGATCGCACCCATTGAATTCCTCTTGAGGGACGACCTTGAGGGCGAGCAGCCACAAAAGAAAGACGAACCCGGAAAGCAATCTCATGTCTGAATACAGTTTGGAGTTTTGGACCCGCCGCGCCTCGGAGGCCAAGCCCGAAGGCAAGGCTTTCATTAACGGAAAGTTTGTTCCTGCGACCTCCGGAAAGACGTTTAAGAACAACAATCCAGCGACCAACGGCCTCATCAATATGGTGGCCGAATGCGACCAAGCAGACGTCGATCTCGCGGTAGCGGCCGCGCGTCGCAGTTTCGAATCCGGGGTTTGGTCTCACCGTAGCCCGACGGAACGCAAGAGACTGCTTCTTCGCCTTGCTGATTTGATCGATCGTGACAGGGAGATTCTGGCCCTCCTCGAATCCCTGGATATGGGCAAGCCCGTCCAGCTATCGTTCTCCTCGGAAATCCCCGGTGTCGCCAACTACGTGCGTTGGATGGCCGAGGCCATCGACAAACTATACGATGAGATCGCTCCTGCGGGCCCGGGAAATCTCGCAATGATCCGGCGTGAGGCGATCGGAGTCGTCGCGGCGGTGGTTCCCTGGAACTTCCCCATCGACATGGCGATCTGGAAGTGCATTCCCGCACTTGCGGCAGGCAATTCCGTCATCCTGAAGCCTGCCGAACAATCACCGCTCACCGCGATCCATCTCGCCCGATTGCTGGCCGAGGCGGGATTGCCGGCTGGCGTCTTCAACGTTCTTCCAGGCTTCGGCGCGGCGGTGGGTCAGCCGCTTGGCCTTCACATGGACGTCGATTGCGTGGCGTTCACGGGGTCGACCGACATCGGCAAGCGCTTTCTCTCCTACTCGGCTCAGTCCAATATGAAGGTGGTCTGGCTCGAGTGCGGCGGAAAGAGCCCTAACATCGTGTTCGAGGATACTGATGATCTCGATGCGGCCGCTGAGCTGGCGGCGAGTGTCCATTATAACCAAGGTGAGATTTGCTCGGCGCCCACCCGTTTGATTGTCCAGAAGAGCATCAAGGACGCCTTCCTTGAGCGCGTAATCGCTCACTCCAAACCCTATGCGCCTGGAAATCCGCTCGATCCCAAGTCACGAATGGGGGCCATGGTGGACGCAGAACACTGCGGGCGCGTGATGTCGTATATCGACCGGGGCCGCGAGGAAGCGAACCTGGTTCTGGGTGGCAACAGGGTAACGATCGGATCGTCCTCGAACTTCGTCGAGCCGACCATCTTTGACGGCGTCGATCAGAACCATGTGATCGCGCGGGAGGAGATTTTCGGTCCGGTCCTCTCGGTTCTTCCTTTCGACACCGAGGACCAAGCCGTGCGGATGGCGAACGACTCCATTTATGGACTCATGGCCTCAGTTTTCACTTCCAATCTTTCGCGTGCGCACAGGATGTCTGGAGCGCTGCGTGCGGGCACCGTCGCGGTCAACGCGGTCGACCTGACATCGCCGCTGGTTCCTTTCGGCGGCATGCGTCAGTCGGGAATCGGACGCGACAACTCGCTCCACGCGTTCGAGAAGTACACCCAATTGAAGACAACATGGATCAAGTTCTGAGGACTGTCGATGGGGATCGTCATAGTTGGAGCTGGACAGGCTGGTTTGCAGATCGCGCTTTCTCTGCGTCAGAAGGGATATGACGGAGGAGTCGTTTTGCTCGGCGACGAGATGCACCTCCCTTATCAGCGACCGCCACTTTCCAAGGGATACCTCAAGGGGACCGCCGACGCCGCAAGTCTCGTGTTTCGCCCGGCCGAGGCTCTGGCATCGCTGGGTATTGACGTAAGGCTTGGGCAGGACGTACGGCGCATCGACCGGACTGAAAAGTTCGTGGAGCTTGAGACTGCAAATCTGCCCTACGACAAACTCGCGCTCGCACTCGGTACCCGACCCAGGAGTCTTTCCATCCCCGGAGCGGACCTCCCCGGCGTTCTGTCCCTTAGGGGCATCTCGGACGGGGAGGCGCTGCTTGCGGCTCTGTCTGCATCGCGGCATATCGTGATCATCGGTGGGGGCTTCATCGGGCTCGAAGTGGCTGCTACCGCGGCGGCCGCGGGAAAACAGGTTTGCGTGGTGGAGGCCGGAGAGCGTGTCATGGCGCGCGCGGTGGCCCCTCAGATTTCGGCATGGTTTGAGGATATGCACCGGAGCCTCGGGACCCGCATCGAGACTTCGGCGCAAGTGACGTCAATCGACGGCGATGACCGGGTTCGTTCGGTGACCTTGTCTTCCGGTGAGGCGCTGCCCGCGGAAGTGGTTCTGGTGGGTGTGGGTGCCGTGCCGAATATTGAGATCGCGGCCGCATCCGGATTGGAATGCCCAAACGGCATCTTGGTCGACGCGTATGGCAGGACATCTGATCCGGACGTGTTTGCCGCCGGCGACTGCGCTCTGCATCCAAACCGCTTCGCTGGTGGCATGTTCCGGCTGGAAAGCGTCCAGAATGCCATCGATCAAGCGAAAGCGGTGGCGGCGGCTATGATGGGAGAGGCACTTCCCTATGAGTCGGTGCCCTGGTTCTGGTCGGATCAGGGCGACGCCAAACTGCAGACCACCGGGCTCCCGCTGCGGACGGAACAGTATGTGTTGCGCGGCGTCCCGGACGACGGGAAATTCACGGTTTTCCATCTCAAAGGGGGGCTCGTCATTGCCGCAGACAGCGTGAACAGCCCCTCAGACCATATGTGCGCCCGGCGTATCGTGGCGAATGGCATATCGGTTTCCCCCGAAATACTCTCCGATCCTGCGACCGACTTGAAATCCGTCGCAATGCAAAGAACGGCAAGCACATGACCGAGACATTTGAAATCAAAGCACCGTTCGACCAGGAGCTCCTGGCCACAATGCAATCTTCCAGCGAGGCCGACGTCGAAAAAGCGTTCGCGGCCGGATATGCCCTGTTTCGAGACCGCAAGTCGTGGCTGCCGAAACAGCGCCGCATCGCGATCCTGCGCCGCGCCGCAGAACTCGTAAGGGAGCGACGGGACGAATTGGCGCTGCAGGTTGCGTCCGAATCCGGCAAACCACTGCGGGACGCGTTGATCGAGGTCGATCGAGGGATCGACGGCATCGATCTGTCAATCGAGGGTCTCAGGCATGATGCTGGCCATGTGGTGCCGATGGACATCAACGCGACGTCCGCCGCCCGGGTCGCTTTCACGCAATTCGAACCGATCGGCTTGGTCCTTGCCATCGCGGCGTTCAACCATCCGTTCAACCTGGTGATCCACCAGGTCGCCCCTGCCGTCGCGGTGGGCGCACCGGTCATTGTAAAACCATCCCCCAAGACGCCATTGAGCTGCCGTGCGGTCGTCGAGATATTCCGCGAGGCGGGCCTGCCGGACGGGTGGGTCCAGATGGTTCTGCCGCTAAGCAATGACGTCGTCGGCCGCATGGTCGCCGACAGCAGGGTAGGCTTTATGACCTTCATCGGCTCGGCATCCGTCGGTTGGAAGCTCCGTGCGAGCCTGGCTCCCGGAGCACGTTGCGCTCTCGAGCATGGCGGCGTTGCGCCCGTCATCTTGGCTGCCGACGCGGACCTCGCGCAGGCGGTTCCGCGTCTCGGCCGAGCTGGCTTTTGGCACGCGGGCCAGGCATGCGTTTCGGTGCAGCGCGTGTTCTGCGCCAACAAAGTGGTCGACGATGTCGTGGCCGGTCTATCGGGCGTGGCGCGCGCGATGAAGATCGGCAATCCCAAGCTCATGGAAACGGAGGTCGGGCCGCTTATCACCCATTCGGAAGTCGACCGGGTTTCTGATTGGGTTGCCAGGTCCGGAGCCCGAGTGGCTGTTGGTGGCGAGCGCCTTAGCGAAAGCACTTATGCGAACACGGTCCTCGTGAATCCAGACCTCAACGCCGACGTTTCCGGTCGTGAGGTGTTCGGCCCAGTTATCTGTGTTTACGGGTTCGATGACATTGATGCCGCGCTGAAACAGGCCAACGATCTGCCGTTCTCGTTCCAGGGCGCCGTGTTCACAAGCAACATCGACACCGCGATGCATTGCTACCGAAATCTCGACGCCACCGCGGTCATGGTGAACGAGCACCCGCTGTTCCGGGTGGACTGGATGCCGTTTGCGGGCGCGCGTCATTCGGGGCTGGGCGTCGGTGGAATTCCGCACACGATGGGCGACATGCAGACTGAGAAAATGATGGTCTGGCGCTCAGAGGCGCTGTCCTGAGCAAGCAGTCGCGCGGCTCCAGATTGAAGTCAGACACCGCCCAATTGAGGGGCGACCGGGAGAAAACATGAACCACGAGAAGAAGACCTATGTCGTGACCGGAGCCTCATCCGGGGTCGGCGCTGCGCTGGCTGCCTTCCTCACGAAGCAGGGAGCTCGCATCATCGCGATCGACCGCGCGGAGCCAAAGGCTGAAATGAACAAATTCATTAACTGCGATCTGACGGACCCAGAGCAGATCAGCGCGGCGGTGGCAGCTATCGACGAGCCGATCGACGGCCTCGTGAATGTCGCTGGAGTTCCGTCGAACATGAGCGTCGACATGATCGCAAAGGTGAACTACCTCGCTCTGAGGATGCTGACGGACGCATTGCTGCCTAAGATCAAAGACTTTGGTGCGGTGGTCAACGTCGCCTCGGCGGCGGGTGCGTACTGGCGTAAACGCACTGATGTGCTGAACAGCCTGATGAAATCCGCATCGTGGGACGACGCGCTGAA
This sequence comes from Mesorhizobium kowhaii, assembly GCF_042431665.1. Lineage (NCBI taxonomy): Bacteria > Pseudomonadati > Pseudomonadota > Alphaproteobacteria > Hyphomicrobiales > Phyllobacteriaceae > Mesorhizobium > Mesorhizobium kowhaii. The sequence goes on from NZ_JBHLYT010000027.1 coordinate 10,121, forward strand.
GATTTTCCAGGACCAAGGCTATAATAGCGTCGTTGCGTATTCCGTCACCAAGGAAGCCGCGATCTATTACACCATGATGGTTTCAAGCCAGGAGCGACATCGTGGCATCAGGGTGAACAGCGTCAGCCCTGGGGCGGTCCAGACGCCCATTCTCAAGGACTTCTACGGCTCGATGGACGTGAACTCGCTCGACCGCCTTCGCATTCATGCCGGAGGACGAGACGGTCTGGCCGAGGAAATGTGCGGCCCGATCGGCTTCCTCCTCGGCCAAGATTCGCGATGGGTCAACGGAACCGATCTTTTGGTGGATGGGGGAGCCGAGGTGACCTTTCATCTCGGCGATCTCATCCGTCCGGCGAAACAGCTGTCGTTCTGATCTCCCAAGCGCCGCGTAGGACGGTCGCGGATTTGGCGACCGTCCCGAAACTAACGCGCGTGATCGAGAATGTTGGGCATCGCTGCTCGGCGGAGCCAGGCAAGGACAAAGGCTAGTTTCTGATCCTGCGCCAAAGAGCGGGCCCAATGGCATGGATCGACTTTCCTCGCGAGTCCACTCCGACCATTACGGGCATATCCTCGACCTTCAATTCGTAGATCGCCTCCATACCAAGATCCGGCCACGCGACGACACGAGCGGATCGCACGGCCTTGGACACCAAATAGGCCGCTCCTCCGACTGCTACGAGGTAGACAGCCCGGTTCTTTACTATCGCCTGGATCGCCTCGGGTCCGCGCTCGGCCTTGCCGACCATGACACGAAGACCGGTCGCCGGGAGGATGGTTTCCAGATATCGGTCCATTCGGCTGGCCGTCGTCGGCCCGGCCGAACCGAGGATCTCGTCGCCAACCGGCTTGACCGGGCCGACATAATAGATGGCTTTATCCTTCAGATCGACGGGAAGAGATTGGCCGCGCGAGATCATTTCCACCATGCGACGGTGGGCGGCGTCTCGACCGGTATAGAGGGTTCCCGAGAGAAGCAGGGTCTCGCCAGGGGTCCATTCTCGGACAGAGTCCTCATCAAGGCTGTCCAGGTCGACACGGCGCATGTCCGTGCTGACCTCCAGAGCAACTTCGGGCCAGTCGGAGAGGTCCGGCGGGTCGAAGGTTGCGGGGCCACTGCCATCGAGCTTGAAGTGGACGTGCCTCGTCGCTGCGCAGTTCGGGATGAGCGACACAGGCAAGGAAGCCGCATGACAGGGAAAGGTCGCCAGCTTGACATCGAGGACCGAAGTAAGGCCTCCGAGGCCTTGCGCGCCGATGCCCAAGTCGTTTACGCGCCGATAAATGTCGAGGCGCAGCTCGTCCGCCTTAGTGGTCGGACCGCGTTTTAGAAGTTCGGTCATGTCGAGCGGCTCATTGAGCGCCTGTTTAGCGAGCAGCATCGATTTTTCGGCGGAGCCACCCACTCCGACGCCCAGGATGCCCGGCGGACACCATCCCGCCCCCAGAGTTTCGACTGTCTTGACCACCCAATCGGCGACGCTCTCGCCTGGATCAAGGGTGGCGAATTTGGCCTTGTTCTCGGAGCCGCCGCCTTTTGCGGAAACTGTTATTTCGATCTCAGCACCCGCGACCATGTCCACATGCACGATCGCGGGCGTGTTATCGCCCGTGTTCTGGCGATCGAAGAGCGGGTCGCGGACCATCGAGGCGCGCAGCGGATTTTCCTCGGCGAGATAGGCGTCGCGAACGGCGTCGTCGACAATGGACTGAAGGTCGCGATCACTTTCGATCCTCGCGCCAAGTCCGATCTTGAAGAACACGTTCGCCGCGCCCGTGTCCTGACAGATAGGTCGGCGGCCGAGAGCCGCCATACGCGAATTTTTCAGGATCTGGCCGATCGCGTTTCTGGCTGCATCGCTCTCCTCCCGGTCATAGGCGTCAGCCATGTGACGGATAAAGTCCGCCGGATGAAAATAGCTGATGAATTGCAGCGCGGTGGCGATGGATGCGCGAATGTCTTCTTCTTTGATCACGGCCATGTGGTCCTCCGTGTTTCGCCTGAGTGTAAGGAATTCTCGCACTCAGCGATATCCGTGTGCCGCCACAGTTGAGAAGCACTCTGCGAGTGAAAAGAGCAATAGCCTTAAGTTTGGCGGCTCGGAAGATGAAGTATCAATCCGTCCAGTGAGGGCTCAATCCTGAGCTGGCAGGAAAGTCGGCTTGTAGGCGTCGGCTCCGCAACGAAGTCGAGCATGTCCTTCTCTAGGACGGAGGGAGCGGGCAACCGGTCGGCCAAGCCTTCCTCCACGACGACATGACAGGTAGCACAGGCGCACGCGCCACCGCAGTCCGCTTCGATTTCACTGATCCCGTTGGCCGTGGCTACCTCCATGACCGTCTGACCATCTCGGCCCTCAACGACCCTGACTGTTCCGTCCGGCGAATGGAAATGAATGCTCGTCATTTAGATACCCACTTCAACTCAATGCTCAACGAGCGGCCCAGATGCCAGCCAGCGCCGTCACTCAGGACGCCACGAAAGTGCTGAGGGATCGGCAATTCGCTTGGCTCAAGGAGCCACTAGCGTGCACTCCTCTGGCATGAACCCGAACGGGAAAACCCCGTTCAACAAAGACCGCACTGCGACATTCGTCGCGCACGCTCCGCAAAACCATCGCTGATACGGCGGTCGTTGTCGAATATACGGATCGGGCAATATTGATACGAGAAAGATATATATGGAGAAGAGGGCAGGGTCCGAGAGCCCCCGCTCGCCATACGATATTCATATAAAAATCCGCAGACATATATATTGGAAGTCTCGCAAGTTTTCCGCCACAATCATTCAAGATTTACTGGGGTGGAGCGAAATGACGGCGCATCAGATGCCAAGCGAGCTGGAAACGACGTTCAAAACGGCAATGCGACGCCTCACGGCTGCCGTGAACATCATTACCGCGAGCGAGGGCTCGGTTCGGCACGGAATGGCCGTGACGGCCGTCACCTCCGTCTCCAGCAGTCCTCCGTCCGCGCTCGTTTGCATCAACAAGTCAGCGAGCATTCACGACCCGATTCTACGGACCAACCGATTCTGCATCAACGTATTGGCCTGCGATCATTTCGATCTCGTGCCCCTCTTCAGCGGCAAGGCAAAAGGCGAGGATAGATTTCGTTGCGGCCTCTGGGAAACCGACGAGCACGGTCTTCCCTGCTTGGCCAATGCACAGGCGAACCTGTCCGCCATTGTGGAGCGAACACTCTCATACGCCACGCACACCATTTTCATTGGCAGAGTTGAGAACATCAGGACGTCTGGCGACGTGGGGCCCCTCCTTTATCAGGACGGCGGACTTTACCTTGCAGCATCCCTGCAAGTTTTCTGATCTGGACCTTCGATCGTCGCACCAGACGTCGATCTAAATTCTCCATTCGGTGCGGACGAAGTCAATTGGGAGGACGCGGTCCGATGGACCTACAGAGCATCAACCTCACGGAACCAGAGTTCTGGAGGTCGGCCGACCGGGTCGAGGCGTTCCGCGTGCTTAGGGACGAGAGCCCTGTCCACTGGCAGGAGTTCTCAGAGAATTCCGGCATCGCGGCGAAGGGATTTTGGTCGGTGACCCGGTATGACGACATTGTCGCTGTCAGTACCGACTCCAAGACTTACATCAACTCACTCGGCACCGGTCTTCGCGACACTACAGAAGAGCGTGCCCGCATCGAGGGCTGGTTCCTCAACATGGACGCCCCCGAACACTTTCGTCTTCGCCAGATAGTGTCGAAGGCCTTTTCGCCGGCAGGCGTCCAGAAGATGTGCGCGCTCGCGGAGGCCTATTCGAAAGAGCTCGTCGCCAAGGCCAAAGCCGACGGCGGATGTGACTATGCGAAAGATGTCGCGCACCCTTTCCCCGTCGCGATCGTGACCGAGTATTTGGGCGCTCCCAGAGAATACCGCGCCCGGCTCCAGGAACTCACGATGACGGCCCTAAGCGGAGACCTGAGCGGTGCCAACGACGCCGAGGCTGCGTTCGATGAGCTCAACGACATCGGTGCCAAGCTCGCCGCCGAGCGCCGCAAGCGGCCGCAGGACGACGTGATCTCCACGATCGTCGCCGCCGAGGTTGACGGGCACGGCCTCACCGATCTTGAAGTCGGCTACTTCTTCCAGCTGCTGGTCACCGCTGGCATCGAGACGACCGGAACAGTGGGCGCTCACCTCTTGCGACTTTTTCTGGAAAACCCGGAGCAGATGGCGATCTGGGCCGCTGATCCGGACGGGATCGCACCGACTGGAATCGAGGAAGCCGTCCGTTTCATCACGCCGATCATACATTTCCGCCGCACCGCCGCAGTCGACACCGTCTTGAACGGTCAGGCGATAGCCGCGGGCGACAAGGTGGTGATGTGGTATCCGGCGGGCAACCAGGACGAACGCAAGTTTGCCGAGCCGCTCAAGTTTGACGTCACCCGCAACCCGAACCCTCATCTGGGCTTCGGAGGTGGGGGGCGGCACACATGTCTGGGTTCGCACTTCGCGAGAATGGAACTGCCGTACCTGATGAAGGAAACGCTCCAGCAGCTCGGCAAGATCGAGCTCAGCGGAGAACCAATTTTCGTGAAGTCGAGGTTCGTGAACGGCCTCGCTTCATTGCCCGTAACTTTCAAGGCTGCATAAGAAGATCGGAGACATCATGCCCATAAAGCAAAAAATCAAACTGGGTGTTTTCGTCTACGCCTACGGCCACAGCCGCGGTTCCTGGCTATTGCCCACCGTTCCCAAGAACGCCGCCACCGACATCAATTACCATAAGAAGTTGGCGCAGACCGCGGAGCGCGGGTTGTTGGACTTTCTCTTCTATGCCGACGCGCCCGCTTACAACGACGCGGGCGGCAAAGGCCTATCCCCCCATGGCGTTAACAGGCTTGAACCCGTGACTGTGATCACCGCGCTTTCCGGCGCGACCACCAACCTTGGCTTCATTTCAACGGTTTCGACCTCATATTTTGAGCCTTTCAATGTGGCGCGCCAGCTCGCGTCCGCCGACCACATCAGCGGCGGGCGGATAGGCTGGAACGTCGTGACCACGGACACGCAGGCGGCCGCGGCCAATTTCGGCGTAGAGGTCGTCCCCCCGGAGGAGCGCTACGCCAGAGCGCGGGAATTTGTCGAAATCACATTTGGCTTGTGGGACAGCTTCGAGCCCGACGCTGTTTTGGCCGATCGGGAAAACGCCGTCTACCTCGACGTCTCCAAGGTCCACCCGCTGAACTACAAGGGAAAGTATTTCAACGTCAAAGGGCCGTTGGATGTCGAACGCAGTCCGCAAGGTCGGCCCGTGATCGCCCAAGCCGGAGGCTCGGAAGACGGCCTGGAACTCGCCGCAATGTCCGCGGATGTCGTATTCTCGGTTGCGAACGATCCCGCCAAAGCAAGGCAAACGCGCCAGGCGATCCGCGAGCGGACCGCGAAGTATGGCCGGGAGCCTGACGACGTCAAATTCCTGCCCGGCCTCAGCATTATCGTCGGCAAGACAGACGCCGAGGCCCAAGCGAAACTCGACACACTGATCGACACCATGCCCCCGGCCATGGGTGCCGAATCCCTGAGCCGTTTCCTGGGTGTCGACTTGTCGTCAGTCCCGCTCGACGAGCCGTTTCCCGTGGACATCCTGCCGGAGAAGCCAAAGGCGAGCGCCGCGCTGTTCGAAGCCTATGTCGCCTTCGTCAAGCAGGGAAAGACCCTGCGAGAACTCATCAGGATGTTCGCGGAACAACAGCTCGGAAACGGCGTGACGGGTTCGCCCGAACGTGTCGCGGACAAACTCGAAGAATGGGTTCAGGCGGACGCGGCGGACGGCTTCATCCTGATGTTTCCTATGCTTCCGACGGGCCTTGAGGACTTCGTAGAACTCGTCGTTCCGGAACTCCAAAAACGAGGGATTTTCAGGGAAGAGTACGAAAGCAATCAACTTCGTGGCAATCTGAGCCTCAAATATCCGAAGAACAGATACGCCGCGGACTGACAGAACTAGTGAGAGCCATTCGCAGCTGCAAATGGCCAAGACTAAAAAACAAGAAGTAAACCGATACCGCACGACGGGAACATCAATATCAACCGGGAGAATTCCAATGGCACATAACTTCAACTGGGCACCATCGCGCCGGAGCTTGCTCAAGACTACCGCTGGAGCACTGCTGGCTTCATCCTTCGGCATCCGTTCGTCCGCGGCAGCCGCGAACGAATTGGTGATCGCCACCTTCGGCGGAAAACTTGGCGACGCCCTGAGGGACATCGCGGCGAAGTCCTACGCAGAAAAGTCCGGCCTTTCGGTTGTCGACGATCCCTCAGGGCCCTTGGCTGGCCGCATCCGCGCGATGGTACAGGAAAACAACGTGATCTGGGATGCATGCGATTCGATCAGCTACACCGCGCTCCGGCTCGGTAAGGATGGTTTGCTCGCCCCAATCGATTATTCGGTCGTCGACAAGAACAAGCTCCGACCCGAGGGTGTGTTCGAATATGGCATCAACTATGGCGCACTTTCGGTGATGCTCGTCTATGACAGCGAGGTCTTCAAAGACAATCCTCCTACCTCCTGGGCCGACTTTTTTGACATCAAGAAATTTCCGGGACGCCGCGCGGCGTGGCAATATGGCTACTGCTGGGAAGCGGCACTTCTGGCGGACGGCGTCGCGCCGGACAAACTGTATCCCCTCGATACGGACCGGGCGATTGCCAAATTCCGGACGATACGAGACCAGATGCTCTTCTTTACTTCAGGTGCTGAACAAGTCGCCGCACTCCGGGACGGCGAAGTCACCATGGCCATTCTCTTCTCCAACGAATATAAAAATGCATTCGAAGAAAGCAAAGGTCGGCTGAAGGGCGTCTGGAACCAGGGCCTGAAATGCTCCACGACCCTTGTGGTGCCGAAGAACAACCCTGCGGGCGAGAAGGTCGCTATGGGCTTCCTCGCACATGTCATGACGACGGAGATTCAGCTGGCTCTTGTGGAGGCCGGTGGCATCGGACCCGGCGACCCGGCATTGTCGGCGAGTCTGCCGGAGGAGTTGGCGGCGTTCGATCCCAATAATCCGAAGTGGGTCATGGATCAGGTCCAAACCAACGACGCATACTACGCCGACAATGAAGAGAAGCTGGTTGAGATGTTCATCGACAAGGTGGCGAGCAATTGAGCGGTACTCTTACCAGCGTGCCAAACGTCCTGGGTTCGCGGAAGGGGTTCTATTGGCTCCTTCTGTTGCCTGCGGTCGTCTTCTTCGGCCTGTTCGCTATCTGGCCCATTGGCCAGATAGCTTTCCTCAGCTTTTCTGATCCCAAACCCGGATTTGGAAACTACCTGAGGCTTTTTGCCGACGGTGGAATCCACAAGTTGATCTGGACGACGGTGCGGGTAAGCATCGTCACGACCGTGGTGTCCATTTTCCTCGCCTATGTTCTGGCGTATGCGATCGTCCACGCGCGGTCGGCGCAGGCCCGATTGCTCATCGCTTGCACATTGATCCCGTTTTGGCTTTCCGTCGTCGTGCAGGCCTTCAGCTGGATTCTCCTGTTGCGCGCCAACGGCCTCGTGAACACCCTTCTGATAAATGCCGGGATCATAGATGCGCCGCTCATCATGATGCGCAACGAATTCGGCGTCATGGTCGGCATGGTCCACTTTCTGGTTCCGGTGGGCGTGATGATCCTTATCGGAAATCTCCGGTTGATCGACGCACGCTTGACGCTTGCCGCCAAGAGCCTGGGCGCAAGCCCGTTCCAAGCGTTCAGGATGATTTACCTCCCGCTCTCGCTTCCTGGTACGGCGGGTGCCACCGTTGTCGTATTCATCCTGGCACTCGGTTTCTTCGTGACCCCGGCACTGCTCGGCGGCGGGAAAACTGTGATGCTCGCGGAGTACGTCAGTCTTCAGGTCCTGACCGTCGCTCGATGGGGCGTCGCATCGATGCTTTCCGTCGTCCTGATCGCTGCCGTCAGCATGCTTCTCATCGCGATGTCGCGCGTGATCGACTTGAAGAAGGCGCTGTTTCCGGAGCAAAACGCATGAGGTCCATCCAGACATCCATGGGATATCGGATCACGTTGGCAGCTGCATGGCTTCTCGCCTCGTTCATGGTCCTCCCGATCTTCATTACCCTCCCAGCTTCGTTGACGCCGAACGATTACCTTTCACTGACGACACCGGACACATGGACGCTCGTCCAGTATGAAAAGTTCTTCGATCCCGGCCAACGCTGGCTAAGCCCGCTCCTGCAGAGCTTCCTCATCGCAGTTGGATCGACCGCCCTGTCGGTGTCGGTTGGAACGGCATGCGCGATAGGCATCTGGCGGATCGGTGGACGTTGGGGGCAATGGGCTCTGCTTTTAGTACTCATGCCTCTGATTGTCCCTGTCGTGGCGCTCGCCATCGGCAGCTACAAGGTCTGGGTGCAGCTTGGGCTGTTCGACAGCTACCTCGGCGTCATGATCGCCCACTCGATCCAAACGATGCCGCTCGTCATTCTCGCCGTCCTTGCGTCGCTTACATCCATCGACCTCGTACTGGAACGCGCCGTCCTAAGCCTGGGTGGGAACGCATGGACGTTCATGCGGCGCGTTCTTTTGCCATCCATCCGACCCGGCATTTATTCAAGCGCCGCTTTGGCATTCCTGCTTTCATGGGACGAGCTAGTCATGACGATCTTCGTCAGCGGCCGCTCGATCGTGACCCTGCCGAAGCGGATGTGGGAAGCCATTCGGACGGCCACGGACCCGGTGGTCGCCGTGGCGGCATCAGTGATGATAATCGTGACAATCGCACTCGTCATCGCCTCGATAATTAGCGACCGACACGCGTCGCGGTAACTGATCTTTGGAGTTCTTATGAGTAAGCCGCTGGTACAATTTATCGACGTCTCCAAGACATACGACGGTGCAACGCGCGTGGTCGACGACCTTCAACTCTCGATCGCCCAAGGCGAGTTCGTGACGTTGTTGGGGCCGTCCGGCTCAGGCAAGACCACCTCCCTCATGATGCTGGCGGGTTTCGAAGCCCCGAGCACGGGAAAGATCATGCTCGGCGATCGCGACGTGACCCTGCTGCCGCCTCAACACCGCAACATCGGCGTGGTCTTCCAGAACTACGCACTCTTTCCCAACATGGATGTCAAAGAGAACGTCGCCTTTCCATTACGCATTCGTAGGGTCGGCGCGACCGACATAGCCGAACGCGTTAAGAAGGCGCTTGCGATGGTGCGCATGGAGGCTTTTGCCGACAGGCCCATCAACAAGCTCAGCGGTGGCCAGCAACAGCGGATCGCGCTCGCTCGCGCGCTTGTCTTCGAGCCCAAGGTCGTCCTGATGGACGAACCCCTTGGGGCCTTGGACAAACAACTGCGGCAGCACATGCAGCTCGAGATCAAGCATCTGCACGAGAACCTTGGCCTCACCGTCTTGTTCGTGACCCACGACCAGGAGGAGGCGCTCACGATGTCGGATCGTGTCGCCGTCTTCCACAACGGTGTCATCCAGCAGATCGGGAGCCCGAACGATCTCTACGAACGGCCGACAAATCGCTTTGTTGCCGAGTTCTTGGGCGACAACAACGTGTTTGATGGCGAGCTGGTCGATGCCCGCGACGGTTTGGGCAGCGTCAAGCTTCAGGGCGGTCAGGTAATTGCCTCAACCTGCCCGAAAGAGACGTCAACGGGGAAATTTTCCGTCTGCGTCCGGCCCGAAGCTATCAAGTTGTCGTCTACCTCGCAGGCCCAGACCAAGATCACCGCGACGATCCTTGAGGCGATTTACCTTGGCCAGGCGACGAAAGTGCGGGTGAAATCCGGCGAACTTGAACTCCTGGCAACCTTGCCCGGGCGATCTGAGGTCACCTTGAGCAAGGGCGCGTCGATCGATCTCTTCATTGATCCGAAGGACGTGCATCTGGCGACAGCATGAACGCTGGCACTATCGTATGGACCCTGCCTTGGGCCGTTCTTGGTGACGAAGCCCCGCGCTCGGTAGAACACACATGTCCCGGATTCCAATGAGAAAGTGTGGTGGCCGCACGACGGGGCCACCGTCCTCGCCGTGAGAACTGCGATCGACACATCGGACGAATATCCGCGCCCGATTTGACTTCAACCATGCATTAGCTCGGCGCGCCTCGCAGTCAGAGGGCCGAGCAGAACGTTCGGAGTAAATGATGGGTTCTTTCCGTAAGGCGCTCACGGATGTAACGCTTTTCCCCTACTGGCTCGACAATCCCTTGGACCCGGCTCCCTTGGACCATCTGGTGGGTCGCGCCGACGCTGAACTTCTCATAGTTGGCGGGGGGTTCACTGGCCTTTGGACAAGCATCCTGGCAAAGCAGGCCGACCCAAATCGAGATGTCGTGATCATCGAGGCTGGAAAAGTCGGCCACGGTGCGTCTGGTCGGCCTGGCGGGATTGTCTCGACTTCCGTCATGCACGGGCTCTCCAATGCCAAACGCATATTTCCCACCGACCTCACGGCGCTGGAGAAGCTTGGCAAGATCAATCTGGATGGCTGGGCCAAGACAATCGCCGACAATGGGATCGACGCCGATGTCGAATGGTCAGGCGAAATGACGGTGGCCGTCGCGTCGTCCCACTTGGAGGGTCTTAGGGAAGAGTTTGAACTCGCCCAGGAATATGGCCACGATGCGGTTCTCCTCGGTCGCGACGACACGCGGAAACAATTGAACTCGCCGACCTTCGAAGGCGCGGTTTGGGCGCGCGATCGGAGCGGCACCGTCCATCCGGCAAAGCTTGCGTGGGGCCTCAAGAGGCTGGCGCGCCAATTGGGCGTCCGCATCTACGAGCATACTCGAATGATAAAGGTGGAGGACGTTGGTTCGGCGCTTGAGATCGTGACCGCCGAAGGAAGGATCAAAGCTCCCAAGGTGTTATTCGCGACGAATGCCTGGAGCGCGGGTCACAAAAACATCCGTCGGAGGGTCATCACCTCGCGTGATCGGGTGCTAGCCACCGAGCCACTCACGAATGAGCAGATGTCCCGCATCGGATGGGAAAACAGGCAGGGTGTCTACGACACGCGCACGCAGCTCAATTACATGCGGTTGACAAAGGACAATCGTATTGTCTACGGCGGCCACGTCGACTATCATTTCAACAATAACGTCGATCCGCCCCAAGCGTTGCAGATCGAAAACTACGAGCGCCTAGCTGGCTACTTCTTCAAGACGTTTCCCCAGCTCGGCGACATCAAGTTCACGCACGCCTGGTCCGGCCCCATCGATCTGACGATGCGTCTGGCGGTTCACTTCCAGCGCTACTATGGCGGCAAAGGCCTGTATGTCGGCGGTTACACCGGCTTCGGGGTCACAGCCTCGCGGTTCGGCGCTGCCATGGGGCTCGACCTTATCGATGGAAAAGACAACCCCAGTCTCGAACTCGATTTCGCGCGCACCATGCCCAACTGGGTTCCACCTGAACCCGCGAGATGGATCGGTGCAAAACTAACAATGTATGCCCTGAACGATGTCGATGAAAAAGGTGGTTGGAGAAAGGCCTGGATCGGTCTTTGCCAGCGCCTTGGATTTCCAATCTGACGATTATGCCAAGTCCTCTAGGCCCTACACAGGCAAGCCGTAGTCTTCCAATCGAAAGTTGAACAATGCAGATCGTCTACAGCAATACTCACAAAGCACATTTCGGCCAGTCGGAGCTTGTGGACGGTGCATTTCAGCCGAGCTTCGAATGTCCCGAGCGGGCCGAGATCATCTTGTCTACCTTGCGGGACAACGCCCTCGGCAAAGTCATCAGCCCCAAGGATTTCGGATTAGCTCCGATTGTGAGCGTGCATCAGCCCTCATATGTGGACTTCATCCGGGGTGCCTGGAATAGATGGACATCGGAAGGAAATTCGTTCGACATGTTACCGCTGGTTACGCCTGGCCGAAGCCGTGTCAATGGCCGAGAGCCAACTGCATTGGCAGCCCAACATGGGTGGTTCAGCACCGACATGTTGACGCCGATCACAAATGGGTCGTGGGATGCAGCATACCAATCGGCGCAGGTCGCGCTAACCGCTCAAAAATTGGTGTCAAACGGCGACCGAGCCGCCTACGCACTCTGCCGTCCGCCCGGGCATCACGCTGGCTCAGCCTACTCCGGCGGCTTCTGCTATCTTAACAACGCGGCAATCGTCGCAGAAGCGCTCCGGGCACTCGGTGCGAACCGGATCACCATCCTTGACGTCGACTATCACCACGGCAACGGAACGCAAGACATATTCTACGAGAGACCCGACGTTCAATTTGTTTCACTCCATGCCGATCCGTCTTGGGAGTTTCCTTTCTACCTGGGATTTGCCGACGAGAAAGGCGCGGGTCCCGGCGAGGGATACAATCTCAACTATCCCCTCCCGAGGGGCGTGGACTGGACGGCCTGGTCTGAGCCCTTCGAAGCGGCTTGCAACGCCATTGACGGTTATGGACCTGACTTCCTCGTCCTTTCGCTTGGTGTCGACACGTTTGGCGGCGATCCGCTTTCGAGCTTCCGCCTCGTGTCCGACGATTTCAAGAAAATCGGAGAGCGCCTGAAGCGTTTGCGCCGGCCCACCATCTTCATCCAGGAAGGCGGGTACGCCGTCGGCGATATCGGCAAGAACGTATTCAATGTGTTGTCGGCCTTCGAAGGCTGAAACTCTAAAGACACGTTTGGTCCAATTTAGGAGGGAGCCTCACGATGCAATCTCGGTTCAATCAGCCGCTCGGCGGCAACGATATGCCCCGCTTTGCTGGCCCAGGCACAATGATGCGACTGCCGACTCAGTCGAGTGCCGAGGGTCTCGATGCCTGTTTCGTCGGCATCCCACTCGATGTCGGCACGTCAAACCGGTCGGGCACCCGCCTCGGCCCCCGCCAAATCCGGCAGGAAAGCTGCATGCTGCGCCCCTACAACATGGCGACTGGGGCTGCGCCGTTCGACTCGATCCAGGTTGCCGATATTGGCGACGTGCCGCTTAACACGTTCGACCTGAAGAAGTCGGTCGACATCATCACCGAGTTCTACAACGGCATCCTCAAGCATCCCTGCATTCCATTGTCGCTCGGCGGCGATCATACGATGACCTACCCGATCCTCAGGGCGATCGCGAAGAAACATGGGCCTGTTGCGCTGATCCATATCGACGCCCATGCCGACATCAATGACGAGATGTTCGGCGAGAAGATCGCCCATGGTACACCGTTCCGCCGCGCCTATGACGATGGCCTGTTGATCAACGCCAAGGTGTTCCAGATCGGCTTGCGCGGCACCGGCTACTCGCCGGAGGATTTCAACTGGGCGCGGTCCAAGGGCTGGACGGTGATTCAGGCAGAGGACTGCTGGTACAAGTCGCTTGCGCCTCTGATGGCCGACATCCGCGCCAAGATTGGCAATGCGCCCGTCTATCTGACCTACGACATCGACAGCCTCGATCCGGCCTTCGCGCCGGGCACGGGCACGGTCGAGATCGGCGGCCTGACGACGTGGCAGGCGCTGGAGATCATCCGAGGCTGCGCCGGGCTCAATCTCGTCGGCGGCGATCTTGTTGAGGTCTCTCCACCCTTCGATACGACGGGCAACACGGCCCTGATCGGGGCGAACCTGCTTTACGAAATGCTATGTGTGCTGCCGAGTGTCGCAACCCGTTGACCCAACTCCACCCGCCGACGGTCGGGCAACGCGCGCGCGGGCTGCTCGTGAGGTCATTGGGAGAACGTCTGGCCCTCGATAGAAGGGATCGAGTTGGCGCTCGATGGCATCGGGCGCTCCAACGTGGACGATCTCAGCGTTCTTCGAATGGACCATTGTCGGCATGGCAGCGAGCCAAGTCGAAGCGGTCTGTCCATCGGCACGTCCCCCGATATCCGCGACCTTGGCCTTGCTGAGCGGAGATGTCTTCATGACATGTTCATAGGGACCGACCCGTTCGATCGTGCGGAGTGCCCTTGAGCCAAAGCGCCTGCCGTTGCGGTTCGTGACCCCCAGTTCCATCGGCACTCCGATAAGAGCGATCTCGATGAAAGTCGTTGCGGTTAATGGCATTCGGATCGAAAGGAGCATCCAAAAGGGTAGGCCCTCCGGCGAACGGCTATTTTCCGCTTGTCGCCGCTAGTGAACTGCGCTTCTCCAACCGCGCGAAAGCCTGGGTCGAAAATGTCGCCGCCCGAAGTGTTGCTATATCGCTCGCGCAGTGCCTGGAGTTTGATTAGGTCCACGTTGCTATCCTCCAATTCTTTTGATCATTGTCTTCCCGAGGCCGCGAGGTTTCACCTTCTCATATGTCTGTTCTCTGGGTATCGAAGCCCAAGGTTTCCTCTGAGATGGTCGCTCTCGTAGTCTTCCCTGAAAATTCCTCGTCTGCGGAGTTCCGGCACCACAAAGGTCACGAAGTCTTCAAGACCTGTCGGAAGCATCGGGAACATGAGGATGAAGCCGTCGGCGGCCTCGGCCGCGAGCCACTCTTCGAGGGTGTCGGCGACGCGCTGAGCGGAGCCCGTGACGCCATTTCCGAGTTGCTTCTCCGCGAAGAGCCGGATGAGCTGCCGAAGGGTCTTGCCTTGTTTCACAAAGGCCACATAAGCCTCGAACAGCGCGCTGCTGGCCTTCGGCTTCTCGGGCAGAATCTCGACAGGAAACGGCTCGTCCAGAGCAACAGAGGACAGATCGACACCGAGGAACATGCTGAGCGACGCCATTCCCATGGCCGGCGGCATGGTATTGACGAGCAAATCCAGCTTGGCCTGCGCTTCCGCGTCGGTCGCTCCGGCGATGATGCTGAGGCCAGGCAGGAATTTGATCTCGTCCGGCGACCTATTGTATTTCGCCGCTCGCTCGCGGATCGACAAGCGCGTCTCCCGAGCTTTCTCCGGATTGTTCGCCACAGAGAAGACGACATCGGCCGACATTGCCGCGAGCTCGAGGCCGTCCTCGGAACCACCCGCCTGGGCGATCACGGGGCGGCCCTGAGGGCTTCGTTCGACGTCCAATGGCCCGCGGACGCTGAGGTGCTTGCCCTGGAAGTTGAGCGGGTGAACCTTCGAGACATCGAGATAGACGGCGCTCTCTCGATCGGCGGTCACTGCCCCTGGCTCGAAGCTGTCCCAGAGGCCAAAGGCGACATCGACGAACTCACGGGCCCGAGCATATCGGTCCTCGGGAGCGATGGTCTCACCGCCGAAGTTCGCGGCAGCATGCTGCGAGTCCGTCGTGACCACGTTCCATCCGATGCGCCCCTTGCTGATGTGGTCGGCGGCGGCGAATTGGCGCGCGACATTGAACGGCTCGGAATAGGACGTCGAGACGGTGGCGATGAAGCCTAGCTTTGACGTCGCGCATGACAGAGCGGTGATCAGAGTGACTGGCTCGAGTTTGTTCACCCCATGTGGCGCACGGCCATTCCCGCCGATGTCCTGGAACACAGGTCCATCGGCGTAGAACATGAAATCCAGGGTTCCGCGCTCCGCAGTCCGTGCCAGTTCCCTGTGATACTCGACGTCGGTCGCTGCGTTTTTTGGCACGGTGGGAAGAAGCCACCCGCCGCGGCTATGCCCATAGGGATAGACGAAGACGCCTAGATTGATTTGTCGCTTTGCGGACATGAGTTCTCCGGGGTCATAGAGTGCTACCGATCCTTTCAACTGGGTGTTCCCGTCGATCAGTTCGGCTTGAATGTTATGGGCAGCGATTTGAGGCCGTTGACGGCTCTGGAAGGGACGAAAATGGGTTCTCCGCTGAGCTCTATCTTCCCGAGCTGTTGGAGGGTTTCCTTGACCAGAAACGGCAGTTCCATTCTGGCGAAGTGCGAGCCGAGGCACGTGTGGCGGCCGCCGCCTCCGAAGCCGAGGTGAGGGTTCGGATTGCGGGTGACGTCAAACTTGAGCGGGTCGGCGAACTTGCGCTCATCCTGGTTGCCCGACGGGTACCACATCACCACCTTGTCGCCCGCTGCTATGGGCTGACCGTTGAGGACGGTGTCCACTGCGGCGGTGCGCCGGAAATGGATGATCGGCGTGATGACACGGACGGCTTCCTCGATTCCAGTCGGCGCGGTCCCATCTGGATCGGCGGCCCAAATGGCCATCTGCTCGGGGTTGTCAAGGAACAGGCGCAACAGCTGCGCTCCGACCGTTCCGGTCGTCTCGATGCCTGCCGTTACCAGGAGCTGGAAGAAATAGCCGACTTCCAAATCGGTGAAACGATGCCCGTCGACCTCGGCGGCCACGATGATGGAGATCACGTCGTCTTGGGCTTTCTTGCGGCGTTCGGCGGCGAGCTCGGCACCGATGTTGTTCAGTTCGTCGAATGCCGACGCGGCGCTTTCCGCCCCGCTCACGTCGCCGCTCAGCGCGGTCACGGTCAGCTCCTGGAGCCGAGCACGATAATCTTTCGGCGCACCGAGGTATTCGGTCACGATCGCAACGGGAAAGGGATGGGCGATGTCCTCGGCGTAGTCACAACCGCCATCTGCTTTGGCCTTCGCCACGAGCTCTTTCGCATAGGACTCCGCGAGCGCTCGCATCTTCTGGACGCCCGCTGGCGAGAAGGCTTTCGACACGACCTGCCGAAGCCTGAAGTGCTCCGGAGCGTCCATGTTGAGGAACCAGCCTTCGACACGCGCACGTTCCCGTGTCGAGTCCCGCAGTCCTACTCCCAGACCGTTAACGTAGGTTTTGGCATCGGTGCTGACCGTAACGATGTCGTCGTAGCGCGTCACCGCCCAAAACCCCTTCGCATCGACACCTGAGTTCTTCGCGAATTCCTGCCAGTGGACAGGGCTCTCGTCACGCAGCACCCGGAATGCTTCCACCCGGTTGGCTGATCGCCAGAACACCGGATCGGTTAGATTGATGTCAGCCAGGTCCATGAGACCTCTTCCTCCATTCGTGGCACCGCTTGGAAATAGCCGTATCGACGCCCGGTGCGGCGTTAATCGGGGTCTTCAGAGACCTTGGATCGAGGCGGCCCGACACAGACCTCCGTCTTGATAGAGCAGCGGCTCGACGTCGCCCGTTGTGCGGATGCCTTCGATCTTGCCGATGAAGATGGTGTGCGTGCCGTAAGCGATGGTTTGTTCGACCACAGCGAATAGATTTGCCTGCGCGTCCGCCAAGTAAGGCGTGCCGTCCCCGTCCGCCGACCAATGTCCTAAGTGAAACCGATCCTCGCCTTTCGCCTTGCCGCTAAACAAGCCGACGATCTCGAGATGCTCGCAAGCAAGCACGTTCACGCAAAAGCGGCCCTGACGGACGATCGGGTCATGGATACTTGTTGACTTGTTGATGCAAACGAGGGCGGACGGCGGCGACGTGGAAACAGACGTGACGGCGGTCGCGGTAATGCCATGTCGAACATCGCCTTCGCTGGTCGTGATGATGTTGACGGCCGCCGTGAGACGCCTCATCGCGACTTTGAAAGTGGACTCAAGTTCACTTGGAATCTGATGCATAGTCATCTCGCACTACCTCCGAAATCTACATTCGAAAGGTGGAGCAAACCACGTGAAACATCCAATATATCTCGCCCTGAATTTTGATATGAAGATCGTATAAGGCTGCGGATGCGATGTCCGTCGACGATGGTTTTGGCCGTCGATTTCGGCCTGCCCCACACCGGACACATCGACAGGTTGCCGCAACGGACAGATGGTTCGGTGGTTCCGAACTCCATTGTCGCTCGCGTCAACTCAAGGCGCGGAGCGGATACACCTTGTCCGCCTTTGCCTTCGATTCGAGGTGTCGGGTAGGCAGCTCTCACGACTGGCGGTCCGGGAGGCGAAGCACCATGCCGTGGAGAGCAGGATCGATCTTTATCTGGCAGGACAGCCGACTGGTCGGTGCGGGCTCGGCCACGAAGTCCAGCATGTCCAATTCAAGGACCGAGGGCTTGGGCAGGCGATCCGACCAATTTTCGACGACTTGGCACGTGGCGCAAGCGCATGCACCGCCGCAGTCGGCTTCGATCTCCTCGATCCCATTGGACTGCGCCAGCTCCATGATCGTTTGCCCTTCGGGGCCGTCGACGATCCTGATCGCGCCGTCAGGCGAGTGGAATTGAATGGAAGTCATCGGGACATCGCCTGGAGGCAAAAGGTTGAGTATTGGAGTCGGTCTTTCAGCGTTCCTGTGTCTCCTGGAGAACCCGGCAGGTCCGTATGGAGACGTGCGTTCATGAGATCACGCTGGCCGAGTAGATGAAGGGTACGCTGTCTGCAGAAGAGGTATTCTTGCCGTCCGGCCCCTTCTTGAGAATCTCCCGGACGACCTTCTGAAAGTTCAGAATCGTGGTCGATACTGGTCGCTCTCTTCGCACCATGTTGATAGACGCCACCGGGGCTTCGGTGCCTTCTATCGGCAGGTAGACGACGCCCTTGTTGTGGAGTTGCCGCATCGTTTCCGTGACCATGGCCACACCGATACCCGCGGCGACAAGCGAGACGGTGGACACCATCTGGGGCGCTTCCTGAACGATGTTGGGGCTGAATCCGTTTGCCTGGCAGGTGGCGACGACCAGATCGTACAAGGCCTGCCCATTGGTTCTCGGGTAGAGGACGAAAGGCTCTAGAGACAATTCGCTGATCTTAACCGACGTTCTTTGCGCGAGATCGTGCGAAGCAGGAACTGCGACAAGCATCTGTTCGTCAAGAAGCTTTTGTGAAAACAGCGCTTCGGTCTCGACTTGTGAAGGACGAATAAGAGCGATGTCCAATCGACCGTCACGAAGGGACCGGAGCGACGACGTCGTGGTATCCTCCTGAAGCTTTACGCCGACTAATGGATAGGCAGCGCGAAAACTTGCGATCACCGCGGGCACAATCGGGTTTAGCGCGATGGACCCGGTGAAGCCGACCCTAATCTCCCCCGCTTCACCCCGACCGATCCTTTGCGCGTTGATGACGGCGCGCTCGGCGGAGGCTATGACAGCACGGGCCTCTTGAAGTAGACTTGCTCCCGCCGAAGTGAGTTCGACGCCCCGCGTCGTTCGATCGAAGAGCCTCGCTCCGATTTCGGACTCAAGCAGCTTGATCTGCTGGCTCAACGGCGGCTGGGCAATCCCTAGACGTGCTGCCGCGCGAGTGAAATGCAACTCCTCACCGCAGGCCACGAAGTACTTCAGGCGACGAAGTTCATCCATGTCCAACTCCTTGGTTGCCACGTGCGGCGAGATTGTCGAGGCTTCGCACGTGACTGGGGTTTGACCGAGTCACGAAAGACATGACCAGTCTGAGGAAGCTTCCCTCGTTTGACGCAAACGCAGATGGCGGGCACTCAATGCCGGCCTCGCGCGGAGCGTCATCTTTAATAGAGTTGACTCTATAAAAAAACTGACTCTATTTCAATATGGGTGACGACTTTTTTTGGAATGGGGAGTTGCACGCCAAGGCCATCGCCAGCGCGAGGCCTCGTCTCAATTATCAAAAGGAATAGAGCTCAGTTGCCGCTTCGGCCGGCGGCATCGAGAAGGATTCGGATTTGGCGGATCGCCTCGGTGCGAGCGGCCTCGATCTCTATCTGACCCGTCAGAAAGCGAGTCCATTGCAGATTGCCCACCGCCAAAGCGACCTCCGCGAGGTCATGGGCGCTGATGGCGCTCCCGAGAACGCCTCGTGACTGAAGGATTTCGAAAAGCGCCTTCATGTCCGCATAGAGCCGGGCGTCCGTCTCGGAGACAATGCCCCCGAGGTTCAGCGACGGAGACTTGTAGCTGGCGGCGTAGGCCTCGCACCAAAGCTCGCGCGTCAGGTCGGACATGGAGTTGTCGAAGACCATGACGAAATATCGGTCGATGGCAAGCAGGGCGTCGTCAGGCGGCGTCATGGCCGCCTGCATCATCAGGGCGCGTGTCTGCTTGCTATGCTCTCGGAAGAGAGCCAACAACAACCCGGCTTTGTCGCCGAAATAGTTGTAGATAGTCGCTGGCGCGACCTCGGCTGTGGAGGCAATGGTCTCGATCTTGGCTTCGTTGTATCCAGCTGCGCGAAATTCCTCACCCGCGGCCGCGATGATGGCCTGTATCCGGCGCTCTTTCTGCTTCTCCCGCAGCTTAGCCATAAAGTATTTCTCCAAAATCGAACCGTCTCTAACCTAGTTGTCTGGCAGCGACAACCAGACTAAAACATCAGAGACCGCCCACTTCAAAAGGCAATTAGGCGACTGCGGACGTCGCGTCACGACTGTCGACCACGGAATATTCGATCGGCTCCAGCAGACCGGCATTTCCCATCTGGACGCTGGTGAAGCCGTCGGCGTCGCAGACATCCGACACGACTTTGCCGGATTCCACCATTGCCTTATCTTTCCCGGCAAGGGCGATGCACCGTCGACGCGGACCGCGATCCCGGTGTCCTTGGCGAGAGGCTCGCCGTAAGCGGTCTGAACGGCCTTCACGGCATCGCCGCCAAAATTGGCGATGGTCAATTCCTTCGTTTCGGCTCTCGCGATCGATCCCATGGAAGCCGCCCCCAGCTCCCGCTTCCAATTTCAGAATGTCACGGCGGCGCATTTCCAAGATGTCCTGCTTGTGGGCATTCAGGGGGCTGAAGCTCATTTTCAGTTCCCCGGCTATCATTGACGACTTGACCGCAAGTTCAATGGAGTTACCTCTATATAAAAATCAACTCCATTTCAAGTTGGGTTTTTCCAGCATGGTTTGAGGTGCTGGGCCAAGCTCCGGCAGTGTCCGATTTGCCGTTGTCTGGAGACGATCGAGAATATGACGTCCAGAACGCGCTGACCCGCCGCGGTCGGGAGTGGCGATCGCGAGGCGTCGGGCCACCTGATCGTCAGTTGTACAAATCGTCCGGAGCCGACATGAAGATGCACGGCTGATAAGACTGAAATCCCGAACGAGTGGCCAAGGGCACCTCGAAACTCCGTATACTCGCTGGGGGTCATCGTTCGCAGGACATCCCAGGCGCTGTTGAGTTGCTCGAGAATCCGGGCCACTCGGGTAAGCATCTTGAAAGCTGGTGCCACACGATCCAACCTGATTGCAATGATGACTGAGCGCAGCTCACGAATAGCTAGCTTCATCCACAATTCCGACGTTTGGTGCTGGATGATGAAAAGCAACTCGTCATGTGCGTCGGAGAGCGGTGTCTTTGCATAGAATTTTCTCGAGATGCAAATAGTCGCCGTACGGCATCTGCGCTTTGTGGGTGATCATGACGCGCGGCGTGATGCCTTGCGCTTTCAGCAGCTTTCGCATCAGCTTCAAGGCCGCTTTCTTGTTCCGGCGGCTCTGGATCAAGGCATCGAGAACATAGCCATCGGCATCGACGGTCCGCCATAGCCACAGTTTCTTGCCCTTGATAACAACGACCATTTCGTCGAGATGCCACTTGTCGGCAAAACTACCCCTGGACCGCCGCCAGATGGAGCCGGGATATCCGCGGCCGAACTTGGCAGCCCATTCCGCGACAGTCTGGAGCGAGACTTCGATGCCGCGCTCGGCCAGAAGATCTTAGACATGACGGTGTCGTGACGCCGCCTGCCGGCGTAGAGCGCATCTCGGTGCCGTTCTTCTTCGGCGCCAGGCTTGATGCGACAATACCGCTGCTTGGCCTCTCCGAGGAATTGGCGTAGCAGGCGCGGGGCCCGCCAGCGATCCCGACAATCCGTTGTTTCGCGATGTCGGGGCCAATGTCCTGAAAGGCCGGTTGCGCTCGCATCCCGACGTGGCGCGCCGCCACTATGCCGACCTGCCCGAACCGGAAGCAGCACGTCCCTGAAGTTTGCAGCCATGTAGAGTACGAATTTCTATCGCATCGGCCATTCTTTGGAACGCAATTCGTCGCCGAGACTGTAAAATAAGCTCACAAAGGTAAAATCGTTCGGCGTTGTCCTCCCAAGCCACTAAACGGTGTTGCTGTGAAGGTTTGAACCTTCCTTTGGCCGTGGCGAAATCCGCGACCGGTCGTTCGAAAGTCAAGCATTCCGCATCGGGCCTCAATCTTGTAGTCAGCGCGATCGTCGATTGGAACACAGTCTATCTCGACCGCGCGGTCACGCAGCTCAAACGAGCGGGACGGAACATTCCAGAACCGCTGTTGAAACACATCTCGCCGCTAAGTTGGGAGCATATCAACCTGACGGGCATCTACACTTGGGACAGTGAGCAGCATCTGCCGGAAGGATTCAGGTCGCTCCGCCTCCCGGCAGGGCTACGACGTGCCGCATAACGTTCCTGCTCCGTTCGACCTTAGCGTACGATTTCGAACTGCTCTTGTTCCGACCCCGACTGGCGGTCGCTTCCTCCTCCAGTCCTGGTTATGCTTTTTTGCAATGGAGCAGCGTTCAGCCGCAAAGCAAAGGTTCGCACTTCGTCGACTTCCTGGCGTTACGAACCGTTCCCTGGTCAGAGGTTGAGGGCGGCTCGTTGGCCAGATGATCGTCGCATGAGAGCGCCGACGACGCAGGCGCTGGTCCGCCCTGCGTCGCCCGCGCCTTTACAGCCGAGCTCGAATGAAAGCGATGCTGTTGGCAAGCGCCCGTGCGGGGTCGTCGAGTTCATGAACGGCCGGCGAGAATGGCTCGAAAGAGAACGGGCCGGCATAGCTCGCGCTCCGCAATGCGCGGATCTGGCCGACATTGTCGAGGCGGTCTTTGTCATCCACGAGAACCCGGTGCGGGTCGCGCATGTCGTCGACCGCCACCTCCTCGTCAGTGACGCCCGAAATATGGACGAGGCCGGTCATCTCCGCAAACAGCGCGGGTTCGCCGGCGAGGCGATGATGAAACGTGTCATGCACCAGCCCGAAGGCGCTCACGCCATCGATCTCCGCGATCGCCTCCGCTGCCTCCCGTTTGGAGCGCAAGGAGCAGATGGTGAAGCCCAGCGGCTCGACCAGGCCGAGCACGCCGCGGTCGCTCAGGATCGGCCTCAGGGCTAGAAGTGCGGCCCTTACGTTCTTCTGGCGTTCACCGTCCGCCTGTCCCGAGCCGTCATTGACAGGAACCAGGACCAGCGCCGCCGCGCCGGCTGCCTGGGCATAGTCGGCGAGCTCGATCGCCTCGGCCTCGCGGGCCGGCGTCCATTCATTGAAGCGCTGCAGCGCGTTGATGCTGATCAGCGACACTCCCGCATCGCGGGCCTGGCTGCCGATTTCGGCTGCGGGCGTGCCGTCCATGATGGCGTTGCCGGCAAGATCGTTGCGGATTTCCGCCTGCGCCGCGCCCACCTTGCGGCAGAGCGCGAAGAACGCCTCCGCGCGCAGCGAGGGCGCCACCATATGGTTGAGTGCGAACGACGGCGATTGAACGGCTGGCATGATTTCCCTCCTGTTTCTGGTGCCGGTCACTGCCCCCAGCGCGGCTGCCGATCCCATCATCCGGCGCATGGAAACAGTCAACCCATCGTGATAAGTTTCAATCACCGATGATAGATTCTATCGCAGGGATGCCTAGATATTCTCCGGCACGTAGATATCGAAGGGCAGGAATGTTTGCCCCGGCGCGTTGGCGGCGCCGTCCTTGACGGCATGCACCATGAGATCAACCAGATCGCCGCACAGCCGCGCCAGCGGCGTTGCGAGCACCATGGTGACGATGTTGTTGGCGAGTGCGGCGCGCGATTCCGGCGTTATTTCGTTGCAGATAATGACCGGAGGTTGGGCAGGCATGGCCATTCTCATCGCCGTGATTGCTCCCTCCATGCCACCGCCGGCTATGTAGCATCCGACGAGATCGGGATGCTTCTCGAGCAGGTCAAGCATGGCCTGGTGGGTCAAATCGGCCGTTTCGAGATTGACCATCGTCTCAAGCACCATGAAATCCGGCGCGTGCTCCCGGAAGTAGGCGCGCACGCCGATCTCGCGTAGCTCGTGGCCGTGAAAGCGGTGGCTGCCGACAAACACCGCGACCTTGCCGGGCCGCTTGGCGCATTTTGCGATCATCCAGGCGGCTGTGCGTCCTACCTTGCGGTTGTTGAGACCCACATAGCCCTCCCGTACGCCGGGAGCGAAATCAGACAGGAGCGAAAACACCGGAATACCGCGGGCCTTCAGGCTCTCCACGGCGAGCGTGACTGTCGGATGATCGGGGCTGACCAAGGCGACGGCGTTCGTTTTCGCAGCCAGTTTCTCCAGGTGGGCGACGATGTCCTCGGGAGCCTGGCTCGACCAGAATTCAGTGACCGGAACTCCGCGGAACCGCGGCGCATGGATCGTCGCTGCCTCCAACTCACGGGCGAACTCCTGATAGAAATGCTGCTCAGGCTTTTGCAGAAGAAAGCCCAGCCGGTGTTCCGGGAGATCTTGGCGGATCCGCTGCTTGATCAGGGGCGCGGCGTAATAGCCGATGACGGTCGCCGCCTCGTAGACCCGCTGCGCCGTCTCCTCGCGCACCGGAAGGCGGCCGTTCAAAACCCTGTCGACCGTCGCCACGCTTACCCCGGATGCCCGGGCCAAATCCGAAACCGTTGGTCGCTTGGCCAAGGTTAGTCTCCTTTCGGGGTTTCGAAGCAATGATAGTAGATGATAGAAAAATTGCAAGCTCCGTTGATGGAAATGAATTGATTTGCTAGTTCTCTTGCATGACAGGTTATCTGCCCTTTGTCCCAGCTTCAAAGGAGATCATGATGAGCGCAACCGCCGCGGCCAGCGTCTATCGGCCGACGAAACGCGATTATAGCTTGGTCGGTCGCGGCGCGCAGCGCGCCATCGAGACGGGCCTCACGGCAGCGGAGTGGTATCATACCGAGATCCCACGCAAGCAGATGAAAGAACTGATGAAGCGGGAAGACGGTCCCGCCATCCGCGATACAATCATCTGGCTGGGGACCCTAGTCGCGAGTGGCGCCGGCGGAGCCTATTTCTGGGGAGGGTGGTTGTGCGTTCCTTTCCTCTTCGTCTACGGCGTTCTCTACGGTTCGGCGACCGATTCGCGCTGGCACGAGTGCGGCCACGGCACGGCGTTCAAGACGCAGTGGATGAACGACGCGGTCTACCAGATCGCCTGCTTCATGATCATGCGCAACCCAGTGACCTGGCGCTGGAGCCATACGCGTCACCATACCAATACGGTCATAGTCGGTCTCGATCCCGAAATCGCGGTGATGCGGCCGCCGGATTTATTGCGGCTGATGCTGAATTTCTTCGGCATGCTGGACGCCTGGCACGCCATGGTCGACATGCTGCGCAACGTGTCCGGACGGCTTAGCGCTGCAGAGCGGACCTTTATCCCCGAGATGGAGCAGCCGAAGGCGATCCGGGTCGCCCGCATTTGGACGGCCATCTATGTCGCGACGATCGCGCTGGCGCTCTATCTGGGCTCGTTGCTGCCGCTGATGCTCGTCGGTTTGCCCCGGCTCTACGGTGCTTGGCACCATGTGATGACCGGGCTGCTGCAGCATGGCGGGCTCGCCGACAATGTCACGGACCATCGGCTGAACAGCCGATCAGTGCTGTTGAACCCGGTCAGCCGCTTCATCTACTGGAACATGAACTATCATGTCGAACATCACATGTTCCCGATGGTGCCGTACCACGCGCTGCCGAAGCTGCACGACCTGATCAAGCACGATTTGCCGTTGCCGTCACCGTCCATCCTCGCCGGTTACCGCGAAATGATCCCGGCCTTCCTGCGCCAGTTGCGCAACGAGGACTACTTCGTCAAGCGCGAGCTGCCGCCAACGGCGCGGCCGTATCGCGAAGAGTTCCACGCCGAAGCCAGACGCGAAGAGCTCCACGCCGAAATCAGGATTGCCGCGGAATAACAGCCTCCCAAGGCTACGGAGGCGGCACCCCGGCGCCGCCTCCGACTTCGACCAGACGAGATTCACGGAGATGAATGTGACGGATTGGATTGAGGCCCGCGGCGACCCTTCGCAACTGACGTCGGCCCAACGTGAAACTCAAGACGTTGCTGGCGGCATGACCGCGCAAAATGGGAGGTGCAGCCGGTGAGCAGGAAGAGACCGACAGTCGCGGATATCCGCGCCATGAAAGGCAAGTACCAGTTCACGATGATCCGCGTGGAAACGCTGGACGAGTTGGAGGCTGCCGAGAAGGCTGGCGTCGATATGGTCTCGGTGCCGCCGGAGATGATGGTTCTTCCGCATTTCCGTGAGGTTGCGCCAAGCCTGTTTGCGGTGCCGGGCGTCAATTTCTTCGAGATCGGCACGGCGGACGATTTTGTGCGCTGGGCTTTCTCGCTCTACAAGGCGAGTGCCGACGCCGTCTATTGCAGCGCCAGCCTGGCGACCGTGAAGCGGCTCGCCGACGAGGCCATTCCGGTGATCGGCCATGTCGGGCTGATCCCGTCGCGCGCTACCTGGACCGGCGGCTTCAAGGCGGTCGGCAAGTCGGCCCAAAGCGCCCTTGCAATCTTCGAAGCAGTCAAGGCCTACGAAGCGGCCGGCGCCTTCGGCGCGGAAATCGAGGTCGTGCCGACGGAGGTCGCGACCGCGATCAACGAACGCACGTCGCTGTTCATGGTATCGATGGGCGCGGGGAGCGGCTGCGACTGCCAGTATCTGTTCGGCGACGACATACTGGGCCAGAATCGCGGGCGTGTGCCGCGGCACGCCAAGGCCTATCGCAACTTCGCTGCCGAGTTCGATCGCCTGCAGCTCGAGCGCATCGCGGCGTTCTCCGAGTTCGCCGCCGACGTGCGCGGCGGCGTCTATCCCGAGCAGCGCCACGTCGTTGGCATCGAAGCCGACGAACTGCGCCGCTTCCTCGAAGTCCTGCCTGTCTTATGAACGCTCACTCCGAAAAACCCCACCACAAGAACCACGCCGTGGCGGAACAGATCCACGTACTCAGCCTTTCCTGCGACGATCAGCCCGGCATCGTGGCCAGCGTCACCACCGAACTTGCGGCGATGGGGGCCAACATCGCCGAGAGCAACCAGTTCTGGGATCGCCAGACGAACCGCTTCTTCATGCGGATCGCCTTCGCGGCGCCGGCGGGCGCGGTCAAGGACGGCATCGAACGGGCACTGAAGTCGCCTATCGAGCGCTTCGGCATGAAGGCCACGCTGGTCGACCCGGGCCGTCGGTTGAAGCTCATCGTCATGGTCTCGAAGTTCGACCACGCGCTGCTGCACATTCTCTATCAGATCAGGGTCGGATGGCTGAATGCCGAGGTTGCGGCGATCGTGTCCAATCATGAAGACAGCCGTCGCACCGCCGAGATGGCCGGCATCCCCTATCATTGCTGGCCGGTTTCGCACAACAACAAGGCCAAGCAGGAGGAAGAGCTGCTTGCGCTGGTTCGCGAAACGGACACCGAACTGGTTGTCCTGGCCCGCTACATGCAGGTCTTTTCGGACGCGCTCTCCAAACGCCTCTACGGACGGGCGATCAACATCCACCACTCGTTCTTGCCGAGCTTCAAGGGCGCCAAGCCTTACCACCAGGCATTCGAGCGCGGCGTCAAGTTGATCGGCGCGACCGCCCATTACGTCACGCCCGACCTCGACGAGGGGCCGATCATCGACCAGGAGACCGAGCGCGTGACGCATTCGATGAGCGCGGAAGATTTCGTCGCGGTCGGCCGCGACATCGAAAGCAGGGTGCTGGCGCGCGCGGTCAAGCTGCACCTGGAGACCCGCGTCATGCTCAACGGCCACAAGACGATCGTCTTCTAGCCTCGGAGGCGCGCACGCGGGTGAACATGGAATTCGTCATGGCAAGACTGCCACCGAGGCGCTTGCCGTTTCGATACGGCCCCCGAACCGGGGGAGTTCCGGGAGGACCGGGCGCACCGGACGCCTTTAAATGGAGGAGCTGACATGAAGAAACTGATTCTGAGCGCCGCATTCTCGGCGCTGATGGCGACCTCGGCGCTGGCCGAGAACATCGGCGTGTCGATGGCGCAGTTCGACGACAACTTTTTGACCGTTCTGCGCAACGGCATGATCGATCACGCCAAGACGCTGGAGGGCGTGACGCTGCAGGTGGAGGACGCACAGAACGACGTCGCCAAGCAGCAGAGCCAGATCCAGAACTTTATCGCTTCGGGCGTGAGCGCGATCATCGTCAACCCGGTGGACACGGACGCGACAGCCGCAATGTCGAAGATCGCGGCAGAGGCCGGCATTCCTCTCGTCTATGTCAACCGCCAACCGGTCAACGTCAACGAACTGCCGGAGAAGCAGGCGTTCGTCGCGTCGAACGAAGTCGAGTCGGGGACGCTGGAAACCAAAGAAATCTGCCGGCTGCTCAAGGAAGCCGGCAAGACCGAAGCCAAGATCGTGGTGATGATGGGCGAGCTATCCAACCAGGCGGCCCGCCAGCGCACGCAGGACATCCACGACGTGATCGCGACGCCCGAATGCTCTTTCATTAAGATCGTCGAGGAGCAGACCGCCAACTGGTCGCGTACCCAGGGCACCGACCTTGTCAGCAACTGGCTGTCGGCCGGCATCCAGTTCGATGCCGTCGTCGCCAACAATGACGAGATGGCGATCGGCGCCATCCAGGCGATGAAGGCGGCCGGCATCGACATGAAGACGATGCTGGTGGGCGGTGTCGACGCCACCCGCGACGCGCTCGCCGTGATGGCCGCGGGCGACCTTGACGTCACCGTGTTCCAGAACGCAGTCGGCCAGGGCAGTGGTTCGGTCGACGCGGCGCTGAAGCTCGCCAAGGGCGAGAAGGTCGACCAGAAGGTCTTCGTTCCGTTCGAACTGGTGACGCCGTCCAATCTGGCGACTTACCAGAGCAAGAACTGACCTGCTTGGCACAAGCTGGGCGCGCATCCGCGCGCCCAGCCGAAAATCACCCGGAGGAGGAGCACGCCATGAGCAGTGCATCGATACCGGCCGCCGCCCGTGACAGGGCCCCGGCCGCAGGTTCCGAATATCTGTTGACCATCGAGAACGCCCGCAAGGAATTTCCCGGCGTCGTCGCACTCGACGACGTTTCGTTCAGGCTGCGGCCTGGAACGGTTCATGCGCTGATGGGCGAGAACGGTGCGGGCAAGTCGACGCTGATGAAGATCATCGCCGGCATCTACAAGCCCGACCGCGGCGAGGTGCATCTGCGCGGCAAGCCTATCCAGCTGAAGTCGCCGCTGGACGCACTCGAGAACGGCATCGCCATGATCCATCAGGAACTGAACCTGATGCCCTACATGACGGTGGCGGAAAACATCTGGATCAGGCGCGAGCCGCTGAACCGCTTCGGCCTCGTGGACCATGCCAAAATGAACAGGATGACGGCGGATCTGTTTGGGCGGCTCAACATCAACATCCATCCGCAGGTGCAGGTGCGTGATCTCACCGTCGCAAACCGGCAGATGGTCGAGATCGCCAAGGCCGTCTCGTATGAGTCCGACGTGCTGATCATGGACGAACCGACATCGGCGCTGACCGAACGCGAGGTCTCCCACCTGTTCACGATCATCCGGGACCTGAGGGCCCAGGGCAAAGGCATTATCTACATCACCCACAAGATGAACGAGCTGTTCGAGATCGCCGACGAATTCTCGGTGTTTCGCGACGGCCGCTACATCGGCACCCACCTTTCGAGTGATGTAACCCGTGACGACATCATCCGCATGATGGTCGGGCGCGAGATCACACAGATGTTTCCCAAGGAGGAAGTGCCGATCGGCGACGTCGTGCTGTCGGTGAAGGACCTGACGCTCAACGGGGTCTTCCACAACGTCTCGTTCGACATCCGCGCCGGCGAAATCCTGGGCGTCGCCGGGCTGGTGGGTTCGGGTCGCTCCAACGTCGCCGAAGCGATCTTCGGGGTGACGCCGGCGAGTTCGGGGTCCATCGAGATCCACGGCAAGCCGGTGACCATCTCGTCGCCGAACATTGCCATTCGGCACCGCATGGCGCTGCTGACCGAGGACCGCAAGGAAACCGGCTGTCTGCTCATCCTCGACATCCTCGAGAACATGCAGATCGCCGTGCTGCAGCAGGACTACGTGTCGCGCGGCTTCGTAGCAGAAAAGGGCGTCACCAGCGCCTGCAAGCTGATGAGCGACACGCTACGCGTCAAGACGCCCAATCTGGCGGAACGCATTGAAAACCTGTCCGGCGGCAACCAGCAGAAGGTGCTGATTGGGCGCTGGCTCCTGACCAAGCCGAGGATCCTCATCCTCGACGAGCCGACACGCGGCATCGACGTCGGCGCCAAGGCCGAGATTCATCGCCTGGTCACGGAACTCGCGCGCGATGGCGTGGCGGTGATGATGATCTCGTCGGAGATGCCCGAGGTGCTCGGCATGAGCGACCGCATCATGGTCATGCACGAAGGACACGTCACGGGAATTCTCGATCGGGCGGAGGCGACCCAGGTCAAGATCATGGAACTAGCTGCGAAATAGGACCGAAACAACACCAGGGAGGATACAACATGTCAACGAACAACGCATCGCCGGGGCTCGCCGCTATCGCCGGGACCGGGGCCAACAGGCGCCGCCTGCCGGTCGAAGCGAACATCCTGCTCATCCTGCTGGGAATTGCGCTGATGTTCGAACTGCTCGGCTGGGTCTTCATCGGCCAGAGCTTCCTGCTGAACGCGCAACGCCTGAAGATCATGATCCTGCAGGTCTCGGTAATTGGCATCATCGCGGTGGGCGTCACCCAGGTCATCATCACCGGCGGCATCGACCTGTCGTCGGGTTCCATGGTTGGCCTGACTGCAATGATTGCGGCCAGTGTGGCGCAATCGTCGACCTGGACAAAAGCGCTCTATCCCTCGCTCACCGACTTGCCGTTCTTCATCCCGATCCTGGTCGGACTGGCAGTCGGGCTGCTCGCTGGCGTGTTCAACGGGGCACTGATCGCCTATACGAAGATCCCGCCCTTCATCGCGACGCTGGGCACGATGGTGTCCGCCCGCGGCCTGTGCAAATGGTATACCAAGGGCCAACCGGTGTCGGGGCTGACCGACCAGTTCAATTTCATCGGCTCGGGCATCTGGCCGGTCGTGGTTTTCCTGGTGGTCGCGGCGATCTTCCACGTGGC
Source organism: Mesorhizobium kowhaii (assembly GCF_042431665.1). Taxonomy (NCBI): domain Bacteria; kingdom Pseudomonadati; phylum Pseudomonadota; class Alphaproteobacteria; order Hyphomicrobiales; family Phyllobacteriaceae; genus Mesorhizobium; species Mesorhizobium kowhaii. The sequence goes on from NZ_JBHLYT010000027.1 coordinate 41,020, forward strand.
GCTGCGCTATACGCGCTACGGGAAGTTCACCTACGCCATAGGCGCCAATGTGCAGGCCGCGCGTGTCTCCGGCATCGACGTTGAGCGCCACCTAATCAAGGTCTATGCCGTGGCAGGTCTGCTCGCGGGTGTCGCTGGCATCGTCACGGCCTCGCGCGCGCAAACTGCACAGGCCGGAATGGGCGTGATGTACGAACTTGACGCAATTGCCGCGGCGGTGATCGGTGGCACCTCGCTGACCGGCGGCGTCGGCCGCATTACGGGCACGGTAATCGGCACGATCATCCTCGGCACGATGATGTCGGGGTTCACCTTCCTGCGCGTCGATGCTTTCTATCAGGAAATCATCAAGGGGCTGATCATCATTGCCGCGGTCATTGCCGACGTCTATCGCCAGAAGAGCCGCAAGACCTGATGCAGCGGGGGCTGCTCCGCCGCGGCTGCGCAGCCCCCATCCGTTTCCCATTGCGGCAAGGAGAATTGGGACATGGCATACGAACGGGTGATCGGCATCGAACGGCTGGGAACCATCAAGGAAATTGCCGAGGCGGCCGGCGTCGGCGTCGCCACGGTGCACCGCGTCCTGAAGGGGCAAGCATACGTCTCGTCATCCACTTCGCTAACAGTGATGGATGCGATCCGGAGGATCAATGAGCGCAAGATAAGCCTCGCGCGGATGGGCCATCGCAACTGACAGGAATTTTCTGCAGGGGCCCAAGTTCGCAGGCGTCGGCGAAACATTGTGGGGGGGGTCGGAGAGGCCAGCCCTGCCGCGATGGGCGCGGGTCAGATAGGTAGCAGACTGGAGCCTAGGAAAGGAGCACATCATCCCGTCTCGCAGCGCGACGCTCGGGGCGAACTGATCGGCGCCTAACGACACCGACACGCTGCAACGTTAGGCTGTTTCCGCGCGGGCCGAGTCGGAGCAACGCGTCGCGGTGTTTCCCTGTAACCGGGGTCAAGGTCGAACAGATCGAACTGTCCAGAAGGTGCGTTCATCAAGAACGCGCTGTGCCTGAGCTTGTCAGGGCAAGGCTGACGGCAGCGATCTCCAAAGCGTGAGGAAGCGGACACCTCCCTTCGCGCGCTTTGCCACCTTCTCCAGAACGGCGCTGCCGCTACCAGCGGCGTTGGCGGCATTCGTCTACCCCGGATCGAGACCACGCTTCGCGGCATGTCATGCGGCAGCGACGCGCTCAAGCTTCTGCATGAGCGCCGAGACGACCTCCGAAGCCCAGCTTAATTCCGGACAGCGACAGATAATGAACGGCACAACGGCTGACGCGCAGGCCGTGCGCAGGAATGAAACGCGAATTGTAATCCGTGGAAATGGAAGACGCTTTTCAGATGTCTTTAAAAATGGAGGATTTTTTGCCTTGGGCCAACCTCATTGCAGTCGATAGAATCCCGTTCTGTTTAGCCTGCGTCTTCAGCTGAAGGATGATCCTTTTGACCTCGCCTGTTTCCGAAAAAGCCAAGCTGTTTCTCCTGAAGCCGGATTTTCAGGACTCGGCCTATCCCGGCCACAGCTTCTTCTGCCGGCACTGTGCGTTGGTCGAAGGTGTGCTGGCATCATTCCCGCAACTGACTGACAAGATAGACGTTTTCCGCCTTTATTTTCCTCGCCCACGCCAAGCCGTCATCGACCTTATCGGTGCCGCAAACCAGGGATTGCCGGTGCTTGTTCTTGCCGAGGTTCAAAATCCCGCAACGGTCTCGGGGGAAGAAGGGGGCCGGAAGTTTGTTTCGGGCTCAGACAACATCATTGCCGTTTTCGCAGAGCTTTTCGACATCGCCGTCCCGCATCCGTAGGCCCGGGGTAATTCTGGCCGAGCTTTTCGCAAGGCACGAGTAGCCAGCAACGCGGTCATTCCACAATCCGCCTCCGCTTTGAGAATGAATTCCCTTTTCAGGAGAATATTCGCCAAGGAATCTATAAACTCTATCGTTTTAATAGACTATCATCGGAGGACAGGCGGTTTGTTTGAACCGATCATTCGCGGTGAGGTCACGTGAGCTACGCAATCAGTCTTCTCGACAAGAGCCCTCTCTCCAACAATGAAAGCGCTGGCGAAGCGCTCAAGCGCACAGTGGCGTTGGCAAAGCTTGCCGAGCGCCTCGGCTATCGTCGCTTCTGGGTAGCCGAACATCACAACGCCCCCGAGCTCGCCAGTTCCTCGCCGGAAGTGCTCATCGCTTTCCTGCTTGCCAATACGGCTCGCATTCACATCGGTTCGGGCGGCGTGATGCTGCAACACTACAGTGCCTACAAGGTAGCTGAGAATTTCAATCTATTGGCTTCGCTGGCGCCCGGGCGCGTTGACCTCGGTATCGGCAAGGCGCCGGGCGGATTGCCGCTTTCGACGCGGGCGCTCCAGAAGGCTTACGATTTGTCCCGCAAGCCGAGCTTTTCCGCGCAATTGACCGAGCTCAATGTCTATCTCGATGGGCCCGTCGCTCGTGCTGACCCGGGATTGGTTGCGACGCCCCGGCCGGCTGTGGCCCCTGAACGCTTCCTGTTGGGCGCAAGTGTCGAAAGCGCGAGGCTGGCCGCCGATCACGGTTGGAAATTCGTTTTCGCACGGCATCTCAACGGTGACGATGCGCTGCTTGACCAGGCAATCGCCGCCTATCGGACCGGCAGCGGGCTCCATCCGCTTGTGGCGGTCGCGGTGATCGTCGCCGACAGTGCCGAGGAGGCGCGGTCGCGCGCAGACAAGATCCGGCTGTTCAAGGTACATGTCGCGGGCGCGCAGAGCGTGACGGTAGGCAGCGAAGAGCAGGCCGAAGAATACGCGCTTCAGGCAGGCGCCAGGGACTATCGGATCGAGCCGAAGGCGCCGAGCGTCATCGCCGGCACCGCGCGACAGGTCGTGGCTGAGCTTGACCGTCTTCACAAACTATACGGCATCGAGGAGTTCATCGTCGAACCGGCCGCCAGCGGCGCACAACGGCTCGACGTCGTCGAGCGTTTGGCCGAGGCGCGCCTGGCCGTTCCTGCCTGAACAGTTTTAAGGAGCGATCCAATGAGCAAGCGACGCATTCCGTTCGGCTTGATGCTGCAGGGCCCAGGCGGGCATATGAATTCCTGGAAGCATCCGAGCGTCCCCGCTGATGCCAGCGTCAACTTCGACTATTACGTCCGCACGGCCCGCCAGGCGGAAGCAGCGGGGATCGCCTTCGCCTTCGTCGCCGACGGGCTCTACATCAACGAAATCTCGATACCGCATTTCCTCAACCGGTTCGAGCCGATCGCCATCCTCTCCGCGTTGGCTGCCGCGACATCCAGCATCGGCCTGGTCGGCACGCTTTCGACCTCCTACAGCGACCCTTTCACGGTCGCGCGGCAATTTGGCTCGATTGACGCTATCAGCAAGGGTCGCGCCGGCTGGAACGCGGTGACATCGCCGCTTGAAGGATCGGCCAGGAATTACGGTCGCGACAAGCATCCCGATCACGCGCTTCGCTACAGGATCGCAGGCGAGCATATCGACATCGTCAAGGGCCTTTGGGACTCCTGGGATGATGACGCCTTTGTTCGCAATCGCAAGACCGGCCAGTTCGCCGATTTCAACAAGATGCATCGGCTCGACTACAAGGGTCAGTTCCATTCCACCGAAGGCCCTCTCAACCTGGGCCGCTCCGTCCAGGGTCAGCCCGTCCTGTTCCAGGCCGGTGCCTCCGACGACGGCATCGATCTGGCGGGCCGGCATGCGGACGCGGTATTTGCAAATTCCTCCTCGCTCGAGGAGAACCGTGAGCTTTCCCGCAACCTCAAGAACAGCGCCGTGGCCCATGGCCGCAGCGCCGACGAGATCAAGATTTTCCCGGGCATCGCTCCCATTGTCGGATCGACCGAAGAGGAGGCGGATCGCAAGTATCGGGAGATCCGCGATCTTATCACCGATCACGAGGCCTTGCTCTATCTCGGCCGTTTCTTCGACCATCATGACTTCACCGCCTATCCGCTCGACGGACCGTTTCCAGAGCTGGGCGACATCGGCAAGAACAACTTCCGTTCGACGACCGATAACATCAAGCGCAGAGCCAGGGAGAACAACCTCACTTTGCGCGAGGTCGCGCTGGAGACGGCGACTCCGCGCAAGGGCTTCATCGGCACACCGGAAAAGATCGCCGATGAACTCATCCATTGGGTCGAGACGGGCGCAGCCGACGGTTTCGTTCTGGGATTCCAGGTGATTACCGCCGGCCTTGATGATTTCGAGGCGCATGTTCTGCCGATCCTCGAGAAGCGCGGCTACCACGATCGCACCCAGCTTGGCACGACGCTGCGCGACCATCTCGAACTGCCGTTCCGGGAAAGCCGCTATGCAAAAACGGCAAAACAGGACCGGGCGGAGTCTGAAGGCAAAGGCAAGGCGGCCTGATGACCCTTCACCCCGGGCACCCGGCCGACACAGCGGCGGACATAGCTGATTTCGCCAATGAATTCGTGGCGCTGCGCCGCAAGCTGCATAGCCAGCCCGAACTCGCCTACAAGGAGGAGAAGACCAGCGCGCTGGTCGCCACATATCTCCAGTCCTGGGGGTACGAGGTAACCCGCAACATCGGTGGCACCGGTGTCGTCGGAACGCTTCATAACGGCATTGGCGGCAGGAGCGTTGGCATCCGTGCCGACATGGACGCACTGCCGATCATCGAGGCCACCGGCCTCGACTATGCCAGCACGACAGCCGGCGTCATGCATGCCTGCGGCCATGACGGGCATACCGCGATCCTGCTTGCGGCCGCGCGCCATCTTTCCGAGACGCGGGATTTCTCCGGCACCTTTCACGCCATCTTCCAGCCCGCCGAAGAAGGGGGCGGCGGTGCTCGCAGTATGATCAGGGACGGTCTGTTCGAGCGGTTTCCCGTCGACGCTGTCTTTGGACTTCACAACTGGCCAGGCGTGCCTGCCGGCCAGTTCGGCTTTCTGACCGGTCCGGCCATGGCTTCGGTCGACCTTGCCATCATCAGGATCGTCGGCAAGGGCGGGCATGGTGCCAAGCCGCACCAGACGGTCGATCCCGTCATTGCCAGCGCTTCGCTGGTTTTGGCGCTGCAGACCATCGTGTCGCGCAACCTCGATCCGCTGGAAACGGCCGTCATAACAGTCGGCACGATCAACGGAGGCGTCGCGGCAAACGTCATTCCTGAGAGCGTCGAGCTGAAGATTACCGTGCGCACGTTCAACGAGCGAGTACGAGAGCAGATCAAAGGCAGGATCATCGCGCTCGCCGACCTGCACGCGCAAAGCTACGGCGCAACCGCGCAGGTTCGATATCCGCGCGGTTATCCCGTGCTGGTCAATCATGCCGACGAAACCGAATTCGCCCGCCAGGTGGCCCTGCGGCACTTCGGCGAGGGCCGCGTGGAAGCGGACTTCCGGCAGATCACGGCCAGTGAGGACTTCGCCTTCATGCTGCAGGAAAGGCCGGGCAGCTACCTTTTCGTCGGCAATGGCGACAGCGCCGATCTGCACAGCCCGCGCTACGATTTCAACGATGCCATCCTGCCCGACGCCGCGCGCTACTGGGTCGCGCTGGTGCGGGATTTTCTCTCTGCCAACGACACAACGCTAACAATCCCATCAAGGGTCGAGGCCAAGCAAGATGACTGACGTCTTTCTCTACACAACTCCGCTCGATCCTCGTTCCCAGCCTTTGGTCGAGGCGCTGACCTATGAATACGAAACGCGCTACGGGACCTATTGGGGCGAGCCTGCCTCGACCGAGATGACCCGCTATCCGGCGGAGCTTTTCGCGCCTCCCAACGGCGCCTTTTTATTGCTGCTGCGCGACGGTGTGGCAATCGCCGGGGGAGCGTTCAAGCGTTGCGACGAGCGCACGGCGGAACTGAAACGTGTGTGGACACATGTCGATCTGCGCAGGCAAGGGCTGGCGCGGACGGTTCTCAGTGAACTTGAGGCGCAAGCCTCGCGGCAAGGCTATACGCGCCTTTATCTGACCACCGGTTTTCGCCAGCCCGAGGCCGCCGGCCTTTATCTCAACACCGGCTACACCGCGCTTTTCGATCCCGCTGTTGATCCCGAAGTCTACAAGACATTGCCCTTCGAGAAGGACATCAGTGCGTTGGCCCTTCGGCTTGAGGAACGCGCCGCCACCGATCGCAAGGCCGGGTGATCGATCACGAGCGGCCGTGCTGCTGACTTGCAGCTGACAAGACAGGCATGAATGACCTGCCCCGTTTAGTCGTTTGGTTGAAATATCTACATACGGCAAAATGTACAAAATCCGATTTCTTTGACGCAAAGCTCTAATGTCTACAATTTATGTAGACATTAGGCGGCAGGTAAATTCTCCCCGCAAGTACATCTCTGATGTCACTGGAGATATACATATGGCGTATGCCGAAGAAGCCTTGGATGCTTTAAATTTTTCCAAAGCAAATTCGCCCGAAGACTATTCGCGGTATCGCGTGGTGCCGGCAAGGCACCCCTGGCGCGTTGTCGGCACTGCTTCGGCTGTCTTGATTGTCGCTGCCACCTTCTATTCGATTCTGACCAATCCGAGGTGGGGTTGGGATGTCTTCGCCCGGTTCTTTTTTTCCGAGCCCGTGCTAGTTGGCCTTGGCCGTACCTTGCTGCTCACGGTCCTCGCCTCGGCCCTGGGTTTCCTTCTCGGAGGGTTGCTGGCGTTCGCCCGCGTGTCGAAGTCGCCGCTGCTCTCGAGCATATCCTGGGCCTATATCTGGTTCCTGCGCTCCATTCCGCTGATCGTGCTGCTGCTTGTTCTCAACAACCTGGGCTACCTCTATCCCACCGCCGATATAGGCATTCCATTTACCAGCATTCTTTTTGCACAATACAACACGGTCGAAATCCTCAGCCCCTTCATGGTTGGGCTGATTGGCCTCAGCCTTAATCAGGCTGCGTTCTCGGCCGAGATCATCCGCGGCGGCATTCTTTCGGTGGATCAGGGGCAGCATGAGGCAGCTGCGGCGCTTGGCCTGTCGCGGTGGCGCCAGGCCCTCAATATCGTCCTGCCGCAGGCGATGCGTGCGATCTTGCCAAGTGGCTTCAACGAGATCATCGGCTTGGCCAAGTCGACATCGATGGTTTACGTGCTGGCGCTGCCTGAACTCTTCTATACGGTTCAGGTCATCTACCGTCGCAACCTCGAGGTGATCCCGCTGCTGATGGTGGCGACCGTCTGGTATCTCATCATCATGAGCGTGCTGTCGTTCATCCAGATCGGCATCGAGCGGCGCTTCTCCAAGGGAGCCCTTCGCACCGCGCCGCAATCGTTTGGGCTGGCGGCGCTGGCCTTTGTCACCGGCCGCGGTGCCGGCGCGGCAAGCCGCACACCAAGACCGATCGCCGCCGGATCACAACACGACCGGAAGCCGTTGGTAACGCCCGGCGAAAGACTGGCTCGCAAGGATGTGGGCCGGGTACATATCCAGAGCGTGTCCAAGCGCTACGGGGCGCTGACCGTCCTGGACGACGTCAATCTCGACATCGCTCCGGGCACGGTGACGGCGATCCTTGGCCCGTCGGGCGCGGGGAAGTCGACCTTGCTGCGCACGATCAACCATCTGGAGCGCGCCGATGCCGGATATGTCTCGGTGGACGGCGAACTGATCGGCTACGAGCGCAAGGGCCACATACTCCATGAGCTCAAGGAGCATGCCATTCGGCGCCGCCGTTCGTCGGTCGGGATGGTCTTCCAGAACTTCAATCTCTTCCCGCATCTGACCGTTCTCGAAAACATCATCGAAGCGCCTGTCTCGGTGCAGAATGTCAGCCGTACGGGGGCGATCGAAATCGCCAGTGACCTGCTGGCACGCATTGGGCTCGGCGAGAAGGCCGATGCCTATCCGCGCCACCTTTCCGGCGGTCAGCAGCAGCGCGTCGCCATTGCCCGGGCCCTGGCTTTGAAGCCCAAGGTCCTGCTGTTCGATGAGCCGACCTCCGCACTCGACCCGGAACTGGTCGGGGAAGTGCTGGATGTCATCAAGGAACTCGCCAGTTCCGGCACGACGATGGTGATCGTGACCCATGAAGTCGGCTTCGCCCGCGAAGTCGCCGACACGATCGTCTTCATGGAGAGCGGAAGGATCCTCGAAGTTGGAACACCCGACAGGGTGTTCGGCGCACCGGCCCATCCGCGCACTGCCGCGTTCCTGGCCAAAGTCCTCTAGCCGCCACTTCGGGCACCGGCGGCATGTGCGACCGCCGGTCCCTCCGGAACCTCCTGACCGGAAATATTGAAAGCACGCATCAACCAAGGAACACTCCCATGACATTGCACAGGAAATATCTATCTCTGCTTGCCGGCGCACTCGTGTCGGCGGCCATTGGCGGATTGCCCGCGATGGCCGCCGAATTCGATCTCAGCCCGGAGCAGCCCGGGCGCATCCACGCAGAGAAAAGCGAAAAGGCGGCTGCGGCGATCTCGCACGATTTCAAGTTTGCCAAGGCTGGTTACCTCACCATCGCCACCAATCCCTCGGATCCGCCGCTTGGCACCTATGCCAGCGATGCCAAGACGGTCGTCGGCACCGATCCTGATTTCGCGGTTCTGATCGCGGAGACGTTGGGCCTCAAGCTTGACCTGGTGTCAGTAGCATGGGCCGACTGGCCGCTCGGTCTGCAATCCGGCAAGTATGATGCCGTGATAAGCAACGTGACCGTTACCGAGGAGCGCAAGGAGAAGTTCGATTTCTCCACCTATCGCAAGGATGTGCTTGGCTTCTATGTCAAGGCGGATAGCCCAATCGCCTCGATCAGTGCACCAAAGGATATCGCCGGGCTCAAGGTGATCACCGGTGCGGGCACCAATCAGGAAAAGATCATTCTGGAGTGGGATAAAGAGAACGTCGCTGCCGGGCTTAAGCCGATCGTGGTTCAGTATTATGACGATTCCGGCGCCAGTCAGTTGGCGTTGCAGTCGGGCCGGGCCGACGTCGAGTTCAACCCCAACGCGACACTCGCCTACAAATCGGCGGTGAGCGGCAAGACCAAACTGGTTGGCATCGTCAGCGGCGGTTGGCCGCTGACTGCCGAGATCGCCGTTACGACGCGCAAGGGCAGCGGGCTGGCCGAGGCGGTTACGCTCGCCGTCAACGAGCTCATCGCCAATGGCAAGTATGGCGAGGTGCTGAAGAAATGGAGCCTCACGGCCGAGGGTATCGATAAGTCGGCGACCAATCCGCAAGGGCTGCCGAAACCAGCAAGCTGATTGCTGCCAGACTGGTCGCTTGGCCATCGCGATCGGGCGTTCGTCCGGTCGCGAGGTCAGAGAAATCAGTTTCGATCAAGGCAGATCGGTCGACCCTTCAGCCATCACACAACATCCGAAAGGTTTCAGACCTTGTCGAACGTCATCAGACATCTGGGCTTCCTGACGCCAGGCAATTTTCACGACGATGATCCGTTCGACGGGCTGGAAAGGACGCTGCAGCTTTTCGAACTCGGCGAACGGCTCGGCTATGACAGTGCCTGGGTCAGGCAGCGCCATCTGGAGCATGGCGTCTCCTCCGCCGGCATTTTCCTGGCGGCGGCAACGCAACGCACCAGCCGTATCGAACTGGGATCTGCAGTGATCCAGATCGGCTATGAGAGCCCGTGGCGGCTGGCGGAAGATCTATCGACTGTCGACGTTCTCTCGCGTGGGCGCCTGAACATAGGCTTGAGCGCCGGGGTTCCCTTGCATGCCGACCTCCTGGGGCCACTCGTGTTCGATGGCAACTGGCGCGACCACGATATGTCGCATGAACGCGTGATCCGTTTTGCCAACAATCTGCGCTCCGAATTTCTTGGCGCCCCCGACGCCTATATCGAGGTGCCCGGCGGCCGTGTGCGGCCACGCCTGCAGCCTCATGCAAGAGGTCTTGTCGACCGGCTCTGGTATGGCGGCGGATCGCTTCGCTCCGCCGGCTGGGCCGGCCGTAGCGGCTTCAGTCTTCTGCTCAGCAACGTGACGACAGGCGAGGAGACGGACGATTTCTTCGAGGCGCAGTTACGCCAGATTTCAGCCTATCACGAGGCCGCCGATCACCCGCGCATCGCGCTAGGGCGCGTTATCGTTCCCTTCGACGGCGCCGATCCGCGCACACGCAGGAAATACCAAGACTACGCGGCGCGCCGACACGCCAGGACATTGCAGCCGAATGGCGAGCGGCGCACGCTTTTTGCTCCAGATGTAACCGGCACTTCGGAGCAGATTCTTGACCAGTTGTCTCGTGACTCGGTGCTGAGCCATGTCGAGGAGCTTCGGCTGGAGCTGCCCTATGAGTTCGAGCAGCAAGAATACGAGCAGATCATTGGCGATTTCATCGCTAAAATCGCACCTGAACTCGGTTGGAAAGGCGTGGGCGCTGCATCCCATTTTCAGCCGTCCGTTCGCGTCGTTTCATAGCTATGACATTTTACAAAGCGAAAGCGATACGGATTGAGGCTTCGACGCCAGCAGTACGAGTTGCTTGCCAAGGTTGGCTCGAAGTAGCTGAGAAAAGTGATCTAAACAAAAGGGCCAGACAGGCTATCCGGCCCTTTTTAGTGAGGATCAAAAAACCAGGGGCTACTTCCGCGCGTGAAGGTCTTGCCTTCGAATAACTGACGATAGGACAAATGCTGTCAGAGTATCCCGCACGCCCGGCATTTCAGATACCTGCTGCCAGATCTGGCGAATGCGATCGGCTTCTTGGGACTCAACCCTTACCAGAAGGTCGAAATCGCCCGTCATCACATCACACGAGACGACCTCGGGAATCTTCCGGATCGCCTGAAGGACGTCGCCGCCTCTCATGCGGTCATGACGATAGACAAACATGAGTGCGGTGGTGACGTGCTGATCGTTGCCACCTTCGCCGGTGACTATCGTGTATCCCTTAATGAAGCTTTCGCGTTCAAGCCGCTCAATGCGAACTCGAACCGCATTGCGGGACAAATTCACCTTGGCGGACAGCTCTGCATGGGAAATGCGCGCGTTGGTCCTCAACTCGCGAAGAATCTGTTCATCCGTACGGTCGAGGAGATACTTCATGATGTGTTTGGAGCCGGCGTCAGACTATGATTTCAGAACGCAATGAATCATAAGCCAATATAGCGGCTTCGGGGAGGCGAGTTCTGTTCTTGTCACTTGCGTATCGTCTGGCTGCAGACGCTAATACAAAGCCCGGGAGAGCTCCCTTCTCGGTGCCCGTAAGCCTCCTGACACTCTGATAACCGGCGAGAATAGCGCCAGACTTTTGGTCATCCAGCGCTCCATTCGGTTGGCTTGTCCAACCGACCAGAACATCCGCAATTTCGGAGATGAGGATATCATCATGGCGCAGTCTGAAGTTTATGACGCCACTGACCTCGTCGCCAAGGAAGAAAACGTTCTGGCAAACCAGCGCGCCATGCACGGCGCCTGTTGGCAACTCTGTTTGCTGGGTTTTTTGGCTGCGCTGCAGAATAGTATGAACACGTGCCATGAGGCGACCGAGGCTCTTGCATCTCGCTAGAGTCGGATCGTTTGTCGACGAACCTGATAAAAAGCTGACAATTGCAACGAGCCGGCCAGCGGCCTGAAGGGTGGCAAGACCATCAGTCGTACGCATCGGTTTGGGACAAGGGACGCCGTTGCTATGCAGTGTCTCCATGGTGACGAAGGCGCGTTCCAAATCAAGTGGTTCGGCGCCGTTCTCGAAAAGAGTAACGATGAACTCGCCTTCTCCTGTACGGAAAAGGTACGTCGTCTCCCTGTCACCGTCGGCTATTCCGACAACAGACGACAAATTGGTCATCCCGTACGCAATGGCGATCGCGTCGCGATCCGTGTCGGTAAGCGCAGTAAATACAGCCACACATAGCCTCCCTTAAGCCGAAGGGTCGTTCGAGAAACCTGCAAACTCAGCACTATCGCCGAAAATTTGCTCCACATGACCAGGAGATAGAACTCGCTCTTCGTCCACGACCTGGCGCAGGTTCCTCTTGCTGGCCAATGCCTTTTTGGACAGCTCCGCCGCTTTGCTGTATCCGATGAGCCTTGCCAAGGGCGTGGCCAGAACAAGGGACTGGTCAAGCAGGGCCTTGCAGCGATCCACGTCGACTTCGATACCATCAACGCAACGCTGCTTGAAAATCCCCATCCCTCTCGTCAACATCCGCATCGATTGAAGAATGTTCAATACGATTACCGGCTCCATTGCATTCAATTGCAGTTGCCCGGCGCTTGCGGCAAGGGTGACGGTGAGGTCGTTTCCAATCACCTGGAAACTGAGTTGGTTCATCATCTCAGGGATGACAGGATTGACCTTGCCCGGCATGATGGAGGAGCCAGCTTGCACCGGTGGCAGTCGAACCTCTCCCAATCCAGCAAGCGGTCCGCTGCTCAACAGCCGGAGATCGTTGCAGATCTTTGTGAGCTTGACTGCAATGCGCTTCAGGACTCCCGAGAATGAAACGAATCCGCCTGTATCCGAGGTGGCCTCGATGAAATTGCGGGCAGCAACAAGCTGAACGCCGGAAATTTCTGAAAGATGGCGGCAGGCAATGGTTGGGAACCCACGAGGCACGTTGATCGACGTCCCAATTGCCGACCCCCCTAGATTGACTTCCAACAAGAGTCTTGATGCCGACTGAACCTGGATTATGTCCTCGTCAATGAGCTCGGCAAAAGCCTCGAACTCCTGGCCGGCGGTCATCGGCACGGCATCTTGAAGCTGGGTCCGACCGACCTTGAGCGCCTCGGCGTATTGGGATGCTTTCGCTCGAAAGGCGTCACGCAAGTTGACTTGTGCCGACACCAGTCCGTCGCAGGCTCGCAATATCGTCAGGCGGATTGCTGTTGGATAGACATCGTTTGTCGATTGAGAGAGGTTGACGTCATCATTCGGGTGCAGTTTTGCGTAGTCACCAACGTTAGCGCCGAGATTTATCAGCGCCAGGTTGGTGACAACCTCGTTGACATTCATGTTCGTGGACGTGCCTGCTCCGCCTTGCATCATGTCGACGGGAAAGTTTTCTTCGATCCTCCTGAGTTCCACGAGTTTGTCACAAGCGTCCGATATCGCTTGCGCCTTTTCGGGCGGGAGAAATCCGAGATCTCTGTTGGCCAGCGCTGCAGCTTTTTTCACCATCGCCATGGACTGGATCAGCTCTGGAAAGTCTTTCAACCGTAGTCCCGATACGTCGAAATTCTGTTCCGCGCGCCGGGTATGCACGCCGTAGAGCACGTTGCCTGGGATAGCGAGCGGTCCTATGAGGTCGGATTCGATGCGTTCGACAATCACGATCTCTGCCCTCACAACGACAGGAGTCCGGCGTGACGTAGCGCCTGATCGATTTCCTCCCGGACTGAGGGGCTCACTGGAACAAGCGGCAGTCGCAGGTCTCCGCCCATCCGACCGAGACGCTGTAGCGCATATTTCGGTCCAGCAGGGTTGGTCTCGAGGAAAAGGGCCCGATGCAGAGGCATCAGGCGATCCTGCAACTCCAGGGCGGCGGCATACTGCGCATTCAGGCAGGCTCGCTGAAAGTCGGCACACAGGCGCGGCGCGACATTCGCCGTAACCGAGATGCAGCCGTGTCCTCCATGGGCCATGTAGCCCAGTGCTGTCCCGTCCTCACCGGAGAGAAGATTGAAGTCCTTTCCGCAAGCCATCCGCTCGAGAGACGGGCGCAGGATGTTGCCAGTCGCGTCTTTCACGCCCGTGACGTTTCGGCAGTCCTTGAAAATCCGCGCCAAGGTTTCGACGTGGATATCGACGGCGCTTCGCCCGGGAATATTGTAGACGATGATTGGAATGGTTGCCTGCGCATCGATCGCTTTGAAATGCTGATAGATGCCTTCCTGGGTGGGCTTGTTGTAGTAAGGGGAGACGATCAACAGGCCGTCAGCGCCAGCCTTTTGGGCGTGCAGCACAAAGTCGATCGCCTCGTCCGTACTGTTGGAGCCCGCCCCCGCGATCACCGGGACACGGCCTTTGGCCATCTCGATCGTGATCTCGACAGCCTCCTTGTGCTCGACATGGCTGAGGGTAGGGCTCTCTCCTGTGGTTCCGCAGGGAACCAGGCCAGACGCCCCTTCCTCGATCTGCCAATTGATGTGGTCGCGCAGAGCAACCTCATCGATGCGACCATCCGCGAACGGCGTTACGAGCGCAGTGATGGAACCTTTGAACATTTAAACACTCCTGGGTGCGCTGTGGAACTGAAGTAACCCGGCCCTGCCATCACCGTCTCAAACGGTTGATGCACACAACCTTCGGCTGTGTCATGTCTTCATAGGCGAACCGCACACCCTCGCGACCCATGCTGCCGTACTTGAACCCGCCAAACGGCATCGCGTCGAACCGGTAGTCGGAGGAGTCGTTGATCATGACGCCGCCAGCGTCGATCCTGTCCGCAGCTTCAAGGGCTCCCTCCAGGTCGTTGGTGAAAATGCCGGCGTGAAGGCTGTATTCAGGGCCATTTGCAAGGACGATGGCATCGGGGAGTTCATCGAAGGGTTCAAGAATGACGATTGGTGCGAACACCTCTTCAGTCCAGACGTCACAAGCCCAAGAAACGCCTTCCAGGATGGTCGGCGGGTAGAGATTGCCGACCGGCTGGTGGCCACACAGGAGCTTCGCGCCAGAGGCGAGAGCTCGATCGACCATGGCGGCAGCTCGACCAACTGCCTTGTCCGATATCATCGGACCGACATCGGTATCTGCATTTAGGGGATTGCCAGTCTTGAGTTGCTTCGTTGCGGCGACGAATTTCGTCCTGAACCGTTCATAGATGGAGCGCTGAACGAGGATCCGTTGCGTGCCGATGCAATTTTGACCCGCTGCCCAGAACGCTCCTGACACGCATCCCTCGACAGCGGCTTCAAAGTTACAATTTTCCATGACGATGACAGGTGCATTGCCACCAAGATCCATCGCGAGCTTTTTGATGCCGGCGTTCTTTGCAATCGCTTCGCCGGTGGCGAAGCCGCCGGTGAAGGAGACCATGCGAACATCCCTGGCTGAAACAAGGGCCTTCCCCAGGTCGGCCCCCCCGATCGCAACCGTCACGACTTCCTCCGGAAGACCGCTTTCGATCAAAATCTGGACGAGTTTGATTGCAGAAAGAGGGGTCAGTTCGGACGGTTTCAAAAGCACGGCGTTCCCGCCTGCGATTGCAGGGCCGAGTTTGTGAGCAACGAGGTTAAGAGGATCGTTGTAGGGCGTGATGGCGGTAATGATGCCCAGCGGCTCTCTTGTGTACCAACCCTGGCGAGACTCCGAGCCTGCGAAGGAGTCGAACGGAATGACCTCGCCGGCGTTGCGTTTGGCCTCCTCGGCGGAAAGCCTGAGTGTGTTCGCGCACCGAGTTACCTCTTTGCGCGCCTGAGTGACCGTCTTGCCTGCTTCCTTGACAATAACGAGGGCGAATTCGTCCATTGCAGCCACGATGGCCGCCGCGGCCGTCTCAAGGATTGCGGAGCGTTTGTGTCGGGGCAGCGCCTTCGCGATCTGCGCGCCTCGTCTCGCTCGCTCCAGAAGCGCATTCACCTCTGTAGCGCTGGTCTCTGAAACCGTTCCGACCACCGTGCCGTCAAACGGATTGCTGACGATGATTTCTTCAGCGAATGTCGTTTTGCTGAGAGCAAGATTGGGCACTATGCAGCCTCCTGCGCGACGGCCGAAGAGCGGGCGGCGTGAATTGCAATGATGTCGGAAAGGAGCGCGTATGCGGTCTCGATCCGGCCGGCTCCTGGCCCGGTGATTGTCACTGCGCCGAGCAGTTCGGTGTTCAGCGACACAGCGTTGGTCGCTCCATTGACTGCTGCCAGCGGGTGCTCCAGAGCAAGGCGCCTGGGCGCAACACTGCCGGTGACCTGGCCATCCTCGGTCCGGACAGCAGATCCAATCAACTTCCAGCGGCTGTTGGCCTTAGCCGCTGCCTCAATATCTGAAGGAGAGAGACTGGAAATACCCTTGCAGATAACGTCGTCCGGCTTGAGGTTTGCTCCCAGCAATTCATTTGCCAGAATGACCACTTTGAGACGCACGTCAAAGCCTTCGACGTCGGCTGTGGGGTCGGCCTCTGCATAGCCGAGTTGTTGCGCTTCTTTGACAGCGGAAGCAAAGTCCAGTCCGCCTTCCATACGGCCAAGCACGAAGTTCGATGTCCCGTTGAGAATACCCTCGAAGCCCTTCAGTTCGGCGCCCGCCAGGGTCTTTTCCGCCATCCGGATAACCGGGGTTCCGCTCATGACCGAACCTTCATACTCGAAACGAACGCCGTTGGCCTTCGCCAACGCCTTTAGCTCCCGCGCTGCAATCGCCACCGGCCCCTTGTTTGTGGTGACGACATGCTTGCCGGTGTGCAGCGCCCAGCGGCAATGGGAAACTGCGGGCTCACCATCAGTTGGATTGGTGAAGGTCGCCTCGACCACGATGTCTGCCGGTGCGGTTTTGATGACGGTCTCGTTGTCTGCCTCGGAACTTCCGCCCGAAAGCTGTCCGAAGCCGCCTTTTGCAAAATTCGCGTCGACAAGCGTTTTGGCATCAAGGCCGTTTGGCGAGATGACCGAGCCGAGATGGAGGTCGCTGACGGCGACGATCTTCAAACGGAAACCTAGCTCGCGTTCCCACAGATGGTTTCTTGTGGCGATGAGTTCCGCCAGAGCGCGGTTGACGCCGCCGAAGCCGATCAGTGCGATGTTGTAGATTGTCATGACAGTTCTCCGCTGAAATTCCAGGTTCGCGATTGTGAGATGCGGATCGCTCGGGCGGAACGACGCAAATGGACCAAAGAGCTAGGCATTTTGCTCAACCTGCTGCCGTCCTGGTCTTGCATCTCACAGATAATCCAATTGCAAACACTGCGTTGCCGGAACTGCTATCGGCTCTGAAGCGCGGCCATTCCGAATGCGCTGTGAATTGCTCGCGACAAGCAATTCACAGCGCATTCGAAATTGCGTTCGACCGCCGTCAGGCCTGAGCGAACGTTTGGTCGAGGGCGCTTTTGATGTCTTTGATGAGATCATCGGGATCTTCAAGACCGATCGAGAGGCGCAAATGCCCATACTTCTGGAAGTTGGGCGGATAGCGATCCGAGCCGCCGCGACCGCTGCCGCCCACATGCACGATCAGGCTCTCGTCGTGACCGAGCGAGACCGCCGAGGTGATCACCTTCAGATTTGCGACAAACCGATTTTGAGTGTCGGGATCGCCTTCGACCGCGAAGGCCATCATCGCGCCATAGCCCTTGCCGGCGAACTGCTTCTTCGCCACCTGATGCTGGTCATGGCTTTCAAGGCCTGGGTAGGTGACATAGGCGACTCGCTTGTCGGCAGCGAGGGACTGGGCGACAAGTTCCGCGGTCGAGAACTGCTGCCTGAGCCGAAGCGGCAAAGTGACCGAGCCGCGCATGATCAGCCAGGCGTTGAAGGGGGAGATTGTTCCTCCCAGATCGACCAGGGCATCGGCTTTGACGTGATGGATGAGCTCCTTCGAGCCGATGACCACGCCGCCCATCGCATCACCATGGCCGTTGATGTACTTGGTCAGCGAATGGCTGACGAGATCTGCTCCGAGCGCCAGCGGCCGGAAAAAGGGTGGAGGGGTGAAGGTTGAGTCCACGCTCAACAGAGCGCCGGCTTGCCTGGCGATCGAGACGAGGGTTGCGATATCGGCGACCTTCGTGGTGGGATTTGCGATCGTTTCGGTATGGATCAGCTTGGTGTTCGGCCGCACGGCGGCTCTTACGGCGTCCATGTCGCCCATGTCGACGAAGGTTGCCTCGATCTGGTAGCGCTGCGGCAGGAGTTCTGCAAAGAGGCGCCAGACTGCCTCGTAGGTGACATCGCCGACGATGACGTGGTCGCCAGTCTTCAGGAAGGTGAAGAACACGGCATGGAGAGCCGCAATGCCGGTCGCGAAAACGGCGGCATCTTCGCCGCCCTCGAGCGCCGCCAGCTTGCGCTGCAGGCCGATCTGGTTGTGGCCGGAATTGCGCGTGTAGGAGGGGGTTTCGGTGTCGGACCAGTCCATGGTGGATGGGTCGTGGGGGAGGAGATACGAATTGGCCATAACGATCGGTGTGCGAATAGCACCGGACGTCTTGTCGATCTCGTTGCCACCATGGACCGAAAGGGTGTTGAAGGCGAGCGTCGACAACGCGTGCTTGTCTGGTCTGGACATTGATTAACCTCGTTGTTGGCTTGAGTGTTTAGATGCCGTGTCGCCGCTGAACAGGCACGGCGTTTTCCATCTTCTGGAAAACTTGTGTGATTACGAAGGTCAGGCCAACGTAAAAGACGGTGACAACCACGAGTGGCTCATAAACCAGGAGCGTATCCTGGCGGATCTTGTAGGCGGCGCCGTAGAGATCCATGACCGTTACCGAGAAAACGATGGGTGTGGATTTGAGCTGAAGGACCACCTCACCTGCAAACGTCGGCAATCCGATGCGTATGGCTCTCGGCAGCCAGATCCGGCGCAGGATCATTCTCGCAGACATGCCGACTGCCCTGGCTGCTTCAAGCTCCCCTTTCGGTACAGCCAGCATCGCGCCCCGCAGAATCTCGCCTTGATAGGCCGCGAAATTCAAGGTGAGGGCGAGTGCCGCAAAGAACAAGCCCTCACGCATGACAGGCCAGAGAAAGCTGGTCCTCAGTCCGGGAATGTAAGGAAGATAGGAGCCAAGACCGTAGTAGATGAGCCAAAGCTGGATCAGCAAAGGAGTGCCACGGAAGAACGTGCAGTAGCCCCTGGAAATCCACCGGGCGATTGCGCTGTCGCCTACCTGCGCTACGGCCAGAAAAATTGCCAATGAGAACCCGAAAATGACAGAGATCACCAGCAATACGCACGTGAGAAAAGCACCATGCAACAGCAGGTCTCTGTATTCCAAAACCCAGCCGAATTCCATTTCGCTTCCCCTTACGACAGCGGTCTTTGTCCGCGGCGGAAATAAGCTTCAAGCGCGGAGAAAAGCGTGTTTGATAGGATTGTGATGACCAGGTAGAGCGCGGCCGCTGCCAGAAAGAAAAGCATATATTGCTTTGTGTTGCTGGCGGCGACCCGGGCCGCGAGAGCCAGTTCCTGGTATCCGACAACCGCGATAAGGGCACTGTCCTTGATGACGGACACCCAGAGGTTTGCGAAACCGGGCAAGGCATTCGGGACAAGAGCAGGCAGTATGATCCTGCGAAAACGCAGTGCAGGGCGCATTCCGAACGCTTTGGCCGCTTCGAGCTGTCCGACCGGAATTGCAAGGATTGCTCCGCGCAGCACCTCTGTCATATAGGCCCCTTGAACAAAGCCCAGGACTGCCACTGCCGCGACAAGGCCATTGACCTCGATCGGACCCAGGTCTGCTGCAGCGAGGAGCCGGTTCAGGCCATCCGTTCCCGCGTAGTATAGGGACACTATGAGAATGAGCTCCGGGACTGCCCTTACGATCGTCGTATAGGCGTTGAAGACGTACTGGAGCGGTCGAAAACCGCTCAGCTTGCCAAGGGCGCCGCACAGTCCCAACGCCATGCCGAATAGGTAAGCGCCAAATGAGATCAGAAGCGTCGCCAACGCTCCAACGAGCAGCACACCGCCCCAGCCAGGCGGTGCTATGGACAGCAGTTCCAGAACCGAATTGGAGGAATTCATGGGAAGCCTTCGCCAATGGGAGTGGCAGATTCACCGCCAATGCATGGCGGCAAATCTGCCTTGTCCTCGGGTTCTCAATAGGGGTCGTAGTCGAAGTACTTCTTGCTGAATTCGGCGTATTTGCCGCTGGCCCTGACGGCCTTGATCGCTGCATTCAGCTTTTCGCGAAGTTCGTCGTCCCCCTTGCGCACTCCTCCGCCGACGCCGGCGCCAAGAATGGCGTCGTCAGGTGCAACGCTGCCCTTGTATTCGCAGCATCCCTTGCCGAGGTCGGTCTTGAGAAACTCCTTAAGCGGCCCGGTGTCGGCGAAGACATAGTCGATCCGTCCCGACGCCAGATCCTGGAAAGATTCATCGACGGTCGAATAGCTCCTCTCGGTCGCGATGTCGGCGAAGTGCTTCTTGAAGTACATTGACTGGGTCGTGGAAACAGCGATCCCGATCGTCTTTCCCTTCAACTGCTCCGTGGCAGCACCCATAACGCCGTCCTTGGGGCCGACCATGCCGGCCAGCGCTGAGTAATACTTGTCAGTGAAATCGATGCGCTTCTTGCGCTCGTCGGTGATCGACATCGAGGACCAGATCACATCGATCTTCTTGCTCTCCAGGGCTGGAATGAGTCCGTCCCAGGCAACATCGACGATGGTGCACTTTTCCTTTAGGTCCTCACAGAGGGCGTCCATCAGATCGATTTCCCAGCCAACCGACTTACCGGACGCGTCCTTTGTGGTGTAGGGCGGGTAGGCCTCATTGACGACGCCAAAGCGAATCTCGGCATGAGCGTTCGCTGTGACCATAAAAGCTGCAAAAGCCAGAGCTGTTACCAAATGCTTCATTCTGTGTTCCCCTTTGCTGTTGGTTGATGGAGTGGCTAGTGCGAACCGGCTGCAACAAACTCCTTGCAGCGAGCGCTGGTGGGTGCACCGAAGACCTGGGCGGGCGGACCGACTTCCTCCACCTGGCCTTGGTGCAAAAACATGACGCGATTGGAAACATCGCGCGCGAACTTCATCTCGTGAGTGACCATCACCATAGTGCGGCCTTCTTCGGCCAGGCCTCGGATCACTTTCAGCACTTCACCGACAAGTTCCGGATCGAGCGCTGATGTCGGCTCATCGAACAGCATGACTGCGGGATCGACGCAGAGGGCCCGTGCGATGGACGCACGCTGTTGCTGGCCGCCCGATAGAAATGCCGGATAAGCGTCCTTTTTCTCATAGAGCCCGACCTTGGCCAGCAATGCCTCGGCCTTCTCTATCGCTACACGTCGATCGACCCTGAGGACCTGCACGGGGGCTTCGATCACATTTTGAAGAACTGTCATGTGGGGCCAGAGATTGAAGCTCTGGAAAACCATTCCAAGGCCGCTTCTAAGCCGTTCGATCTGCCGCCAGCTGGCAGGGTGGTACTTTCCATCATGTCCCTTACGGAACACCACATTTTCCCCGTTTATCTGGAAGGTTCCCCGATCGGGAATTTCGAGAAAATTGATGCATCGCAGGAAAGTACTTTTCCCCGAACCCGAGGATCCAATGATCGAAACGACGTCGCCCTTTTCCGCAGCGAGGGAAACCCCCTTGAGAACTTCGTGTTTCCCAAAGCTCTTGTGAACGTCCTTCACGAGCAGGGCAGGGGTGGATGTGTCGGTTCGCATCATGGCCTCATTGAGTTTGGCGCCTGCCTGCTCCGCCGCAGGCACAGCTCCGCCATTGCCGCGTTTCCGCAGCAAAAACATTTCACGACGAGTCAGGGGAAGAAGCTGTTCCAAACAACCGCTCATGCGGCGCTTGGAGCGTCGCAAGTCGTCTGACTGATTTTTTATGTGTCTGGCTGGTCGCTGGCTAGTTAGCCGACGACAACCTTGTGTTTGTAGATCTCACATCCCGGCGCCAGATCTCTTAGGCCGCCAGCCAGCATGTTGCCCGCCTCGTCGAGCGCCTCCTCAGGCATCGCTGCCAAGCTCTCCAAAATGAACCACATCCGGCCTCCAACAATCTCCAGCCGGGTGCGCGTGCCCTGTCGCCAATTCCACCGGCGGCATGTGACGCCCAAGTCATCTCGCCAAATAACCTCTCCCTTGGCGGGATTTTCAATGATTGCCTCTCCGTTCATGACTGTGTCGAAGTCTTCTGTGCCGTCTGCGACCGACAACCTTGGCTTGCCTGAATAGGCGTCAAAATTTTCGCCACCCACTGGAATGGCAAAGCGAAGGCTCACGGCGTTGTAGAGGTCGACAACCGGATTGATCGACGGGACATACCCGTCTTTCTCCACCCGCTTCCTCAAAGCTTGAGCAGAACACGGCGTCCGATTTGGTTTCGCTCCGAAGCGGCTATATGCTTCAGCCCAACTGGCCATATGCGCGTTTCCCCACTCTGGCCCACCGGAGGATACGAAATCGCAGGCACCCAGCAGAATGGCGGGATCGAATTTTCCCTTCGTGGCTTTGCTGGAATCGACAAAGATGCTGATTGCCCGGAAATCTGGGGCGATCCCGGCTATCTCCTTGTCGACTATCGGAAAATCTATCATGTCCCTCTGGCTCTCACTGACCATGTTGGTGTATAATAACGACCATGGATCGCAAAGTCAATATATCGACCGAATCGGGCGCCGATGTCGAACTTGTCAACGCATCGGTGTCCCAAAACCTCAGGAATTTCAGGCGACAAAGTGCCCTGACACTCGATGAGCTCTCTCGAAGATCGGGCGTAAGCAAAGGAATGCTCGTCGAAATCGAGAAGGGAACGGCCAATCCGAGCATCGCCATTCTTTGCAGAACCGCGACCGCCCTTGGTGTTTCCGTTGCTGACTTCGTGAATGTGGCGCCAAGCGTGCCAGCCCGAATTGTGCAGCCGCATGATGCCTCGACCTTATGGCGAGGTCCTCATGGGGGAAGTGCCACGCTGCTTGTGGGAACCCATGGTCCTGACATGATCGAGCTTTGGAGATGGATAATGTTTCCTGGCGAAACGTTTGAATCGCCCGGGCACTCCCCCGGCACGCTGGAGCTTATTAATGTGGAAACGGGTGAGCTGACGCTGAGACTGGCCGACACGGATCTTGTGATCAAATCTGGCGCTTCGTTGCTGGCGCGAACGGAGGACAAGCACGCTTATCTCAATTGCGGGACTGAGGAGCTTCGCTTCATCATGTCTGTGGCGGAACTGCAGCGAACCCGGCTGCGAATTGAGGTCTGAAAGTCAGCCTGCCCGTTGGCGGCAGGAGAGCAGTGCTGAAAGGCTACTTGCACCGGGATGAAACCGCAGTTGCTCAGATGCAGCAACGGGTGCTGAAACGAAGACGAAGATAGAGGATCTCCGCAACCTGCCGCTTTCAACGCTTAGGACGTTCGAAGCCGCCGCGCGACATCAAAGCCTGCAGACACCGCTAGCCAAGCGAACTGATCAACCCGTCGGCAGCGGTCTCGCTTCTTTCCTGCTGCTCCCGTCTGGAAGGGCCGGCAAGCCCCATTAGCAGGCCGAGCATATGGCTACCGAGCAGCCGATCGATGAATTGGACGGCGAGTTCACGTCGGCGCTCCGCACTGAGCCCGCTGGTTTCCTGCTTAAGTCCGAGCGTGAACGCAAGCATGCCTTCGAGATTGCCCACGAGGCTGGTATGCGCCATCCCTGCCAAACCGGGGAAGCGTGTGGCCTCGGCGATAACAGTGCGCATGAGGGCTATGGTGTCTGGGTCCGTCAAACGGGTCTGCGCTGTCATCCCCGCCCAGATCAAGACGTCTCTTAGCGGCTTCTCCAG
Source organism: Mesorhizobium kowhaii (assembly GCF_042431665.1). Classification (NCBI taxonomy): domain Bacteria; kingdom Pseudomonadati; phylum Pseudomonadota; class Alphaproteobacteria; order Hyphomicrobiales; family Phyllobacteriaceae; genus Mesorhizobium; species Mesorhizobium kowhaii. The sequence continues at coordinate 64,375 of NZ_JBHLYT010000027.1, forward strand.
AAGGGCCGCCCACTCTGCCTGCTCGGCTTCGTCGTCGGGATCGCAGGCATTGGAGATGACGGCCGAGAACAGCTCGTCCTTGCTCTCTGCATGCCGGTAGAGAGTCATGATCGAGACGTTCGCCGTCTTGGCGATGCTTTCCATGCTCGTCCCCTCGTAGCCAGTGTCGAGGAATGATGCCTTTGCGGCCGCGAGGATGTCGGCACGCTTGCTCGCCATCAACTTCGCTTTGGGATGGTCGGGAGACCAGGATTTCATGCGGCTTGACTCCGATACGATAGTCAATCATATCATATGAACGATACTGAACCTTATCGTATCTCTGCGTCAAAATACACGAAGGTGCCGACATATGAAAGCTGCCCGTCTCAAAGCCTATGGGGACATTGATCAGTTCGTCATCGATGACGTTCCTATGCCCAAACCGGAAGCCGGCGAGGTGCTGATCAAGATCGAAGCCTCGGCGGTCAATCATTTCGACCTGATTATCCGCCAAGGCTACATGGCCCAATACATCCCTTTGGAACTTCCCGCGGTGTTGGGCGGTGATGCTGCCGGTACCGTTGTCGAGGTCGGCGCGGGCGTGACCGGAATCGTGATCGGCGATCGGGTGATTGCCGACTTCGCGGCGAACGGCAGGGGCGCCCATGCCGAATACGGAGTTGTTCCTGTCACGGCTGTCGCCAAACTTCCTGCCAATCTCACATTCGAACAAGGTGCTGCTCTACCGAAAGCCGGTCTCACCGGACGACAATCCGTGGATGCCCTTGGCGTCACGGCGGGCGACCGCGTCCTGATTTCGGGAGGCATCGGCGCGGTCGGACGCGCCGCAATCCAATATCTCCAGGAGATTGGGGCAAAACCGGTGGCCGGTGTCCGTCCCGATCAGCTCGAAGAGGCGCGCCAACTGGCTGGCGAGGCGCTCGATATCACCCAGCCGCCGGCTGCCGCGACATTCGACTATGCGATCAGCGCTGCGGCACCCGCCGCGAGCAACCTCGTCCGACACGTGCGAGACGGTGGTCAGGTTGCCAGCATCGTTCCCGTGCCGGAATACGGCAATGTTCGCGATCGCGTGACAATCTATGAACTCTACCATCGCGCGGACGCGGCTACGCTGGCCGCAGTGGCTGACGCCGCGTCACGCGGTCTATTGACCATCCCGGTCGCAAAGACCTTCTCGCTGGATCAAATCGGCGCCGCCCAGAACGCCGTCGCCGCTGGCGCCGGGGGCAAAGTCGTGCTGAACCATTGAACGTCCATAGCGTGGTGTCCAGCCACACAGAGCGATGTTTCTGCTGAACCTCCAAATCAGGTCATAGCCGCCATGTCTGTTTCTCAAGCTCACACTGCCTCTAACTCGTCCTCTCGTCCGTGGCACATCGGGCTGTGGGTCGCCCAGATCGCACTCTTCATCCTGTTCGGCATGCCGGGCATCATGAAGACATTCATGGATCCGTCGGCTCTTGCGCCGATGGGTATTGCCTGGGCAACTGAAGTCCCAATCTGGTTGCTGCGCTTCATCGGACTATGCGAGCTGGCCGGCGCACTCGGCATGATTCTTCCGGCGGCGACGCGCATCCTGCCGTTCCTGACGCCCCTGGCCGCGCTCGGATTTGTCACCATTCAAGTGCTGGCCGTAGGCTTCCATGCATTTCGAGGCGAAACCGGTCACACCCTGCCGATGAACATCATCTTCCTGGCGCTATCGCTGTTCGTCCTTTGGGGCCGCACGCGCAAGGCACCGATTGCCAGCCGCTGATGCAGCGGTTCCAGGTCTTCCGGCGCAGGCACACTTCAGCATGCCAGCCTGAGTGAACAGAACACCCCTTCAAAGCCGCTCTCAAGCCAGCGTCGAAAAGGGCTAGTCCCTGCCCGGACCGGGCGCCGGCGCCGGCGCCGCCGAGCGCTATCCACACGCGTTCTCGGGTGGCTAGGGGCAGGGTATCGGCCTGGCACGAGCGCTCATGCTGTAACCGGATCTGCTTGTCGCCGACGAGCCCGCCTCGGCGCTCGACGTATCGATCCAGGCGCAGACCCTCGATTTGCTCGCGGAAATCAGGCGCGATCTCGGTGCTCGGCAGTGCATCTGGAACGTTCGCAGTGCGAGGTGACGGAGGTAGTCTTCGCTCGCCTAGTCATCGTCGTCGGCCAGTCCGAGTGCAAGGCTATCCAATGTTTGCAAGGGCGCGGGCTCTGCATCGACCGGAAAGTCGGACTTCTGTTCGGCAGACATGCTGCGCCTTTACATCTGGGGTTATCTCGATGCCGGTCGCAGCTATCGAGCTAAGTTCGTAACTATAAACTCCATGCTCTGTCTGAGCGATACGGCAGGAGCCGTGAAAGCATGCACCTCGGCGGAAAATGCTTCGTAGGAGAATGCCCCTGCATATCCGGCGTTCAGCAAAGCGCGAAACTGTTCCAAATTGTCGAGGCGGTCGCGATTATCGACGAGGATACGGTGCCCGTCCTGCATGTCTTCAGGCGCCAGGGCAGGGTCGACAACACCAGAAATGTGGACAATGCCCGTGAACTCCGGAAAGAAATTCCGTTCGCCTGCGAGGTGATGGTGGAACGTGTCGTGCACGAGTTTGAAATGCGCTTCGCCGCCCACCGCCTTGATGCTGGCGATAGCGTCCGCCTTGTGGCGCAGCGACGAGGTGACAAATCCCAGCGGCTCGATCAGGGCAATGAGCTTTGCCTTGTCGAGCATTGGGATGATCTCGCCCAATGCCCGACGCAACGCCTCGTCGCGCTCGTTCCCAGCATAGACCGGCGCATCATTGCGCGGAATGAGGCTTATCGACTCCGCCCCTGCCTCCGCCGCCTGAGTAATGAGCAGCTGTACCTTGTCGCGCATGCTGTCGGACCAGGCGTTGAAGCCGTAGGCCTCCGACAGGCCTAGCAGGCGCAGTCCTTTAGCACGGACATATGCACCGATAGTCGCCGGCGACTCGCCGTCGAAGAACTGGGCTGTGGTCAGCTTCTTGTCGGCCATGTCATTGCGAAGCTCGACGCCGACACAGTTCAAGGATGCCGCCAGGTCGATGAACTTCCGGCAGTCGAGCCGCGGTGCGGTCATGTGGTTCAGGGCAAATGTCGGCTGAGCGGTCATGGCGGCCTCGTTCATGTAGCGTGATCTTGTTGGAGGAGCCGTCGGCCTTCTAGGCCGCGTGCGACGTGCTCTACTATAGTTGCATCGTCGAGCAAACCCGGTGCGAAAACATACGCTGCGACGTCTGGATTATAGAACGGCCCTCTCTCACCAGGGGATCATGGCCCCACATTCCTAGATCGCGAAAGGGGACGGCGAGGCAGCCGCGCGGAGGATGCGCGCATATACTCAATGCGGCGAGCGCGCTCGAGCTCTGCATCGCCGAGCATGAGGCCGGTGCCGAGAACGGGGCCCGTTGATCCACGCAAATCCTGATCGCCGGCCCTTATCGACTAACGAACTCGTATCGTTGTGCTGAAAACGACAGCACCATTTCAAGGCATGCCGTTGACGCCAACTGCCTGTACGGCGTTGGTTGAACGTGCATCGTGAGCCTTTCATCCTGCTTTGAGAAGGAAGATCGCGGGGATGACCAGAAGCAGCCCGATTGCCTGGGATATCGAAGGCCGTTCGCGTAGAACGATGATAGCCAGAAAGATTGTAGCAACAGGATAGAGCGAGGCGACGGCCGCGGTTTCGGCAAGCCCTCCCGTGGCGAATGCCATCATCAGCAGAAGGGTTGCGGTTCCATCGAGGAGACCGGCGCCAACAGCGATGCCCAAGGTGCGCGGGGGCAACGCCCGACTCCGGCGCCTCAACGCCAAGCTGGCTGTAGCCACAAGCGCAGTGGCGCGGACGAGCAGCACGCCCCAGATGCCTCCGCCTGCCGCACCGACCTTATCAAGGCCGATGTAGAACAAGGCCAGACCGAGCCCGGAGCCGATTGCGACCAGAAGCGTCGCCCGGTTTCGCATGCTTTTGCTCCAATCACCGGTCAAACCTGACAGCAGAGCGGCACTGAGGCCGGCAGTCACCAGCCCCCCGACCAATTGAGCGGTCACGGCCTTGCCCGCCAGGACATCGACGAAGGCCGGTACGGCGATCGCGACGATGGCGGTGATCGGCGCGACCTCCGTCATCTGTCCCTCGGCCAGCGCGCGATAGAGCAGCGAGACGCCGACGGCGAATCCCGCGCCGGCGGATAGACACCAGACCAGCGGAAGCGGAGAGGTGAAACCGCCCCCGAACCAAGCAACGGCTCCCAGCACCACCAGGCCGGCTCCGAGCGCCACCGATACAACCTGTCGCCAATCAGAGTCGCGAGCGGCTACCCCTCCAAGAAAATCGCCGGCACCAAAAGCGGCGGCGGCCAAGCCTGCAGCCATCAAGCTCATGGACCGAACAACGCGGTATGAAGCACATCCGAAGGGCGATGCATGTTCGCATTCATGATTGCCGATCGAGCAATTCGCGAAGAGATAAGCGCCCTGCAGGCAACTAGTGGGGTCATTCTCGCCAATCCTGGAGCTTGGGACCGGTCGGATTGTCTATGTCGGTCATTATATTGACCGTAAACAGCGCGGAGACGAAAGTCAATATAATGACCGATGAAAATACGATTTCTGCGACGGGCGCAGACGTTGATCTAGGTGGTATCAGGCTTGCGGGCCTGTCGACGGGCACTGTCGTAGCCATCGAACAGGTTGGTGGCCGCTTTAGCGCATCGAGATATGATGGCCATCTGCCGACGGCACGTCGCGAATGCCCGAAATGCGCGGAGACGTCAAACGTGAACAATTTGTCTCCGGAAAGCGGTTGTTCGTCTCGGCTAGATTCCAAACGCTGCTGTCGATTGATTTTTGACCAGATGAGAGGGTACTTTCGATCCTGCGGAAATTAATTGCCAAAAATCCGGAAGGTCAAATGCGCATTCAACGTGTCTATTCGGCCATTGAGGCGGACATTGGCGTAGCCAAAGCATTTTACACCAGGGTCTTTGGTCGTCGTCCGGACCATCGCCCGATTGAAAATCTCATTCGGCGACGCGATACAGCCGGCGCGCACATCCAGATACTCCAGAACGAGGAAAACACTGGCTCGAGCGCGTGTACCGTTGTGGTGTCAAAGGAGGACTGAGCGCGTGCTTCACCTTTGAATGCGCCACCCAGCACTTGCAGTCTATGCCGAAATCGCATTCGCACATTGAAGCTTGACCATTAGCTGTCGGGACAACAGCAAGCCTGATATTGGGCCAATCTCATCCCAGCATCTCAGTCTCGACAACACGCAGCCGGCACAACCTAGGTCTGGCGATCCTTGTGTGCGCGCGTAATCATAGCCTCACCGAGCAAAACATCGCCTTGGGCCTTGAGACCCAGTCCGGCTCCACGCATGTCGCGTATGCTGTCATCTTGCCCAAGTTTCGACTTGCCAATCAGCTTCGTGATTTCGATCTCAAGCCCGACGATAGCCTTCACAATGTCATCAATATACTGCTTGGGAGCATGGGTCATTTTCCACGGCGCTTCTCGCTTTGCCTCGTGAAAGCGCGTCAAGCGAGCGACCATGCCGCGGACATAACGCTCGTCATCACGAATCCTTACTTTGCCCTCGGCATGAGCGACCATGTAGTTCCATGTGGGTACCTGTTGCCCCGTCTCACGCTTGCTTGGGTACCAGGTTGGTGTGACGTAGGCATCCGCAGCGCGAAACACCACAAGCACCCCATCCCCATCGGCAACATCTTGCCAGACACGGTTCGCCCGAGCGACGTGGCAATGAAGGGTTCCCAACAGGCCCTGACCGGAGTCAAGGAGGAAGGGAATGTGATTTGCGCCCATCCCCTCCTTGCTACAGGTGAACAGGATGCCGAGAGGATGTTCCTCAATCAGCTTATGAAGGACATCCACCCTTGGTTCGTTGAAGTGCAATGGTAGATACATAGTTGCGTCCATGATCCCCTGTTAAGGAAGCGACTTCAGATACCGGATGGTGCGTCCCGGACTGACCGCTTGCGCTGCGTGCACAATGGCATTCGAATCCAGTCCGTGGTGGCGATAGAGGTCTGAAATCGTGCCCGTCTGGCCAAAATGCTCGACCCCAAGCGCCTTGACGCGATGCCCGTTCACGGCGCCGATCCAGGCGAGTGTCGCCGGATGGCCGTCAATGACCGTGACGATCCCGCAGTCGCGCGACAACGGTGCCAGCAGACGCTCGATGTGGCACATGGCGTCGGTCGCTCCACGCTGGCGAGCACGCTCGGCGGCCTGCCAGCCGGCGTTCAGCCTGTCCGCCGAGGTGATTGCCAGCAAACCCACATCGTGCCGGTCTTCCGCCAGCAGTCCCGTCGCGGCAATCGCTTCTGGAGCGACGACGCCCTGGTAGGCGACGATCACGCTGGCATTCGGCCCGGGTGGGCGCAGCCAGTAGGCGCCGTTCACGATATCCAGCGCCAGATCGGTGCTCATGGTGCGCCGAGGCTGCTCCACCGGCCGGGTGGAGAGGCGCAGATAGACCGATCCGCCCGTCTGATCGCGCAGCCATGTGATTTCATCAGGATCACCGTCGCCGTTGCGCTGCATGTAATCGAAGGCGAAACGCATCATCACCGCGAGTTCATCGACGAAGGCCGGCTCAAAGGCACAAAGTCCATCCTGCGCCATGCCGATCAGCGGGGTGCCGATCGACTGGTGCGCCCCGCCCTCGGGGGCCAGCGTCACACCGGATGGCGTGGCGACCAGGAGGAAGCGCGCGTCTTGGTAGCAGGCGTAGTTCAATTGATCGGCCGCGCGATAGATAAAGGGATCATACACGGTCCCGATCGGCAGCAGCCGCACGCCATTGATAGAATGCGAAAGGCCCAGCGCGCCCAGCATGATCATGAGATTGGACTCGGCGATGCCCAGTTCGAGGTGCTGGCCCTTGGGCCCGAACTCCCAACTATATGTCGAGGGAATGCGCTCGGCCTTGAATATGTCGGCCATGCTTTCACGAGCAAAGAGCCCGCGCCGGTTGACCCACGGACCGAGATTGGTCGACACGGTAACATCCGGCGAGGTGGTAACGATACGCTCGGAGAGCGGGCTATTGCTGCGCGCGATCTCGTTCAGAATCTGGCCGAAGCCCATCTGGGTCGAAACCGCTTTTTCCCCCTGCACCGGAGCGGGGAGCGCCTCGGGAACCGGAACTGCTGGCGCAGTGAACCGTCGACGGCCCTCACTGAAGAAGGGAGCTTGGGCGATGAAGGCTTCAAGCTCCGCCGCAGGCATTGTCGCGGCTGCCCATTTATTCCATTCGTCGCCGGGCCGTACGCCCATCTGCTGGCGGAAGCCGTCCATCTGGCCAGTCGTCATCTGGCCGGAGTGGTTGTCCTTGTGACCGGCCAGCGGTAGACCATAACCCTTGATCGTGTAGCAGATAAAACAGACGGGCCGGTCGTGCCGCGAGGCGGCTTCAAAGGCGTCGAGCAGGCTCGGCAGGTCGTGGCCGCCCAGATTGACCATGAGCGCTTGCAACTCGTCGTCGGAACGGCGTTCGATCAATTTTGTGACGGGCCCCTGATCGCCGATCTCGTCAAGCAAACGCTTTCGCCAGGCCGCCCCTCCCTGAAAGGTGAGCGCCGAATAGAGTTGGTTGGGGCAGCGCTCGATCCACTCACGCAGCTTCTCCCCACCGGGTTCGGCAAAGGCGGCCCGTTGCAGCGAGCCATGGCGCAGGATCACCACGTCCCAGCCGAAGTTCTTGAAGATCTGCTCGAACCGTTGCCAGAGACCTTCGCGGACGACCGCGTCGAGCGACTGACGATTGTAGTCGACGACCCACCAGCAATTCCTCAACCCATGTTTCCAGCCCTCGATTAGGGCCTCGTAGATATTGCCCTCATCCATCTCGGCGTCGCCGATCAGACTGACCATGCGCCCCTCGGGTCGCCCTTTCACCCAGCCATGGGCGGAAACATAATCCTGCACCAGGGAGGAGAAGAGCGTTTGAGCGACGCCAAGTCCCACCGACCCGGTGGAGAAATCGACGTCGTCCATATCTTTGGTCCGAGAAGGGTAGCTCTGCGCGCCCTTGTAGCCGCGGAAATTTTCCAATTTCTCTCGTGTCTGATTGCCAACCAGATACTGGATCGCGTGGAAGACCGGCGCCGCATGAGGCTTGACTGCCACCCGGTCCTGCGGGCGGAGCGCGGAACAGTAGAGTGCGGTCATGATCGTGCTGAGAGAGGCGGAGGAGGCCTGGTGGCCACCGACTTTGATCTCATCGCTCTCGCGCACATGGTTGGCATGGTGGATCGTCCAGGCTGCGAGCCAGGAGGTGCATCGCTCTATCTCATTCAGATAGTCTATTTTCGATGTCATCCGGTTCCCCGAAACTATTCGTTGCGCCGGAGCATCCGGCCAGGTGCGATCTTCACAAATCGAGCCTCAGTACGCCGGTTGCGCGTGATATGCATGGAATGAACCGATGAGCGCGGGCCTCCTTGGACAAGACGGCATCCTGATGGATTGGTTGGCCTTCCAGCATGCCGCATTCGCAGGTCCCGCAAACCCCGTTCTCGCAGGACGCCATCAGCAGCACGCCGGCGGCGCGTAGTGCCGTGAGAGCCGAGGTATCAGCCGCGACAGGAACCACGGTCCCGTCCCTGAGCTCGATTGTAAAGGGTTCCGGTGGACCGTCGTCGCGCTCAGGCGGCTGAAAGGCCTCGAAGTGCACGGTGCCGTCCGGCCAATGCGCGGCCGCCCGATCCACAGCCGCCATGAAGCCAGGTGGCCCACAATAGTAAAGCTGCGCATCGGCGGAGCGCCTCGACAGCAAGGATTCAAGGTCCTGTCTAGTCTCCGGCTCGTCGTCGAAATGTAGCCCGACATTGCTGGCATCGAGAGCCTGTTCGGTAACCGACAACAGAGGCGTGAGTGTCCGGCTGCGGGTGAAGTAATGCAACTCGTACGGCTTGCCCAACCGCTCCATGACGCGCGCCATTGCCACGATCGGGGTGATCCCGATACCTCCGGCCAGCAGCACGGCCGGGCCTTGGCCGACTTCGAGCGGAAAATGATTGCGCGGAGCAGAAACCGGCAGTGTCGATCCAACGGCCACTGTCTCGTGAATCCAGGCTGAGCCGCCGCGCCCCGCCTGCTCACGCTTCACCGCGATGGTGTAGTGGCTGAGATCCACCGGGTCGCCGCAAAGCGAATACTGGCGCACTTTCCCATCGGGCAAATGAACGTCGACGTGGGAGCCCGGTTCGAAGGGTGGCAGCAGGGATTTGCGCGGGTGCTTCACATCGATGACCAGAACGTCGCCTGGCTCCTTGCGAGCGGCGACTACAGTCAGTTTCATGATGATACGGGGCGATGCCATGCCGGTTCACTCGTCAATTGGAAGAATCGGATCACCGGGGCGGATCGAGCCGCCGACCTCGATCGCGCAGTTCAGCCCAGAGCGGTTCAAAAGCCCTTCGTAGAGACCTGGAATGCCGAGCAATTGCTCGATGTACTTACAGGGAAAATTCATCCGCGCCGCCCGCAGGATGGTCTCCCCGACCCGGAAACGTTTGCCGACGAGATGGCCGAGCGGAACCCCTCGCGTGGTCAGGTTGCGTCGGTGGTCCTCCGGTTCGAGCTTTGCCCTGAGACCCGGAATCCTGGGTTCGCCACGCGCGATAGCCTCAAGGACCTCGACTTCGATCAGCGTCACCTCGCGAACGTCTGGTTTGGGAGAATATGTCCCCGTTCCCAGATAGTACCGGTCGCCGATGATGCCGCGTCCGGCAATGAGCTGCGCCTCCGCCAATTCCTCCATTTCGTAGGATGCGGCGGGCGCTACGTGGATGTGCAATAGCCTTCCCTGCCAGATCATGTATCGCCCTCGAAAATTGTGGCTTCACCATCGAGTGAGCAGTGGAATCTCGACGAAGTAACTGCTTCGCGTTTTCCATCCGCCTTTCAGCGAAGCCACACCTCGATTCTATCAAGAACCTGCCATGAGACTGGTGTGATCAACAGCGCCAGTTGCGTTGCGTTCAGCCAGTCCAGTGCTGCTTTGTCGTGCTGGCGGCGCATGTCTCAATCATCGACCGATCTCCGGGCCGAACGATATTGCTGCCCCGGCAGCGATCGGAAAGCTCACTGTTGTAGCTGTTTTACGGCCTTCCGCAGTATCCGAACACCATTGTCGATTTGCCGTGTGCTCAAGGCCGAATAGCCCATGACCAACCCGACTCGATCGGCGCGCCTTTGGTTTTCTTGCCGATTGTAAAGCGGCGAAACCGGATGCAACCCCAAGCCTGCGAGTCGCGCGGCTGCGATCAGTGGCGCTTCCAGGGTTTGCGGAAGGTCGTTGAACCACACGACAACATGTAATCCGGCGTCGACGCCTTCGATTGCGATTCGGTTCCCGAAGTTTCGCTGCAATGCGCTCAGCAGTGTCTTGCGGCGCTCGCCGTTCAGCCTGCGCACACGGCGCACATGGCTTTCATACGAACCGCTCTCGATCAGAGAGGCCAGGGCCTCCTGCTCGGCTACAGGAGAGTGCCGGTCCACCAATTGTTTGGCCGTAGCGAAGGCCTCCCGCAGATCGAGGGGGACCACGAGATACCCGATGCGTAGCATCGGCGAGAGCGTCTTGGAAATCGTCCCGAGGTAGATGACGTTGCTGCCGCCATCCAACCGGTGCAGCGGAGGTACCGGATTGATGTCGTAACGATACTCGCTGTCATAGTCGTCCTCGATCACATAGGCGTCCTCGTGACGCGCCCACTCCAGAAGCTGATGCCGGCGCGCGATTGGCATGACACCGCCCAGGGGAAACTGATGCGAGGGCGTGACGTATGCCAGCCGTGCGTCGACTTCTGCCAGCAACGCCGTCTTCATCCCATCTGCGTCGACATCGACGGGCACGGGCGTCGCACCTGTGCTGGCAAAGACCTGACGCGCCATTCTGTAGCATGGGTCCTCTATTACGAAGCGATCGGCGGGATCGAGCAGCAGGCGCGCAGCTAGATCCAGGCCCTGCTGCGAACCATTGACGACAATGATCTGCTCAATGTTGCAGCTGACGGTTCGGGCGCGCCAGAGATAGCCCTGCAGGGCCTGGCGCAAGCGGCGTGATCCGCGAGGATCGTCATAGGCAAGCCGCGCAGGGCGTTGCGCCATCGCGGCGTTCATGGCGCGTTTCCAGATCAGTGTCGGAAAATCGGACGGCGCCAGGTCACCATATCGGAAATCAACCTTCAACGCGTTCGGCAAATAATCCGGCCAGGGTGTGCTGTTCCGCAGCCGTTCGCCATAGGCGGACAGGCGAACCGAGACGACCCGTTTCGACGACGCGCTGCTGGAGCTGGGCTCGAGCAGCGATGATGCAACGCGGGGACGTGCGCCTTGGTGGACTTCGATGAAGCCTTCCGCGGCCAGTTGCTCATAGGCAATAGTGACTGTCGTTCGCGAAACGCCAAGTTCGTTTGCAAGACCTCGGGAGGACGGCAACTGACTGCCGGTCTCGTAGACACCCCCAAGGATCTGGTCTCGAAGCGCTTCGTAGATCTGGCGCGAGCCCATGCCGTGCGAACGACCCGCTGAGCCGGAATTGGGGGACTGGACCATTTCTTTCATCGCCAACTGGACATTCCATATACGCCACTTTGAGCACATTCTGCCTGAAATCCAAGAGGACCTTCAAGGCCGATGACCCGCACCACAGATCAAACAAAAATGGATGCTGGCGGGCAGTCGTCGCACGATGCCGGTCTCGGTTTCGCCACCAGGGCGATCCATCACGGCTATGACCCAGCCTGTTTCTCCAATGCTGTTCAGACGCCGGTCTTCCTGAACTCCACCTACGGCTTCGAGAGTGTGGCGGCGAACGAGGCGGCCGCAGCACTTGGCGGCAGGCTTTACGCTCGCGAATACAATCCGACGACGGAAATTCTCGAGACAAGGCTCGCCAATCTGGAAGGGGCCCAGGCGGGCCTGGTCGTGGCCTCCGGGATGGCGGCTTTTAGCGCGTTGACCCTGTCGCTCCTGTCGCAAGGCGATGAGCTTGTCGTCCATAAGACCCTCTATGCAAACACGCTTGCCATGGTCGAGCAGGCGTTCCCCCGGTTCGGCATCAAGGTTGTTGCGGTCGATCTGGCTGATCCCGGCAGCCTGGATCAAGCAATCACTGCCAAGACCCGTCTTGTCTTCTTTGAGACCCCGGTGAACCCGCTGAGCCGCATCCTCGACATCGGGGCAATCGCCGAGCGCGCCCATGCGCATGGTGTGAAGGTCGCGGTCGACAGCACCTTCGCCTCGCCCGCGCTCCAACGACCGCTTGAGCACGGAGCCGACATCGTCCTCCACTCACTGACCAAGTACATCAACGGTCATGGGGATGCCCTCGGCGGCGCGATTCTCGGCGATGCGGAGACACTCCACACGCTGCACGAAACTGGCCTGCGCTACATCACGGGTGCGGCGCTGTCGCCAATGTCGGCGTTCCTGATCCTGCGTGGCCTGAAGACGCTCACGCTCAGAATGGAGCGGCACAGCGCTACCGCGCTTGCGATCGCGCAGGCGCTTCAGGCGCATCCCGCCGTGTCCTGGGTGAGCTACCCCTTTCTCGACTCGCATCCTGATCAGGCAATTGCTCGAAGGCAAATGTCACAAGGATCAGGTATGTTGGCTTTCGGTCTCCATGCCGGGTTCGAAGGCGCGCGCCGGATGATGGATCGGCTTGGGCTGGTCACCCGGGCTGTCAGTCTCGGTGATGCCGACAGCCTCATCTACCATCCGGCCAGCCTGACACGTGCTCGCAAGAGTATACGCAAGGACGCGCATCTTGCCGATGGCGTTGGAGAGGACCTCATGCGTCTTTCGGTCGGCCTGGAAGATGCCGACGACTTGATTGCCGATCTGAGGCAGGCGCTGGACGTGCTCTGATGAGCCCAGTTCCGCATCGATTTCAACACTGACACGGTCATGCAGAAATCTGGAGCAATGCAATGGCAATCCTGAGCGGGCTTTCCGCTTTCCCTATCACGCCAACTCACCGTGACGGTCGTGTCGATGCCATGGCGCTGCGCAGGTTGGTTGCCAGGCTTTGCGCAGCGCAAGTCGATTCCATCGGCCTGCTCGGCAGCACCGGCAGCTACATGTACCTGACGCGCGAGGAACGACGTCGGGCCATCACCGAGACGCTCGGCGAAACCGGAGGGCAAACGCCTGTCGTTGTCGGCGTGGGCGCGCTGCGCACCGATGAGGCAGTGAAGTTCGCTCAGGACGCCAAGGCTATCGGCGCTACAGCGGGATTGCTCGCGGCTGTCACTTACGCGCCGCTGACCGACGACGAGGTGTTCGAACATTTCTCGACCGTGGCGCGCGAAAGCGGGCTGCCGATTGTCATTTACGACAACCCAGGCACCACGCACTTCCACTTCACCCGGGCACTTGTCGGTCGTCTCGCGGAGGTGCCGGGGATCGTCGCGATCAAGAATCCAACCGATGGCACCGACACGATCAACAGTCATCTGGCTGAGCAGAGGCGCATCTTTCCGGAAGAATTCTCGATCGGCTACAGTGGCGACCGGAACTGCTGCGAAGCAATGATCGCCGGAGCCGACACATGGTACAGCGTCCTCGGTGGCATCTTGCCGGAACCCTGTCTGAAAATCGTCAGGGCGGCGCAGCGCGGGGACGCCGAGGAAGCACGCAGACTGGACCGCAAACTGATGCCTCTGTGGGACCTCTTCAAGAAATTCTCCAGCTTTCGCGTCGTCTATGCGCTCGCCGAATTGCTGGACATTTGTTCCACCGAACCTCCACGCCCGATCCTGCCGGTCTCTGCTGCTGCAAAGCGCGAGATCGCCGAGGTTTTGCAAAATCTGCCCTCAGGCTCCGGCTGGTGAACCTGTGAGGCTTGATCAACGAAAGGATCAGTCATGTATGTCCCTCCGCATTTCAATGAGCCAAACCGAGACGTTCTTTACGACATGATCGAGAACAATGTGCTTGGTGTTTTGATCACCCACGGAGCAAGCGGCCTCGACGCCAATCACATCCCTTTCGAACTTGACCGATCGCAGGGAGAATACGGGACCCTTCGTTGCCATGTCGCTCGTAACAATCCGGTCTGGCAGGATGTGGCGACAGGCGATGACGTGCTCGTGGTGTTCCGCGCGGCGGACGCATACATCTCGCCACAGTGGTATCCGAGCAAGCAGGAGTTCCACAAGCAGGTTCCGACTTGGAACTACCTGGTGGCGCATGCGCACGGACGGATCACGATCCACGATGACGAGCGTTACGTCCGTCGCAATGTCGCCAAGCTGACCCATAGACACGAGGGGAGGCAGCCTGTCCCATGGAAGATGGGTGATGCGCCCCGGGAATTCATCGATGCGATGGTCAAGGCGATCGTTGGGCTGGAGATCGAAGTGACCCGCCTTGTCGGCAAGGTCAAGCTCAGCCAGAACAAGGAACTCCGCGACATCCGAAACGCTGGCGAAATTCTGAACGCCCAAGGCGACCACCAGATCGGTGAGGCGATGCTTGCCGCCGCCGCCCGAAAGTCGGAACAAGGCTGACGGCCACTCCCAGTTCACAACGAATATTGACGAGGCATACCAATGCTAAACCCGGTCGACGCCGACGGGACACTGAAACTCGCAACCCAACCTCCGCAAAGGTGACGCGCCATGCCTCGCAAAGCTTACAACATCAACAGTGCCGCCACTGTCGGCCCGTATTCCCATGCTGTTGAAGCCAACGGTTTCATCCATCTTTCCGGGCAGACGCCGCTTGACACTACAACTGGAAAATTGATCGAAGGTGATATTAGCGCGCAGACCGCCCAGTGTTTCGGTAATCTATTTGCTGTGCTGGCTGAAACCGGACTCACTGCTGATGATGTCGTTACATGCTCGGTCTATTTGACCGACATGAAGGATTTCCCGGCGATGAATGCAGTCTACGAACGCCAATTCTCGAAGCCTTTTCCGGCTCGGACAACCATCGGAGTGGCTTCCCTTCCACTTGGAGCCAAGGTCGAAATCGGCTTGATTGCTGCCCGCCGCTAAGAGCACGGCCCGGCTGTCGTTGGCAGGTCGTAGCCAGCCTGCGATCGTCATTGCACGCGAAGTGGTGACTCATTCCTCTTCAGACCGAGGACCTCGGGTTCCAGCCGGATTTTATTACCGCACACCGGCAGGGGAGATGGCCCAAGTTGATTTGGGGCGAAGGTGATCGGAAATCGGCCGATCATCTTCTTCGGCTCATTGCCGCGGGGCAGGCCGCTGTCGTCGACGATCCAGCGGCCCCTACGGCCGCGAGCTCGACAAGCAGCAAAATCGAATCGAACGCGTCTTCAGCAGGCGCGAAACCGAAAAAGCCTGCCATCAATTGCTGAACGCCTCAGCGCTTGCTCCGTTTCTGCCGATGCTGGTCGGGTCAGAGCTATCCATCTGCAGTCAGAATGCGCGTCGGAGCGCTTCCACGTGCCAATGGCGATGAGGCGCTGCGTCCCCCCAGAGTTTTTCGGATGGGTTGGAACCGGTTCCGCAGACAGCGCGAACCGGGAAGGGCGCAGCGCGGCCGGGAGGAGAGGGGGGAGGAACGTTTGCAGCGGGTTTAGAGGTTCGCAGAGAGGCTCCGGCCGGCCCGCCACGGAGAAACGACATGCCAAAGGCCGTTCAGAAGATCACCCTCGACCGATCGTAGGACATTTTCTTCGACAAGCTCGAACTCTCGCAGAAGAACGTTCGCAACATCAAGGCGGGCGTCTCGATTGAGGATCTCGCCAACCACATCGCCCGTCGGGGACTTCTCATGAGCCTGAATGCAGGCCGATCCTTGGCGAGAACGCCCGGCAGCGAGGAACCACCGATGCGACGAGCCACATCAAGCGTCTGTTGGCGCCGTTGTCGCGGGACTGCGGGATCATCTCGGTGATTGACTTGCAACACTCGCCTGGATCGGTGGCGTCTATGAGCACCGCGTCAAAGGCGTTGGGGGTTGAGCATTTCGGGCAGACGGGGACGATCGCGGACCTGTACCGGCATCATGGATTTGATACCAATGCGATCATCCATGCAGCTCAAGCTGTCAGCATAGGGCGCGATATTCGCTATTTGAGAGGGCTTCCTTAGAGCAGGAAAACCACTCGCCGGATCGCCGCATTTTCCAAAAACATGGCGATCCGGCCAGTACACATCCTTGCCCTGTTGCAAACAGCCTATCGCCGTTGCTCAAGGTTTACTGGCCAACTCCCATTGAGCGACACATTCCTTCACCAGCCACTGTCCGGCTGGACCGAGCGCCTTTTCCTTCCTGTAGGCAATGACCAGTGGGAACGATGGCATCCAATCCGACCCTTCCCAACTTTCCGGTTTCAGTTCGACGAGGCGCCCGGTCGAAAGGTCTTTCTCCACGCGCGAGCGAGGCATTGAACCCCAGCCGACACCCGCAAGAATGAGGTCGTATTTGGTCTGGAGATCGTTGACGCGCCATCGGTTGGCGGCAAGCACACCATAGTCCCGCCCACTGTCCATATGGGGAGCGGGGCTGATAACCAATTGGGTATGGTCCCGCAGTCGTGCAGCGCTGAATGGTCCTTCGATCCGGCCGAGCGCATGCCTGGGGGCTGCGACCGGTACGAGATCGATCCGTCCGCACACGCGGCGCTCGAACTCCTCCGGCTGACGTTCGGCAAGCAGTGCGAGATCGACCGTTCCATCACGCAGCGCTTTCGCCGCGGCATCGAAGGTTTCGGTCAGAAGACGGATTTCGACAAAGGGAAACTCCGCATTGAATGCACTTA
The DNA here is from genome assembly GCF_042431665.1 of Mesorhizobium kowhaii. Classification (NCBI taxonomy): domain Bacteria; kingdom Pseudomonadati; phylum Pseudomonadota; class Alphaproteobacteria; order Hyphomicrobiales; family Phyllobacteriaceae; genus Mesorhizobium; species Mesorhizobium kowhaii. Next base: position 81,164 of record NZ_JBHLYT010000027.1, read on the forward strand.
GGACGCGGCTTAAGAGATCCGGCGGCGTGTAGCTTACGACAGCCAGAGTAAGTTCTGCCTCCAGCCCCTTTGAAATCCCCTGGGCCTGGTACCGCCAGTCCGCAACGTCGTCAAGGATGCGTCGCGCCCGCGGCAGCAGCGCCTTTCCCGCCTCGGTAGGCATCGGACGATAGGCGGAGCGGTCGAAGAGGGGGAGCCCGCTCTGCTCCTCGAGTTTCTGAATGGTGTAGGTGATCGCCGATTGAGCTCTGTTCATACGCCGCGCAGCCGCAGCAAAACTGCCTTCCTCAACCGTAGTGACGAATACCAGAAACTGGTCAAGGGTCAGCGCATCCATAGCAATTCCAAGCGATTGAGCGGTTCCGCGACGCGCGACATCAGCTCCAAACGACGACAACAATAGCAGTTTTCTTGAACGAGATAAGCGAAATTATATCACTTTCTTTGGTCATCTCCGTTTGTAAGATCAACAGCAAGCCCACCTGATCGATGGCATGCCGCTTCCTGCCGGGCATCCGAAGGGGCTCTGGCTGCGCATACCTACGGGTGCTTGTTCACGACCTCTTCCGGAGACATCAGATGTCACACAGCTCAACTCTTCTTTCAGCACCACCGGCCGCAAAATCTCTGCAGATCGGGCTTTGGATCGCTCAAGTGCTTATTTTTATCGCCTTTACCGTATTCGGCTACATGAAGTTCTTCATGCCGATCGATCAGTTGGCGGCTATGTGGGTCTGGCCCGGAGACGTCCCGCCCTGGTTCCTGCGGCTGATGGGTCTCATCGATATTGCGGGCGGCATCGGCATTCTCCTGCCTGGCCTCACCCGCGTCCTGCCCCGACTGACGGTTCTGGCCGCACTGGGGTGCGTACTGCTGCAGATCGCGGCCGTCATTTTCCATACCTCACGCGGCGAACTGTCGGCCTTGCCGCTGAACGCCATCCTGCTCCCCATCTGCCTGTTCATTCTATGGGGACGCGGAAAAAGGGCTCCCATCGCGCCGCGCGGATAGACGACGACAGCCGGGCGGGCACTGTGGTCCGGCCGGGCAAGATGCTAGTTTCGTCCACACTTAGGGCAGGAGTATTCACGGCATGATGTCAGTCCTCGGCATGTCACCCTCGGCGCTTGCGGTTAATGATTTTTCCGGGCGCGACAAGTTGACGGCCCATTCGGATGAGTTTCGGAAGCGCGTCGTCGAAGTCATCGACGGGGTCTATGCGGCTATCGGATATTCGGCTAGCAACGTTACCCTGATCAAAGGCGACGGCGGCTCCATCATCGTTGACACGTCCGCCAACGCCGTCGACGCAAAGGCAATCATGGATGCGTTCGGTGACCGACTGAACCATCCAGTGAAGGCCATTATTTATACTCATAACCACCCCGACCATACGGGTGGGGCGACGGTGTTCGCAGGCAACGATGAGCCTGAAATCTATAGCCACAAGCTTCTTATGACAGCGAAGCCTGATACAGGTCGCGGCCGACGCGATGGGGGAGACGCCTTCGGTACTCTCTTGCCCGACGAGGACTTCATCAACGCAGGCACGCAGTTGGAGTACGGCCGGGTAACGCCTCATACGCGCGAGGGCTTCATCCCCCCGACCAAGACGTTTGACGGCGATGAAGAAGACCTGACGATTGCGGGCGTGCCGCTCAAGTTGATCTTCACGCCGGGCGAAGCTGACGAGAACATCTCGGTCTGGCTACCTGATCGCAAGGTGCTCATCGCTGGTGATGTCTTCTTGAAGACCTTCCCCAACATCGCTCCGCTGCGGGGCTTGCCAACTCGCCCGGTGGAGAAGTGGATTTCGAGCCTGAACAAGCTGATCGCCCTTAATCCGGATTTCGTGGTTCCCGGACATATGGGCACTATCCAGAATGCCGCTGAAGCGAAAGACGCACTTATGGCTTCTCGCGACAGCATCAAATTCGTCTATGACAGGACGATGGAGGGCATTGCCAAAGGGAAGACACCCGACGAGCTGGTCCAGGAAATTAAACTGCCGGAAAAGCTCGCGAAGCATCCTTATCTGCAAGAATTCTACGGTACTGTCGCATGGTCGGTGCGCGGTATCTACTCTCAGAATGCGGGCTGGTTTGACGGTAACCCAACCAAAATCTTTCCGATGACCGATAAGGAGCGGGCGGAAAAGCTGGTCGCTATGATCGGTGGTCGAGAGAAAATGTTGGAGAGTGCGGAAGCAGCGCTTGAGGTCGAAGAGTTCCAGTGGGCCGCAGAACAGGCTGATTACCTGCTCGCGCTCGATCCGAACGATAGTCTGGCGACCGAGGTAAAGGTACGGGTCCTCCGAGAGTTGGGTGAGCGCCAGATGAATGCGACGGCCCGAAACTACTATCTCACCGTGGCCAACAGCTTGAAAGAGTCCCAAAAGCGCAAAGCCAGGTAAGCAAGTGCCGCGGTAATCGATCAGACGCGTATCAGGTTCACGGCTTGGTTGAGCAAGTAGATGCCACGCTCGATCCGTCGGGTGTCTAACGCAGCGTAGCCCATGACCAGACCGACGCGGTCGGGCCGACAGGCAGGCAGTGTGAGATCGTAGAGCGATGAAACCGCGTAGACTCCAACACCCAGGGCGAGCGCTCCCTCGACCAATTCCATTTCCACGCGAGCCGGCAAGTCACGGAACCACACCACGATGTGCAGGCCCGCGTCAGCACCCTCTACTGCAATCCTCGACGACGTAGGCGTCAACGGTTTGCGCCCACTCAAGCAATTGGCGCCGTCGTGAGATCGGCATCACGCTGCCTAAATGGGAATTGATGGGACGGTGTGACATAGGCCAAGTGCGCTCGAATCCGCTCAGCAAGCCAGTGTCCAAGCCATCCTTATCGACCGACATCGAGATGGGTGCGGCGCTGGTCCCGGCAAAGATCTGGCGCGCCATGGCGTAGCACGGATTTTCCACAACGAATCGACCGTCGGCATCGAGCAGTAGCCTTGCGCAGAGGTCCAACCCTTGTTGAGAGCCATTGACGATGATGATCTGCTCTAGATCGCATCGCAGGGTCCGAGCGCGCCAGAGATAGCCCTGCAGAGCAACGCGCAGTCGCCGCGACCCCTGGGGTCGTCATAAGCCAACCGAGCAGGCTGTTGCATGATCGCAGCGACGATCGCGCGTTTCCATGCCAAAACCGGAAAGTCTGACGGCGCGAGATCGCCATAACGGAACTGGATGGCGGCGTGCAGCGACGTCTCTTCCAACCGGATCCGAAAGGTTCTCAGTCTTTCGCCATAAGCAGACAAGCGCACAATCGCCCGAGGTCTGGCGGGACCGGGCCTATGATCTCGGTTGATTACGGCTGCGACCACCCGCGGCCAAGTCCCTTGGCGCATATCGATAAAGCCTTCGGCCGCCAATTGCTCATAGGCAGCTGTGACAGTTGTGCGAGACACCTTCAGTTCGGCCGCGAGGCCTCGAGACGAAGGCAGGGGCCCGTCTAGCCCATAAACGCCATCGACGATTTGAGCCTTTAGCGTTTGGTAGATCTGTTTCGCTCCCATTCCCTGCGAGCGGCCTCTCATGGGTAATCTCAACTGGCTCATGACAAAATTTGAAAACTGGACGTTCTTAGTAGGCCAGCTAACTGCTATTTCCATCGAAGCCAAGAGACTGCGGTAGCCGTAGTCGGCAAAACGAGAGCTCTTCTGTGAACCGCCACACCGGTCGCGAACGCTCTGTTCTTGGATGGGTTGTTTTTATGAAGATGGCGGCCGCTCTGTTGGCTGCGTCTGGAGACGGGATGTTGACAATGACGGCTGGCGCGCTGAGCAGTGCGGCACTTTCGCAAGAAGATTTGGAACGGTTTGGCCCAGACCCGGCGCAACGATTCAGCGCCAACCTCGCAGCTGTCGAAATGCGCATTGCCAAGGCTTGCGACAACGCTGGGCGGGATCGAGCATCGGTACGTCTGCTGCCTATTACCAAGACGGTCCCTGCGCATATCCTGCGGTTTGCCTTCACCGCAGGCATCCGCTCATTCGGCGAGAACAAGATCCAGGAGACGACGTCCAAGCAGGAGGCTCTTCGCGACCTCGCGATCGACTGGAGCATTGTCGGGCATCTCCAGACCAACAAGGTCAAATATCTCGCTCGCTTCGCTAGGGAATTCCACGCACTCGACAGCCTCCGGCTCGCCGATCTTCTCAATGAGCGACTTGCGCGAGAGGAACGTTGTCTCGACGTTTATGTCCAGGTCAACACGTCCGGCGAGGCGAGCAAATACGGCCTCCATCCAGAAGCTCTGCTGCCTTTTGTCGATATGCTCGACAGATTTCCGCGTCTGAAGCCTCGCGGACTCATGACGCTCGCCTTGTTCAGTTCTGACATGAACAAGGTTCGTCCGTGTTTTCGCCTGTTGCGCCAGCTTCGCGACCGGGCCGTCAGGCGCAATCCGGCACTTACTGAATTGTCGATGGGAATGTCTGGTGATTTCGAAGAAGCAATTGAGGAGGGTGCCCATGTCGTGCGAGTCGGCCAGGCTATCTTCGGTAGCCGCCCGACGCCCGACGAGCATTACTGGCCAGGCTTTGCGGACACAAATTGATGGACGTGATTTCTATTCAGAGCCAGGTCGTACGCGCCCGTGTTGGCGAAAGCGCTGCCGTGTTCCCCATGCAGGCAAAAGGGCTGACCGTTGCCGCCGTGCCGACTGCCTTACCGTCCAACCATCCCCTCCGACCATGAATGGGCGTGTGCCCGAGCCGCCACGCCCAACCCTGCCGCCGTCCGACACAGCGCGGCGGCACATCGCCGAAACTTTTGAACCCCTGCCGGCGGAACTCAAGCAATGAAGGAAACATCGCGATGAAGAAATCCGCTGTCGCAATCCGGCACATACATTTCGAAACGCTAGGCACCTTCGAGCGGGAATTGTCTATCGCCGGTTATGCGCTGAACTATGTCGATGTTGGCAAAACCAACATCAGCATGGTCGATCCCCTCAAAGCTGATCTTCTCGTCGTTCTTGGCGGACCGATCGGTGTCTATGAAACCGATGCCTATCCATTCCTTAAAACGGAACTGGCGCTTGTCAGAGACAGACTCGATGCGGGTCTGCCAGTACTCGGTATCTGCCTAGGGGCGCAGCTGATTGCGGCAGCCCTAGGCGCCAAGGTTGCTCCGAGCGGTATCAAGGAGATTGGCTTTGCTCCGGTGAACTTGACAGAGGCAGGCAGATTCGGCCCGCTACGCCACCTATCTGGTGTGCCGGTACTCCATTGGCACGGAGACGCATTCGAGTTGCCGGAAGGAGCGACGCTGCTGGCCACCACAAGCGCCGCTAATCAGGCATTCTCCATGGGTGCCAATGTGTTGGCACTCCAATTCCATGCCGAGGCGGACACAGGTAATGACCTTGAGCCTTGGCTCATCGGGCATGCTGCCGAGCTTGCTGGCGCTGGGCTTGATCCGAGGCATATTCGCGATCACGCTCGCACCCATGGCGTTGCTCTTCGGAAGGCAGGCCGTGCTGCCTTCGCCGAATGGCTGGAGCAGATCAAGCATGGGGCAGAGCAGGCCGGCTAGAACAACTTCGGCGATTGGATGCGCTGGTATCCTTCAGACGCGGTCTCTACAAAAACGGTGGCCCAGTCGATTTGACAACATCACAAGCACAATCGAGGCCAAGGCCTCGCCCGCCTTCCAAAGTGCGCCGCTATCATAATGGCTACAGCGCAGTTACCGTTTCACGCTCTTGTAGGCCCGATGAAGCCGTTGGACTGCTTCGGTTAATTCGCCTTCGTTCATGCTGGCGTAGCCCAATCTCAGTGCATATGGCGCCTCGCCGTCCGAGGAAAAATTGTCGCTCGGTAGGATCTTCAAGCGCTCCCTATAGGCAGCCGCGACCAGTTCATCCAGGGCGAGCGGGGTTTTAAACTGCACCCAGAATGCCAAGCCTCCCGCTGGGATCGTAAAGCTCATCTCTTGAGCAAATACCGTCGTCAACACGGTGGCGAAATGGTCCCTGCGAGCCTTGTATATGCCATGCACCTTGCGGGCATAGCTGCTGATATGTTCGCTCATCAGTTCGGCCACGGCTGTTTCCATCGTCTGGCTGCCCTGGCGATCGATCAGCATGATTTCATTGGCAACGTCGTCGACGAAACCGGGACTCGAGACCAGATAGCCAATCCTCAGGCTCGGGCTGATCAACTTGGAAAGCGATCCGACATAGACCGTGCGGTCCAGCGAGGCACTCGCCAAGGGCAGCAGCGGTTGATGGTCGAAATGGAACTCGTGGTCATAGTCGTCCTCGACCACCACGATACCCTTGCGCTTCGAGAGTTCCAGAAGCCGCAGGCGGCGTTCTGGCCGCATCGATACCGTGGTCGGAAATTGGTGATGAGGTGTCAGATAGATCACTTTGACGGGAAATTCGTCACAGGCCCGCTCCAAATCATCGAGCTCGATGCCACCATCGTCCAACGCGACACTGACGATGCTGGCTCCCGTGCGGGCAAAGGCCGTGCGAGCCGGAGGATAGGTCAGTTTCTCGACCGCAACATAGTCGCCAGGCCGAACAAGCAGTACCGAACAGAGGTAGAGTGCCATCTGGCTACCGCGCGTCAGGCAGATGTTGGACGCGGTGGTCGCCAGGCCTCGCTCCGAATTCAACATCGTCGAAATCGCCTGTCGGAGGGCGAACGCGCCGCGCGGGTCACCGTAACCCAGCTCGCTGCGGCGAGCCGTTCGGACAAGAGCCCTCCTGTAAGTCCTAGCAATGATCTCAACCGGCGCGAGTCGTGGATCCGGCGTTCCGTCGTCGAATATGAGGTAGTTCTCAGAGCGCTCGGCCCAAGGGATCACTTGGGGCGCTTTCTTCCAGGAGAAGCCATCTCCACCCAATACACCGAGGCTCGGCGCCGCTCTGCTCGTCCATCGGGGCAGACTGGGAAGGTCGGGGGAGACGAAAGTGCCTCGCGTCGAATCCGATGTTGCCCAGCCCTGCGCGACCAGTTCGTCGTAGGCGGCAATTATTGTCTTGCGGCTGACGGCCAACTGCTCACTCAACGTCCTGGTGCCGGGTAGGGCGGTTCCGGCACCAATGCGACCTCTTCGGATCTCTTCGATGAAAGAATGCACGATCTGGAGATAAAGCGGCGTCTGCGATTGAGGGCGAAGCTGGATCTGTAGGGACCAAGGACGCAGCATTGGACTCCTCAACTTTCCCAAACTGGATGTTCTCGATAACCAGGTCGCTGTCATAATCCATAAAATCAGCGGTTCCAAGTAAAAAACTTAGATAACCGCGCGGGAACAGGTGTTGCTTCTTGAGGAGGAAGCAAGCCTAGGATTTGTTGTCCAGCAATAGCAAAAAACGTAAAGAACATGCGGCAAACAGCAACGCCAAAAGTGGAGGAAATATACTATGGGAGAATTAAATTCGAGCGGTAACGATTGCGGGAGCCATCTCGATTCTGCGCGACCCACCCGCCGATCCATTCTCAAGGGCGTAGCCCTTACTGCCGGCGCCATTTTACTGTCGAAGCCGGGCATATTGCGAGCGGCCGAACAGGAGGAGATACAGGTCGCCTCCATGTTCGACCTTACAGGAAATTTGAACATATATGGCGTTCAGCAGATGAACGTCTCGAAGTATGCGATCGATGCCATCAACCAGAACGGAGGCGTACTGGGCAAGAAACTGGTGCTCAACGCCTTCGATACGCAGTCCAAGATCGAGCTGTATTCTCGCTACGCACAGGAGATCGGCACGAACGAGAAGGTTGCCGCTGTGGTCGGCTGCTTCACCGGCGCATCGCGCGAGGCGGCAAGGCCCGTCCTCAGCCGCTTCAAGAAGCTACTCTTCTTCCCTACTATCGATGAAGGCGGTGAATGCGACCGCTACACCTTCATGCAGGGCACCGATTGCGTGCAGCAGGAAGGGCCGCTCATTGAGTGGGCCGCGAAGAACGCGGGCAAGACGCTCTATGTCGTGGCTGCTGACTATGTCTACGGTCACGTCGCGAATGCCTGGACCAAGGCCCTGGCCGAAAAGGCCGGCATCGAAATTTCCGGTGTCGAGTTCATCCCGCTCGAGGTCTCCGACTTCAGCTCGACGATCCGCAAGATTCAATCGGCAAAGCCTGCGGCCATCATGTCCAACCTGGTCGGAAGCAATCACATTGCTTTCTACAGGCAGTTCGCAGCGGCGGGTCTCAATGGCAGCATTCCGATCGTCTCCCCGGTCTTCGGTCTTGGCAACGAGCAGGAAATTCTGTCGGCGGAGGAGTCCAAGGGCATTGTCGTTGCCTACTCATATTTCGAAGCGCTGGAATCGCCCGAAAACAAGATCTTCCTCGACGGCTTCCGAAAGCAATACCCGTCCTCGGGGGTAGTCGCCGACACACCCGCGCAGGTCTGGATCGCTTGGCATCAGTGGAAACAAGCGGTCGAGAAGGCCGGCACAACAGACATCATGCCTGTGGTCGAGGCATTGGAGTCGGGGCAAGCATACACCGGACCCGCAGGCCCGGTTGTCGTTGACGCGCCCTCGCATCGCAATATTCAGGACGTTCATTTGGCGCGCGTCAATGCCGACCAGAAATTCGAGATCATCGAGAAGTTCCAGCAGATGAAGCCAACGCGACAGGTCGTCGGCGCCGAGGCCTGCGATCTCACAGGCACCGACAAAGGTGCCCACCGTATGATCGAACCGAAATTCTGACACGGGGATTTACCCATGGACGCTTTTTTGGTCATCGCGCTTTCGGCCGCGACAAGCATATCCACCCTCCTGATCGCCTCGATAGGTCTCGCGGTGATCTTCGGCCTGATGCGCATTATCAACATGGCCCATGGCGAGTTTCTCATGATCGGAGCATTCGCAACGATCTACCTTGTTCGATCCTTCGGTTTTCCGGTTCTGGTCGCGGCGCTTGGAGGCGCCGCGGCCTCTGCCTTGCTAGGGCTTGTCGTCGAGATCGTGCTCATCCGTCCGCTCTATGGCCGGCGCTTGGTTGACACCCTACTCGTGACTTTCGGCCTGAGCCTTGTTCTGTTCCAACTGGCAGTCGATATCTTTGGCACTACGTCGCCCGGCATCTCGACGCCGTTCGGCGCTATCCAGATTGGGCAGTATTCGGTCTCGACATATTCGTTGCTGCTCATACCGATCGCCGGAGTCCTTGTTGGCGTGGTCTTCTTTGTCTTTACCCGGACGAAATATGGCTTACTGGCACGCGCGGCAGCTCAGAATCCGGAAATGGCGAGCGCCCTGGGAGTCGACGCCAAAAAGATCAACGTGCTTACTTTCATGCTCGGCTCGGCGCTGGCCGGCCTCGGTGGCGGTCTGCTTGCGCCCATCGTGGCTGTGAGCCCGGGCATGGGCCAGGCCTATATCGGCCAGGCATTCATGACGGTGATCACCGGAGGACAGGCGTTTCTGGTGGGTACCTTGGCATCGGCAATCGCCCTCGGCGGAATACAAAACATTGTCGCCCAACTCGTCACGACGTTCTGGGGGCTTGCTGCACTATTCCTGACCTCAATCGTCATTCTTCGCTTTATGCCGGAAGGTCTCTCCGCCCACTGGAAGCGTCAACTCTGAGGAAGAGCGATGTCAAGTGTAGTCGATAACCATACGGGTGGTTTCATTTCAATGCTGCTATCGAAGAAAACACCGTTCGTTCAGTCCATCCTAAATTCATCGCATGGCAAGGCGCTGGGAGCGATCTTTGCGGCCGCGATCGCAATTCTCATCTTCATGAATTTCTCGCTGGCCGATCAACTGAAGTGGACCCTTTGGGTGAGCTTCGGCATCGTCGCGCTCAGCCTCTCCTTCATTTGGGGAAAGGCAGGAATTTTCAGCTTCGGCCAGAATGCACTCTTTGGCATTGGCGCTTACGGTTATGCGATCGTCTCGCTGAACGTCTTCCCGTACACGGGCGAGACTTTGTCGGCGCTTATCCTTGCCGCTGCTGCCGCCGCTGTCTTCGCGGCCGCGCTTGGCTATTTCATGTTCTATGGCCGCGTCGGTGATGTCTACCTGTCCGTTCTCACACTTGCCGTGACGCTGATCCTCTACACCGTTGTTTCGAGCACCGCAGGTCCGGAATATCGCATTGGTGAAGCCACGCTTGGTGGCTTCAACGGCATGCCTGGCCTGCCGACTCTGGCCTTTTGGATTCCCGGCTTGGGAAGCGTCGAGCTTCAGATCCAGGGGCTGCTGGTGTTCGCCGTTATTCTCGCCGCAGTTCTATACGTGGCAGCGTCCTATGCAGCCGATAGCCGCCTTGGCGAGATACTTTCCGGTGTCCGAGAAAACGAGACACGCATGGAGTTGCTTGGCTATGACGTGCGCTTCTGGAAGTGGCTTGCCTTTGTCATCGGCGGTGCGATCGCAGGTATCGGCGGCGGTTTGTTCGCAGCGTGGGGAACCTTCACCAATCCGTCCGTCTTCGGCCTCACGCAGGCCGCGATGGTGATCATCTGGGTGATGATCGGAGGGCGCACATCGCTTTTTGGCGCCTTTGTCGGGGTCGTCATCGTGCAATGGATCGCCGACCAGGCCGATCAGGTCGTCGCCGAGCAGACGCCGCTGATCCTCGGCTTGATGTTGATCCTGTCGCTGTTTCTGTTGCCAAGCGGTGTCGTGCCTACCGTGTCGCGCTGGCTGAAATCGAAAATTCCAGCAACCAATGCCACCCTGATAGCCGAGGCTGACAAAGATTTGCACGCGGGTCAAATGGCTGACACGGCCCTGGCAGATCATCGGCCTGAAAGAGGTGTAATCGTTGCACAGAATCTAGCAAAGAGCTTTGGTGGCCTCTCTGTTCTCAGAGGGGTCGACCTGACATTCGACTCTGCCCCGGTTTACGCCATCATCGGGCCGAACGGTGCGGGCAAGAGTACCTTCTTCAATGTGTTGACGGGCCGTGTCACCGATTCTGAAGGGTGTGTGACCCTCAACGGTACCGACGTGACGCGTATGCCCGCATTCGAGCGCGCAAGGCTTGGCCTGGGCATCAAGTTGCAGATTGCCTCGGTGTTCCCGAGCATGACGGTGCGGCAACACATCGACCTCGCCCTGCGGTCGCGCCCGGGCGCCAACCGGGAACAACTAATTCGGCAAACACTCCAACTCGCCGATCTTCTCCATCGCGCCGAGGACTGCGCATCAGATCTTTCCCACGGCCAGCAACAATGGCTGGAGATTGCAATGGTGATCGCCCAGAACCCCTCCATCATCCTTCTCGACGAGCCGGCCGCCGGCATGTCCTGGCAGGAGAAGGTTCGAACAGCCAAATTGATCGAACGCCTTTCCAGGTTGCACCGCATTATTGTCATCGAGCATGACATGGCGTTCGTACGCTCGCTTCAAGCACCAGTCGCGATGCTCCACCAAGGGCGTGTTTTCCGCAACGGCGGCTTTGACGAGGTATGCAGTGATGACGAGGTGATTAACATCTATCTCGGGAGGCGCTCCAATGCTGTCAACGCATGATCTGTCATCCGGCTATGGGCGGATCGTTGTTTTGCGAGGGATTTCACTGGCTGTCGGGCAACCCGAGATCGTGGCGGTGTTAGGCCGCAATGGTGCTGGCAAAACGACGCTGATGAAGACACTCGCCGGCATCGTGCCCGCACAGAGCGGGACGATCGACTTTTTTGGCACTGAAATAGCTAAGCTTTCGAGTGACAAACGTGCGCGGCTCGGCATTGGATATGTCCCACAGGGGCGTGGGATCTTTCCAAAGCTTTCGGTGCGCGAAAATCTGCTCGTCGGCCTCTACGCAAGCTCCGGGGCGCCTCAGATCATCGACGAACTGCTTGAGGAGTTCCCGGCGCTGAAGCCGAAGCTCAACGACCGAGGCAGCCAACTCAGCGGAGGTCAGCAGCAGATTCTTGCACTGGCAAGAGCGCTTGCCACCAATCCCAAGCTGCTGCTTCTGGACGAACCTTCCGAAGGGATCCAACCATCCATCCTTGAGGAGATCGCCGACATCTTGAATCGGCTAAAGGCCACTCGCGGATTGTCGACGCTGATCGTCGAACAGAACATCGATTTCATCCGATCGATGGCGGATCGAGCGTACCTCATGGATATCGGCAACATCACACGACAGCTGTCTCGCGAAGAGCTGGCTGTGGACGGTGATTGGCTGGAAAGTTTCGTTAGCGGGACCGAGTTCTCGCAGTCGGTCGCCTGAAAGCACTACATACTGGAGGAAGAAATCATGGCCAGAAAGCCAAACGAACTGAGCAAATTGTCCGATGTCGACCTTTGCTATCTGACGGCCGAGGAGGCGATCGCAGCCTTCAAATCACGAGAATTGTCGCCTGTCGATGTGATGAAAGCGGTCATTGCTCGCTGTGAGAAAGTCAATCCGGCGCTGAATGCTGTCACTTACACGCATTTCGACCGTGCGTTGGATCAGGCAAAAAAGTCAGAGAAGCGCTATGCGTCGAACGCCGGCGCAGTGCGTCCGCTCGAGGGGATCCCGTTGGCAATCAAGGATCTTCACCCGGTCACTGGAGAAATTTGCACCTGGGGATCGAAGATCTTCGAAGGTGTTCGCGCCGACAACACCGTGCCTATCGTTGAGCGCCTCCTTGAGGCTGGTGCAATCCTGCACATCCAGACGACCAGCCCGGAATTCGCCCATACGGGCCATACGCACAGCCCTCTTTGGGGCGCGACCCGGAACCCATGGAACGCCGAGTACAATTGTGGAGGCTCGTCCGGCGGCTCCGCGGCGGCCGTGGCGGCCGGGATGACCATCCTCGCGGATGGTGATGACGGTGGCGGTTCCATTCGCATACCATCTTCAGCGTGCGGTGTCTTTGGCTTCAAACCGCCCTTCGGCCGCAATCCCGGCCGGCTCTTGCCGACCAACCTCGACTGGATCCTGCATCTGGGGCCGATCACCCGGTCTGTGGGCGATGCCATCCTTATGCAGAACGTCATGAGCGGTCCGCATCCAAAAGACGCAGCAACGCTTAAGCCGAAACTCGAAATTCCCAGCGACCTGGGCGACATCCGGGGCTGGAAGGTGGCGTTCTCAATGGACCTTGGCTACTTCGAAGTCGACAAAGAGGTGCAGCGAAACACTCTCGAAGCCGTTGACATCTTCAGGTCTCTCGGCTGCATCGTCGAGGAAGTCGAATTGGACTGGAATTATGGCTCTTATGACGCCTGGATGACTCACTGGGAGGGGCTGTTTGCGTCCGCAGCTGGTCAGCACCTGCCTCGCTGGCAATATGAAATGGATCCCTACGTCCGTAAGCTTCTCCACAAGGGTATGAATCATTCTTACACGCGCGTGAAGCAGACGGAATTCGTACGAACCGAAATGTACGACAAGTTTGGTCCGTTGATGGAAAACTACCAGTTGTTGCTTTGCCCAACGACTGCTGTTCCGTCAGTGCCGCTTTGGCACAGGTGCGACGACGAGAATTTCACTATCAATGGCAAGCGCGTCGACGCCATGATCCAGTGGTGCATGACGTATCCATTTAACCTGATCAGCCAGTGTCCTGTGGCCACTGTGCCAAGTGGATTCGCCTCGTCCGGCGTACCCACCGGGCTGCAGATCGTCGGTCGTACCTACGAGGACATCAGCGTGCTGCAAGCAGCCAAGGCCTATGAACGCGCACGGCCGTGGAGGGGTACGCGACCCAATCTCTAGGTCTGACTGACATCCAATCGAAGAGAACACAGGGCGAGCATGGGTTGCCGCCCATAGCATTCTTGCGACCATATCTCGCAATTCGGTAATGAAGGAAGTTTAACTATGACGAACAACTACAATGCTTACCTGGCCGAAGCATTCGGCACCGCATGCCTGGTTTTGTTGGGGTGCGCGTCAGTCACGTTAGCTGGCAATGGCGCCGCGTTGCCCTTGGGGGGAATGCCTATCTCGTTAGCATTCGGACTGACCGTGACTTTTCTGATCTATGGGATTGGTCCGGTCTCAGGATGTCATATCAACCCCGCAATCACTTTGGGTCTATGGGCCGCGAACCGGTTCACTGGTGCAAAAGTTGTCGGCTACGTGGCAAGTCAGCTTATCGGAGGTCTGGTTGGTGCTGGCATTTTGCTTGTCATTCTTGAGGGCCGGACGGGGGGATATGACCCTGCCGCGCTTGGGTTAGGACAGACCGGTTGGGCGCAATACAGTGTTGCTATTGCCTTTGTCAGCGAATTCGTCGCGACATTCATTTTCATGGCCGTAATCATCGGGTCTGTCGCGAACGCCGATAGCAAACAACTGGCCGGTGTCTCAATTGGGCTTTGCCTTTTTGTGTTGATATCCTGCTTTATCAACGTTAGCGGGGGATCACTCAATCCGGCTAGGAGCATTGGGCCCGCCATATTTGTCGGCGGCACGGCTATTTCGCAGCTATGGCTGTTCATTGTCGCCCCAACGCTTGGCGCCGTTTCTGCTGGCCTGATTTTCCGCAAGAGAGAGGTTTCGAGCTAATCGCGTAGCGGCTTCTCAATCATTTGCAGTGCGGAGGAACCTGCTTTGGAAAGTCGAAACTATCGCGTCCAGCCGGCGTGGAAGAAAAACGCGCTGATCGACAATGATACCTATCTCAAATGGTACACCGACAGCGTGAAAAATCCGGACAGGTTCTGGGGCAAGCACGGCAAGCGCATCGACTGGTTCAAGCCGTTCAGCAAGGTCAAGAACACCTCCTTCGACGGCAAGGTCTCGATCAAATGGTTCGAGGACGGCGAGACCAACGTTTCCTACAATTGCATCGACCGTCATCTGAAGAAGCGCGGCAACCAGACTGCCATCATCTGGGAAGGCGACAACCCCTACGACGACAAGAAGATCACCTATAACGAGCTTTACGAGCACGTCTGCCGGCTGGCCAATGTGATGAAGAAACACGGCGTCAAGAAGGGCGACCGCGTCACCATCTACATGCCGATGATCCCGGAAGCCGCCTATGCGATGCTCGCCTGCACGCGTATCGGCGCCATCCACTCGATCGTCTTCGGCGGCTTTTCGCCGGACGCGCTGGCAGGCCGCATCGACGACTGCAAGTCGACCTTCGTCATCACCGCCGACGAGGGGATGCGCGGCGGCAAACCGATCCCGCTGAAGGAAAACACCGACAAGGCGATCGAGATCGCGGCCAAGGCCGGCACCAAGGTCGAAAAGGTGGTGGTCGTGCGCCGCACCGGCGGCAAGACCGGCTGGGTCCAGGGTCGCGACGTCTGGTACCATGACGAGATCGCGACCGTGAAGGGCGACTGCAAGCCGGAGAAGATGAAGGCCGAGGATCCGCTGTTCATCCTCTACACCTCGGGCTCGACGGGCAAGCCGAAAGGCGTGCTGCACACCACCGCCGGCTATCTCGTCTACGCCTCGATGACCCACCAATATGTCTTCGACTACCATGACGGCGATGTCTACTGGTGCACCGCTGATGTCGGCTGGGTCACCGGCCACAGCTACATCGTCTACGGACCGCTGGCCAACGGCGCCACCACGCTGATGTTCGAAGGCGTGCCGAACTATCCCTCGCAGTCGCGCTTCTGGGAAGTGATCGACAAGCACAAGGTCAACATCTTCTACACCGCCCCGACCGCTCTGCGCGCGCTGATGGGTGCCGGCGACGAGCCGGTGAAGAAGACATCGCGCAAGTCGCTGCGCGTGCTGGGCTCGGTCGGCGAGCCGATCAATCCGGAAGCCTGGGAATGGTATTTCAACATCGTCGGCAACGGCAAGGTGCCGATTGTCGACACCTGGTGGCAGACCGAGACCGGCGGCATCCTGATCACGCCGCTGCCCGGCGCCACCGACCTCAAGGCCGGCTCGGCGACGCGACCCTTCTTCGGCGTCAAGCCGCAGCTGGTCGACGGCGAAGGCAAGGTGATCGAGGGCGCCGCCGACGGCAATCTCTGCATCACCGATTCCTGGCCCGGCCAGATGCGCACCGTCTATGGCGATCACGACCGCTTCGTGCAGACCTATTTCTCGACCTACAAGGGCAAGTACTTCACCGGCGACGGCTGCCGCCGCGACGCCGACGGCTACTACTGGATCACCGGCCGCGTCGACGACGTCATCAACGTCTCCGGTCACCGCATGGGCACCGCGGAAGTCGAATCGGCACTGGTCAGCCATGACAAGGTCTCGGAAGCCGCCGTCGTCGGCTATCCCCACGACATCAAGGGCCAGGGCATCTACAGCTACGTCACCTTGATGAAGGGGGTGGAGCCGACCGAAGATCTGCGCAAGGAACTCGTCGCCCATGTCCGCAAGGAGATCGGCGCCATCGCTTCGCCCGACAAAATCCAATTCGCGCCCGGCCTGCCGAAGACACGCTCGGGCAAGATCATGCGCCGCATCCTGCGCAAGATCGCCGAGGACGATTTTGGCGCGCTCGGCGATACCTCAACGCTAGCCGATCCGGCCGTGGTCGACGACCTGATCGCCAACCGGCAGAACAAGAAGGTGTGAGGCTGTTGATTGCCACTGAGAACTGACCCGGCAACCCAGGATATTTCCACCGAGAATTGACCCATGTTTGAACCTTGCCCTGCGTGTTTTCAGCGGGGGCTACGG
>NZ_JBHLYT010000028.1:0-42340 GCF_042431665.1 Mesorhizobium kowhaii
GACCGGCGGCTATATTCTGAAACGCGTGGATAGCTTGCTGATCGATGCGGCGAATGGAGTGGGCGACCACATCGCTGCGCTGATGCGTGGCGAGGCACCATCCGGGCGGGTGATACAGTTTCGTCCCAGGGGCAGGAGCGCAAGCTCAAAGACGGAAGCGAGAGTGCGAACCATTGAATGCCGCCAGATTTGACGCCGTATTGCGTCAGAATATCGCTGGCTACATTCAGGGCATGCTGGATGGTTTAGCGTTCACCCACACCGCTTATGCGCACGATCGGGATTCCAGGAAGTCGGCTCTTGCGCACTTCCTGGGCCAGACGAAGTAAAGAGGCCAGAGATCGGCCACACCATCGCTTGATCAGGCCACTCCGCAATGACTGCTTTGCGCCAATGTCGGCCGTTGCGGACAGATTTGCCACTGATTGAAAGCGGACATCGCGGCGACCACACTGGGCGTCGCTCGCGACTCAGCGCGATCAAAGCCACCACGGCCGAGACGAGAGTCGCAACCGTATGCCCGATTTGGATTGTGCGTCAGTGCATTGGCAGGATGTTCTGGTTGAGGCGGAACAGATTGTCCGGATCGTATCTGTGCTTGATCTTGGCGAGCCGCGCGTAGATCTCGGCTCCGAAGGCGTCGCGCACGAGATCCGCTCCTTCGCCATGGCCTGGGAAGTTCAGGTAGAGGCGGCCGGTCGAGTAGCGCTGCATGTCCTGCCAGAAGCTGCGAACCCAGCCGATGTTCGCATCGTCATCGTCAGCGCCTGGCCAGATGGCGTCAAGGCTGAGCATGAAGGGCATGGAGCGGTCGCCGAAGGCGGTCGCATCGGCTGCAACGCGCTGGACGAAACCGCCGAACTTCCAGATCGAGGCGAAGGTCATTTCGGAGGGCCGCTTCGCCATCCGCGCGGTGATCTCCCCGATGACCTCGTCATCGAGGCGCGAGAGGTAGGTGGATTTCCAGTAGCAGCGGTCGCGGCCTTTCGGGAACAGGCCGTCATAGAGCGACTGGATGGTGCGATACGGCATGCGACCGCTGAAATCGACGAGCGGTTCGCCAAAGCTGCGCAGCGGAGCCACGACGCGCTCGCCCTCGTCCGCCGGTCCGTCATAGACATGCGCAAGCGCCAGGACGCGGCGGCCCCAGGCGTG
Organism: Mesorhizobium kowhaii; assembly: GCF_042431665.1. Classification (NCBI taxonomy): domain Bacteria; kingdom Pseudomonadati; phylum Pseudomonadota; class Alphaproteobacteria; order Hyphomicrobiales; family Phyllobacteriaceae; genus Mesorhizobium; species Mesorhizobium kowhaii. The sequence continues at coordinate 1,156 of NZ_JBHLYT010000028.1, forward strand.
TTCGGGAACGGAGGGATCCTCCGGAATGGTGGAGAACTCGGCCAGCCCGCTCAGGCGGTCGGGGGCGGTTTGCATGAAGTCGCGCCAAAGCGGAATGATCTCGTTGGCGCGCTCTTCCGGATAGGCAGGACCGCAGAACATCAGCTCCGGTTCCATCGGGTGCAGCTTGAACTCGAAGCTCGTCACCACGCCGAAATTGCCGCCGCCGCCGCGCAACGCCCAGAAGAGATCCGGGTTCTGCGTCGCATCGACATGGATGAGGCGTCCATCGGCGGTCACCAGATCGGCGGCCAGCAGATTGTCGACGCTGAGGCCGTGGCTGCCGCGCAGCCAGCCGATGCCTCCTGAGAGTGTCAGGCCGGCAACGCCAGTCGCCGAGATCAGGCCGCCCGGCGTGGCGCGGCCAAGCGGGGTGGTGGCCGCATCGACATCGGCCCAAATAGCGCCGCCCTCAACGAAGGCACGATCGAGGCCGGGCGCGACCCGCACGCCATTCATCAGCGACATGTCGATCATCAGGCCGCCGTCGCAGACGGCGTAGCCCGCAACATTGTGGCCTCCCGAGCGGATCGCGATCGCCAGCCGCTCTTCGCGCGCGAAATTCACCGACGCCTCGACCTCGGCAGAACTCCGGCAGCGCGCGATGAGAGCGGGACGGCGGTCGATCATGCCGTTCCAGACGATCCGCGTCGTGTCATAGGATGGGCTCGACGGCTCCAGCACCTCGCCGCGCATCGTTGAACGGAAGCTTACGATGCTCGATGGTGCAAGGGTAGCGGTGGCGGCCATATGGCGGTCTCCTCGTTTCACACACGCTAGCGCAGCGCGGGCATGGCCACTAAAGTCGAAAATGCTGGAAGGCGGTCATTTCTGCCATGGTTGAACAGACCGGCCCATTGAATGTGGCGATCCTTGCCGTTCCGGAGGCTACCGCCTCCACGATCTACGGCATGTTCGACCTGTTTTCCTCGCCAGGCAGGGATTTCCTGTTCATCACCAGCGGTGCGGCGGGCACGCCGCGCATGCGGCCCTATGTGGTTGCTGGGGACGGTAGCGCGTTTCGCGCCGCAAACGGCGTCTGGGTACGCCCCGACCACGCGCTTTCCGACTGCCCGCGACCCGACATCGTCTGCATCCCCGATTTCTTCGTCAATCCGGGCGAAAGCGTCGCCGGGCAGTATGATGCCGAGGCCCGCTGGCTGCGGCAGGCGCATGCGGACGGCGCCATGTTGGCCAGCGCCTGTTCCGGCGCGGTCCTGCTCGGCGAAGCGGGGTTGCTGGAAAATCGCGAGGCCACAATCCATTGGGGCTATGTCGCGACGCTCGCTAACAACTATCCCGGCGTGAAGGTGAAGCCGGGCCAGTCGCTGGTGCTGAGCGGCGAGGCCCAGCGCATCGTCATGGCCGGGGGCGGCTCGAGCTGGCAGGATCTCGCCCTCTATCTCATCGCGCGCTTCGTCGGCCTCAAGGAGGCGATGGAGGTCGCCAAGGTCTACATGCTGCAGTGGCACGACATGGGCCAGCAGCCCTTCGCCGCGCTGATGCGCTTTCGCCAGACCGACGACGCGGTGATCAACCGCTGCCAGAAATGGGCGGAGCTCAACTACCGGACGCCCTCGCCCGTCGCCGCCATGACCAAGCTATCAGGCCTGTCCGAGCGCTCCTTCGTGCGCCGCTTCGCCAAGGCGACGGAAATGAAGGCAATCGACTACATCCACGCGCTCAGGCTCGAAGCGGCCAAGGAACTGCTCGAGACGGGCGACCTGCAGGTCGAGGCGGTGGCCAATGAAGTGGGCTATGAGGATGCGAGTTTTTTCGGGCGCCTGTTCCGGCGCAAAATCGGACTGACGCCGCAGCAATATCGCATTCGTTTCAGTGCTCTCCGGCGAGCGCTGAGCCGCGATTGAATCTCAACCGTCGCGGCGCGATGCCCATATTCCGCTCTGCGCCCAATGGCAGTCATTCCTGCGGTCCCGTCCATTCACCAAAAGCGGACATCGCTAGTACACACTTCACAGGCGGCTTTGCGCCAGAAGTGGACGTTGGCTTTAGCCTGCCAATGCATAAAGCTCCCAGCCCTCGGGGATGCCCTTCATCTCCCGGCGCCCGACGAAGGTGAAGTTCAACCCAGAGCCGACCGTCAGATCCTTCACTGTTCTGGACGCCAGGATTGAGCCTGGCTCCGATTCGGCCATGATGCGCGCCGTCAGGTGAACTGCCAGGCCGCTCAGGTCATCGCCGCGGCGTTCGCACTCTCCAATGTGGATACCGGTCCGCAACTTCAGCCCAAAAGCTTTCGCGTCTCGCGCCAGTGCCCTGGCACATTCAATTGCGGGGGTAGGTCCTGCAAATGTGAGGAGATAGCCGTCGCCAGTATGCTTGATCTTTTGTCCACCGAGAGCCGCAACGTGTCGACTTACATTGACCTCCAGATGTTCGAGGATCGTCCGCCATCGGTTATCCCCCACTTCACTTAGGGTTTTGGTCGAATCAACGATATCCGTCATCAGCAGCGTCATCAGTGCCCGTCCGGGCTTGGCGGTCATCCGTGTACCCGTTAGGAACTCCTCCACTTGCCCGATCAGCTCGTCCTGATCGCCGTACCAGGGGATGTGGTCATCGCCGGGCAAAAGGCGAAACTCGCTGCCGGGAATGTGTTCGGCGAGATAGTGCGCCTCATCCACTCCATGCCAGCGGTCGCCAGCGCGATGGAGAACAAGGGTCGGCACCTGTATCGCGGAGAGGATTTCGCGGATGTCGATCTCGTAGCCCAGCCGAGTAATCAATTCAGCCGCGCGAGGGCTGGCTGCAAATCGCAGGTATGCGGCAAACCAGTTTTGAACATCAGAATCGCCCGCCACGCTTGGCGCGGCGACTTCGAGATCGAATGGCCGGCCCCAGTTGTCCAGGAGCGATTTAACATAGCGCTCGATTTCTGCCTCGGTCCGTCCCCAGGGATAGTCGGGCGCCCATTTGGTTCGGGCACAGGAACCGAACAGGACCAGCGCGCTCACCCTTTCGGGATAAGTGGCGGCAAAGAGCGACGTCATGTTTCCGCCCTCGGAAACTCCGAAGAGCGCCGCTTGCTCCGATCCTACTGCATCGAGCACGGCGTTTATGTCCTCGGTTCTTTGTTCGAGCGTCGGAAAGCTGACGTTCCGGTCGGACATCCCCGTACCGCGTTTGTCGAAAAAGATCAGACGGGAAAAGCGGCTGAGCCCGCTGAGAAATCGAGCGTATTCGGGGCTTTCCCAGGCGTACTCGATGTTGCTGAGCCAGCCTTGAGCGTAGAGCAGATCCGTTGGGCCATCACCGACCACCTGATAGGCAATGGAAATGTCACCGCATCGTGCATAGCGCGTCTCGGGTCTTTGCATGATCGCCTGACAATCGATTGGGTAACTGCGACACGCTACCGAGACAGATGCGAAGCTCGCAGCCCAAGATACCGAACTTTGGCAATGAGGGGAATGTCGGCTTCGGGGTGAAGTCACGGCATCGGACCTTGGAGGCTGAAAGGTCCGCTATCGTTCTTCCCTGATCACAAGCGGACATACTGTTCCCGGCCCCAATTTAGTCATTAGGAGATACGGGTTCAGATGACCGCTCCAGGCACGCAGCAGCCATTCAGCGTGGTGGGTTGATATTGCCTCGACGGGGCACTGTGCCCGTCCGCTGGCGGGCATTCAAAACCCCGGATTCCTACATCGACTGTCCTCCTTGGGGCTGCTCAACTTTCTTCGCCACGCGAACTGGGGCATAGAGCGCCCGTGTGTGCGCGAAGAGCCGACGTATGGCGCCGATCGGCCCAGCCTCTATCCAGGATTTGTGTAACCTGTCCCTGCTTGATTGGCCGAAACCGTTCGAGATGCGATCGACAACCATGGCGATCAGCACGATTCCCAACCCGCCAGTGGTTGCCAAAGCAATGTCAAGCCTTCCGATGCCGCGAAGCACCATCTGGCCAAGGCCGGTCACCGAAATCATCGAGGCAATGACACTCATTGACAGGGACAGCATGATCGTCTGGCTGATCCCTGCCATGATAGTGGGTCGCGCCAGCGGCAACTGGACCTTGACGAGACTCTGCCAGCGGGAGGCGCCGAAAGCATTCGACGCCTCGACGAGATCGTGCCGAACCTGCCGTATGCCAAGATTGGTCAGGCGGATCAGCGGTGACACGGCGTAGATGATCGTTACCACGACGCCGGCGACGTTGCCGATCCCGAACAGCATGACGATAGGCACGAGGTAGACGAACGACGGGATCGTCTGCAGGAAGTCGAGCACTGGCCGGAGAATGTCCTGCAGAAGGTCGTTCTGAGCGATCAGGATGCCGACGGGGATGCCGACCACACAGCAGACGACGACCGAAGTGATGATGATCGCAAGCGTCGTCATCGCCTCCGGCCAGGCGCCGATCAGCCCGATCAGGATGAAGGCGACGGCGACGAAGATCGCGACCCTGAGGCGCGCCACTTGCCAGGCGAACAGGAAGACAAGCGCGATGAAGATCATCGGCGGGCAGGAGCGCAGCCCGTACTCGACGCCGGACAGGACGGTGTCGATCGGCGCTTTCATCGCCTGGAATACGAAGCGATAGTTGGTGACCAGCCAGCGGACGAAGTCGGCAACCCAGTCGCCAACCGGCAGGACGGGATTAGCGAACGGGTTCCAGGTCAGGATATCGTGCATCTGAGCGTCCTTCGGTCGGAGAATGCGGTTCGGGCGTCGTCGGCGGCTCGGCGGCGGTGATGGCGTTGATCAGGGCGTAGCTGTCGATGATGCCGACGATCGCACCGTTCCGCTCGACGCCGATCGGCTCGCGCACGGCTACAAGCTTCGCTGCAATCGTGCCCAGGTCAGCGTCATGGACGACCCTATGGTTGGGTCGCCGCTTGGCGTCGGCCGGCGGCACCATCACGTCCTCGGCCTTGACGAAGCGGCTGCGCGACATTGGCCGCACGAATTCGGCGACGTAGTCGTTGGCGGGGTGCAGAATGATCTCCTCACGCGTGCCGATCTGGACGATGTGACCGTCGCGCATGATTGCGATGCGGTCGCCGAGCCGTACCGCCTCGTCGAGATCGTGGGTGACGAAGACCGTCGTCTTGTTCAAGCGGGCGGACAAATCCAGGAAGTGGTTCTGCAGCTCGCGGCGGATGATCGGGTCGAGCGCGCTGAACGGCTCGTCCATCAAGAGGATCTCCGGATCCGCGGCCAGCGCCCTGGCAAGACCGACGCGCTGCTGCATGCCGCCGGAGAGTTCGTCGGGGTAGTGCCCCTCCCAGCCGTCGAGCTTCATCATTGCGAGCGCTTCGGACGCGAGGCGGCGACGTTCGGCCTTCGCCACGCCGCGGACCTCAAGGCCATAGGCGACATTGTCCTCAAGCGTGCGGTGCGGCCATAGCGCCATGTGCTGGAACACCATGCCGATGGTCTGCGACCGCAGGCGGCTGAGCGCGCGACGGTCCATTGCGCCGACATCGGCGCCGGCGACGCGAATCGTCCCGGCCGTCGGCTCGATGAGGCGGTTGATGTGCCGCAGCAGCGTCGACTTGCCGCTGCCGGACAGGCCCATGATGCAAAAGATCTCACCACGGGGGATCTGCAGCGATGCATCGGCGACGCCGACGACGTGGTTCAGCGTCTTGCGCGCATGAGCCTTGTCGAGAGCGCCGCCGCGAATGGCGCCCAGCGCTCCGGCCGGGTCGCGGCCAAAGACCTTCCAGACGCCTGTGCATTCGATGTGCCAGTCCATTTTCACCTCTTACAAGGGACGGGCGCAGGGGCCCGGATTGTTCGGAGCGACCAGAAGCGCGGGCGGCATCACAGGTCGAAGACGACGCGCAGGCCAACGTGCCCGGTGGTCGTGTCCGGCGTCACGATGCTACGCGCCGCGATGCGGTATCGGTAGCAGTAGGATTCGTGGCAAAGGTACGAGCCACCCTTTGCGATCTTCGCGGGATGGCGGCCGGCGCCGGGCGCGACCGCCGCGTCGGCGCACCACTCCCAGACGTTGCCCGCCAGATTGAACAGGCCGAGCCCGTTCGGCGCGAATGCGTCGACGACGCAAGTGCCCTGCCAACCGTCGGCCCCCGTGTCCATCTGCGGAAAAACGCCCTGCCAGATGTTGCAAGGCAGGAAGTTCTGGTCGTCCGGCTCACGGTCGCCCCATGGGAAGCGCGGGTCGACAAGGCCGCCGCGGGCGGCATGCTCCCACTCCGCCTCGGTCGGCAGGCGTCCCCCGGCCCACGCGGCGAAGGCCGCGGCGTCCGCCCAGCCGGCATGGGTGACCGGATGATTGCCGAGACCCGACAGATCGCTTGCCGAACCGAACGGCCTGTTCCACGCCGCGCCGGCGACCTCTTTCCACCACGGCGCCCCGGGTACGGCGGCCAGGCCGGAGCCGGCATCCGGCAGGAATGCCGCGAACACGAACGATGAGCCGTACCGCTCCGCCTCCGTTACGTGGCCGGTCTCGTCGACGAATTGCGCGAACCAGTCGTTCGTCACGGCGAAAGGGTCGACGGCATAGGCGGCCAGCATGGCCGGACGCTGGGGGCTTTCGCCGTCCCTGCGGATGACGGGACGATCGGTGCCGGCCCATGTCTCGGCTGCCGCGATCGGCACGGCACGGTCGGGGCGTCGACGCGCTGTGCGATACGCCGGCGCCGCAGCAGATTCGTGTCGCTCAGCCATGCGCGTGGGGAGGCCGGTGCAGCAGCTCATCGCGCGGGCTGTTTCGTCACTTTGCCGCTGCGGCTTCCTTGACCCAGGCATCGAACTGATCCTTGTGCGCATCCACCCACTCATGCGCTTGCTGCATGATCTGCTCCTCGCTGTTTTCGCCATTGTGCTGTCGCAGGATCACAGCGTTCATGTCTTCGATCGGCATATGAACGAGTTCGAACAGGCGCTTGGCGGCAGGGTTCTCGGCCAAAAATTTCTTGTTGGCGAGGAAGACGATCGTGTCCACTCCGAACCCCGGGTTGCGGCCGTCGGCCTGCTTGGTGTCTTTGCCGTCGGGCATGGCGGAAAACGGCACGTCGAGTTGCGTGACCTCCTTGCCGGGCCGCAGTACCGCGCCGACCCACTGCGGCGTCCAGGTGTAGAACAGGATCGGCTGGCTTGCCTGGTAGCGGGTGATCATGTCGGCGATCAGCGCAAAGTAGCTGCCCTGGTTGTGGGTGACGGTGTCGCGCAGCTTGAAGGCGTCGAGCTGGTGCTCAATCACCCGCTCGCAGCCCCAGCCGGGATTGCAGCCGGTCAGGTCCGCCTTGCCGTCGCCATTGCTGTCGAACAGCTTTGCGATCTTGGGATCGGCGAGCTGGCCGAGATTGTTGATGCCGTATTTGTCAGCCGTCACCTTGTCGATGAAGTATCCCTGGCCAGCCCCGGTGATATACTTGCCGACGCGTTCCATCGTGTCGTCGCCGCCGGCCTGCTGGTAGAAGGCGTCATGCGTGGGGATCCACTCGGTCGCCATGTAGTCCGCATCGCCTTGAGCAATGGCAAGGTGCAGCGGCGGATAGTCGGCCTCGAGGGCGGGCTTTACCTTGTAGCCGAGCATCTCGAGCCCGATCGCGATCACGTCGTGTGGAAAGATGTTCCCCTGGATCCCTGCAGGGCGGATCGGCTGTACTGTCTTGCCTTCCCCAGGCATCTGCGCATGCGCCACGCCGCCTACCAGCAAAAAAGGCAGACCCGCGGCACAAACAAGTTTCGTGATCAGGCGCATAGTCTGCTCCATTCATTTGAGGGTGGAACCCGGTGTTACGCTAGCGTCCACGGAATCGCCTGTGAAGAACGCAAAAACTTCCAGCTATGTTAAGTTCAGCTTAACGGTGCCGCACCGGCGGCGGAGGACCCTTGGCTCCTTCCTCCGCCGACAGCAAGGACAGCGCCCACTCATTGTAGCCGCCGCTGCGGTACCACCGGACCTGCTCGCCTGGGGCCTCATCGTGGTTCCAGCGCGTGGGCTGCCCGTTCTGCATCGCCTGTCGGATCAGTCGCCGCCGCCGCTGGCTAAGCAGGATGCGCTCGGTCAGCTCGGCCTCGTTCCATTTGGCGCGGACCTCGGTCTCGAATTCCGCGACGAGGCTGGCATACTGCGGCAGCAAAGCGAGGTTATCGCGCTCGTCAGGGTCGGCCTCCACGTCGAAGAGCAGCACGGGGTCGGTCGAGGACGAGATGAACTTGTACTCACCGCGCCGGATCATGAAGATTGGCGCGGTGATAGCCTCCGCCAGATATTCGCAATACACCGTCCTGGGGGGCGGCATTTGCGTGGCCAGCAGCGTGGTCAGGTCGATGCCTTCCAGTTCCTCGATCGCGCCATCCCAGCCTCCCCCGGTCGCAAGTCCCATGAAGGTCGGCAGCAGATCGACGAGGGAGACGAGCTCGTCCACCCGCGACGGCCCTATCCACGGCGCATTGATGACAAGCGGGATCCGAGACGACGGCTCATAGAAGCTTTTCTTGAACCACATGCCGCGCTCGCCGAGCATCTCGCCGTGATCTGACGTGAAGACGACGGCCGTGTTCTTATCGAGACCGGTGGCCCTGAGTGTTGCGAGCACCCTGCCGATGAGCTGGTCGACGTAGCTGATCGAGCCATAATACGCACGGATCGCCCGGCGGATCTCCGCCTCGTCGAAGTCGTAGTCGAGGATGCCGAAATCGCGCATCAGGCGCAGCGAGTGCGGATCGGCCTCCGTCTCGCCGAGCCTTGGCACCCTAGGCAGCGGGATGTCGACGCCCTCGTAGTAGTCCCAGAATTCCTTTCTGCACAGAAAGGGCTCGTGCGGGTGGGTGTAGGAGACCTGGAGGAAAAACGGGCGCTCGTCATTGGATCTGGCGATGTCGTAGAGGTGCTGGACCGCTTTGAAGGTCACTTCCTCGTCGTAGTCGATCTGGACGTTGCGCTCGCAGACACCGGAGGTCAGCAGCGTCCGCGGATCGTTGACGTCCGGGTTGTCCTCCCGGCCCCAGTTCGGCACCCAGGCATAGTCGGCGGGATAGATGTCGGCGGTGAGCCGCTTTTCGAAGCCGTGGAACTGGTCCGGTCCAATGAAGTGCATTTTTCCGGATAGCGCAGTCTGGTAGCCCACCGTGCGCAAATAGTGCGCGTATGTCGGGATAGTGGCGGGCATCTCGGCGGCGTTGTCGTAGGTGCCGGTTGCCGAGCAGAGCTGGCCCGTCGCCATCGAGAAGCGCGAAGGGGCGCAGAGCGGGAAGTTGCAGTAGGCGCGCTCGAACACGACACCGCCCGCGGCGAGCGCTTCGATGTTGTCCGCCTTGCAGATCGCGTTGCCGTAGGTACGGAGATAGGCCGCCGCGAGCTGATCGACCTGCAGGAATAGGATGTTAGGCTTTTGCGACATCTATTGGTCTTTCTGCCGTCAGCAATGAATCGGTCTTCGCACGCGATCGTGTCTTCGCCCCCTCGGGTCGCTTCACGCGAACTTGCGTTCAGGAAGGCTTGCGCGGTCTCTTGGGAAGCATTCCCGTCGTGCCGCTTTGCAACAAGACGTTCAGCCGCTCACCGGAAAAGTGCTTTTGAGATTTCAGGCTATGGGCCGGTCGGCAGGGCTTCAAGTGGTCCATTGCGGACGCTTGTGTTAACCTGCACGATACGCGAATGAACCCTAACGATGCATATCTCTTGCGCAACCTGGCTACGTTCGAGCTAGCCGCTCGGGTTGGCGGGTTCTCGCGCGCTGCGGACGAATTGCGGCTCAGCCGCGTCGCAGTGAGCCGGCAGATGGCCGAGCTCGAAGCCCGTCTTGGCCAGAAACTTTTCCACCGCAACCACCGCAGCGTCAGCTTGACGGCGGCCGGACGCGCGCTGTTGGACGAGGTGGCGCCGGCGCTCGGCAGCATTGGCAACGCGCTCAACCAGACGCGGCGCATGAACGCCCGGCCGCGGCTTTCGATCACGGCAACTGCCGCGTTCGCGACCTACTGGCTTATGCCGCGGATGGTGGGCTTCAATACGCTGCATCCAGACGTCGAGATCAATCTCGTCGTGTCGGACAGCTATCTCGATCTTGCCGCCGAGGAGATCGACGTAGCCATCCGCTACACGCCGACGACACCGACGGTCGGCGACGCCAGGATGCTGACCCGCGAGACGATCTTTCCGGTCTACAGTCCGCGCTACCCACGACGGACCGAGATGCGCTCCATCCTCGACCTGACAAAGGAGCGGCTGCTCTTCCTCAAGGGATCGTACCGGCGCGAGGCGAGCTGGCCCTTCTGGTTCCAGCGTCTTGGCCTGCCCTTGCAGGACGAAAACGGGATCGCGTTCAACACTTATCTCAACATGTTTCAGGCGGCCCTCGAGGGGCAAGGGGTCGCCCTCGCCGGGCGGCCTCTGGTCGACCGGTTTCTCGCCGACGGCACGCTGCTCCGGATCGAAGGCATCGCGCCGTACGAACGCGACTGCTACTTCCTGATCAATTGCTCGCCTGAGAAGCCGTTTGCGAACGCCTGGTGCGCATGGGTCGAGCGGGAGTTCATATCCGCTTGAGATATTCTGAAGGCTGGCGCTGTGAAAACTGCATTCCTACAGTCTTCAAGACCGCCACCCACCACCTGACGTAAGCTTGACTTAACAACAACGGCAGTTTTTTCGGCGTTTACAATATCCGGCCAAAGTCGGACGTTGCCCTCAACAAGAGCATGTCCGGTCGGCCGTACGATCCATCAGATCGTCGCCGCCACACGTGCCAACGGAGGGTTTCCTTGATGAGCAAAAAGCAGATGAAGCTGGGGCTCTCCATGCGCTACATGGGCTACCATGTCGGCTCATGGCGTCATCCGGACGTGCCCGCGGACGGCAGTTCTCTCTTCCAGTCGTTCCTCGACGTCGTGCAGACTGCCGAACGCGGCAAGTTCGACATGGTGTTCCTGGCGGACGGCATCGGCGTCCGTCTGGACGACAAGCCGAAGGGATCGATGGCCCGGTCGCGCCACAACGTGGAACTGGAGCCGCTGACGCTGCTCTCGGCGCTGGCTCCGCTGACCCGCAACATCGGCCTGGTGGCGACGGCCTCGACGACCTACAACGAACCCTATCACATCGCGCGCAAATACGGCTCGCTCGACCAGATCAGCGGCGGCCGCGCCGCCTGGAACGTCGTGACCTCCTGGTCGGATCAGGAGGCCTGGAATTTCTCGATGAGCAAGCAGCTCGAATACGATACACGCTACGAGCGCGCTCACGAGTTCGTCGAGGTGGTCACCGGTCTTTGGGACAGCTGGGACGAAGACGCGTTTGTCCTCGACAAGGAATCCGGCGTTTTCTACGACGAAGAAAAAATGCATGTCCTCAACCATGTCGGCAAGCATTTCTCCGTCCGCGGGCCTCTGAGTGTCCGGCATTCTCCGCAGGGTCGGCCGATCCTGGTGCAGGCCGGCGTATCGGAGGCCGGTCAGCAGATCGCAGCCGAATACTGCGACATGGTCTTCATGGCCAAGAATGACCTCAAATCCGCCCAGGACTACTATTCCTCAGTCAAAGACAGGTTGGAGAACTTCGGTCGAAAGAAGAGCGACCTGCTCATGATGCTCGGCCTGACACCCATCGTCGGTCGCACCCGCGCGGAAGCGCAGGAGAAATACGAGGAGCTCGAGTCGCTCATCGATCCGGTCGTCGGCCTTTCGATGCTTTACCGCTCCTTTGGCGATCTTTCGCATCTGCCGCTGGATGGCCCGGTGCCGATGCCGGACTTCGACAAGGTCGGTCTCAAGAGCAGCGCCCAGATGTACTACGACCTCGCCCAGAAGCAGGGCCTGACCATCCGTCAGCTCTACAAGAAGATTGGCATGGCCCAGGAGCACAAGACCATCGTGGGAACCGCCGCCGACGTCGTCGACGAGATGGAATCCTGGTTCGAACAAAGTGCCGCCGACGGGTTCAACATCACACCCTCCCTGCTACCGCATGGCATCGACGACTTCGTCGAACTTGTGCTGCCGGAGCTGCGCAAGCGTGGCCGTTTCCGCGAGGAATACGAGGGTCGCACGCTCCGTGAGAATCTCGGTCTTCCGATTCCGGCCAGCCGCTACGAGGTGGCAAAGGCTCCCTCGGAAAAACTTCTCGCCAGCTAAGCTCGATTGAACGAGGATCGTATATGCAGACCGACGCCGCCCTGGACGGATTCTCCAACGAGGACATTGCCCGCCGTCCAATCGAGGCAGGCGATCCGGCGACCGATGGCCGTCTCTTCCGCAGATGCCTCGGCCTGTACGGAACGGGCATCGCGATCATCACCACGGAGACGCAGGGTCAGCGAGCCGCCGTCACCGTCAACTCCTTCGCCTCGGTGTCGCTTGACCCACCACTGGTGCTTTGGTCGATAAGCCACGCCTCACGCAGCCATCCGCTGTTCAAGAACGGTGGACGCTTCGCCGTAAACATTCTCGCCTCGACGCAGATGAATGTGTCCAGACATTTCTCGAGCAAAGTTGAAGACAAGTTCGCCGATACCGCATGGTCGCTCGGCGAGCACGGTTCCCCCTTGCTCGACGGCTGCCTGGCGCATTTCGAGTGCGAAACCTATTCGCAGGTAGAAGGCGGCGACCACACGATCCTGATCGGTCTCGTGCGCCGCGCCAGCCGCTTCGAGGGCGAGCCGCTGCTTTTCGCCCAGGGCCAGTACAGCGTCGCCTATTCTCATCCGGAGGTTTCGCCAGCGCCCGAGGTCGGCGGCCTCAAGCCCGAGACGTCTTCCGACGGAACGATCATTCCTCAGATATTCGAAGCACACCATCTCCTCTCGTCCACCTTCGATGAGCACCGTCATGCCGAAGGTCTCGATATCTCAGTGGCCAGGGTGATCGCCTGCGTCTACGACATGCCGGGCCTGAAGACGGATCAGGTGGCGCGGGCCACATATCTCGGCCAGCGCGACACCGAAGACGCCTTGGCCACGCTCGTCGAGCGCGGGATGCTCGTCAGCGCGGGGGACGGCCCGTTGATCCTCACCGACGCCGGACGGCAGCGACGCGAGTCGATCCGGAAACGCTGGCAGGATTTCCAGAAAGATCAGCTGGCGGGCATACCGGAGGGCGACCTTCGCGCCACGCTGCGAACGCTCTCGAAGCTGATTGCCCAGAACCGAACGACGAAATCATGAACTGGGACTACATTGTCATAGGTGCCGGGTCGGCGGGATGTGTGCTCGCCAACAGGCTAAGTGCCGACCCGTCGACAAAAGTGCTTTTGCTGGAGGCCGGCGGCAGCGACAAGAGATTGAATATCATCATGCCGGCGTTGGCGTTCAAGGCGATGGCCGACGAGCGCACCAACTGGAAATTCATGACCGAGCCGGACCCGACGCGGAACAACCGTCGCGACATGATGCCCCGTGGCAAGGGGCTCGGCGGCTCCAGTTCGATCAACGCGATGTTCTATGTCCGTGGCAACCGAGGCGATTACGACCATTGGGCGCAACTCGGCAACCGGGGCTGGTCCTATGACGAAATCCTGCCCTACTTCAAGAAGGTCGAGGGCAACAGGGACGGTGTGAGCGACATCTACGGCAAGAACGGTCCGGTCGTCGTCAGCGCCGTCCGCAAGCCTCCCAAGCTCGCCCACGTCTTCGTCGAGGCTATGAAGGAACTGGGCTATCCGCACAATCCCGCCTACAACGCCGAACCCACCGACGGCGCGGCCATTATCCATGTCACCCAGCACATGGGAACCCGATTCAGCGCAGCCAGAGGCTACCTGGACCCAATCAGGAAGCGGCCCAACCTCAGGATCGTAACCGGCGCGGTGGTGCGCAGGATCGTATTCAACGGACGTCGCGCTGCGGGCGTCGAGTTCGATGCCGGTGGAAAGACGCAAACTGAGACGTGCATCGGCGAGGTCGTCCTGTCAGCGAGCGCGGTGAACTCGCCCAAACTGCTCATGCTCTCCGGCATCGGTCCGCGGGAGCAGCTCAGGGCGCACGGCATCGAAGTGCTGCACGACAGCCCCGGCGTCGGCCGCAACCTCCAGGAGCACGCCAGCACGCAGGTGAAAGCCTACGTCAACGTCAAGACCGCAAACCAGGAGTTCAACCTCCTGGGAAAACTGAAGTACGGCGCCCAGTTCCTCCTGGACCGCTCAGGTTACGCCACCTACACCTATACGGGCGTGGCTCTCGTCAGAACCCGGCCCGAACTCGAATATCCCGACATCCAGTACCATTTCGGGGCCTTTTCGGCGAACTACACGCATGACGGCATCGAGATGCAGAAAGAGGCCGCGATCAACCTCCAGCCCAATGTCAACAGTTCGCGCAGCCGGGGTTATCTGGAGCTGCGCTCGGGCGACCCCTACGAGCAGCCCAAAATCCAGCTGAACCTGCTGAGCGATCCCTACGACATCGAGACGTTGATGGCGGGCGGCCGGATCGCCCGGGCCGCGCTGAACTCGACGGCGTTCGCCCCATACGTCACGGGCGAACTTAAACCTGGCAAGGACGTCCAGACGGACGACGAATGGATCGCCTACATGCGCGAGAACGCGAGCGGCAGCTACCATCCGTGTGGCACGTGCAAAATGGGCATCGACCCCACGGCCGTAGTGGCGCCGGACCTCAAGGTCATCGGTGTGGAAGGCCTGCGCGTCGTCGATTCCTCCATCATCCCACAAATACCAAGCGGCAATCTCAACGCCATCTCGATGGCGATCGGTGAAAAGGGTGCTGAGCTGATCCTTCAAGAACGAGCCGCTCGCGCTGCGGCCTGACCAGGTATCGAATAGTCCGACCAATGACCGAAGATTCTCCGTCAAAGACCTACGTCTTCTACATCGTCCCCGAGTTCACCATGCTCGCCTTCACGTCGGCGATAGAAGCGTTGCGCTTGGCGAATGCGGTCATGGGGAAGGAAGTCTATCGATGGCGGACCGTCACGGTAGACGGCAACCCCGTGCGATCCAGCTGCGGGCTGTCGATTTCCCCTGATTGCTCTGTCGTTGCAGAGCGCTCGAGTACGCGAGCGGAACGGGCGCATATGATCGTGGTATGCGCGGGCTGGCACGTCGAGCGTACGGTGGATAGATCTGTCGCGGGGTGGTTACGCCAGAGCCGGAATTTCGGCATCCCCGTAGCGGGTGTCTGCACTGGTGCGTATATTCTTGCAAATGCTGGAATGTTGGCTGGAAGGCGTTGCACCATCCACTGGGAGAACCTTCCGATCTTCAAGGAGACGTTTCCGTCTGCCATTGTCCGCAGCGGTCTCATTGAAAGCGATGACAACATCCATACCTGCGTTGGCGGGGCGGCCTCCTTCGATATGATGCTGCATTTTATTGAGAAGGACTGCGGACGACGGGTGGCGTTGGCAATCTGCGAACAGGCAATTGTCGACCGCATAAGGGAGCCGGCTGAACGACAGCGTTGTCTGTTGCGAACATTAGGTAGCCTAAATCCGCTCGTCCTGTCGGCCGTCCAATTCATGGAAGACAATATCGCGGATCACACCGATGTCTCAGCGGTAGCGAGGCACATCAAGCTTTCCCGTAGGCAGATGGAGCGTCTTTTCGCCAGGGAGTTGGCGACATCTCCCTCCCGCTTCTATCTCGAACTCCGACTGGATCACGCACGGCTGATGCTCCTGCAATCAGGCATGGCGATTCTCGACGTGGCCGTAGCGTCCGGCTTTGTTTCAGCGTCGCATTTCGCCAAGTGCTACAGGACGTTCCATGGAGTTTCGCCACAGCAGATGCGGGCGCGGCGTCCGCGAAGCGCATATGTTCCCTCTCTCGAGCAGCGACTGGATCGCGCGCCTCCGGGAGGCATCGCATGACTGAACCGCGCGTCGACCGCCATTGCCGCGGAGCGTGCTGGTCCACCGCGCGGCGAGAGACCCGCGATGGTCGTTGTCTGCTCGGGTGACGTCGATCGCGGCGGGGCTTTGACAGGCCCAAACGCAGCTAGAGAGGAAGTCTGCTCCCAATGGGAACCATAGTCGGAATCAGCGGCAATTTCAGTCGTCCTTCCAAGACCCGCAGAATGGTGGAAACGATCGTCGAGGCCGCAGCGACGGAATTGGGTTGGGAAGCCCTTGTCTTCGACCTCGTCGACGCAGGACCGTCGCTTGGCGCTACCTTCGGAAGGAAGAATGCGCCACCCGAGACCGACCGAATTTGGACGGCGATCGAAACATGTGACGCGCTGGTGGTCGGATCGCCGGTCTATAAGGCATCCTATACCGGTCTATTGAAGCACTTGTTCGACATGTTGGACATGAATGCTCTTCGCGGACGTCCAGTTCTAGTCGCAGCGACCGGCAAAACATCGAGCCACGAGCTGATGATCGACCACCAATTTCGACCGTTGTTTGCTTTCTTTCGAGCAGCCGTCGTGCCTGGGTCCGTTTATGCGCTGGACCAGGACTTCGGGCCTGAGAACGAACCGACCGAGGCGCTGCGCCAGCGGATTGCGTCGGCTGTGGGCACACTTGTCGCCGCCGTCCGCTAAGACAGCCGATTGCTCCGGTCAGCCTTCATGAAGGCCGCCGATGGCCTTGACCTCGAGGAATGCCTCGAAACCGAATTCCCCGCATTCGCGGCCGTTGCCCGATTGCTTAAAGCCTCCGAACGGCGCCGACGCATCCCAATCCGGATGGTTGATCATCACCTGCCCGGCCCGAAGTTTCGAGGCGACGCGTTTGGCGACGCCGAGATCCTTCGACTGCAGATATGCGGCGAGGCCGTAGGGCGTATCGTTGGTGATCTCGATTGCCTCATCGACGCTGTCATACGGGATGAGGCTGACGACCGGGCCGAACATCTCCTCGCGAGCCACCGCCATATCGGTCGTGACATGGCCGAACACGGTCGGCCTCACGAAGTATCCGCGGTTTAGCGAGGACGGCCTGCCGGATCCACCGGTGACCAGGGTTGCACCTTCCCCCACCGCGGAGTCGATCAGCGAATTGACCCGCTCGAACTGCCGTTCGTTCATCACGGGCCCGAGCGTGGTGGCCGCGTCGTTTACGTCGCCGATGACGACGGATTCGGCGGTTCGTTTCGCGATCCCGATCGCCTCCTCGTGGAGTTGCCGGGGAACCAGCATACGCGTCGGCGCGGTGCAGGACTGGCCGGCGTTGCGATAGGCGCCGAGGACACCCCTGGTTACCGCCGGCTCCAGATCGACATCCGGCAGAAGGATGTTGGCGGAGTTTCCACCGAGTTCCTGGTGGACGCGCTTGACGGTATCGGCGGCGTTCTTTGCCACTTGAATGCCCGCCCGGGTGGACCCCGTGAACGAGACCATATCGACATCCGGATGGCTCGACATCGCTTCGCCGACCGTGGGACCATCACCGTTGATCAAGTTAAAGACACCGGGCGGCACGCCGGCCTCGTGCAGGACTTCGGCGAACAGCATCGGGCTGATCGGAGCGTATTCGCTCGGCTTCAGCACGATCGTGCATCCGGTCGCCAGCGCCGGCATGACCTTGGTGATGATCTGCAGAACCGGGAAGTTCCACGGCGCGATGAGCGCGCAGACACCGACCGGTTCAAATGCCAAGAGTGTCCGGCCGGCCAGCCGGTCGAATTCATAGTGTTCGAGAATACGAATGGTGTCGGCGATATGCGCCCTCGATCCGGCGATCTGCGCCTGCCTGGCGAACGTGATCGGTGCGCCCATCTCGAGCGTCGTCAGTTGGGCAAATTCCTCGGCACGTTCATCGAACAGTTTCAGGACGCGCCGAAGCATCTCCAGCCGTTCCTCGCGCGACGAACGGCCATAGGTGCTGAAGGCCCTTCGGGCAGCTGTGACCGCCGCATTCACGTCCTCCGCGGTGCCCATGGCAATGCTCCCGGCCGGTTCTTCCGTCGCCGGGTTGATGACGGCCCTGCGCGGCCTGTGTTTAGCCGGAACGAAGCGGCCGTCGATGTAGAAGTGGTCGAGATATTTCAAGATGTATGCGCCTCTTTGATTGACTCCGAGGCCAGCCCGGCAACCTGGGTCGGCGGCCCTGCATGTCGTGGGACAAGAGCCTTGAAGACGTCCTGCATTTTTATCAATCCGGCCGGAATTCCGTCCCTGGTCACGACAAAGGTCCGGGTGAGATCGCCTTGCGAACGCGACATCACCGTTTCGAGGTTGTCGTCCACGTCGACCTGTCCCGATGTGCCGGCCTGGACAATGAGGCCTGGCACCATGACAGACTCCGCACGCAGCACACGTGCGCGATTGATGTCGTTGACGAACTTCTCGATGTAGGCATCGGCCGGGTTGAGGATGATGCTCTGCGGCTCGCCTTGCTGGACGACAACGCCGTCTTTCAGGATCACCAGGAAGTCGGCGATCCTGAGCGCTTCATCCAGGTCGTGGGTGATGAAAACGATGGTCTTGGACAACTCGGCTTGAAGCTCGAGCAGCAGGCTCTGCATGTCCGTCCGCATCAGCGGGTCAAGCGCCGAAAACGCCTCATCCATGAGCATGACGTCGGAGTTGGACGCCAGCGCCCTCGCAATCCCCACGCGCTGTTGCATGCCGCCGGAGAGCTGATGAGGATAGCGGTTCTCGAAGCCCTTGAGGCCGAGCCGCTGCAGCCATTTGATCGCGTTCTGGCGGGCATCCGCTTCGCTGTCACCCCTGACGCGCTGTGCCATCTCGACGTTCTGGAGAACGCGCATATGCGGCATCAGAGCGAAGTTCTGGAACACCATCGACATCCGAAACCGGCGCAGCTCCCGTAGTGCCGCGCCGGTGAGGCCCGCCACATTGGCGCCGTCGAGAAGGATTTCGCCTGCGGTGGGCTTTATGAGGCCGTTCAGATGGCGGATCAGCGTCGACTTTCCCGAGCCCGAAAGGCCCATGATCACGGTGATGTCGCCGCGGCGTATATCGACGTTTATGTCCTGAAGCCCCAGGACATGATTGTGCTTCTCGAGAAGCTCGGTCTTGCCCATGCCGCCCTCAACCCTGGGCACCATCGACCGCGCATCAGGACCAAATATCTTGTAGAGGTTCCGGATGGAAATCTTGGGCTGTTCGGTCAACGGCCTTCCTCCCGTGGCTGGAGTGTTCCATTGACGCGCGCCATTGAGGCTTTGCTTACCCGGTCGAACATGATGGCCAGCAGCACGATGCCGAGACCCGCGACCAGACCGGTGCCGAGTTCGAGGTTGTTGATGCCGCGCAGAACCAGCACGCCCAAGCCCGGCGCCGACACCAGAGAGGCGATCACGACCATCGAAAGCGCCATCATGATCGTCTGGTTGACGCCCGCCATTATACTCGGAAGCGCCAGCGGCATTTCCACCTTGAACAGCTTCTGCCAGCGGTCCATGCCGAAGGCGTCCGCGGCCTCGCCGACGTTACCGTCGACCATCCGGATGCCGAGGTTGGTGAGCCGGACCACCGGAACGATGGCGTAGAGGATGATGGCGATGCCGTAGAGCTTCGACTCGGTCACCGAGAACAGGAAGATCAGCGGAATGAGGTAAACGAAGGAGGGAAGCGTCTGCAGCATATCGAGGACGGGAAGCGAGAGCCTCTCAAGCCGATTGCTCTTCGCCATCAGTATGCCGATGGGGATGCCGACGAGGATGCAGATGAAGGTGCAGGTAAAGACGATCGCCATCGTCTGCAGCGCGTAATGGAGATGGTCGATAAAACCGAGGAGGAACAAAGTCGCGGCGACCAGGGCAAGGATCGACCATGACCGGGACGCGAAATAGACAAGCAGCAGGAGCCCGATCACCAGCGCCCACCACGGGACGACTTCGACCACCTTGAGCGAGAAATCAAGCAGCCATGACAGCGGTTGCGTCAGCGGATCGAGCACCGTCTTCAGCGCGACACGGACATGGAGAAAGCTGTCCTCGATGCCGGTGGTCAGGTCTCGAGTACGCGGCACGGCGCGACAGGCATCATGCAGCGCGTCAAGCGAAGGAAACGGGGCGTCCCCCGGCGACTGCCCCCCTGCATTGGCTTCTTTGCTCTTCTTGAGCAATTCGGCCATGGTCATCGGGCCCGTGGCATCAGATGCGTCGCACCATCCACGAAGTCCGAGTTGGTTGAATAGTCCGTCGTAAAAAGCCATGGGCGCCTTCAGTCTGGTAACGAATGGCGTACCGCGATGCCGTCTCGAAAACCCAGGATCCAGAAAAACGACAATGGGTTCGCGGACAATCTGTCCGCGAACCCAGACCGTTTACTTTACGATGGCAGTGACCTTCGCTTTGGCGTCGTCCGACAGCCAGGTCGGCCAAACGTCCTTGTAGTTTGTCAGAAAATATACGGCAGTTTCGTCGGCGGTCGCCTTCTTGTCTTCCTGCCAGGCAAGCAGCTCGTTCATGGTCTTGTTGGTGAAGCTCACCTTGCTCATGAGGGCGACCAGTTCGGGGTTCTTGTCATAGAAAGGCTTAGCCATCGTGGTCAAAACCGTGGCCCTCGGCCAGCCGGTCTTGCCTGGTGTCGGGCAATTGGCGGTGGCGTTGCACTTGGCCTTGTCCTTGTCGACAGGTCCCATGTCGACCTCCACCATCTTGTATTTGCCGAGGACCCCTGTCGGAGCCCAATAGTAGCCGAACCAGGGCTCCTTCGCGGTATAGGCCGCCGCCATGGAGGCGGCGAGAGTCTCGCCGGAGCCATGGTTGAAAACCTCGATGCCATGTTTCTCGAGTTCGAATGCCTTGACCAGATTGTCGTTCGAGGTGCGGCAGCCCCAGCCAACCGGGCAGTTGTTGAACCGGGCGCCTACAAGTTTCGGGTTCGCCAGGATCCCGTCAAGCGACTTCAATTCGGGATGGGCCTGCGCGAGATAGTCGGGAATGAGCCATGCATCGACGCCGCCGTCGGAAAGCACGTCGCCTACCTTGACGATCTTGCCCTCTGCCTCGAGCTTGTAATAGACGTCCGCGACGCCCGGCCAGACTTCGGTCAAGATGTCGGGCTGTCCCGTTTCGGCAAGCGACGTGAGCGCTGGAACCGTCGACGTCGGCACCTTCTTCACCGTACAGCCGTAACCCTGCTCCATCAGGAAGCTCGATACGGCGGTCACCACGGCGGCCGAGGCCCAATTCATTTCGGTGATGGTCACCGTTCCACACGCCGCGTTGGCGGAGGATGCGCTTGCCAGAAAGCTCGCGCCGATCATACCGACTGCTGCAAGAATAGATTTCATGTCATTCCCCTTTGGCGAAGTTGTGCCTGACCGATCGCCGCGAGCTTAAGTGCTGCCTCCCGGCGGCTCGCGATCAGGTCTTTTTCGGCTTATTACGCAGGGGGCAGATTACGGTCCGGCGGGCTGGTGACAAGTTGCTTAATTCCTACGCTATGGGTAAGGTAGGCTTTATGCAAAGACTCCGCAGTAAACTGCCGCCGCCCAACCTTCTCATAACGTTCGAAGCCGCGGGGCGTCAGCTTAGCTTTACCAAAGCGGCGTCGGAACTGAACGTTTCGCGCGTCGCGGTCAGCCAGCAAATTCATGCCTTGGAGCGATTTCTCGGCGTGCCGCTGTTCCAGCGCCTGCAACGCTCGGTTCAGCTGACGAGGGCGGGAGAAAGGTATCACGTCGCCATCTCGGAGGTGCTAGAACGAGCGCTGCGCGCGACGGTGGAAATCAGCAGGCGTTCAGACACCAACATCGTCAATGTCGGCAGCACGCCGGGTTTCATGACCTATTGGCTGTCACCGAGGCTCGGCGAGTTCCGGACGATCCACCCCGACATCGAATTGAGATTTATCGTCTCAGACAGCAATCTCGGGTTCGAAGACAACATCGACGTCGCGATCCGCTACGGCAGTCCACCCTTCGACGACGCCGAGGCCACCTTCCTCGGCCGGCAAGCGATAAGCCCCACCTGCGCGAGCACGTTTCTGCCTCAAGGGACGATTTTGGCTCCAGCCGACCTGCTCAAGTATCCCCTCATTCATCTGGAGGGTCCCTTTGATGAACAGACCCGCTGGTCGAAATGGTTCCATGCGCTAGGCATGGATACGGCGAAGGCGCGACCAAGTATAACAGTCAACTCCTACACCAACCTTGTACAGGCAGCGCTCGACGGCCAGGGGTTCGCCCTGATCGGTCCACCGCTCATCGAGAGGTTCCTGTCCAATGGCACTCTGATACAGCCCGTTGACGCGCCTCCAGTCGTGCGCCATGCGTTTCACTTGTTGCTGCCCAAGGGAGGAATGCCGTCCGCCTCCTCGCAAGTCTTTTCCAATTGGGTCAAAAGTTCATTCCCGAAGAAGGAGGCAGACCTGGCGGGGGCCATCGAGCTCGACGACCGCTAGTCAAGGTTAGTGTTGGTCGCCTTCACGTGTCATGAAGCTGAGGCTGGCGAACATGGCCACCCACAAGCCGCGATCTATACCGCCCCCAGGCTTTCGCTGCGAGGGACTGAATGTCAGGAAAGCGCGGGTGAGTTCAACTGGTCATCGCAACACCTTCTGTAGCCTATCGGCAGACGTAACTTCGGAATGTTGATTTCGAGGGCCGGAGGGAGATGTTCGTCTCGCTATTCCATATACGGCGCCAGCACATCTTCGATCCATTTCATGAATGCGCGGACCCGGCGCGACAGATTGCTCCGATGTGCTACGACGAGGGACACGGCGAGCGCCCGGCGACGAAAATCGGGGATGATCTCCACAAGCGTGCCATTCTCCAGGTATCGGCCGATCCCCAAGAGTGGTGCCTGAATCAGGCCAAGGCCGGCCAGGGCTGCGGCTTCGTAGGTCTGCGCGCTGTTGACGTGCAGCGCACCTGGCAACTGAAGCGTCGCGTAGCTGTCGCCGTCCGGATATTCCCATCCATAGGGTCTTGCGCCCAGTGTCGTCGAAAAATGAATTGTCCGATGTTCCTGACGCTGGAGATCTTCTAGCGATAGAGGGACGCCATAGCGCGCCAGATAGGCGGGACTTGCAGCGTTGACCATGCGCAACATGCCCAGTGGCCGGGCAATCAGGGTCTCGTCCCCTATGGGGCCAAGCCGCAATACACAGTCGAACCCCTCTTGAACCAGATCGACTTGCCGATCCGTGCTCGACACCTCCAATTCCAAATCGGGGTGCGTCGCCATGAAATCCGGCAAGGCCGGCACGATCGTTGTGCGCGCCACCTCGGTCGGAAGATCGACCCGTAAACGACCGCGAAGTGCTACGCGATCGCCGGCGAACATCGAGTGCAGGTCGTCGACTTCAGCAAGCAGATCGCGGGCACGGGCATGAAATGCGCGTCCGTCCTCCGTCAACTGCACGCTGCGCGTCGTCCGGTGCAGGAGCCTGACACCGACATCTTCTTCCAGCTTCCGGACCGCCGTTGAGGCCCTCCCCTTTTGGATGCCCAGGCTATCGGCTGCGCGGGTGAAGCTCCCCATTTCCGCTACCGTTGTGAATATGAGGATGGGTTCAAGATTCTGCATTTTCGTGTCTCGGTATTGTTCATCACAGAGATAACAGTGCGTTCGTTCCGCCGATATTTATCATGCCCAATAGACACAGTAAGTCTCCAAATCAGATGACCCTATCGGAGAATGACAAGTGTCCAAAACAATGAACCTCTATCATGTGCCTGAAGCTATGACTTTGCATCCTAGCCTGTGGGCCGGCCGGATAATGAGCGCGATTGTCGTTATCGCTCTGGTGGCAGACGGGACCATTCAGCTTTTCGCGCCGGCACAGATCGCGAGCGTGTTGCAGGAAACCGGCTTCGCGATGGACCTGACCCGTGTCGTCGGTCCGATCATACTCGCCTGCGCCATCCTTTACGCCATCCCGGCCACCGCCGTCCTCGGCGCGATCCTGGTGACGGGCTTTTTGGGCGGTGCCATCTGTGCCCATGTCCGCATCGGTGAGTTGGGGTCGCCGCCGGAAATCATTTCCCTGCTTCTGGGCGCGATGACATGGGGCGGCCTCTACGCGCGCGATCCCCGTATCCGGGCCATTCTGCCGCTCATCCGTTGAACCAATAGGGGCAGTGCTCTGTCCCTCAAGATCAGGAGAAAACACATGTTTTTAGTGACGGGAATTACAGGAAATGTTGGCGGTGCCACCGCAAGACATTTGCTGGCGCAAGGCAAGAAGGTACGCGCGCTGGTCCGCGACCGCGCGAAGGCGGCAAGCTGGATGGACCAGGGTGTCGAACTGGTCGATGGCGACTGGAACGATGCGGCCGCCATCGAGCGGGCGCTCGAGGGCGTCGACGGGGCGTTTATCATGTTGCCGGCCGTCTGGGCCCCTTCGCCGGATTTCAAGGAAGCCAGGGGCGTCATCGCGAACTATGTCGAGGCGCTCACCAAGGCGCCGCCGCCGCGGATGGTCGCACTCTCGTCGATGGGTGCGAACAGGACCAGCGGGCTGGGGATGATCACGGCCCTGTCGCTTCTGGAGCAGGGCTTTCGCGACCTGACACTGCCGATCGCATATGTACGAGCCGGTGGGTTTTTCGAAAACTTCCTCTACGGGTTGCACGTCGCCCAGGGCGGCACGCTGCCCGTCTACTACAACCCGACAAATCGGAAATCGACCATGGTCGCGACCAACGACATCGGCGCTGAGGTGGCAAGCCTTCTGAGCGGGCCGGCTTGGTCGGGGCATCGGGTCATCGAACTCGGTTCGATGGTGAGCGCGGATGAGGTCGCTGCGCAATTGGGTGAAGTCATGAAGCTCGACGTCAAAGCCTTTGCCGTCCCGCGGGCTGAGTGGCCGGCAGCATTCGAGCAGTTCGGCATTCCGAAGGGCCAGACAGGACCGGCTGAAGCGATGTTTGAGGCCGTCAACTCGGGATGGATGGCCCTCGGGGTCCAGGGTACGGAGCACGTAGCGGGTACGACGCCCGCACGCGATGTATTCGAGGCTGTCCGGAACGCCGCCAAAGCGTAAGTCCGGGACGGCTCAGGCATGACACGGAGACTGCCCGCTTCTGCGTCGGACGCATCGCGGGCAGCGCTCAACAACTCAAAGCAACGCGAAGCGCCTCCACTCCCGCCGGACAGGCTCAACCTGCGGACCGTTTTTCATGGAGAGCCTCAAATTGCTGTGCCGCGGAGGGCGGTATACGATAGCTGGTGCTCTGGCGGGCCCGATCCAATCGATTGATCTTAGGGACCTCATCTACAAGGATCTGGAGTTGTTCGGCATCACATTGCCCTACGCCGGAAACCTTCAAGGCGATAATCGCCCTGATCACCTCAGGACGTCTGAAGCCGTTGATGGAGAGGACCTACCATTTGAAGGACCTCGCTTTGGCACAGACAGAATTCGTCAAACGCAATCATGTCGGCAAGTTTGTCATTGTTCCCTAAGCGCAGCCCATGCCGCAGCCGGCGGGAAGGCCTACCGGCTCGCCGTCGGGCCCATCGAAGATGCGCCGGCCGTTCATGGCACCGAAAAGTACGCGCGCTATGCCACTGAAATCACAAAACAAATTTGAAATCGACCAGCGCCGACGGTACGACGGAGCGGCTCAAACCTCTCCCTGCCGTGCTTACGCATCGCTTACGCAGGGACTTTACGAAGGAACGTCCCCCGAATGGCGAAGCTGACCAAACGAACCGTCGATGCCACCAATATCAGGTCCTCGGACTATGTCATATGGGACGACGACCTTCAGCATCGCCGGTTACATCCAAGGCCCGCTGGATGGCGTCGCCTTCAACCACACCGCCTACGCGCTCGATCGGAATTCTAGGAAATCGGCGCTTGCACACTTCCTGGGGCAGGCGAAGGGGACAGAGTTCAAGGCAGACCACGCTGCTACCTGATCAGGTCACTCTGACAATGGCCGTTTGCGCCTCATTTCCGTCGTCAAAGCCGCGTTCGCCCATCTTCAAAAGCGGACATTGCCTATGGTTTGCCTTGTGTCGGCAGTTTTAGCGCATGCATTCAAATCCCGCCGATCCACCATCAAGTTGCGGCGTCGTATAGCGATGTAAGGTAGCCATTCCGGGTTTCGAGATCCCGGACCACAGCCGATCTTGTCGTCGAAGACGACAAACCTTGTAGGAGGCCGTCTTGGTTCCTGAAAGCAAGGGAATTTCTATCTGACCTTGACGACGACCTTTCCCTTGGCGCGCCCTGTTTCGACGTAAGCCAGTGCCTCGTTGGTCTGTTCGAACGGGAAAGTCCGATCCATGACGGGGCGTACGATGCCGGCTTCGATGAGCGAGGTGATCTTGCCCAGTTGTTCGCCTTGCGCCCACATGAACAGGAACGAATAGCCGACACCGGCGCGTTTGGCCCTGCTGCGTATGCCGCGGCTCAGCAGGCGCAGAACCAGCCTCAGCGCCACGTTCAGTCCCTGCTTCCTGGCAAATTCTGGATCCGGCGGGCCGGAAATGGAGATGAGCTTGCCGCCCGGCTTCAGCACGCGCAGGGATTTTTCGAGCGTTTTGGCGTCCTGGCTGTTCAGAACGACGTCATAGCCCGACAGGACTTTCTCGAAATCGTCTTTCTTGTAGTCGATGACGATATCGGCGCCTAGGCTCTTGACCAGATCGATGTTCGCCGCGCTCGCCGTCGTCGCAACGGTCGCGCCGAGATGCTTTGCCAGTTGGATGGCGAATGTCCCCACGCCGCCGGAGCCGGCCTGGATAAAGACTTTCTGGCCTTTCCTCAGATTGGCCTTTTCGACCAGCACCTGCCAGGCGGTCAGGCCCACAAGAGGTATCGAGGCGGCCTCTTCCATGCTGAGGTTCTTGGGCTTCAAGGCCACATCGGCCTCATCCATGGCGATGAACTCGGCGAATGTCCCGATGCGGCCGTCGCGCGGCCGCGCATAGACCTCGTCGCCGGGTTTGAATTTTCGGACTTTCGATCCAACCCGAACGACAATCC
The DNA here is from genome assembly GCF_042431665.1 of Mesorhizobium kowhaii. Classification (NCBI taxonomy): domain Bacteria; kingdom Pseudomonadati; phylum Pseudomonadota; class Alphaproteobacteria; order Hyphomicrobiales; family Phyllobacteriaceae; genus Mesorhizobium; species Mesorhizobium kowhaii. The sequence goes on from NZ_JBHLYT010000028.1 coordinate 27,957, forward strand.
CCGCCACGTCGTGGCCAAGGACGAAGGTCGGACGATATGGCAGAATCAGTTTGAACTCCCCGCTCCGGACTTTGGCATCCAGAAGGTTCAGGCCGGCGGCGTGAATCTCGACCAGGACATCATTGTCCAGCAGATTCGGCTGAGGCATTTCGGCAAGCCGCAGAATGCCCTTCTTCTGATATTTATCGACGACAAAGGCTTTCATCATGTTCGCTTTCTAAAAATGGGTCTTGATGCTGTCCCGCATAAGACAGGCTGGACTTGTTCAGACCGGTAGGCGGAACTGCTTGCGCAAGGTCTTGTCGAACATCTCCGCGGGTGCGAAGCGGCGCAGCAGGCTGACCTGGCGCGCTGCCTTGCCGGCGGTATAGCGCCGTCGCGGACGGGCATCGGTCGCCGCCTTGACGACCACATCCGCCACCACTTCCGGCCGATCGGCTTTGGGCATCACATCGGCAAGCAGCGCCTTGAACCCGGCTCTCGCCCCATCGTATTCCTTCAACACGGAATCCGGCTCAATCCCGTTCTGGTCGAAGACGGTGCGCACGAATGCCGGCTCGATGACCGAGACGCGAATGTTGAAGGCACGAATCTCATGATCGAGCGATTCCGAATAACCTTCGAGCGCGTGCTTGACCGCGGAATAATGCGCCGAATATGGCGCGGGTACCAATCCCAGGATGGAGCCGATGTTGATGATGCGCCCTTCGCCGCGCCGCCGCATCGACGGCAGCACCGCATTGGTCACGCGCATGACGCCGAACAGATTGACGTCGAACAGGGCCTGCACCTGTGCAACCGAGGATTCCTCGGCGCCACCAAGCAGGCCAACACCGGCATTGTTGACCAGCAGGTCGATCCGGCCGGTCTGCGCCAGCACTGTCGAAACGAGGGCGCTGACCGAGTCGCCATCGGTGACGTCGCACGTCAGCATGGACACCTGCGCCGGGCCATTACCAGCCTTGCCGCGACTTGTGCCGAAGACGGTGAAGCCGGCCCGCGCCAGCGCCTCGGCGCAGGCGCGGCCGATGCCCGAGGAGGCGCCGGTCACGATCGCGGTCTTTCCGGAATTCCTGTTCATTTGGTGGCTCCTAACTCAAGAGGTCTTGCCAGTCATCGGCGTTTGAATTATGATCGTAATATCAGATTATGACCGTAATGCAATAGGAAAATGCGAAAGGAAGATCATGCGCTACGAAAAAGGCCGAAAGGATGCATCGCGCAGCCGGATCATGGAGGTCGCCGCCGAGCGGTTTCGCAGTGACGGCATCGCCGCGTCCGGATTGGCCAGCATCATGAAAGACGCTGGCCTGACCAACGGCGCCTTCTATCCGCACTTTCAGTCCAAAGCCGACCTCGTCCGCGAAAGCATGGCTTCGGCGCTCGAAGTCCAGGCGCAACAACTGCGAGAGGCATTGGCCTCAGGAGGGTTGGATCTGGCTCTAGCAATGTATCTGTCGCCTCAGCATCGGGACCATCCGGAGACGGGCTGCGCTTCCGCTGCGCTGTTGCCGGAGATCGCGCGCGAGCCGTCCGAAACGCGTCAATTCTACACTGAGCGCCTGCTGACCCTGGTGCGCCAGCTAGCGGCGGACATGCCGCCGCAAACCCGTGATCCGGAGGGCGTGGCGTTCGGCATCTTCGCGACCCTCATCGGCGCCCTCGAACTGGCCAGAGCCGTGGAGGGAACGGAGTTGTCGGATCGCATCCTCGCGGCCGGAGCGGATGCGGCAAGGACGCTGATAAAGCCGCGTCCGGACGAAGTAGCGCGCTGACTTGTAGGGGTGGGAACAAGAGCAGTGCGAAATCGTACGCTAAGGGCAAACGGAACATGAACTGTGCCAGAGCTCGGACGTGCAGCCTCTGATCTCTGTGGATTGGCACCGCCGGGCACCAGTTTGGTTTCTTCGTCCGTCCGACTCGACAACGCACCGGCAGACTGGCTGCGGAGAGTCGGCGAGGTTATGGATCGCGGTTATACGATTTGGTAGAACCGGCTTCAGGTCGGTTCAAATCGTGATATTGAGATGCGCCGACGTGCCAGGCTTGAGACTCGGCGCAACGTGTCCATTCGTTTGGCGATCGGCGCGGCTGCGTTGGCGCCGCCGAAATCTCCTTGGCGGTTTATCGCAAAACCTTTCCACATGCCCGCAGTTGTTGTACGTACTTATCCTACAGGTCGTACCTTGGCTATCACGCTCAGTTGCCGTGATTGCCTGTACATGCAGGAGCGGAAGGGCCTTTGAAGACTCGGCCAGTCCCTCTACACGATGAGGATCGGAAATGGAACAGAGCAAGCACCTGGAACATTCGATTGACCGGGTTTCGCCTGAGCCGTTCTACGCGCAGCTGTCGAGGCTTATCGAGGAAGCCATCGACCGCGGGGAGTATGGACCCGGTGAACGCATCCCAACCGAAAGCGAGTTGTGCCGCAATTATAACCTTGCGCGTTCGACAGTCAGGGATGCGCTGCGGAGTCTCGAGGACAAGAACAGAGTTCGTGTTATTCCCCGTCGTGGCGCTTTTGTTATCGACTCAAAGGACAAGGGCGCCGGTTGGGTCCTTCAGGTGGCAGATGGCTTCTTTGAAGGCGAAGTCGATCATGACCGCAGGAATGTCGAAACGGAGGTTCTGGAGGCAAAGACTACAGGTTTCTCCGGGGCTGCAGCCCGCGCATTGGGACTGCAGGACGGGGACAAGGGGTTCCTGCTGCGCCGCCTGAGAAGGCTTGATGGCGAGGTTGCTCTGCTATCGGTCAACTATCTGCTTCCGGAACTAAAGGATATCGTTCTCCAAAGCGATGTCATGCAGCGGCGCGGCTCACTCAATCGTGTTCTCAAGGGGAATGGCTACCGCATATATGGTGCAAGACGCACCGTCGAAGCCGTCGGCGCCCCAGAAGACGTATCCGAGTTTCTCGATGTCCAGCCAGGTTCACCGCTTCTTCTCGTGACTTCCATATCCTGGGGCGAGGACATGCGACCCTTCGACTACTATACCTCGTGGGTACGCACCGATGTGGTGCGTGTCACGGTCGTCGCGTCGGCCGATCCGACGAGCCTTCAGCGACCCTAAGCCGCGCAAATACGACTCCCAGCTTTGACAATACCGCTTGATTCCGGGCTTCTCTTGTGACACGGTCTGTACGTACAAGAGGGACAGGTAGGACAAACTCGCTAAGGGTTTGCACGACTGTCACGATGTCGGGAGGAGTTATCATGCTGGCGACTTGTGAACGGGATGGCTGCATCGAGTCCTGGTCAGCTAGCCCTGACTAAAGCTGTCTGCCGAGCCTCTCCAAACTCCAGAGCTGGAATGTTGCGATTACGCCGAGCAGGCGAACGCATCCGAGTGCCGCGTCCAGGCGGTTCGACTTTCATCTGGGAACCAAAGAAGACTAACAAGGAGGATGTAATGAACTTGAATAGACTACTGTTCTCATCTGCTCTGACGCTCATGTCCTTCACAGGGATTGCCAGCGCCGAGACCACCCTGACGATCGCGACCGTCAATAACCCTGACATGGTCGTGATGCAGAAGTACTCGGCCGAATATGAAAAAGAGGCCGGGGTCAAGTTGAACTGGCTGGTGCTGGACGAAAACACCTTGCGCCAGCGCGTGACGACCGACATCGCCACTAAGGGCGGCCAGTTCGATATCATCACGATCGGCCTGTACGAGACCCCAATTTGGGGCAAGCAGGGCTGGCTGTTGCCCTTCGACAATCTGCCGGCTTCCTACGACGTCAATGACATTCTGCCGACGGTGCGTGACGCGCTGTCCTATGACGGCCATCTCTACTCGGTTCCCTTCTATGCCGAGAGCGCGATGACGTTCTACAGAAAGGATCTTTTCGAGAAAGCCGGGCTGACCATGCCGGAACATCCGACATGGACCCAGATCAAGGAGTTCGCATCGAAGCTGGATGACAAGTCCAACGGCTTCAGTGGCGTCTGCATCCGCGGCCTGCCCGGCTGGGGCGAGAACATGGCTCTCCTGGGCCTAGTCGGCAACGTTTTCGGCGGGGTGCAGTTCAACATGGACTGGACTTCCGCAGTCAACAGCGATGCGTGGAACAAAGCGATCAGCTTCTACGTCGACCTCGCGAACAAGTATGGTCCTCAAGGCGTCGTCGGAAACGGGTTCAACGAGAACCTGAACCTCCTCGCCGAAGGGAAGTGCGCGATGTGGAACGACGCCACCGTTGCCGCCGGACTGCTCTTCGATCCGAAGCGTTCAAAAGTCTCGGATAAGCTCGGCTTCGCCCAGAACCCGGTCGAGACCTGGAACAAGGGCGGTGCGTGGCTCTGGGCTTGGGCCTTGGGCGTTCCTTCGTCGTCCCAGCATGCCGATGAAGCCAAGAAGTTCATCGAATGGGCGACATCCAAAGAATACATCAACATGATCGGTGACAAGGAAGGGTGGGTGACCATCCCCCCGGGCACCCGTAAGTCGACCTATGAGAATCCCAAGTATCTCGCGGCGGCCCCGTTCGCAAAGCCGACGCTTGACGCGATCGAAAGCGCCAGCCTGACCGACAACACCGCTGTGCCGAAGCCCTACGTCGGGATCAACTTCCCCATCATTCCCGAAATGCAGGCGATCAATAACTTCCTCGGCCAGCAGATCGCGGCTGCTCTGACCGGAAGGATGTCCGTCAAGGATGCACTCGATGCGGCAGCGGCCAACTCTGACAAGATCATGAAGAAGGCCGGCTATATCAAGTAAGCGGGGATGAATTCCTGCGCCTCGGCGGGGCCCGAGGCGCAGGTCCGCACACGGGGAGGTCAAGTTGACAGCATCGACTGGTAAAGTTCAGCGGCGAACCAAGGCGCGGCCAACTCTTAGGGTCAAGACCTGGCCGCTGCTGCTGCCGTCGGTGGCAATCCTTGCGGTCTGGGCATTCGTGCCCTTGGTGCTGACCCTCTGGTATTCCTTCCAGAATTATAACTTGCAGGTGCCACCGCCGGAATTTGGCGGTCTGGTCAACTACGAGTACCTGTTCACCGATCCTGACTTGCCGGTCGTGGTGTTGAACACGCTCATCTTGGTGTTCGTTCCGCTGGTCATCACGCTCGTCCTGGGATGCGCTTTTGCGGTTCTCTATGACGGGCCGTTCCCAGGCCGTTCGATTGCCCGCCTCCTTGTCATCACGCCATTCTTCGTAATGCCGACCGTCGCTGCACTTGTATGGAAGAACCTGCTTCTGCATCCTGTCTGGGGGTTCATTTCCTGGATGATGCGACTCGTCGGCCTGCAACCGATCGACTGGTTTTCCAGCTATCCGATGGCAGCCATCATCATCATCGTTTCCTGGGCATGGACACCCTTTGCCACGTTGATCCTGCTGACCGCGCTGCAATCGCTCGACCGCGAACAGATCGAGGCGGCCAAGATGGACGGCGCCAAGGCGATTGCCCGGTTTATCCACGTTGTCCTGCCGCACCTGTATCGGCCCATAGCGGTGCTGGTCATGCTGGAAACGATTTTTTTGCTGTCCACCTATGCCGAAATCTATGTCACCACCATGGGCGGCCCCGGATCAGCCACGACCAACATACCCTTCTACATCTTCTCACGCGCGCTCCAGGGTTTCGATGTGGGCTTAGCGTCTGCCGCAGGCGTCTTTGCCATCCTGATTGCCAACATCGTCGCTTTCTTCTTCGTCCGCGTCATGTCGGAGCAACTGTGATGCAGCGTAAATCGTTGAAAACACAGGATATGGCGCGAACAATCGCAGGTTGGCTGGTAGGGATCGTCATGGCTTTCCCGGTGTTCTGGATGATGCTGGCCGCCTTCAAGACCGAACAGGACGCGGCGGCGATCCCGCCCTTGCTGTTCTTTCACCCGACCCTCGAGAATTTCATTGAGATGAATGATCGCGTGGGCTACCTGCGTCATGCTTGGAACAGCGTAGCGGTCTCGGTGGCTTCCACCGTGATTGCCATCGGCTTGGCTACGCCAGCGGCGTATGTGATGGCCTTTTATCCGACCAAGCGCACACGGGCCATCATGCTTTGGATGCTCTCGGTCCGCTTCATGCCGGCCGTCGGCGTCCTTATTCCGATTTACCTGTTGCTGGTTCAATTCGGCCTGATCGATACCCGGATTGCCTTGGTCATCATCACTTGCCTGAGCAACCTGCCGTTGATCGTTTGGATGCTCTTCTCCTATTTCAAGGAAGTTCCAGTCGAGATTCTGGAGGCGGGCCGGATGGATGGAGCCCGCCCGCTGACCCAGATGCGATATCTCCTGATACCGCTCACAGCGCCCGGCATATCGTCGACCGCCCTTTTGGGGATGATCCTTGCCTGGAACGAATCCTTCTGGAGCATCAACATCACCGCGACCCAGGCAGGAACCCTTGCCCTCGCAATCGCGTCCTTCGCCAATTCCGAAGGGCAGTTTTGGGCAAAACTGTCGGCCGCTTCCATTGCCTCGGTCGCCCCTATCCTGATCTTCGGCTGGATCACCCAGCGCCAACTCGTGCGCGGCCTGACATTCGGCGCTGTGAAGTAACATAGGAACCATTCATGTCCACGCTCAAACTCTCGAACATTCACAAGGATTACGGCGCCGTCCACATCATCAACGACGTCAGCCTCGAGGTTGCGGACCGTGAATTCGTCGTGCTGGTGGGGCCTTCCGGCTGCGGAAAGTCCACGCTGCTGCGGATGATCGCTGGTCTCGAGGAAATTACGTCAGGTGAACTCACGATCGATGGCGAGGTGATGAACGACGTCTCGGCCGACGCTCGTGGGCTCGCAATGGTATTCCAGAGTTATGCCCTCTATCCGCACATGACCGTGGCCGACAACATGGGCTTCGCTCTTAAACTGGCTGGCGTGCCACTGGCCGAACGCAACCGCAAAGTGCAGGAAGCTGCGCGAACCCTGCAACTTGAGCAGTTGCTTGACCGCAAGCCCAAGCAGCTGTCGGGCGGCCAGCGCCAGCGGGTCGCCATCGGCCGGGCGATTGTGCGCGAGCCGAAGATTTTCCTGTTCGATGAGCCCCTTTCCAATCTTGACGCGGCGCTCAGGGTCCAGATGAGAATCGAGCTGGCCGAATTGCACCGCAAGCTCAAGGCGACAATGATTTATGTCACCCATGACCAGGTCGAAGCGATGACGATGGCAGACCGCATTGTTGTCCTGCGGCTAGGAGTCATCGAACAGATCGGAACACCGCTCGATCTTTACAATAATCCCGCAAACACGTTCGTGGCAGGCTTCATCGGTTCGCCAAAGATGAATCTGATCGACGCTCGCGTCGCTGAAGTCGGGCCGGGCGGCGTAAGATTGTTCTTAAGCGGCGGATCTCACATCATCGTCCCGCTCCAGCCGAACCTGGTGCAGGGCGACAGCCTGACGGTGGGCCTTCGCCCCGAAATGATCGAGATCAATGATAGCGGCACCATGTCCGGTGTCGTCGATGTGGTTGAACACCTCGGCAGCGAGACGCTTTGCTACGTGAACCTGGGAACCGGCAAGCTGATCACTGTGAAGCTCGACGCGTCGACCAAGGTCTCCGTTGGCGATGCTGTTAATCTGGGTGTTGCCAAGGCCGGTCGACCGCTCCTGTTTGGTGAAAACGGCCTCCGACTAGAGGCGTGAGCACGGTCGGCTTACCGCCCGGGGTGGGGCCTATGCGCACGCGAGTCAGACCTCCGCATACCGACGGCAATGATTGAACGCGAAAAGCTTAAGGGAACTCGTCAAATGGCAAGCGGAATGAGAGCAGTTCTGATCACCGCCGATCACAAGGTGAGCGTGGTGGAACGCGATGTCCCGGCGATCAGCGAGGACGAGATCCTCGTAAAGCCGACCCGCTGCGGAATATGCGGCACTGATCTACACATCCTCCACCACGGTTTTGTCGGCACGCACTACCCGGTCACACCGGGCCATGAGTTTGCCGGCCACGTGACGGCCGTTGGCAGGAACGTCAAAGGCCTTAAGGAAGGGGACTTCGTCGCCGTCGATCCCAACGTGGTTTGTGGAAATTGCCGGTGGTGCAAAGCGGGCCGTCCGAACCTTTGCATTCATCTGACCCCGATTGGCGTCGGCCGGCCTGGCGCGGCCGCTGAATTCGTCGCCGTTCCTGCGCGTAATACGATGGCTGTCAAAGAGAATATCGGCGACGGGGCGGCTGCCCTGATCGAACCGCTTGCCTGTGCGCTACACGCGGTGGAATCGTCACGTGGGGTGAAGGGTCGCAACATCCTGGTCATTGGCGGCGGCACCATGGGTATGCTGATTGCGCTTGCCTCGAAGGCGCAAGGGGCGGGGTCGGTGGCAATTTGTGACCCTGCACAGGCCAAACTCGAGATGGCAAAGCGCGTCGGCATCACGGACGCGCGGTTGCCCTCCGGATTCCGAGGCGATCTGTTCGACATCATCTTCGAAGCCGCCGGCGTTCAGCCTGCGTTGCAGCAGGCAATGGAGCTTCTGGAAAAGACCGGGACACTGGTGCAGGTCGGCGTCCACGACGCCGACAAAACCGCGCCCTTCAACCCGTTCCTGCTGTACGAGGGCGAACAGACGTTTGTCGGTTCCAATTCCTGTGCCGAACAGTTCGCACCGGCCGCGGATTTCATCCAGGACATCAAGGCCCAAGCCGATTTGCTCATAGGCGAGCCTTTCGACGTTTGGGACTTCGAAGCAGCCGTCGAAAGCATGGGCAAGGGCCTCTCGGTGAAAACCCAGCTGCGGTTCAGCTGAGATCCGGCGTCCACCTCTTGCACCGCGGAGCGACAATGCTGGTTTGCGGCATCGACATTGGCACCACCAACCTTAAGGTCGCCCTCTTCGACGAGTGCAATCATCTTGTCTGGTTGCGCAGCGAGCCAACGCCGCGCGCGCGGGACGGATTCGGTTTGGTGACCGACGCCGCCGATCTTGTCCGCCTGATCGAGCAAATGGTCATCGGCGGTTGGAAGGAAGTAGGGCAGGCTCGGCCGATCGTGGCAATCTCCTCCACCGGTGTTGGAGAAGACGGACTGTACGTTGATGCGGCACTGGATCCGCTCGGCCCGGCCATCCCCTGGTTCGACCCTAGGGCAACGTCCGACGCCAACGAGTTGGCGTCCGGTACCGCTGCAACGCCGCGCGCAGGCATCGCTGTAGACCCGACGCGCAGCGCGGCAAAATGGCTATGGTCGGCGCGAAACCTGCCCGAACAAGTGGCTGCCGCCTCCTGCTGGTTGTCTTTGACGGACTACCCGCTGGTGAAATGGTCGGGCACACCATTTATCAGCGACACGCTTGCCGCGCGAACGGCCTGTTTCGATCCGGTGGAGCGCGACTGGATCGCATCGCTGATGATCGCGAGCCGCGCCCCGGCCCTGCCAAGGGTAGTCTCGGCCGGTACCATCATCGGCATGGTCGCGAGCCCGGAGCTCATAAACAGTGGAGCCGCCAGCAGCCGTACATTGCTCGTTGCCGCAGGGCATGACCATCCGGTAGCGGCACATGCGATTCACCAGTTCGCGGCCGATGCGCGCGTCGACTCCCTTGGAACCGCCAACGTGATTTATGGTGAGACGGCCAGCGTTTCCCTGGGTGCGTTCGATTCCACTGTCGCTTTCCTGCCGTCGATCGAGGGCGAGGGCACGTTCGCTTGCCTCGGCGTCTTTGAGTTCACCGCGGCCGTCAACCGCTTTCCGGGCGGTATGGAAGCTATCCGGCGCGCTATGGCACTGGAGAGCCTGCCGGGTACCCCGGGCGATGGGTCAGAGGATGTCTCGTCGGAGCGGAGATTGCTCGAATGGGCGACCATGAACGCCCGTCACATACTGGAGCGCCTAAACGCCTACGGGGTGCCCCAGGGACCGATCTATGCGACGGGCGGCTGGAGCCGCTCGAACGCCCTGTTGGAATTGCGGGCAAGCATGTTCGGCCAGCCGGTCCACGCTCCCGCGGAAAAGGAACTGTCCGTTCTGGGCGCCGCGCTCTTCGCGGCTTCCGCCGCCGGGCTCGGCACCAGTATCGAGTCGCCTGTCACAGTCGTTCAGCCGAACAAGGCCTGGCAGCCGCGCTACGCAGAGGCCTTCGAACGGTTCAAGGCCAGGACCAACCAGAAATAGCCCCTCAAGGGTCGGTATTGAAGACGGGAGTGACCATGGCGCAGTTTCTGAATGCCCGAGAGAATATCGTGACGGAAGCAATCGACGGGCTGCTCGGTGCATCCAACGGCCGCTTGGTTCGGCTGGACGGCTATCCTCACATCAAGGTCGTTGTTAGGGCGGACTGGGACCGCGGGAAAGTCGCCATTGTGTCCGGCGGCGGGTCGGGCCACGAGCCAAGCCATGCCGGCTTTGTGGGCAAGGGTATGCTCACAACGGCTGTTTGCGGCGACATCTTCGCTTCGCCATCCGTCGATGCCGTCCTGGCGGGTATTCTGGCGGTGACCGGAGACGCCGGCTGCCTGCTCGTCGTCAAAAACTACACCGGCGACCGACTGAACTTCGGTTTGGCGGCCGAGCGCGCACGGGCCTTGGGAAAGAAGGTCAACATCGTCATTGTGGCCGATGATATCGCCCTGCCGGATATTCCGCAGCCGCGTGGTATCGCCGGCACGCTCTTCGTCCACAAGATCGCCGGTGCGGCCGCTGAAAATGGTGCGGACCTGCAGGCCGTGACCGACATCGCGAAGCGGGTGATTTCCGGTACGCGCAGCATCGGCATGTCGCTTGATACATGCACTGTCCCGGGATCGCCCAGGGAGGACCGCATTCCGTTTGGCAAGGCAGAGCTCGGCCTCGGGATCCATGGCGAGCCGGGCGTTGAGCAAGTTGACTTTGTCGGTGCCAAGGGTGCTTTGGCGCTTGTCGGCGCCAAGCTTGGTGAAGCCATGGGATCGGGCCCACACGTCGCTCTGCTGAACAATCTTGGTGGAACGTCCTCTCTGGAAATGGCCGTCTTGACGCATGAACTGGCCCAGTCGGGCCTCGCCACGAGAATCAGCCACATTGTTGGCCCCGCCAGCATGATGACAGCGCTTGACATGCGTGGGTTCTCACTCTCGGTCTTTCCGGTCTCGGCGGGCGATCTTGCCGCGCTGAACGCATCCGTCCAAGTCACGGCGTGGCCGGGTCTCGCAAAGTTTGGCCTGCCTCAAACCGTCCCGATGCCGGCGGGGATCGCGCCGACGGCAGAAGCGCCGTCCGCGAATGCCCAACTCCGCAAGCTGATATTGGGAATCTGTGCAACGCTGTTGACAGCGGCGCCCGACCTTAACGCGCTGGATGCAAAGTCCGGAGACGGCGACACAGGGTCGACGCTTGCCGGCGCCGCGCGGGCGCTTCGCGATCAGGTCGACCAGCTGCCGTTAAACGACATTCCCGCGCTGTACCGTTCCGTCAGCCGGGTGCTTAGCCAGACCATGGGCGGATCGTCCGGCGTTCTGCTGGCCATTTTTTTCGCAGCCGCAGGAGAAGCAGCCGCCGGCGGTGCCCAACTGCCGGAAGCCATGCGCGCGGGCCTTCAGCGCATGCAGCAAATCGGCGGCGCTCAGTTGGGTGACAGGACAATGGTTGACGCGCTTGCGCCGGCTCTGGACGAGCTGACGTTAGGCCTTCCGGCCGCGGCAGCCGCGGCACGTGAGGGAGCGAACCTCACCGCTACAATGACGCAAGCCCGGTCGGGCAGGGCGTCTTATGTTACCGGAGGGCAGCTGGCCGGGCATATTGATCCCGGCGCTGAAGCGGTGGCGCGCTTGTTTGAAGCTGTCGCCAACCGATGAGCCAGCAGTCTGATCGAAGTCGGCACTGATAGCTGGCCCCCGCGCGGGGGGCTATTCCTTTCAAGAGAAATCGGAAACGACGCCTACCCTCGGAAATGCAATTGGCGGAAGGGCTGCCCCTTCCGCCAATTGCCTCCGCCAAGTGCTTCCGAAGGGAGTGTCGAAAGTCAGTCGCGGAACTTGACGCTCCGGGTGATCTTGGCGATTTCCGCCAAGGTCTGCTCTCCTTCATGCCGGTCACGTTGCCAGATGTTGCGGCCGACAATCACGCCACGCGCGCCCGCGCGGATGGTCTGAGCAACCGCATCAATCGTTTCGCTAGGGGGACCAGAAAGCGGCCCGCCCGCTATCACCAGGGGGACCTTCAGTTCCTCCGCCAGGCGCTTCGTGCGTTCTTCACCCGGGAAAGCAATCTTGATGATATGCGCGCCGAGGTCATAGGCGATCCGCGCCACCTTTTCTTCCTGCTCGATCACTTCCTCGCTGCGAGGCGCGCCGATAATCACGGGTTCGAGCACAAGCGGAATGTCCCAGTGATCACAGGCGGTGATGACCTTGCCAACGCGGTTGCACATCGCCACCCGCTCTGTGTTGGACATGTTCCATGGGAACAGCATCTTGACCGCATCGACCCCCATCCGCACAGCCTCTTCGACCGTCGTAATGAGATCATGCGATCCACCTTCGAGGGCGCGGAAATCGTAGTAAGTATCGATGGTGAGAACGCGGGTCAGGTGAGGGTTCGCGGCGAAGAACTTTTCAGTTTGCTTCACCTGGCCGGGGGTCATCATGAAGCCGGTCACATCGTGGTCGGCCCACGCGGCAAATGGCGCGGATGGCGTTTCCAGCCCCGGGATCCGGTCAAATATCAGCCCGTGGTCAACAGGCATTATGATCGCCACGCGATCGCTAGGTAATGTCCGTCGCAGACGATATTCCATCGACATGTGTTTCGTCCCTATTGTGCTTGGCGTTTGAGAAACTGCGATAATGGCAAAGGAGAAAACCGAGCGGCTTGTCCCTGTTGTACGGACAAGCCGAACATTACGTATCTAGCCTCTCAGGCTTTTGGATGTCAAGGCAAGTCCGGTGCTAGCAGGTGCAGAAAATCAGTTAGGTGGCATTGCTCGAGCTGCCTCTGGTCGCGTTCTCGCACGCCGAACTTCTGCCGTACTGACGCGGGCGGCGGAGGCGGAACAGCATCGGGAAGCACATCGAAAAATGCCACTCAATCGAAAGGCTGGAACATGCAGTCAGTTCGGGGGAACACTCTTAGCCCGCGCGAGGAGGTCAGCGCACTTCCCATTTACAACGCTGGCATCTCGGCCGCCGTGGCACGGCGGATCAGCGGCCGGCAGGACATCGCGGCACTTGCAAGCAACGAAAATCCCTACGGTGCATCGCCGGCGGTAGCTGCCCGCTGCGGTCACTCGTGCCGTCGCGCTATAGCGGCTCAGCCTGTGGCGCACTGCGGCAGGCGCCCTCGGAGAGACTTGGCGCCGGCCTCGACGGGATCGTCTGCGGCAATGGGTCGGAACAGCTGATCGCTGCCTTATGCCGCGCTTATCTGCGAAAAGACGATAGCGTCCTGACCATTTCGCCTTGCTTCGGTCTGCATGAGATCGAGCCAATGGCGGCAGGCGCGAATGTGATCAAGGTACCGATGACCCGGCATTCGACTATGAAACCGATGGACTGGTGCGCGAGCTCGCACGCGAACCAAGAATCGTCTTCATCTCTTCGCCCTCGAACCTGTCGGCAAGGTCTTGTCACGGCTGGAACTGGACAGGTTGCTCGACGCGGTGCGTCCCGAGACACTGTTCGTGCTGGATGAGGATCTGCAATCCAAAGCTGCTAGTCCGATCTCGGCCCATTCCAGCCGTCTCCGAAGATGAGCACCTCTAACGACTACGTGTCCAAATCCACGACGTACCGCACAACTTGACTGCTGCCTTTGTGGGCAGCAGTACAGGGTAATTTGCACGTAAGCGGCAAAGCCCTTTTTTCTACTCAGTACTGGCGCCAAACGATGCGAGATCGTGCGGAATACGGCAAAAGTAGCCCATTTTCTTGCGAAAGCCGGCATCAAACAAACGGTAGACTACTTGCGATCGAACAGCGAGACCCATGCCAACCCTAACTATTTGTAAAATATATGAAAACTGGCGCACCCGACAGGATTCGAACCTGTGACCTCTGCCTTCGGAGGGCGCTATATCGCTTTCGCTAGGATACGCTAGAGTATCCTAACTCCCTAACAATTCAATAGGATAGCGAGTGTCACGTCGCCGGGCGTATCCATTATTTGCCTTGAGCTTGCTCCCATTTGGTTGCAGTATGGTTGCAACATAAGGAACCCCAGAGGCAAGATGCCCAAATTTAACAAACGCGCAATCGAGAGCCTTCGGTCAGATGGCACCAAGACAGGAACCCTTTATTGGGATACCGAGCTCAGAGGGTTCGGCGTCAGAGTGTTCCCATCTGGCCGAAAGACATTTGTGGTCAAATTCCGTACCCACAGTGGACGCCAGCGATGGCTGAAGATTGGCGCCTATGGCCCACTTACCGCGGAGCGCGCACGGGACCTTGCGAAGATCGAGTTGGCCAAGGTCGTGGAAGGCAAGGATCCGGCGACGCTTCGG
>NZ_JBHLYT010000029.1:0-5773 GCF_042431665.1 Mesorhizobium kowhaii
AGACGGCCCTGGCCGGGATCTGGCAAGAGCTGCTCGGGGTCGAGCGGGTCGGCCGCCACGACAACTTCTTCGAGCTCGGCGGCCACTCGCTGCTGGCGGTGCAGTTGCTCGGTCGAACGCTCGCCGTTGGGCTGAAGTTTAGCGCTGCCGATCTCTTCCAAGCCCCTGTTCTGAAGGAACTCGCATCAAAGATTCATTTTCAGCGACAGCCCAGCGTTCCGGAAGCGATTTCAGTTCAGGCAACCGGATCACAACCACCGCTCTTCTTTGTTCCCACAGGTTCGGGCGATTGTTCCTATGTCCTCAGTTTGGTGGAGAAAATGGACGTAGACTGTCCCATCTACGCTCTGCCATGGCCGCCTTTCAATGCAGTTTGTCCACAAACTCTTGAAAGAATAGCCGCGGAGGTGATCCTGGCGATTAGAGAGATCCAGCCACGGGGTCCATATCGCTTTGCTGGATACTCATCAGGTGCAATCTTGGCTTATGCAATTGCCCAGCACTTGCTGAGTCTCGATGAAGCTGTATCATTCATCGCTCTCATCGATGTTGCGTTACCCGCAAATCCATCGGGCATATCGCCCACCCAAATGGTACGAGAAGTGCTGTTGGATTCTTTTGAATCCTTAGATGATGAGAGTTTCGGAGTACTGGAACGCTTTGCTGGACAAAGTTCAATTGCCCAGCTTCTTGAAAAGGCAAAGCAAGTTGGGGCGATACCTCTCGATCGTGATCTCCACAACGAGGTTTTGATGTATGAAAAGGTCGCCCGCTTTCACGAGGCGCTACAGGCGTACCAAATCCCATCCCTGCCAATTGAGATACATCAGTTTTATGCCACCGAGGCTCTGTTCAGCTCTCGGGCGCGACAAGCTGAGACTTCATTGGGCCCCGAGGCGCGTTCGCCCATGCGCGGCTGGGACCGGGTCTTGAGTCGAGAGGTCATTACTGCCGTACCAATTGGAGGCGACCACGTGACGATGATGAGTGATCTGGAAAACCGCAAAGCTCTGGCCCGAGCCATCTCTGCGCACTTAACCGCGATTCGTGAAAGGGATCTCTAACGAGCTCCAAAGTGTCCGGCGCCCCGACCAGGTTCGGTCTCGAAATCCCGACAACACCCTGAATGGCCCTGGATCGATGCTCCAAAGACGGGAAGCACTCATATGTTGGCTGGCGCCGCAGCTGACCGACGGCCGGGTCGGATTAAGTCCAAGCTTCATTGGCTGAGCTCCTCGAACGGCTCAAAGCTCAAAGGGACCAAATAGATGGAGATTTTCACGATTGATCGACAGAACGTCATCGTCGGCATTCGTCCAATAGAACGCGACGACCAATTCGCCATGTACGCTTCCGAAGTTGCGTCTATGGGACGCGCCGTTGCCAAAGTCCGCCGCGGAAGCGGCGCCGCAAGGGTCGTTGCCCGGACACTTCTTGCGCACCTGGGGTTCCCATCGATGCCGATCGTAAAGACGCGCTCCGGTGTTCCGATCTGGCCGCCCGGGATCGTCGGATCTTTGGCGCACCACGATACAGTAGCAGCCGCCGCTATTGCAGGGACGCAAAGGATTGCATCTCTCGGCATCGACATTGAGCCTAATGAACCTCTGCCGGATAACCTGATCGAATTGATCGCCACCCCTAATGAGCAACGCATGTACGATCTGCGTCTGCTCAAGCGGCGGGATCTCTTCGTCTTGAAGGAGGCAGTGTATAAGGCGTATTTTCCGCTGTACCATCAGTTCCTTGAGTTTCAGGACGTGGAAATTGATATCACTGCGCGATTAGCACACGTGTCGAAGGCAAATTGCACCTTCGCGCTCGAGTTACTTATTTCCAAGAATGTAATCGGTTTGGCATATTCCCGGCCGATATGCGGCAGCCCGGAACCACCAGACCATCACGGGCTGGCGATACGCAACGACGCCACCTGGTGTGATCGTGCCGACGACGCCGATCGGCTGGGTGATCAACATCATGCGGCGCCCGTCGAGGGTGCCGAGATTGTCTTCCCCGAAGATGCGGTTGGCCCTTCTCGGCATACCACTGCGCATTTCGCAAGAACGGGACAGTCGTTCCGCTAAGTCGCGGACAGCTGTTTCACTAATTCCCGGACAGCTGGATACGGTCGGTTTTCGGTTGCCTGGTTGACGTCATTTGGGATTGATTTCGCCGTTTTCATCGGCAGTCAAGGGGTCTGACGTATTTTGCTTCCTCATGCTGTCGCCTTCGAGGGCGATGCGATGTGCGTTGTGGATGATCCGGTCGAGAATGGCGTCGGCGATTGTCGGTTCACCGAAGTTGTCATGATGCCTCCTTCCTTGATCGCCTGTTGGCCTAATCGGCCCGAAGCTGAGATTTTGGCCAAGTTGGGGAACATTTGACGAACATCAGGGCTTGCTTCAAGTTTGTAGCAGGATGGCAACGTTTGCGGCGGTGAATTTGAAGCCCCGGCGGTCGGGAATCCGTTCGGCGGAGATGGGATATTTGGGTCGCGTGGGATCGATGCCGGTGATCCGGAACCGTTCGCTTCCGGTGCTGAATTCGCGCCCGAAGTCTGAGGGAGCCAGCCCGTACCGCTCGGCTAGAATCTCGAACATATCCTTTTCGAGATTGAATGCTGTGCCGTCGGAGGCGGGAATGCTGACGCGGAACACCGGCTCGAAGGCAAACCCGGAGTCTAGGCCACGCCATCCGGCGCTTTCGATGGCCAGCCCGTGATCCGCGGCGATCTTTTGGCAGGCTTCGAGCATGCGGGCTTGGATCCGCTCGCAAGCTACAGGCGTCAGCCGGATGATGCGGTTTCCTTTGCTCAATCTGGTTCGCCTTTCCGTACCTGGTAGACGGTTCCGCGCGAGATGCCGAGATCACAAGCGATCTGTGTCGGGCCGTGGCCCTGTTTCAGTCGGCGCATGATTTCGGCACGGTCGATCTTTAGCGGCCGGCCTTTGTAGATGCCGCGCTTCCTGGCGGCGGCAATGCCCTCGGCCTGCCGTTCGCGCCGTAGATTGGTCTCGAATTCGGCAAAAACGCCGAGCATGTCAAAGAAGGCTTTGCCGGTGGCGGTCGAGGTGTCGACAGGCTGCTCGGTCGCGGACAGATGCGCGCCCTTGGCTTTCAGCCGGTCCACTATCACCTGCAGATCGCGCAAGGAGCGCGCCAAGCGATCGATGCGGGTGACGACGAGCGTCTCGCCGGCATGGATGAAGTCGAGAATGGTGGTGAGCTGCGGGCGACCTTCCAGCGAGGCGCCGCTCTTCTGTTCCTCGCGAATGACCTCGCAGCCGGCGGTCTTGAGTGCGGCGAGTTGCGCGGCAAGATTCTGGTCGGTGGTGGAGGTGCGCGCGTATCCGATACGAGTCATGCGAACCGTTCATTTTGGGTGTGCCAAGGCATGAATTCGTTCAATATCTCAAATCGGACCCAAAATAGACAAGGCTGTGCGGCTGGAACGTGTTCATTTGCGTTGTGCTGGCTGGGTATACCCAACATTGTCACCACAAAGGTGCGCCGCCAGCTTCGAGGGTGGTCATAACGATATCCTCCATGAGCGGGATATCTTGCAGGGGATGCTTCTGAATCAAGGCAAAAGCTGCTGCGGCCAGTGTTTTCGACTGGTTTTCCTTTTTGGCCGATTTGAGGATGATCGCAGTTTGCAGAAACCGTCTCGCCCAGATGTCTCGCCGGCCTTCAAGAAAAGCCCAGATCCTGGTTTCTGCGGTTCGCGCAGAGCGGGATCGTCGAATGATGTCGCGCGTCTCGCCCGTGTCTTCAAACCAGCTGTCGATCAGCGGGACAAGCGCATCCAGCGCCGTCTCGTTGTTGAGCATCCGATCCAGCTTTGCCGTTGTCGCATTTGGGATCTCTCCTTGCGGGTCGACATGATCCAGCAGAGCCTGCAGATCCCTTTCTTGGGGCCGCAGATTGTTCAAATTGCAGGCTTCCATCACATCGATAAAACCTGGCGCCGGCATGTGTTCATTTTCTATCCCATCTGCCAATGCCGCCTCCAGCAACAACTCGGCAGTCATTCGATCAATGCGAACGCTATTCGCTTCCTGGCGGGTGTAAGAGACGATGCTGGTTGCCTCGCGCTTTGAGCGGCAGCGAATGACAAAGGCATCCTTGATGCCGTATCCTGTTTTCAGCAGGATCATCGCGACGAATGTCTGGTTCTTCTGTTTCCCGACAATCGAGATGCTTTGTGCTCCGACACCGTCAGCGAGGCTTGCCATGATGTCGCCGACTACCGGTTTTGCTTCATTGTCATGGGAAGCACCGGCGAGACTATTTCGTCGAGCCAGCTTGCCGATGTCATCGACGATTGCCCGGGCGGCGCTTGCCGGCAACCAGCCGCGAATGATTGGCAGATAGAACAAGGTTCCGGCCAGCAGGCTCGCGCTTGTGAGTCTTTGGCGCAGACCGGCGGCCACGGCCTCCTGGATCAATGGTGTGCCGGACAACAGCCAATACAGGGCGCAGCGTTCCAAAATTGGATTGTCCAGGGTCAAAAGATGATCGAGAAACGCAGCCTGCATTTCCTCCGGCATTCCTGCCGTCATCTCGTCCAGGCCGCTGAAAAACTCATACGGCCCACCACCCTCGGCCTCAACTTCGGCAGCTAAAGTGGCAAGGGTGCCATCGAGGTCCGAGACCGGAGCCTCGGCAGGTATAGTTTGCCCGACTGTATTGAGTATCAATATATCCGGCACGGGCAGACCGGCACGCCGATACAAGCCGGCAATTTTCATGAGGTGAAGCGGTTCGCATACTTCGGCGGCAACGTGAGCCTGGATTGCGGTCTCCGCGTCTTTCAGAAAAATCTTTCCGTATGAGCTGTCATTCTCGATGCCCATCCGCGCCTCATCCAGCAGTAAACCGAACAACAAAGCCGCATCCGGGCGACCATCCGTGGATTGCATTACCTCCGTTACGATGGCAGCGGCGCCATCAGCAAGAAGATCATGCTTTGATCTCTCAAAATAAGACTGGAACTCCATCGACGGCAGCCCATGTCGGTTGAGAACATCCAGGCATGACTCAGCAAATTTGGCCATAATCGTTCTCCGAGGCTATGCGGCTTTCCGCCCGAAATCGATCCTGCGCTCAAGATCGAGATCAAAGCGGCCATAGGGATTGACGTGGCTATAGATCAGCGGCGTAAGGCCGCGATAGTCCTCCGCTGCCAGCCGTCCAGCCCATGTCGTCTCGACCAGCACCGCCTGCATCATGCGGGTGTTCACATAGACAAGACAATTCTGCAACAGATGCAGCGCCAGCGCCGAGCTCTCCTGATCCTCCAAGCGATTGCTGGCGATCTCGCCGCCCTTGCCGAAGAACACGAAGCTGGTGGCGCTGTTCCAGTTCTCAACCACGTTCAGCCCTTCATTGATTTCGCGGCGGAATTGCTCCTGACGCAGATACCGGCACAGGAAAATCGTCTTGATCGCCCGACCGAGCTCGGCGAGCGCCTTGTAGGTAGGATGCATCACCTCGGCGCGCGCAAACCGGCGCAGGATCGCCTCCGGATCAGCCATCCCGCTATGCATGGCGGCGGTATACTTGACCATTTCGTCATATTGCTGCTCGATCGGTTTTGTTGCAACGGGTGAATAGAGGGTGCAGAGAGGCCTGATGCGAGGTCAATCAGGCGGCGAGGATTTCGAACTGTGAACCGCGCCGGGTTTTCCGGAGGCCGTTTCGTTTGAGTCACGCGGCTATGGCTGGTTCATCCAGCATGGCGTAGTAGCGTTCCTCGGCTTCGGCCGGCGGG